>JBOHNR010000017.1:0-12658 GCA_050730755.1 Saccharimonadales bacterium (SeqCode) | reverse complement strand
AGAGATAAATGCATACGAAAATAAAGACACGAATCTTGCGTTCACGCCTAGCTAGGATCAGCTACTTTTTACTAGGTATACTATTCGCTAGCCTTATAATCGCACCGAACGCTATGGCTACCGGTGGCTATACTTGGACTGACATCAGTACTACTGATACCGCTACCCACGGGCAAGGCTGGCAGAAAATCACCTCCGACTCCACAGGTCAGTATCTG
Source organism: Saccharimonadales bacterium (SeqCode) (assembly GCA_050730755.1). GTDB lineage: Bacteria > Patescibacteriota > Saccharimonadia > Saccharimonadales > UBA4665 > CAVPPA01. The sequence goes on along the minus strand of JBOHNR010000017.1, from coordinate 12,440 downwards.
GCAGCGGTGGCCTACCAGGGCGACATCTGGACTTCCAGTGACTATGGTGCTAACTGGACCGACATCAGTACTACCGATACCGCTACCAGCGGGAAGAACTGGGTAAACATAGCCTCTAGCTCCACTAATAAATACCTGGCTGCAGTAGCCAATAGTGGTGACATCTGGACTTCCAGCGACTATGGTGCTAGCTGGACTGATATTTCTACTACCGATACCGCTACGGCTGGACGGGACTGGGTTTCTATAGCGTCTAGTTCTATGGGGCAATATCTGGCGGCAGTAGCCCCCGGTCACGGCATCTGGACTTCCAGTGACTACGGTGCTGACTGGACTGACATTTCTACTACCGATACCGCTACGGCTGGACAGTACTGGCAGTCCATTACCTCCAACTCCACAGGCCAGTATCTGGCAGCGGTGGTTCAAGATGGTGACATCTGGACTTCCAGTGACTACGGTGCTGACTGGACTGACATTTCTACTACCGATACCGCTACGGCTGGACAGAGCTGGTATACTGTAGTGTCTAGTTCTACGGGACAATACCTGGCAACGGCGCCTTTAGGTGGTAGCATCTGGACATCCAGCGACTATGGTGCTAACTGGACTGACAGGTCTACTACCGATCAAGACTGGACTAATATTGTTTCTAGCTCTACTGGTCAGTATATGGCGGCGGCGATCAGTGGTGGTGACATCTGGACTTCCAGTGACTACGGTGCTAACTGGACTGACATTTCTACTGCCGATACCAGCGGACTGGGTTGGGGTGGCATTACATCTAGCTCTACTGGTCAGTATCTTGTAGCAGCAGTCAACGGTGGCAACATTTATGCCGCCGACGACCCGAGTCTTGCGCCTACGCCACCCACCGTGTCTAGCCTTAGTCCGTCAAACGGTAACTGGACTGCCAGCAGCAAACCGACGTTTAGCTTCACGACTGCCGACACTTCCAGCAACCAAGTCAAGTATGAAATTCAAATTAGCCAGAATAGCGATTTTAGCTCACCGGCTGTTGATTATACTTCCAGTTTCGCTTCGCCTGGTACGGTTAACTATACGCCAAGCTCAGCCCTTTCCGACGGCAGCTATTACTGGCGAGTAAAAGCTACCGATGGCAATAGTGAGTCTTCTGCTTGGGCCACAGCTAATAGCGGGAGTGTGGCACTTAAGGTCGACGCTACGGCACCGACTGTTCCCGGCACACCATCAACAACTTCCCCAACCACAAGTACTACTCCTACCTGGACTTGGACAGCTTCTACCGACTCCGGCTCAGGTTTGGCTACTACACCCTATACCGTGGAATGGTCCCAGGATCAAAACTTCGTTAATAATGTTTCGTCATCCACTAGCTCAACCAACTCATTCACCCAGCCCAGTACTTTAGCGGTTGGCACCTGGTATTTCAGAGTAAAGACCAGCGACACCCTAGGCAATACATCTGCTTACTCACCAGCAGGTGAGGTTATTATAAACAACCCGCCTACTCCGCCATCGCCCCCAAGCCCCGGAAGTTCAGGCGGCCAACAAACCGGTACTTACAACTCATCATCGTCTTCACGTTCATTATCCTCGCCGTCTCAATCATCTTCATCATCGGAAGGCACAACTAACGGCGGCGGTACAACAAACTCAAATGGTTCCTCGTCTAATACTAAGCCTGCTCAATCCCCCAATAATGTGCTGTTAAATAGTAACTCGGATTTTAGCTCTGGGGTTGGCCAAGAGCTAAACCTCGTAGTTGGCCAAAACGCACGTTTTGCTGTTAACGGTACGCCGACCAACATCTCTATCCAGAAAGTTGGCGGAGACTATGCAACGCTCATTCTGGGCTCAGGCGCTAACAGTCGTGAGGTCACGATTCGAACTGGCGAAACCGACGAATACAGCGTCGGTGGCAGCGCCAAGCCGAACATTTCTGTGAAGCTACTCGGCACCAGCGACGGAACTGCCGAGCTGTCCTTCGCCGCCATCAAGTTGACAGCCCAAAAAATAACTTTAACCAATAGCAATCCAAATAATAATACGGCTCACAATGAATGGTACTGGCTAATTGTAGTCGCAGTCATTGTTGGAGGATTCTGGTTTGCCCTGGCCAAGAGGCGTCGCCGCAAACAAAATCAGCAGTAAGCGCTCCGTTAGTGAACAGTAGACAATTCTGTTTCTATTGCCACAATAAATGGCCTCTCGCACTTCATTACCTCGGTTGCTACAGCTTCCACGATGGCCCTCCAATTTGGTTGTATATTACTACAGTAACTCCTTAAATTTGTAGACTGTTGCCCAGAGCCATAGCTGGCTCTTTTTGTTATAATCATTGCCATGTCAGTTATAGACGACTACCTTGCCAGTATTAGTGGCACTGAAAAGGCAACAATTGAGCACATATACGGCGTTGTACGTCAGTTAGTGCCAGGTGCTACAGAAGGAATAAGTTATTCCATGCCCTGTTTGAAATATAAAGGCAAGGCTCTGGTGGCGATTATGGCGAAAAAGAACTTCCTAAGTTTATATCCATTCGGTTTAATTGAAAGGCTTGGGGTGGACACATCGGCTTTCGAGCAGACGAGCGGTAGTATTCACTTTACGCCAGACAAGCCGATTCCTGATGAGCTGCTCAGAGGGATCATCGAAGCACGAAAGCAGCAGATTGAAGGCTAGTCTCCTAGCCAAAAGTAGCAATAAATAAGTTCTGATTACTCTGAGTAATGGTTGCTACAGCGTTCACGATGGCCCTCCAATTTGGTTGTATATTACTACAGTAACTTCTAGAATTAATACAATTTCTAAATTACTTATTGACAATATAATCTAATGTACATACAATAGATTATATGAAAACCGCTATCGTTAACTTTAAGACTGATGATGCTACGAAGGCTAAAGCTCAGGCTGTCGCAAAACAGATAGGCATACCTTTAAGTAACCTTCTCAATGCTTATCTATATGAGCTTGCGTCTACGGGGAGTGTGCATTTTACTGCTTCTGAACCTATGACAGAAAAGATGGAAAAGCTTATTGAGCAAGCCGAAAAAGAGATAGCAGCCGGCGAAGTAAGCGGACCTTTCGAAACACTCGAGGAAATGTTTGCACATTTGGATAGTTTGTAATGGTTATCGAGACGACCAAAGCTTTTGACAAACAATATGCAAAGTTGAATGTTAAAATAAAGACTGCATTCAAAGGCCGTGTAGAACTGTTTAAGGGTAACCCATTCAATAGAAGATTACGGAATCATGCGCTAAAGGGTAAGTATTTAGGACATAGGAGTATCGATATTACGGGAGATGTACGTGCCTTATACACTACCCAGGGCGACACAATTATCATATTCGGTTTTATTGGGACACACAGTCAGCTATATAAATAGCTGAATCCATTCTGATTTCGGTTGCTACAGCTTCCACGATGGCCCTCCAAAATAATGTAAACTAGCCTTATCGTGAAACCACAAGATTTAGAGAAAATAGCCCTGGCATTACCTGGAGTCGAGTCGGCTGCCCGTTCGACCAGCTTCCGAACAGCAACCTATAGAGTAGCAGGTAAAAATTTCGCCGCCATGGAAAAGCGTGGTAGTGCTACTTTCGCGCTCGACGCCATAGAAGTGCGAAAGCTGACTGAGCGAGAGCCAGACGTTTTCGAACCGATTACCAGACCTGGTCAAAGCCAACCAGGTGGTGTTCGAGCGGATATCAGCAAGATATCACTTCGACAGCTTTGCCAAATCGTGGCTAGTGCCTGGCAATTCAAAGCACCGAAAAAGTTGAGTGAAGACAAGCAAATCTGCTCGCGTGGTCATGTTTTTACTAAAACTAGCGAAGTGGCGAGCTGTCCAGCCTGTTGGTCGGGAAAAGATTAAAATAGCGGAGTGACCGTATCGAACTTCAGTAGCTAACCAGCATAGCTATATATGGTGACTAAACATAGTTTCAGTTTCAATGGATCTCACGATTGACCTCTAATTTTGTAAAATATTATCACAGTAACATCTTAGATTTAGTGAAACACTGCAATCAAAGAGCCATATAACGGCTCCTTTTTGTTATAATTACCTGATGTCTCCATCTAATGATTTGAATTCATTTTTCGAAAAAGTTATGCATATTAGTGTATTGCGGATGGGTGGCGCTTTTGCTGGGATCCTTGGTAATGCTGGCGCTGATAGCGATGTTCTAAACGACTTAAAAAAACAGACCATAATCTTTGTAAGAGAATATCATAAGCCGACACCAAACTGGGACGAACTGGTTCGATTATCACAAAAAATGATTGGTTATCTTGAAGTCCTGCAGTTAACTAACACTTTGTCTGAAGAAGAGTCTGGCAATCTTATCAATGAGCTGCAAAAACTCACAAGCAAGCCCTCTAACCGTTCCTAATAACTGCGTACAAATGGCTCATTAGGGTACCTATTAGTTGCTGCGTAAATTAGTACTACAGGTGCTTATTTATTTGTTTAGAGCTACGCCTAACTATACAAATTGAGTGGCTCTATGTAATACTCGTTACAAAGGAATTTAGAAAATGTCTGGACACAGCAAGTGGTCAACTATTAAACGCCAAAAATCTATTAAGGATACGGCTCGCGGTGCATTGTTTACAAAATTGGGCAACGCTATAGCCTTAGCAGCGCGTGGCGGTTCAGATCAAGAATCAAATTTCGCTTTGCGTTTAGCAATTGATAAAGCTAAGTCCGCCAATATGCCGACAGCTAATATTCAACGCTCTGTTGATCGAGGTGCAGGTAAACTCGGTGGCAACCAAATCCAGGAAGTAATGTATGAAGGCTATGGACCTGGAGGTGTAGCAATTTTAGTAGAAAGTGCAACTGATAATCTTAATCGTACTTATCCGGATATCCGTTTGGCTTTTTCCAAGCACGGTGGGCGATTAGCCGAAAAAGGAGCGGTGACGTTTCAATTTGATCAAAAAGGGATGATCCGAGTACTAGGTACAAGCGACGCTCTGATTATGCAAGCACTGGATGCAGGAGCCGATGATGTTCAAGAAGAAGGCGAAGAGTCAGTTATTTATACCGCCTCAAGTGATCTTGCTAAAGTACGTGATAGTTTAGCTTCTAAGAATGTTAAGGTCTTGGATGCTGAGTTAACTTTTGTACCAAAAAATACCGTTATAATTAGCGATGACGAAACAGCCGGTAAAATTATGCGCCTAATGGATGCGCTTGATGAACTCGATGATGTCACGAATACTCATGTTAATTTCGATATCCCAGAAGAAGTATTAGCTAAAATCTAGATTTTTGCGCTAGCCAACTGTTTAAGAAAATGCTGAACAGAGTTGCGAGCAAACTGGTTATCATAGCGTACTAAAGTTAATTCAACGGTGCCGAAATTAACGCCAGCCGCTACATAATTATGACTACCGATCATGGCTCCATGTTCGGTTGCTAGTAATTTAGCATGAACAAATGGTAAATCTTTACTGAGTTGTTGTTTAAAAAGGGCTGAAGGTCTTCTGGTCCGTTCATGCAACAGTACTACGTGATGCAGAATATTATGGCCGGGTCGATGTTTGCTTGGATGGTTGAAATAAAGACTGACATCGACACCACGATTATAGGCTAAAGCTAAATGCCTGGCTGTAGTACTGTTTGGAAAAAACTGACAAGTCATAACGATCCAATCTTGGGCATTATCGATTAATAATAGAGCCTGCTCATAAATAATCGACTGTTTTGGTTTGCCAACGTCAAGCAGCAACTTTGTGTTTTTATCAAGCAATATTTCTTGATCTTTTGTGCCTAGACTAAGCCGGCTACTTTGCTTCTGGATCATCGTACTTATCAGTTCATAAAGCCATTTGGCTAATTTCGGGTCATTCCAATGGACCATCATGTCTATCTGCGAATCACTAGCTAGATTGCAACCGCCAATATAGACTTCATCATTAATGGTGGCCACTTTAATGTGTAATCGACCAGCGTATTGATTGATTAGTCTTTTAAACGTTTTGTTTATAATGGCATATGAAACACCAGCCGTCTGTAGCCTCTGCAGTGAGTCGCTGGTTTTGTGAATCAGGGCTTGTTTGGTGCGATTGAGAGGTATACGTTGCATGATCGGTAACGTTCGCTCGTCCAAAGCTAGCTTAATTTCAACTCCGCGTTGAGCAGCTGCTGATAAAACCTCGACCAACTTGGCGATTATTGGTTCGTTGACATCCAGGACATGAGTGGCGATCGTTATTCGATCACCGTTTTTGGCTTGCTCCAGCTTTGCTATTAGTTCGTTAAAATATTCGGATCTGGTCACGAAGGTGAAGCTATCATTGTTATATAAAGTTGGCTGGATATCGGGCATACATGATATTCTATACTATTCATATGCGTATCTTAGGCATTGATCCTGGCACAGGAATTTTAGGCTTTGGTGTTATTGAGGTTGCAAAAGGAGAGGTTCAGTTAATCGATGCTGGTGTTATACGGACTCCAGTTAAAGAAGATGATGCCGTCCGTTTAGAAACAATTTATGAGGAGTTAACGAATATTATCGCCTCGTCTAAACCCGATATAATGTCAGTCGAGAAACTCTTTTTTGTTCGAAATGTAACGACGGCCATGACGGTAGCCCAAGCTAGGGGTGTCGTATTATTGTGTGGCCATCAAGCTGGTCTTGCTATTTTTGAATACACACCACTCCAAATTAAGATGGCTATCACAGGTTACGGTAAAGCGGATAAAAAACAAATTCAGGAAATGGTCAGGATTATTTTAAAATTGAATGAAATTCCAAAACCTGATGACTGCGCCGATGCCCTAGCTGCTGCCCTAACTCATTCGCAGACTATGCGATAATAGATAAGATGATAGCCACACTTGAGGGACTGATAAGCGAAAAAATGCTAGATATAGTGGTAATCGACGTAAACGGTGTGGGCTACAGTTTGAATGTAACTAGTGAAGACCACAGTCGCTTATTTACCGGCCAAAAGTCTAGACTCTACATTTATGAACACATTCGCGAGCAAGCTCATGATTTATATGGTTTTGTTTCATTTGAGACTAAGCAGTTATTTGAGCAACTTCTAAGTGTTAAAAATGTTGGACCAAAGGTGGCTATGGCCGTTTTAGATATTGGCAGTGCTATAAAAGTACGTGAAGCACTTGCTTCGGGCGATGTAAAATTATTACAAAGCGCTAAAGGTGTCGGAAAAAGGGCTGCTGAACAGATGGTCGTCGAGCTCCGTGATAAAGTCGGTCAACTTGTCAGTGAATCAGCTGAGAATATTGTCAACCGTGCGGGTATTGATAATCAAGACGAGGCTGTTGAAGCGCTAACTAGCCTCGGCTATTCGCCGCAGGATGCAGTAGCAGCTTTGCATCAAGTTGATCCGAGTTTATCAACTGAAGAACGTATTCGGCAGGCTCTTAAGGGTTAACAAACTTTAATACATCATCGAGCAGTGTCAAGGTATAATGAGTCTATGATCGAACGCGTTGTGCATACGAGCGTTGTCGTCGATAACCCAGCTGAGGAAGCATTTGAAGCTCGCTTACGACCACACGATTTTAGTAGCTACATTGGCCAGGATTGGCTCAAACAAAATCTTCAATTGGCTGTTAAAGCAGCTCAAAAAAGGAAAGAACCACTGGATCATGTTCTCTTATACGGTCCGCCTGGTCTTGGAAAAACGACGATGGCGAGTGTTATCGCCCACGAGATGGGTGCCCAGATTAGAATTACTTCGGGTCCGGCCATAGAACGAGCTGGTGATTTAGCTCATTTGCTAACAAACTTACAGGACGGTGATATTCTGTTTATTGACGAGATTCATCGACTTCACCGAACGGTTGAAGAAGTTCTCTATATCGCTATGGAGGACTTTAAACTCGATATTATACTTGGCAAAGGACCGAGTTCACGTAGTCTCCGCTTAGACCTACCACACTTCACTTTAATTGGCGCGACAACCAGAACAGGCATTATGGCGGCGCCCCTTCTTGATCGCTTCGGTCACGTTCATCGTCTAGAGTTTTATACAGTAGAGCAGCTGAGTAAGATTATTGAGCGTTCGGCTAAGATCTTAGGAATACCAATTGATAAAAAAGGAGCTGAGCTTTTAGCGGTTCGAGCTCGCCTAACGCCGCGAATTGCTAACCGGCTATTAAAACGGGCTCGTGATTATGCCGATGTTAACGGCGATGGCATTATTGATGCTGCGGCCAGTCAACAAGCCCTTCAATTATTGGACATTGACGAACTGGGCCTAGATCCAGTCGATAGAATGCTGCTGAGCGCTATTATCGAAAACTATCACGGCGGACCAGTCGGCGTCGAAACACTAGCCGCCATGACAACTGAAGAGCGTGGTACGATCGAGGACTTCATCGAACCCTACCTAATGCAAATTGGATTACTTGAGCGAACACCACGCGGCCGAAAGGTGACCCAAAAAGGTTACCAACACATGGGTAAGCAGCTACCAAAACACGATAAAAACCAACCAACGCTAGTTTAGTGTTTAATTAATCCAATAAATAAATTTTAGAATTTTATTCTTGGAATGGATTAGTTCGAGCTTGGTTGAATAATGCCTGGACGCTAACGCTATTGTTTTGGAGGTTTTGAATTTGCGAGACTGTAGTTGGGTTTATATGGGGTATTGCGACACTTTTAACTTTTGAGCTAATTTGATAGTTATTTGGTTGAGCGTTACTTAAATTATCTATTTTTAAAAGAACAAAGGCATAAACTACAGTTACCAGAAGCAGAAATAAGATAAGCGTATATCGACCTAGACGATGACTGAACGTGCTTAAAAGATCAGGCGCTGACTTGAAATCTAATTTGAGATTAATGTTACTATTTTTCATGGCTTAATGTACTCATCTAAGGTTAGTGTGAAATCTATGTCATTTCGATTGACGGTATTCGGTTCTATTGTAATGCTATCAATCAGAGCTGTCCGGCGGTTATTTTCTAAATCGTTTAAGAAATTGATGAAATTATTATATGGCACTGGACTGTTAGTATCCGATTCAACGACTAGTTGCAGACTATAAACCCCAGGAATACCCACAACTGGCGTTAGTTGAGATAATTGCAAACTAGAAGTAGATGATTGAGTTACTGGCTGACCGCTTTCGCTTAGACCCAGTGATGAAGATGGCAAAGTAATTGACCCAAGTGTGACGCCGTTTTCACTGGCAATATTAGCAATCTGGCGGATTGTTTCAGCTTGATCTTTGTCCTGCGGGACGACACTTCCGGCAATAACGGCTAAGCCTTGGTACTTTTTAATATCCTGTTTAGCCTCTACTAATTCAGTTTGTTCTTGGGCTAAAACTGCCGTTTGAAGACGATCGTTAACAAGGCTCTGAGACTGATTTTGCAAAAGTTTATCAGAGCCGTAGGCCCCCGCTATTAAGCCAACAATCAGGAGCCCGATCAGTCCCAACATCATAAAGTATAAGCGTTTAGAAGTCATAGCTACGAATTACTGCCATTAATAAAAAGAAACGGATTGTTTGGCGCAAAAAGGGCTCGTATAGTAACGGTGCACGGATATTGAGCGGTCAGTGGGTTGGATATGGCCGAACCTGTCACGCAATTAATATTTTCAATGTCAGCCTGGGTGAAGATTTTATTAGTTGGTGCCGCGAGATTGACCTGTACTTGAGTGGCCGTATTATAGTTGGTAGCCTGAGCCGTTATGTCAACGCCGCCTTGAATTTGAGCGATATTAAGGTCGGTTAAAATCGTATTACTTGGCATAACAGTGGCTAATTGTTGCAAAAGTTTTGAAAAAAGAACTTCCTGAGAAAGGACCTTAACAGTTAATTGTAGATTATTACTGATATCTTGAACCTGAGCTTCGGTAGCCGGAAGCTTTTGTTGGTTAAGGGAGTTTTGTTCCGTAGTAATTTGTGAAGTATAAGTCTGAGCGGTTTGATGAATCCATAGAATACCGGCCGTGCTGATCACAATCAAGCCTATAAAACTTAGGCTGAAAGCGATCACCCAGCGTACCAGCCTCGTATTCCGATAGGCATATCCATATGACGTTTTGACGTCAGGCGGTAGTAAGTTAATCACGCAAATATCTCTTTAGGGTTGACTAATGATAAACCGGCCACAGTGGCATACATTGATCTATCAGCTTTACTGGGTCCCTGATAGCCCTTGAAATTAAGGTATTGCCAAGGGTCATGGACTCTGACCGGTAGTCGCAAAGCACTAGTTAAATAGTCGCTTAGACCGGGCATATTAGCTCCTCCACCAAGCATTATGATTTGTCCAATTGGTCGCTCGGAACCGTAATGTTCTTCGTGGTAGCGAATCATTCGTTGGATTTCTTTAATTAGCTTTTGGAGAGTTGGCTTCAAGGCTTCAGTAATCTCACGTTGTTTTTTACTTAGGCTCAGGCCGTATTTAGTCTTGATAATGCCGGCTTCAGCCATAGTTACGCCCAAGCTGTCTTTAATAGCGTTCGTAAATACTAATCCGCCGGCCGGTACTGTTCCAGTTACAAGGGTGTGTATGTTGAAAATACTAATATCAGCCGTTAAGGAACCAAAATCAATGATGACACTCGTAATTGTGTGGTATTTATCTTGAGAAAAGAGTCTAGAGTCAGCTGACATAGCTGTCTCCACTAACATAACTTCCAAACCGACCGTTCTGGATAGGACTAGATAAGAATCGACGATTTCTTTTGGCACGGCAACGGCCAGCAAGTCGTTCATCTCTTTACCTTCTTTAGTGACAATATAATCTAGGTATAAGTCATCAAGCGGTAAGGGTATATATTGTTCGACTTCAAGTCGAACTGCTTCTTGGAGATCTTTGGTTGATAGCTTCGGCAGCTGCATAGATCTAGAAAACGAACGGTATGAAGGAATTGTTAGGGCTACTCGACGAGTAGTAATGTCACCAATCAATTCATGTCTAAATAGATGTAGTAAAGATTGAGCGATAACTTCCGGTTTGACGATGACACCGTCATCAAGCGCACTTGAATCGAAAGTGGTAGTACCATAGCCAATAATACGGGGTGCTTGAATGCCATCGGTTTGTTCGACCTGCATAACCTTCAGCGAGCCATGCCCGACGTCAAGACCGAAGATTGGCTTATTCCGAAGTAAATTTGGAGTATTTGTGGTGCTGCCCATCAAGCGTAACCTTTAGCTGTAAGTATATCATTTTTTAGGGGTGATGAACTTACGGATCGAATACCTGTTGGTAGCTGGTAATAGCCCAAGTACTGGTGCCTGAGGAAAGAGTCGTGCCAAAAATAACTGTTCCGGCACCGCTCAGATTAATTGTTTGACCAGCGACTGCCCCAACATGGCCACTCCCGGCTAGGACTAACTCACCCCAATAAGCTTGGAAAACCATACCCGGTAAACTGACTGCCCCGCCAATATTAACAGTTGTCGTCTTAGATGAATTATATAAATCATTGCCTGATAAACTGATGCAACTGGCATCGCAAGAGGCATCGCTATCGAAACTGATAAATTCAATGCCGGTACCGTTACTGTTGGCTACCATCGCCGCTGACCCGCCGACAGTAATCGTTCCGTCGACAATAACCACTGGCGTGGTAGTACCAACACTGTTAGCAACTGAAATTGTGGCAGCGCCACCGATAGTTAAATTACCGGTAATGTAGGCATCACCGTCGATTGTCAGTTTGCAACTGCCGCCAATTGATACATTGCCGGTTAACTCGAGATTGACCGGCCAGGTGCGGTTGAAAGGATACGATTGGCAAGTGTAAGTATTACTGGTTCCCGATGCCGTAGTAGTAACGGCACTTATTTGGGCACTCCGATTGTAGGTTGGAGTGGAAATGACTGGTGCCGTACAACCAGCCTCTAGGCCTAGATCACCGTTGCCGCCTTTAATGTTGTTGTTCGGACCAGTGCTGGTTTGTCCGGTGGCACAAACAGTTCCGTAAATAGTAGTGCTGTAAGCTAGCGATATCGGCTGCGTGCTGCCTGTGCAAACCACCGGATAAGTTGATCCTGGGTTTGAGCCAGTCGGACAAGCATCGTTGGCTACATCAACCGCCAGTGGTTGGCTATTAGTGCCAATCTGTGAAGCGCCACTCATGGTAACCGTGCCGTTAATATAGACTGGGCCGTTCGTAATGTTGGCGCTACCACCGAGGATTAAGCCGCCGGGTCCAGTTTCAACTGATATATTACCAGAAGCAGTACCAACGACTGTGACTTCGACCGAACGTGTGGCAACTGGGCTGTTACCGCCACTGCGGTAAACAGTACCAGTTGAGACAATAGTTTTAGCATTACTGCCCGAGACATTGGAAATAATAGTCGTAAATGTACCGACTCCCTGAGTGCTATCGTTAAAAAATGTCTGAGCTGCTGAGTAACCAGAAAAGCTACTATTTGAATTGAGTTGATTAATTGATTCCTCAATACCAGCTTCAGCTGTATATAGAGC
>JBOHNR010000016.1:0-5864 GCA_050730755.1 Saccharimonadales bacterium (SeqCode) | reverse complement strand
TATCATTTTCGAATACAGTGGGTGCGACGGGAACTGGCTTGTTTGGAGGTAATTTTGGAGACTCTACAGCTGATTGTGACTTCACTAGTGACCTATCCGGAGTAACTCAACAGCAAGGTAGTAGTGTAAGCCTTCCATCGAGTGTGAACGGAACAGTTACTATCTATGCAAAAGGAAATGTCTATATCGGCAATAACGTGGTTTACACTAACTCCACCAGCTGGACAAACCCAAGCCAAATACCGGATCTTAGACTAGTAGTTGTCGGAGGTAGCATCTATATAGGCAGTAATGTCACTGAACTAGATGGATTATATGTTGCTGAAACGGATAGCAGTGGGATAGGAGGTGATATTTATACTTGTGCAACCGGTAATGGTGCACCAGTATTAACCAGCGGCGCGAGTTTTTACACAACCTGTGATAATCAACTTAAAATTTATGGATCTTTCGTAGCTCAACAGGTAGAATTTTTACGCACTTTTGGATCGCTCGGCCATGCCATGCCCACGGATACAATTACATCTAATGATGCTGCTGAAGTTTTCGAATATACTCCGGAACTTTGGTTACCACGTAGTGTAGGCACCCCTAACAGTGGCTATAATGCGATTGTCGGCTTACCGCCTGTTTTGTAATTGAGCTTTTAGAATATTCTAACTTTAGTCAAGGGGTTGCATACTACCATGAGGCTTATGCTATAATTGCCCTAAACATGATCCCGTTGCGGTTCTAGAGTGGGACATGAAGAAGAAAAGGCAACGATTGCGTTTCATGCAGGCAGTAAAACCAAAAATATCATTTGTTTCACTTGGAGAGTTAAATTCATGGGCTTGTTGAGTGGCGTATCGGCTTTTTTTGGCCTTGATATAGGTAGCTCAGCGCTCCGTGTGGTTGAACTAAGCGGTAATGGTGCTCAGAAAGTGCTTTTTAAATATGCCTATATGCCGATAGACAATAAAATTGCTCTCAGTGATTCTAAAAATGACCAGCAACGCTTAAGCCACGCTATAGCACAGCTAATTACCCAAGCCAAGCTTAGTACTAAAAATGTTGCAGTTGGCATACCATCGGCCCGCGTCTTTACTACGATCGCCGACATTGACCGCCTACCACCTCGCGAACTTGAGAAGTCTATTCACTATCAGGCTGAAGCTTTAATTCCGACACCTCTCAATGAGTCAAAGATTGATTGGGCGCCACTTGGCGATTCACCAGTCGATAAAACGAAAGTTGAAATATTACTTACAAGCGTACCAAATGACTTTATTGAACGACGGCTAGATATTGTTGAGTCCGTAGGACTGAATGTCGTAGCCTTTGAACCAGATAACTTAGCATTGGCTCGCGCTTTAACTCCGCCCGAAGCCACGTTTGCCCATATGATTATTGACATCGGTCAGATGAGTACTAATTTAGTTATAGTTTACGGTGGTATGCCTAAATTAACTAGGTCTATACCAACTGGGATGGAAGCAATTATCCGTTCGGCTATCCAAAATCTAAATGTCGACGAAAAACAAGCCGAGCAATTCGTTCTAAAATTTGGTTTAAGTAAAGATAAACTAGAAGGTCAGGTTTACGATGCAATCATTAGCTCCGTTGAATTGCTTGCAACAGAAATTGAAAAATCGATAAAATTTTTCCAAACTCGATACACGTCTGCCAAACTTGATCGCATTATTGTAACGGGCGGCGGTTCAGTTTTACCGGAATTTCCACTATTTTTGGCTAATAAATTTGCTCTGAATGTCGAGATTGGTAATGCTTGGCGCAATGTTCAATTTGCTGCTGATCGACAAAATGAGCTACTGTCAATTTCCAATCAATTCAGTGTAGCTGTTGGATTAGCGGAGAGAAACGAATGATCCAATTTAATTTATTACCAGATGTTAAACAAGTTTATATTAAAACTCAGCGCATCAAGCGATTTGTAATCGGTGGTTCGCTGGTAATTAGTGCGGCTGCTATATTTATTTTTTTGGTCTTGCTTTTCTCTGTTTACATAGTCCAAAAGGGGAATATCAGTAATCTTAATAGTACCATCCAAACTGACAGTAATACTCTTAAAAATACACCGAATTTATCTACAATGTTGACTGTTCAAAGTCATCTTAATTCATTGCCAACATTAGATAGCCAAGACCCAGCTGTTTCGCGCTTGTTCGGCTTTATTTCACAACTTACACCGACTCAAGCCACCATATCTGACTTACAAGTTGATTTTACTCAAAATACAACAACAATATCAGGCAATGCCCCAAACCTCGAAGTAGTTAACACGTATGTCGATAACCTGAAGTTTACGTCCTATACAGTTAACGGACAATCTAGCTCACAAAATGCTTTTTCATCCGTTGTCCTTTCCAGTTTTACTCTCAATCCTACTTCTGCAACATATTCAATCACATTATCGTTTGATCCAACTATTTTCAATAATGCTAACTCGGTAACTCTGAATGTCGGTGGTGCACAACCCCAAACCGCGGCGCAACAGCCTTCAATAATTTTTAGCAAAGGTAATTAACTAATGGCTGGTATGGATTCAATCAAACACAATCTGATAGCTAAATCAAATTCAACGATTGTTGCCGTTACTTCTACAGCTTGCTTTGTAGTAGTGTTTTGCCTTGTCGCTTCAATATCGCTCATTGGTCAATTTGCATATCAGAATCGTGTCGCTGGGGCTGATAACACAGCAGTCACTCAACTTAAAAATGATATCCAAGCCAGTAAAAATCTATCGAATTCATACAATGCCTTTATAAGCACACCTACGAATATTATTGGTGGCAATCCAACTGGTACAGGTCCACAAGATGGAAATAATTCTAAAATTGTGCTTGATTCTCTACCCAGCACTTATGATTATCCAGCCATGGCTACCAGCTTGGAAAATATTCTTACCAGCCAAGGTGTTTCAATCCAAAGTATTAGTGGTTCTGATGCAGTGGCTACCCAGCCAGCTGAATCAAGTTCAAGCCCAGCTCCTCAACCTGAGCCATTTCAAGTAGTTGTCCAGGGTAGTTATAACGCGATACAGAACGTAATTAATGCTTTTGAAAGATCTGTCCGACCATTTCAAATACAGACTATAGAAATTTCTGGCGATCAAAATCAACTAACGGTAACTATAACAGCTCAAACCTACTGGCAGCCAGCTCAAAACCTTAATATCACAGATAAGGTATTAAAATGAAGCAGAAAGATGTAGCTCTTATAATTTTAATCGCTGGAATTAGCGGGGTAATTTCATTCGTAGTATCGAATTTTATATTTGCCTCACCCGCAAACAGTCAGCAAAAAGTAGCTGTAGTTGATCCTATTTCCACTGAATTTACAACACCGAATACTCAGTTTTTTAATAACCAATCTATTGATCCAACACAACTTATAGAGGTTCAGAACAGCAACAACTCCAATCCTTTTGATGGATCTGGGCAGTAAACGGAGCATAAACTGTGAGTGTTCTGTCTGTAGCAACCCAACAGCAAGTTGAAAATGATCTCATCGGTGAAGGTGTCCTTTCTTCTGTTCAACTGAAATCTGTCCAGGATAAAGTAACAAAAAGTGGCGGTTCGGTTTTTGGCACTTTAGTGAGTGATAGACTAATTACAAATGAGCAACTGACAAAAGCGATTGCTCAAGCTACCAAGGTTCCGTATGTAAATCTTAATAATGTCACTATAGATCCCAAGGTTCTTGACTTGCTACCTCTCGATATTGCCGAGCGCTATATGGCAGTACCCATTGGCGAGATGCAACATCGATTAGTTATAGCTATGCTCGATGCTGATAACGTCCAGGCGGTTGATTTTTTAAGTAATAAGATCGGTCGGCCATTGAAGGTTTATGTTGCTAGTGAAGAAGGAATCAGTAATATCATAAGTCAATATCCGACTCATATATCAGAAACAGTAGAAGGGCAAATTGGTCAGTTTGAAAAAGATGCTGAAGTCGAACATAAAATTCAATCGGATTCAAAAACTAATCATCAGAATACAGCTAGAAACGACAAAAATATTAAAACCCTTGTTCAGGACTCACCAATAAGTAAAGCACTTTCAGCAATATTAGAATATGCCGCTAGAAATAACGCCAGTGACGTACATATAGAGCCGTTAGAAGATTCATTGAAAATCCGATGTCGAGTAGACGGTATCCTAAGAGAGGTAATGCAGTTACCTAAAAGCTCGGAGCCGCCGCTTATAAGTCGAATAAAAATATTATCCAATTTAAAAATTGATGAACACCGTATACCTCAGGATGGCGAGTTTTCAATCTTTGTGGCTGAAAAAGATATTGATTTACGTGTAGCAATTTCACCAGTAGTTTGGGGTGAACAGGTTGTGATTCGATTGCTTGATAAAAGCAGCACTAATCTAAAATTAGAGGAAATGGGTTATCGAGGTCGAGCCCTACGGCTTATTCGAGAGGGTTTAAAGCAAACCAACGGTATGATTCTTACGTCTGGTCCAACTGGATCTGGTAAGTCAACAAGCTTATACGCTCTTATACAAGAAATTAAAAATGATGCAATTAATATTGTGACCCTTGAAGATCCAGTTGAATATAAAATGCCAGGAGTTAATCAAATTCAAGTCAATCCCGACGTAGGATTAACGTTTGCGACTGGCCTTCGTTCAATTCTACGTCAAGATCCTGACGTCGTAATGGTCGGGGAGATCCGGGATAAAGAAACCGCTGATTTAGCAGTTCAAGCCGCATTAACGGGTCATTTGGTATTTTCTACATTGCACACTAACTCGGCAGGCGGTATTTTGCCCCGCTTGCTCGATATGGGTATTGAGCCATTTTTAATTGCTTCAACGGTTAAGGTGGTGATTGGTCAACGGTTAGTCCGGCGAGTTACCCTAGATCAAGAAGAGTACCAGAGTTCTGTAGTTGAAGCAGGATCTGTCCATTCCACTTTAGGTAATTTATTGCCAGCTAGTGACTCAGAACGTAAGGCATTTAGTGAGGATCTTGGTTACGACAACTTGCCACTTGCTACCCAAAATGCTTATACTTTAACCAAGGGTAAAGATAGCCCTCGCACACCTGGAGGTTATAGTGGCCGGATGGGAGTCTATGAAACGTTTCGTGTTTCGAACGAAATCCAAGATCTAATTTTAAAGCAAGCATCGAGTAATGATATTCAGAAGCTTGCGCAGACTCAGGGCATGATTACAATGCGGCAGGATGGCTATTTGAAAGCCCTAACGGGACTTACAACACTTAATGAAGTTAACCGCGTAGCAGCTGCGGATATAGCATAGGCAAAGAAGGATGGAATAAACATGCAGGGCCAACCACGAATTGAAATATTACTGGAAGAAGTTGTCAAAAAAAAGGCATCTGATCTTCACTTACAAGTTGGGTTGCCACCTATGTTGAGGATTGACGGCTCACTTGTGGCCGTCAGTAGCGCCGATGCACTGACTGATGAGTCGTTGGAGGCCCTTGTTTTCGCTATTTTGGACGAAGACCAAAAACAAATCTTACTTAAAGACAAAGAGTTTGATTTTAGCTTTGCATTTGGTGATATGGGTCGTTTTCGTGTCAACGCATTTCACGAGCGAGGTAATTTAGCTGCGGCTCTACGCCTTATCCCAAACGAAATCTTGTCTATTCAACAACTCAACTTACCACCGATCGTAGAAAAGTTTGCCGATTACCCACGCGGTCTAGTTTTAGTTACTGGTCCAACTGGATCTGGTAAGTCGACAAGCTTGGCAGCGTTAATTCACAAAATTAACATGGAAAAAGCTGTTCATGTTATTACTATTGAAGATCCAATTGAATACACTCACAAATCTAATAAGTCAGTTATCGTCCAGCGTGAAGTCCACTATGACACCTAT
>JBOHNR010000015.1:0-12814 GCA_050730755.1 Saccharimonadales bacterium (SeqCode) | reverse complement strand
GAGTAACGAAGCGGCGAAAGTTGATAATATTGTCGCCTTTAAGCCCTTCACTAAGCAAGAAGTGCTGATTTATGCCGGGAGCGTTCAGCAACGGTCTAACAATATATTGGCTCGGGCGGTTACGGCTGAAGTGACATCTAACAAACTTAGACTTTTAAAGGCTAAACACGTCCAAGAAATTACTGGTTCTGGCTTGGAAGCTAGAATTAATAATAAAGAGATCGTTATCGGTCGCTTGGAATTAATACAGAAACGTAACATAACAATACCTGAGCAGTTCAAACCGAAACAAATTACCCAAACTGTAACGTTTATTGCTATTAATGGCGAGCTTGCTGGTTATATCACATTTACCGATAGTCTACGCCCTGGCATAAAATCAACATTGATAACACTAGCCGGTCTTGGGGTTTTACGGGTTTTATTAGTAACAACCGATCATCAGACAGCCGCCACACAGTTTGCCAAACGACTGGGTATTACCGACATTAAAGCTGAAGCCCATCCAGGCGATGAGCTGCACGCTATGGAATCAATTGAAGAAAGACCAGTTATTTTTATTGGTAGCGGAATAACTGACTCGACCGCCTTAACTGCTGCCGACGTTGGAATAATTATTGGCGCTAGTGGTCAAACAGCCGCTAGTCATGCAGCTGATGTTATCATCATGAAGGATGATTTAAGTTATGCTGCCCGAGCTATAATTTTAGCCAAGTGGTCGTTTCATATTATTAAGCAAAGTGTGGCCATTGGGGTTGGCATCAGTATAGCTTTAATGCTGATTTCTGTAACTGGCTTAATTGCGCCAGTTACAGGCGCAATTATTAGAGAAATTATTGATGTCATTATTATACTCAATGCCCTGCGTCCCCGCATGGCTCCTTACGCCTCTTAGTGGACTGTGTTTAAAGTTGTCGCAATTAGTAATGGTACCAATATATTATCAAAGCCCCTGATAGCAATATTTTCGAGTAATGTTGCGGCGGCGGCGATAGCTATAAACCAAAGGCTAAAGATATTTGGCGTAACGATAGCAAAAACGCTCAGAATTGTCATTGAAACTACAAAAAAGGTGAGCGTCCCGGCCACGCTTTTGACATAACCAAACACGGTATAGCGGTTGGATTTGCCGAACTTCATGCCAATAATTGCCGCCATACCATCAGCTAGGCTCATATGGAGTAAAGCTATAGTATATATCCAATGAAAATCAGCAACATAGGCTAAGATTCCAACTGACATGGCAAAGAATAATTCTCCCCAAGTCGAGCGCTGAACACTATGGATGGCTTTAAATAGATTGAAGTAGCTAGAAGCAGCCACAATCAGTACAAAAGCGCAACCCAGCAACACTATCTCATTCCGACTCAAAAATAGAGGCCAGAAAGCTACAAATGATCCGACTGAAATATGTACAAACTTACGGGTATATTCCGGATCTATATCACGATGACGCCACAAGAGTTCTGATATGGTAATAAGTAAAAAGACGACTAAGACAGATATAATCAGGCTCATGCCATTATTGTATACAGTTAGTCAACAAAAAATAGATGGTCGGGGTGAGAGGACTCGAACCTCCGACCTCAGCGACCCGAACGCTGCGCGCTAGCCAACTGCGCTACACCCCGACAAGAAAAAGTGCTGGTTTATTATTGGTCGGGGATAGAGGACTCGAACCTCCGACCTCCGCGTCCCAAACGCGGCGCGCTAGCCAACTGCGCCAATCCCCGCCTTAATGTTTTAACATCCTTCAACAGATGAATGTAACAGAGGTGATTATAACGCAAACGGTTCAATATCGCTACTTTTGCTATAGGTAACGTTGACTGGGCTCAACTTGCTTGGCCAGACCATGATCATCAGTCGATACAAAAATGGCATTAAATTGGCGTGGTCCCTTTGTTACTAAATCATTCTTGACAGATATTCCATCACGCCAACGCATAATGACGCTATCGTATGAAACACCCAGCGATGAGTCAAGCGCACCACACATACCAACATCTGATACATGAGCTGTGCCCTTAGGCAAGATACGGGCATCAGCCGTTGGTACATGCCAATGATCGCCAACGACTAAAGTGACACGGCCATCAAGATAATGCCCGATAACTACTTTTTCGCTACTATAGTCACCATGAAAGTTAACAACACAGCCAACCCGTTCGACATCAATTTGTGATTTCAGAATCTGATCAACAATACGAAGTGGATTGTCAGTCGGTCTATCCGCATCTCGGCCAACAATGTGACCAATTAAACTAATCACCAAAACTTGGCCTTTTGTCGTCTTGGCGTATTTATACCCCAGGCCTGGTGTGTCTTCAGGATAATTGGCCGGTCGAATAATCGGCACTTTGGGATCGCTTAGTTGAGGTATAATTTCATCTCTAGCTAATGTCCAGTTGCCGCCAGTACAAAAATCTACTCCACAAGCCAACAATCGTTCAAAATCATTAGGCGTAATGCCTTTACCATCGGTAACATTCTCAGCTTGGGCTATGACTAGATCAATTGATCGGTCGCGACGAAGCTTGGGTATTATTTCCTCAATGGTTACTATTCCCATCTCGCCCATCACATCACCGATATAGAGGATATTCATACACTCGTTCCCGAAGTCGTTACTTAGCGTACTCTATGGCCCGGGTTTCGCGAATGACATTGACTTTGATGGTACCAGGATATTGTAAGGATGATTCAATCTTTGTAGCAATATCTCGAGCAAGTTTAATGGCGTTTAAGTCATCGATTTCCTTTGGTTGAACAAAGACACGGACTTCGCGACCAGCGCTAATGGCGTAGGCCTTTTCAATCCCCTTAAAGCTAACAGCCACATTCTCGAGGTCTTTCATACGTTCGACAAAATTCTCAGCCGAAATATTGCGGGCGCCCGGTCGGGCGGCACTCAGAGCATCAACAACCCGAATAATCAGTGCTTCGACGCTGGTGGCTTCCATATCGTCATGATGTTGCTCGGCGGCTAGAGCAACTGCCTCAGGTGCTCCATACTTACGTAGGATTTCACCACTAATGTGATGATGCTTACCTTCCATCTTATGAGTTAAAGCTTTGCCAATATCGTGGGTTAGAGCGGCGTATTTTGTTGTCGGGATATCAGCTCCGATTTCTTCAGCGATCATACCAGCCAGCTGGGTCATTTCAACAGAATGTTTTAGAACATTTTGGCCATAACTGGTACGGTATTTCAATTCACCGAGGATATGTAGAATTTCGCGCGGAATGCCGATGACACCAACTTCCCGGGCAGCATCTTCACCGGCCCGAACGACTTCTTTTTCGACATTTTTCTGAGCTTTATCGACAGCTTCTTCAATCCTAGCTGGATGAATACGACCGTCTTTCATTAACATTTCAAGCATTTGACGGGCAACTTCGCGCCGAACCGGATCAAAGCTGGAAAGGACTATGTAGCCAGGCGTATCATCAACCATAATATCGACACCGGTAGCCCGTTGCATAGCCTGAATATTGCGGCCCTCTTTACCAATAATACGACCCTTCATTTCTTCGTCTTCCAGTTTGACACTTGAAACTGTTCGCTCAGCTGTTACTTCGCTGGCCATTCTTTCCATAGCTGTTGTGATAATCAGGGCAGCCAATTCTTCAGCATCTTCCCGGGCATCATTCTGAAGCTTGGCAACTAAGCCAACGAGATCACCTTTAATATCACGCTCGGTCATTTGCATTAGCTTTTCGGACGCTTCAGCCTTACTAAGCTTGGCGATCTTTTCCAGTTTTTCTTGTTGTCGACTTCGAATTTCACGGATTTCGTCTTTTAATTTTTCAATTTCATCTTCGCTGGCGCGGAGGCCGTCTGATCGCTTGTCGATATTATCCAGTTTTTTATCAAGTGATTCTTCGCGTGTTACTAACCGTTGCTCTAATTCTTTCAGCTCGCGGCGATGAGCTTGTTCTTCCTTACGGGCTTCTTGCACTTCTTTGACTGCGTCCTCGTGAGCCTGGGCTACAAGCTTTTCAGATTCGCGCTGAGCTTTAGTTAATTCCTTCTGGGCACGATTGGCGGCTGTGCCAACACGTCTTTGAGTTAGGGCGATCGTTCCGCCGGAGCCAGCTGCTAGGCCTACCAAGGCCAGCACTATGGTAAGTGGGGTCATCTTATTCCTTTCTGTCGGCAGATAAGGTACGTCAGCAGGGCATCGCTATCACTTCACTGGCCCAAAATCCACCTTATCTGAGTGTCAAATTAAAAAATAGATCAAAATCGGATTGCTCACACATAATTTACAAAAAAGCAGCAAATCCTATAAAAACTATACCTCTACTGACAGAGTGCGGTCAATGCTTTGGCTTTGTAATATGAACTGGTGCGCCATACTTTGGCAAAACCGTATCGTCATTTTCTTCTTTTAAAAGTCTAGTTCGACCAATCTTCAGCCAGTTTTTGCCCCTGCCGGCAACAATCGGTATTGTTAAGCTGTAAGCCAAGGCATTAGCTAGACTAAGTCCAATCCGTAGACCGGTAAAGCTACCCGGCCCCTCATAAGCAACTATACCTTCAATATCATTAATTGTTTTACCGTAGCTTTTAAGCAACGAGTGAAGCTTTGTATGGATTGTGCTAGAAAGTTCGCGGTGAGCCAACCAAACCTCATAGCCTAACTGGTGGTCATTATCAAATAAACCAATTTCTGCTTCTGGTTTGTCCGTTCGAATCGAGATAATAATCATACCCTAGGTCCCATTGGCATCAAATAAGTTAAGTTCTCGGCGTAAGTAAAAACTAGCTGGCGGCTATTTTCGGTTTTAAGTTTGAAGTTAACAGTTAAATGACCAAGCGGTAAAATATTCTCGACAGCCTCTGCCCATTCTATAACAACTACAACAGCTGGGTCACCGATTAATTCGGCCAATTCATCGGCCACCACACCAGCTTCGTTCAAGCGGTAAAAATCGAAGTGATAAAGAGTTAAATTATCTGCTTTGTATTGCCGGCTAATAGTAAATGTTGGGCTAGCGACTACGTCTTCACTGCCCATCCCACGGGCCAGTCCGCGGACGAAAGTTGTTTTGCCACCGCCAAGATCACTAACAAGTTCGATCACTTCGCCGCCGCAGAGTCTGGCACCAAGTTTAGTAGCTATTAGCTCAGTTGCGTCTGGGTTCTTCGAGACCAGCTGGGTCTTTAAGATTACGCTCATTCATTCCAGTATAGTACTTGGCCACAGCTTTATTGTTTACAACGTAAAGGAGGTAGCCACAAGACTACCGTTGTACAATAGAGACTATGTTACAACTGAGCGGGTCGCTTCTCAATAAACAAATATTATCGCTCCGAACCGGTAGTCCAGTAGGCATGGTAATGGCGCCCATCATCAATCCTAATAACTTAAAAATTGAAGGCTTTTACTGTAACGACACCGTCGATGGCCAGCGGCTCGTCCTGCTTTATCAGGATATAAGAGAAATCTCTCGACAGGGTTTTATCATCGATGACCATGGAGTTTTAGCTCATCAGGAAGATTTAGTTCGACTAAAAGAACTGATTGAACTCAATTTTGATCTTCTTAAAAAACCTGTTGTGACGGCTAGTAAGGCTAAAGTAGGTAGGGTTAGCGACTATGCCGTCGAAACAACCACTATGTATATTCAAAAGCTCTACGTCTCACGATCAATTTTAAAAAGTTTTGCTGGCGGGAGTTTGAGCATAGACCGTACTCAAATTGTCGAAATCACTAACAGTCGAATTATTATTAACGATTTACTTCAGGGTAAGCCCTCGCCAGTCACAGCCAGTATCGCCTGATCTCTTACTCTTCTTTCATGGCACTTTTAATGTCGCCGTAATCGAAACCTTGACGAGAAAGATATTGCATCAGTTTTAAATTGTCGGCCCTATATTTTGGCTGGCGGTGCATCCTGGTTATAAGTTGCTGTAGCACGTCTAACTCATTGCTTTCATCAGCTGCAAGAGCCTGTTCGATAATCTCTGCACTGATATGTTTAGATCGTAATTCCTGTTGTAATTTTCGCTTCGAAGTAGGGCGGAGAAGTCGACGGTTATTAATCCAACTCCTTGCAAAGGTCTCGTCATTAAGTAATCCGATGTTAGTTAACTTGCTAAGTATTTGTGCTATAAGAGAAGGTGAGGCGCTTTTACGTTTCAAGTAAAATTCCATTTCCCAACTACTCCGAAGTCTCAAGGCAACATAGCGTAAAGCATCAGAAGTTATTTTATCTTCAGCTGAGCGCAGCCGCCAACCTTTCAACTCAGCCTGATCCAACTCCTGCTTGACTGCTAGCTTACTCTCAAGCAAAGCTGATTCACTGAGGGAAAAGACATACTTACCGTCAACAAAAATCGAATAACGGTCTTTTTGTTTAAGCTGCTGGGCAATACTAGTGATCTTCACTGAAACCTTGCTTTAAGATAATGCTATTCTTTTTTTTCGTCTGCTGCTGCAGCGTCTCTTTCGTCTTTGGCGGCTGAGTCGCGAACTTTTTTATCTATTTCAGCCATTACTTTAGAATTAGCCTTGAGGTATTTTTTAGCAGCTTCCCGACCCTGGGCGATGTTTTGGCCGCCATAAGTAAACCAGGCTCCAGATTTTTCAACAATGTTTCGTAAAACGGCTTGGTCAAGTATATCGCCTGACTGAGAAATGCCTTCGTCATACATTATGTCAAACTCAGCCTCTCGAAATGGCGGTGCAATTTTGTTTTTAACGACTTTAACTCTAGTTCGATTACCAACCACAGCCTCGCCTTGTTTGATTTGACCAATCCGGCGGATATCCATTCTAACTGAGGCATAGAACTTCAAGGCATTACCACCTGAGGTAGTCTCAGGATTACCAAACATAATACCGATCTTCATACGAATTTGATTAATAAAAATGACGGTCGTTTTAGACCGGCTTATAACGCTAGTCAGTTTACGCAATGCTTGACTCATCAACCTAGCCTGCAAACCAGGCAAACTGTCGCCCATTTCTCCTTCAATTTCAGCTCTAGGCACTAGAGCAGCTACTGAGTCAACTACCACCAGGTCAACGGCATTGGAACGGACTAAGGTTTCGGTAATTTCGAGAGCCTGCTCACCATTATCTGGCTGGCTCAAAAGCAAATTATCAATATCGACTCCGATTCGTTTGGCATAGGCTGGATCAAGGGCATGTTCGGCGTCAATAAAAGCCGCCGTGCCACCGGATCTCTGGACTTCGGCAATACCATGTAGAGCCAGTGTTGTTTTTCCGGAAGATTCTGGACCGTAAATTTCAACCACTCGTCCCCTTGGTAAACCGCCACCTAAGGCTAGGTCAAGTGAAATACTGCCGGAAGGTATGCACTCCACCTGCATGTGTACTTGCTCACCGAGTTTCATGATGGAACCGCGACCGAATTGCTTTTCAATACTATCAAGCGCTAAATTCAGCGCTTTGGATTTGCCTTCCTTTGCAGCAGCGGCTGCTTGTTTATCTGCTGCCATAGTCGACTACCTCCCCGCTTTATGTAGCTACTGTTATCCCAAGTTCTAATATATTTTTAAGTATAGCAAACATCCGCCTAGCAGAACAGGGCGACTACCCCCGTAAAATGCTTCTGGTTTTGGTTAATTACTGCTAAAATAACCTTAAACAGATTGATGAGCACTGACTTAAGATGCAGGCAATATATAAAGCTAAACTGACAAAAATGGCCGCGGGGTATTGGTTAACATGCGTATAGCTGATTCCCTAACTGAGCGACTTTTAAAAAAGACTGATAAAAAAATTACTGATGAACAGATCGCTGAGCTACATAAACAAGAAGTTAGCGAGAAAAAGCCTCTCCAAGATTTAGTTATAAAAAATAACCTTGTAAGCGAGAAGGAACTAACTAAGTTATACGCCGAGGAAATTGAAGTTCCCCTCATGGAACTGAACGCTAAAGATATAAAGCGTGAAGTTTTGCAACTGTTACCTGAACGAATCGCCCGGCAGTATCACGCTGTTGTTTTTGATATCGACGAGAATGGTACAAAGCTGGTGGCCATGGAGGATCCGGACGATATACAGGCTCTCAATTTTCTTCAGAAGCAACTAAGTAATAACATTCGGGTCTATATAAGTACCGCCAGTCAGCTCCAAGCAGCACTTGATCAATATCGCGAAGACGGTAGTATTGGCAGTGAACTAACTCAGGTTATTTCCGGCGAGAATCAGGCGGATGAGTCCGAGGAGCCTGGCGAGGAGGATTTGGCTGAAGATTCACCAATTGCCCAAACCGTTAACCTCATCATAGAGTACGGTGTAAAGGCGACTGCCAGCGATATACATATTGAGCCCCGCGAAAATATTGTTATTGTTCGTTACCGTATTGACGGTATGTTGCGAGAAGTTAACAAATTACCCCGTAAAATGCTTAATGCTCTGGTTTCTCGTATTAAAATACTGTCCAATCTAAAAATCGACGAGCATCGTGTCTCCCAAGATGGCCGGTTTAAAGTTCAAGTTGGCAGTAATCTTTACGCCATTCGTGTCTCGACGCTACCCATCGTCGATGGCGAAAAAGTGGTCATGCGTATACTTAACGAATCCAATAAAGCAGCTACTTTTGCAGATTTAGGCTTTTGGGGTAATGCGCTTGAAACCCTACAGCACGCCATTATTCAACCGCACGGTATGATTTTGGTCACCGGACCAACCGGATCAGGTAAATCAACGACTCTCTTTAGTATCTTGAGCATGTTAAATATGCCAAACGTCAACATTTCGACAGTCGAAGATCCGGTAGAGTATCGAATACCAGGCGTTAATCAGACCCAGGTCAATCCGATTGCCGGTATGACATTCAGCAACGGCTTGCGGGCTCTATTGCGCCAGGATCCAAACATTATTATGGTCGGCGAGGTCCGCGATAAAGATACGGCTGATCTAGCTGTTCAGGCTGCCTTAACGGGCCACCTTGTTTTCTCAACCTTACACACTAATAACGCGGCAACCAGCTTACCGCGCCTGCTTGATATGGGCACCGAGCCGTTTTTAATCGCCTCCACTGTGCGAGTTGTCATTGGTCAACGACTTGTCCGCCGTTTATGCACTGAATGTCGTCAGACATACACACCTAACGAAGCTGAGTTTCAACATTTAGTAAAGGTCTTCAATCTTGAAGATAACCTCGATATAAAACACATCAACGAACTTGAGAAAAAGGCGTTGGAAGGTAACATAGGCAAGCCAAGTAGCACCGCTAAAGATACCTCAGCGGGGGAACTGAGCTCGACAGCAAATGGCATTAAGCGTCTTTGGAAGGCTAATGATGATGGTTGCGTAGTTTGCAACCACGCCGGCTATAAGGGCAGGATTGGTATCTACGAAGTTCTTCATAATTCTGTAGAGCTAGAAAAGTTAATTGTTACCAGTGCAACCAGTGAGACTATTGAAGACATCTCTATTAAAGAAGGCATGCTGACGATGCAAATCGATGGCTTTATTAAAGCCCTCCGCGGTGAAACAACCGTCGAAGAAATACTCCGCGCTACGTCGACGGAAGATTGATATGTTATTCAGTTACAAAGCGATTAATCACGAAGGTAAAACTATTAACGGTGTTTATGATGCTCAAGATCGAAATGCCTTAATTGCGGCTTTAAGCAAACAAAATATACGACCGATTTTGATCAAGCTGGATACCAGCGCTAACAAGGTTAAGCTATTTAGCAATGTGTTTAAGCCAAAAGTTAAGCTAAGAGACTTAGTCGTGTTTAGCCGCCAATTATCAACACTTATATCAGCTGGCGTCTCATTGCCGCGTTCACTGTCTACACTCCAGGATCAAACTAATAATCAGTATTTCAAAACTGTTATCGGCAGCATCGCTAAAGACATTGAAGCTGGCCGGCCACTTGGTGAGGCTTTTGCCAGATTTCCTAATGTCTTCTCAGAAGTTTATATAAATATGATAAGAGCCGGTGAAGCAGGCGGTATTTTGGCCGATATTTTAAAACGTTTAGCCCTTCAAGCCGAAAAAGATGCTACTATCCGTAAGAAAATTAAAAGTGCCATGGCCTACCCGATAGTTATCATGACGGTAACTGTTATTGCCTTTTTCTTTATTATGATTTTTATAGTACCCAAACTGGGTAATATTTTCACCCAACTAGGTGGACCGGGCGCCAAGTTGCCGATTTACACATTAGCTATGTTAAATGTCAGTAATTTCTGCATCGGTAATAATGTGATGCATTCCATTCCGGTCCTAAGCGTTATACCAATTGTTAATAAATTACCAAACTTGCTATTTATAATCATTATTATTGCTATTATCACTGTTTATGTTTTACGTTATATCAAAACCCCTAAAGGAAAAATTCAATATCACACTTTACTGTTAAAAATCCCAATTTTAAAAACTATTATCATTAAGATTGCTGTTGCTCGGTTTGCCCGAACGTTTTCAGCTCTCACTTCTTCAGGCGTGACAGTCCTTGACGCTTTAGAGGTAACCGGCGGAGCCATTGGTAATAAGGTTATAGAAGCTGAATTAATAGCTGCCTCAAAAGAAGTTAAAAATGGGAAACCACTTAGTGATCCTCTAAGCAAAAGTAAGTTTTTCCCGTCGATTGTGGCACAAATGTTGGCTGTTGGTGAAGAAACCGGGCAAATTGATACCATCTTAATCAAAATAGCTGATTTTTACGAGGAAGACGTTGATGTCGTAATTGATTCTCTTAGCTCGATCATTGAACCGCTAATGATTATTATTCTTGGTGCCCTAGTCGGTCTCATCGCCCTTAGCGTTATGGGGCCAATTGCTGATCTAAGCACAAAGATTACTCCGACCAGTTAGACAGAGATTGAGATTTATGGTTAATAACGATTTATACACATGGTTACTTACTCTTGACTAGAATAGGCTTATGGTTATAATCAAGGCAGATACTGATACTTCCCTGGTAATAGGAAAATAAGTATCATCGTTACCAAAACGATTTAGTAAAATTAAATATATAAATATAAGGAGGGTGGGCTCTTATGATCTCACTTAAAAAGCAAAAAGGTTTCACGATTGTGGAACTTTTGATAGTGATTGTTGTCATAGGTATTTTGGCGACGTTGGTCTTAGTAACATACACAGGGGTACAATCGAAAGCTCGCGATACGGTCCGACAGACGGATATTGACGCGGTCGATAGCCATCTCGAAACATTTTATGCTCAATACGGCTTCTATCCGAGCGAGGCTGATTTAGCACAAACTGGTACTGGGAATTTTGTGTCAACCTTCATGCAAGGCTTGGACCCAAATTCTCTGACTAGTCCTGAAGGCGGCACCATCGCCACTGCAGCTCAGAGTTCCGGTAACTACTCATATGGTTATGTCGCAAGTGGTACAAGTTGTACTAACACGACCTTAACGACCATTACGGGCGGTGTTCCCCAAAACAATGGCTGTAGCGCCTTCGTGCTAACAGCAGATCTTGAAAACGGCGGGCCGTTTGTTAAGAACAGTTTGACCTAAGATAGTTAAGTCATAAAGTAAAATACTAAAACCGGGGTAAAATTGCCCCGGTTTTGTATAATTAGCATAAACACTATGTTACCAACAAAAAAAGAAGCCGGTTTTACGATCGTTGAATTGATTATTACAATCGCCGTTTTTGGATTGGTCGTAGCTGGTTTGTCTGAAGTTTTTATCAGCCTTGATAATGTTCAGAGAAATGGTAGTTATTTAGAGACGGCCACCATAGCCGCTCAAACTGAGGTAGAATCTCTCCGAAATAATAACTATGACCAGTTAACGAATGGTCAAACAATTAATTTCACTTCTCAACTACCCTCTAATCTACCGAGCCCCGATAGTGGTAGTGCCGTTATCAGTGAACCGATTACGGGTATAAAGCGGGTTGATGCGACTGTTTCCTACACTCAAGATGGCCACACCGTAAGCGTCGAACTTAGTTCACTAATAGGCATCATCGGTATATCGCAATGAAACAGATAACTGAGAGTGGTTTTACTATAGTCGAACTACTAGTATCTATGATTGTCAGTGTTATTTTAGCCGGTGCTATTTTAGGCTATATGGCTAATCAAATTGCCCAAAGTACTGTTGCTACGGCCAAAGTAGCTCTTTTAAATCAGGATGAAACTGGACTCAACAGAATCAATACTGATGTTCGTTTATCGTCCAACGCTGATGCTGCCAACCGCTGGCCTGATCCATACGCACCAACCTCAGGCAATGAATATAGCTGGACCTCGAACAGTACTACTCTTATCCTAGCGACTGCCGCCCAAAACTCCAGTGGTGCTATTTTATGGCAGGACGCGAGTGAATATATTCCTTATAAAAATAATATTATTTACTTTGTTCAAAACAACACTCTGTATAAACGAATACTGGCCGCACAAGTAAGTGGTAATGCCGTGACTAACACCTGTCCAGCCGAAGATGCCACCGCAACTTGCCCAGCTGATGAGGTTATACTAAATAACGTGTCTTCATTCACAGTCAGTTACCTTGATGGTAATGGGGATAGCGTTACACCGACTAACGCTAGGTCAATAGTTCTCCAAATCTCATTGGCGGCAACGGCTTTTCACCAATCAATAACCGCCTCGTATTCAACTCAAATGGTATTTAGAGATGATTAAGCTACTTAAATCAATAACTAGAAACGACTTTCAAAATCCCGCTAAAAAGAGAGGCTATATACTAATAGCCGTCTTATGGATTTCAATCGTTCTAACGTTAATTGGCTTTGCCCTTCTAAGCGGCGGAACGAATGAGTATTTAGTTGCCAGTGATGGTTATTATTCTATCAACGCTCTCTATACAGCTGAAGC
>JBOHNR010000014.1:0-42239 GCA_050730755.1 Saccharimonadales bacterium (SeqCode) | reverse complement strand
GCGTAAGACTAAATGCGTTGTAACGGTTGAAGAAGGACAAATTAATGGCGGCTTAGGCGGTGCAATAGCTGAATTATTGGGCGAAGAGTTTCCAGTACCGTTAAAGCGAATTGGAATGCAAGACCGTTTTGGTGAATCTGGAGAACCGAATGAGTTACTTGAATATTTCGGCTTAACAGCCAAGAATATCCAGCTGGCGGCTCATTATGTTAATAATAAAAAAAATTGAAATTGTTGTCAGTGGCCTATCAAACTATGTATGCTTAATAGCGTAAGCATTTAGACTTAAAAGAAAGTAATAAGTATGTCATTAACACTCACTAAGATTCGAGAAAATTGTCAGCGTGCCCGCGAACGCATGACCCAAGCCCGAGCCGAGCACTGGGCCTTTGGTGCGTTTAATCTGGACGATGAACCAACTCTTAGGGCTGTGGCTCAGGCAGCAGTTGCCAAAAAAGCTCCTTTACTTGTAGAAGTCAGCCAGGGTGAAGTTGATACGATTGGTCTGGAAAATATTCGGGATATGGTAGACAACTTTCAAGTGCAATACGGTATTGAAATGTATATTAACCTCGACCATTCACCAACTATTGCCACTGCCAAAGCTGGCATAGAAGCTGGTTTTGAGTTTATCCATATCGATATTTCTCAGGCTAACCATGATGCGACTGATCAAGAAATCATCGATGCTACCAAAGAAATCGTTGATTTCGCCAGGTTTACCGGGGCTCTAGTGGAAAGTGAACCTCATTACTTTGCCGGCTCATCAAACCTTCATACTGAGGCAATTGACTACGAAGCCATTAAAAAGACATTCAGTACTCCTGATGGCGCCAAAGCCTTTGTCAATGCTACCGGGATAGATACGTTTGCTGCTGCCATCGGCAACCTACATGGAAAATACCCAGTGCCGAAGGTTCTTGATATTGAACTGCTCCAACGAATTAGAGAAGCTCTTGATTGCAATATTTCACTTCATGGTGGCAGCGGCACGCCAGGTCATTACTTTATCAGCGCTGTCAAAATAGGCGTAACCAAGGTTAATATTAATTCTGATATGCGCATTATGTATCGCCAGACCTTAGAAAAAACCCTTCAGGAAAATCCAGATGAGTACTCAGTCGCTAAGCTTATCGAGAAAGCAGTGGTACCTGCCGTCCAGTCGGTCGTGGAGAATAAGATTGATGATTTTAATTCGGCCGGGAAAGCACAGCCTTGTTGATTTTTAACTCTAACAAGAGTTATTGTATTGGTAGTGATTTCAAAAATGGTGGGTAAAAACATGAAAAATCAATTTGATTTTATAAGTGTCGGCGATATTGTGACAGACGCTTTTATAAAATTACTGGACGACCAAGCGATAACTTATACTGACGAAAACGGCAGAAAGGTTTTAGCCATGGAATATGGCACAAAACTTCCGTTTGATCACGCTGAAGTTGTTGAGGGAGTTGGCAATGCATCTAATGGAGCTGTGGCCATTGCCCGTCTCGGCTTAAAAACCGCCTTTGTGACTAACGTCGGTGCCGACCAAGAAGGCCGAGATATGATTAATTCGCTTGTTAAAAATGGTGTCGATCATCGGTTTGTCCGGGTTAACCCGGACAAGAAGAGTAATTATCACTACGTCTTATGGTACCAATCCGAACGAACTATTCTAATTAAGCATGAAGAATATGATTATTACTGGCCGCATTTGAGGCCGTCTGAGGTTCCCAGGTGGATGTATTTCAGTTCAATTAGTGAACATGCTATACCTTACCATGATCAGGTGGCGGACTGGCTTGATGAAAATCCTGATGTTAAATTGGCTTTTCAACCGGGAACATTTCAAATGGAAGCGGGAGCTGAGCGGTTAAAACGGATTTACCAACGAACTGAGGTTTTAATTTTAAACCGTGAAGAAGCGGTCACTGTTGGTGGCGGAAATCATGATGATATTAATGATCTACTTAATCACCTACATGCGCTTGGTCCAAAAATAGTCGTAGTGACCGATGGTCCTAACGGTGCCTATGCTTCCGACAGTCAAAACCGTTTTAAAATGCCACTTTATCCTGACCCATCGCCGCCGATTGATCGAACTGGCGCTGGTGATGCTTT
The DNA here is from genome assembly GCA_050730755.1 of Saccharimonadales bacterium (SeqCode). GTDB lineage: Bacteria > Patescibacteriota > Saccharimonadia > Saccharimonadales > UBA4665 > CAVPPA01. The sequence goes on along the minus strand of JBOHNR010000014.1, from coordinate 40,136 downwards.
TGCCTCAACGTTTGCGGCAGCTCTGGCCAAAGGAAACAACCTTGAAAGTGCCCTTCAACTGGCTCCGATTAATTCAATGAGTGTTGTTCAGAAGGTAGGCGCCCAGGCAGGGTTGCTAAGCGAGCATGACCTCGAGGAATGGCTTAAAAAAGCACCCGAATGGTATAAACCTGAACACTTCTAAAACTTTCCAAACTTTTTCTTCGTATTTCGCTGTTCCCAGCTCATCAGTATACGATAGACACGTACAGATACGATTTATGACAAGCAGATTTGAAGAATCAGCAGCAAGCTGAGAGGTGGGAAGGCGACATGCCGAAGGTGTTGTTAGTACCAAAAAGCATTGTCGCCATCCCACCATCATTGATCAGCTATCGACGACGGTGTCGGATTTGGTACCGACGTTTAACAGTCTTACGGTTCGGAACCTTTGAAATTGCAACGACAGAAACCTGGATTGCTTTCCCTAGCGACTTCGAAAGACGCGTCTGATCCTACCTTAAGGTAGTTGTGTTGCTAGAAAGAAACTGGATGCGCTAGATGAACGATAGGATTAGACAAGAAGCCTTGTCATTTTGTATGCGAGAACTGGTTCTGGCGGGAGGAAGGGGTTGAATTTAAGCTCGAGCAAGTTCTTGATCCTTCTGTCAACTTTCTCCCATGTATCGAGGAAACCTTGCCAGAGCTCCGGTAACCACTTCCCGTCCTTAGGACAAAAAGTTAAGATGATTTTAGCCGATGCTTGAGTTACTCTTTTGGTCTTGTCTGCCCCCCTTGACGGTGTGATGGTTCCGAACGGACTGAGCATCTCCCTGATTTGCTCAATGACTTCTTCCCGACTCTCACTCCTGACTGTTTTCATGCCAGCCGTTCGCCTACCGTCGTAGATGCTGTCAACATATTCTCCCTTGCTATCCACTCAGCAAAATGCTCCAGTTTCTTACTGGTGTGTGCTACTTTCACACAAAGTGAGGTATAAGGGAGCATGCAATAATATACCCTTATATCTCACTTTGTGAGTATCTGCTTGTCAAAGTACATCGGAGTAGATTTCCACTCAACGAAAATACTATACAGGTTTAGCATAACCCCTTAGGTATGTCAAATAATTTTACTGTTTTACTACTGTATTCTGCTTGTGCTAAGTGGTAAGATATATGAAGCTATGACAAGGGTACTTTCCGAACTTCTGGGAGCAAATGAGCCCTCGTTTCATCGAGTTTTATCACGCCTTGAGTCGGCCAGTGGGCATAACAGCCTAGATATCCAGTTTTCTACCGAAGTCGAAAGGGCTACCAAGTTAAAACTAAAAGAACTTGGCTTAGACCCAAGTGACACTACTGGCATCGAGCTTTATGAGACACTACAACAAAAGGTGAGGGTCGACGATGCCCGGCTCGTCGCAACTTTGCGTCAGAAATATGACTTTGACGATAATCAGAACGATAGTATCGCCAAAGCATTGTTATCGTTACCAGTTTCCAGGAGTTGCTTTGCACTTCAGACGACAGTCGCCAAACGACTACTTAATAACCAACATCCAAAACATGTCATGAGAGCGCTTCACTATCGTTCACTTGACTCGATGTTGCGACGCGAGCAAATCGTGACTATCTTTGCGGCTGCCTGGATGCTCGAGTCAACCAGTTGGCGGAGAGCTATGCTGGAAAGCTATAAAAAGCTCAAACCGAGTGATTTTGAGATTAGACAGATGGAGATTATTACGCCTGATTCAAGGTACTGGCAGAAATTAGCTAAGGAGGTTGTAACTCATCGGAAACATAGCATTATTGCCCTCAAAGAGTTCGGTAGTATTGTCTTGCTGCCACTTCCAGACGAAATACCACCAGCCACAATCCTTACCAGCTTCATTCTGGCTCTTCATGAGATGAACGAAGTGCGAGCTTGCTCAACCTTTCTTAAACTCTGTCAAGTTAAACCCAATTTTGGCAAACTAGTTCAGATAGTTGCGGCGGACGAGCCGGTTCTTTTTGCTGAGTTGTTAGATCAACCTGTACCTTGGCAAATTATCCAACGTTATTACGCCCGATTTTCCGATCGATTCCGGACCGACCTATTCGAGCCACAAGTCCAACAACAAGACCTAACTTGGCACTCTATCGAGAAGGCGCTCAGTCACATCGAGCCAAGTTTATCATTCTGGCACAACACCACTAGCCTGGGATTTCTCCACGATCATCAACCAGTCTCATTGAACGTCATTGATGCTGCCTTGAACTACTGCAATCAATTGCCATATTCGAATCGAATAGTTCATTATCTTCGGAATAATCTCTGGCACGAAATTATGATCAGATACTTGAAACATGAAAATGTAGAACAAGCGGTTCTGAGCAACTTACAGTCACAGCTTGTCGAGGAACCGGTATTAGTATAAGGTAAGTATTAGTGGTAAAAACAAATGGCTAATAATTTAGAAGCATTAAAAACCCTCCGCTATTCAATTTGTGTATCTGGAGCGGCAGCTGGTGATACCGTTGAGGAGGCTCACGAGAGAGCTCAACTACTTGGTCAGACTATAGCTGAAAAGGGCCACATTCTAACTACGGGCGCTACCGTTGGGTTGCCCTACTATGCAGCTTACGGCGCTAAACAAGCTGGCGGCACAAGCATTGGTTTCTCGCCGGCTACAAGCCTCCGCGAGCATATCAAGAAATATCGTTTGCCTCACGATGTCTTCGATTTTCTTAATTTTACCGGTTTGAGTTACGTTGGCAGAGATCTTTATTTAGTCCAGTCAAGCGATGCCATTTTAACCATAGGCGGGCGCTTTGGCTCACTTCATGAGTTTACTTCTGCTCTTGAAGCGCATAAGCCGTGCGGCGTCTTACTTGGTAGCGGCGGAACGGCTGACCTTATACCAGAGCTTATGAAAATTCTCGATCCACCGGACGGAGAGCTAGTCATCTATGATGAAGATCCGCAAAGGCTTGTTTATCGTGTTATTCATTTATTAGATAAGAAAAATGCTGATATTCACGATTTGATGAAACGTGATGAGCATTGGTATTTACGGCGCGATCCGGTCCAAAATCCACTGCCCCGAGCTGGCTAAAAACTTTTTTAAGTCTCCGGCTTGATACAATTGGTGAGTGAGGAAATTCGTTTTAAAGAGTAGTTTCAAGCCAACCGGTGATCAGCCGGCGGCTATTGCTCAGTTGACGTACGGCTTAAAGCAAAATTTAGACGAACAAGTTCTTTTAGGCGTTACAGGCAGTGGCAAAACATATGTCATGTCGGAAGTGATCCAAAGCCAACAAAAACCTACACTGGTTTTAAGCCACAATAAAACTTTAGCAGCTCAGTTGTACGGTGAGTTTAAAAGGTTTTTTCCAAATAACGCCGTTCATTATTTTGTAAGCTACTTTGATTACTATCAACCGGAAGCCTATATGCCGAGGACCGATACTTATATTGAAAAAGATTCGGATATCAACGAAGAAATCGATAGATTACGTCACGCTGCGACAGACGCTCTGCTAACGCGCCGTGACGTTATTATTGTGGCTAGCGTTAGCTGTATTTATGGCATTGGTTCAGTAGAAGATTACAGTAGCTTGTCAATCGTAGTGAAGATCAAGGAGCGTCGCTTACGAGACAAATTTTTGCGGCAATTGACTGATATTCAATATCAACGCAATGACATTGATTTTCACCGTAGTACGTTTAGAGTTCGGGGCGATGTGGTCGACGTTTATCCGGCGAGCGAAGAAGTTGCCTATCGAATTGAATTTTTTGGCGATGAGGTGGATCGAATCACTAGAATCGATCCATTAACTGGTGAAATCTTAGCTAATCTCGAACAAATTAGGATTTTTCCAGGTTCGCATTACGTAACACCCCAGCAGAAATTGAAGTTGGCTATAGGGAAGATCGAGCAGGAGTTACAGCAGAGGCTAGCCGAGTTTAAGAAAAAAGGTAAGTTATTGGAGGCTCAACGGCTTGAACAACGAACTCGATTCGATCTCGAAATGCTCGAAGCGACTGGCTTTGTCAAGGGAATTGAAAATTACTCGCGGTATTTAACTGACCGCGAATCTGGCGAACAGCCGGCCACACTACTTGATTATTTCCCTGACGATTATATTATGTTTATTGACGAATCACATATGACAATTCCTCAAGTCAGAGGTATGTATAACGGTGACCGTGCCCGTAAAGAGGTGTTAGTAGAATACGGTTTTCGCTTACCGAGTGCTCTTGATAATAGGCCACTAACTTTTACTGAGTTTGAAAGGCATCTTAATAAGTCTATTTATGTTTCTGCGACACCTGCTGAGTACGAACTTAGCCGCAGCCCAAAGCCAGTAGAATTAATTATCCGACCGACAGGCATCTTAGACCCGAAAATTCAAGTCCGGCCAATAGAGGGTCAAATTGATGATCTAATTAGCGAAATTAAAACCTCAATCTCCAAGCATCAGCGAGTGCTGGTGACGACGCTAACTAAACGCATGTCTGAGGAGCTCACTGATTACTTAAAAGAACTTGATATTAAAGTCGCTTATCTTCATAGCGATATTGAAACTTTAGAGCGAACCGATATACTACGCGACCTGAGGCTCGGAACATATGATGTTTTAGTTGGTATAAATTTACTCCGTGAGGGGCTAGATTTACCAGAAGTATCGCTAGTTGTAGTATTGGATGCTGATAAAGAAGGTTTTTTAAGGAGTGAACAGGCTTTAATCCAAAATGTTGGTCGAGCTGCCCGCCACGTCGATGGCAGGGTTATTATGTATGCCGATCACGTGACTGAGTCGATGAGAAAAACGATTAGCGAGACTGAGCGCCGACGTAATATTCAGGCAAAGTACAATAAAGTGCATGGCATAACGGCGACCGGTATTAGTAAAATTATTGAGAAAGGCATGCGGGCCGATCTACCAGAGGAGGCTAAAACAGCAAAGTTAAATCTTCATAAAATACCCAAGGATGAATATGCAATGTTAGTTAAAGACCTAACGGCCCAGATGGAATTAGCCGCCGCCAATCTAGAATTCGAAAAGGCCACCGAGCTACGTGACATAATTGCCGACATTAGGGCAAAAATGTAATTTTTTTACCTAATCGGCCCAGATAGATATTTCGCCTTACTATAAGGATAGTTCAAAAAACCTAGTTGCTGAGGAGTTCTGCTACAATAAGTGGACATGAGCAAGTTAGACCGCGAGGATGTATTAAAACTGGCTCGCTTAGCCCGCCTTGACTTAAACCAAGACGAGGTTGAGGAATATAGCCGAGAGCTAAATGCTATCTTGCAATACGTTGAGCAACTGCAGACTGTTGACACAGCCGGGCTTAAGCCAACAAATCAGGTGACCGGATTGGTTAATGTGTTCCGCGACGATCAGCCGCACGACTATGGCTATAAAGCTAGTGAACTTTTAAAAAATGTACCTGTCGTTCAAGACAACCAGATTAAGGTCCAAAGGACGATTACTTAAATGGTTACGTTTAGTCAATGGCCGTCGATTAATGAGCTTGCTGAAAAAGTAAATCGTGGCGAGTTAAAGGCTACAGATTTAGTAGAACGGTCTCTTACGGCCATCGAGGCCAACAGAAAATATGATGCCGTTATTGCTACGACAGGAACTAGGGCTCGGAAGCGTGCTGCTCTGATTGACCAAACCGTCCAAAAGGGACAAAAAGTTGGCCGTTTAGCCGGCGTGCCCTTTATTGCCAAAGATAATTTCCTAACTTTCGGCGGCGAAACAACTGCCGCCAGCAATATCTTAAAAGGCTTTGTTGCGCCATATCAAGCTACGGCTATCGAACGTCTAGAGACTGAAGGGGCAATTTGTGTAGCCAAAGCGAATCTTGATGCGTTTGCGCACGGTTCGTCTACTGAAAACAGTGATTTTATGGTGACTAGGAACCCGCATGATATGACCCGAGTACCGGGAGGCTCTTCGGGTGGCTCGGCTGCCGCAGTGACACTTGGCGTGGTCCCCTTTGCGCTCGGTACTGACACAGGCGGTTCTATTCGCCTACCAGCTAGTTTTTGTGGAGTGATTGGTTACAAACCCACTTATGGCTTGGTTTCCCGTAGCGGCGTAGTGGCTATGGCCAGCAGCACTGATGTTATCGGCCCGCTGGCTCGTACAGTTAATGATGCTGCTTTTGTCCTGGACGTCATTGCCGGCATAGACAAGCTTGATAGTACAACGATAGAACGTGACCCAGACAAATATACTGACCTCAGCGGTTCGCTTAAGGGTCAGAGAGTCGGCGTTGTTAGGGAGTATATGGGCAAAGGGCTGCAGCCTAACGTAAAAAAAGTTATAGAAATAGCTATCCAGAAACTTAAAGAAAGCGGTGCCATCATTCAGGAGATAAGCCTGCCTAGTTTACCGATGGCACTGGCCGTGTATTATATTATCTGTCCGGCTGAAGTTAGTAGTAACTTAAGTCGATACGATGGCCAACGTTACGGTTTTAGCTATAAAGATGCCAAGAATATTAACGAAAGTTACCTGAAATCTCGTGGTATAGGTTTTGGCAAAGAAGCCAAGCGCCGGATTATGATTGGTACCTTTGTGCTTAGCAGCGGCTATTACGATGCCTATTATAAGCGAGCCCAAACGGTTCGGACTAAGCTTATAGGAGAATTCGAGAAGGCCTTTGAACAAGTCGATTTCTTAGCCGGCCCAACTGCACCCATGACGGCATTTAGAATTGGCGAAAACGCCAGCGATCCATTACAAATGTACTTGACTGACATCATGACTGTCGGCGCAAATTTGGTTGGCATACCGTCAATTAGTCTTCCAGCCGGGTTTAGCGATAACTTGCCAGTAGGTTTACAGCTGATGGCTCCTCAGAAAAAGGACCGGGCGTTACTTGGCTTTGCCCAAAAGGTAGAGGAGCTAATAGATGCCTAATTTCATCCACAATTTCTTTAGTAATCAGACTCTTGTGACAACAACTATCATTGTCGTTTTAGTGCTGGTTGTTATATTTGGTGTTGTCCAGCGCTTACGCCCTAGAAAATTAAAGGCTCAAAACTTCCAGCTGCGCTGGAAAGAAATCGAAAAAATGTGTGGTAAAAGTGAAATGTGGCCGACGGCTATTATTAGTGCCGATGAATTACTTGATGAAGCTTTGAAAACACGCCGGCTAAGGGGTAAAACTATGGGCGAACGGCTAGTGTCTGCCCAGCGCACTCTTAATAATAACGAGAGCGTTTGGTTTGGCCATAAGCTACGGAATAAAATAATCCATGAGGAAGTTTCAAAACTTTATAGACGCGATGTGCAGATAGCTGTACGTGGCTTTCGCGATGCCCTAAAAGACTTAGGAGCACTCTGATGGTAACTGCGGACGTTAGATCAAAATACCAAGCGACGATTGGTATTGAGACCCATTTGCAGTTAAAGACTAAGACTAAACTATTTGCGGCAGTTTCAAACGATGCCCGCGAAGCACCCCCCAATACGCTCGTAACTCACATTTGTTTTGGTTTACCTGGCGCCTTGCCGGTGCTAAATCAGGAAGCCGTTAGGTTAGCGGTTAGAGTAGCTTTTGCGCTTGGCACAACTCCTAGTAAATTCAGTAAGTTTGACCGCAAACATTATTTTTATCCAGATTTACCGAAAGGTTATCAGATTTCTCAGTATGACGAACCGATAATAAGTGATGGTCAGGTTGAAGTTCCAATCATCGATAATAAGACAAAGGCAGTTAGCACATTTAAAGTGGGTATTACTAGAGCCCATCTTGAGGAAGACGCCGGTAAGAGTGTCCATCCAGCCGGGAAAGATTACAGCCTAATCGATCTGAACCGGGCCGGTACACCACTTTTAGAGATTGTTTCGGAACCCGATATGCACTCGGCCGCTTCGGCTAAAGCCTATGTCCGTGAATTATATTTGCGTATGAAATACGCCGAAGTTAGTGATTGCAATTTGTACTTAGGGCATATGCGTTTTGACGTTAACGTTAGTGTCAGTACAGATCCTTCGAAATTAGGCATTAGATCAGAAACGAAAAATTTAAATAGTTTCCGAAACGTTGAAAAAGCCATTGAATATGAAATCAATCGGCAAATAGAACTTTTGGAAAAAAAACGATCCGTCGTTCAAGAAACTTTAGGCTGGAATGACGCCAAGCAAAAGACTTTCTCTCAGCGAACTAAAGAGGAGGCTCACGATTACCGTTATATGCCAGATCCTGATTTACCACCAATAGTTTTAGACGATAAATATATCAGCAGCGTGAGGGACGAAATGCCTAAAGTTCTTGAGGAATACAGGATTAAATTTAAAGATATTTCCGCCGACCGTAACGTTATTGAAGATATTCTATTGCAACCAGATGTTGCCAAGCTAATCTGGCGAATTTTGGAAACATCATCGCCTGAAGATGCCCGCCGTATCGTTTTTTGGATGCTCCGCCCCACGAACAACGACGGCACTGGCGAGGAAAATGCTATTCAGGTCAATGAGTCTGAGCTTATCAAGCTTTCGAGGTTAGTCGGCGAAAATAAGCTGAGTTCAACAGCCGCCAAGAAAGTCCTCAATGAATTACTGTCCGTTGGTGGTGATGTTGAAAAAATAGCCAAAGCCAGGAATTTACTACAATTATCGGACGAAAACGAAACTGCTGAAATTGTAAAACGTGTTTTAGCTGCTGACTCCAAAGCAGCAGAAGACGTCCGGAAAGGTGAAGCCAAGGCGATTGGTTTTCTGGTCGGTCAGGTTATGAAGCTTAGTCAAGGCAGAGCTAACCCGGGTCTAGCTCAAGAACTTATCAAAAAGAAGCTCGGTATTTAATTCACATTTGCGCAAAAGGCCTCTGTGGTATTAACTTATAACTGATAGATGAAATTTTATGAATAATGTCGAATCAGTTCTTGTAATTATTCTCGCTTGCGTACTAATCTTGTTTTTAGCACTTGGTATTGCAGCGATTATCGTTACCATTAAGTTGTTGGCATCTGCTAAGCGGGCAGTGGAGAGGGCTGAAGATGTTATTGAAATTGCCGGTGAAGCATCAGAAAATTTTAAAAGGGCTGCCGGTCCATTAACTTTATTGAAACTTGTTCGAGGTATTATTAAGATGACGGCAAGAAAGCGTCGCAGTTAAGGAGGCAACGATTATGGCTAAATTATCACTTAAGAAGTTTGCGGTGTGGACGAGCGTAGCCGCTGTTGGCGGCTATCTGGCTGGAATATTGACTGCCCCCAAAACCGGTCGTGAAACTCGCCAAAACATTGAAGATACCGCCGATAAAAGCTTAAGCGAGGGCGAAGCTCAGTTAAAAAGAGCTTTAACCGAACTTAGTGAGCTACTAGACGATACTAAAGCCCGCGGCACGGCTATGGGAAGTAAAGCCCAAATGGAATTGGATGAGCTAACCACTAGAGCAAAGATGACACAAGAAAAAGCTCGGGCAGTTCTGTCTGCTCTCCGTGAAGGTGAATCCCCAAACAAAGATTTACACGCGGCTGTTAGGGACGCCAATTTAGCTTTGAATCATTTACGAACCTATTTGAAGCGGTAGCGGGTAAAATATTCGGGATGTTGTAAATCTATTCTTCTAGAATTCATGTTCGATAGACTATAATCGTAGGTATAGTCTGAAAAACAGGGGGTAAGGACAAGGTGTCCGCTAAAAGTGGGGTTGCAACAAAGCAAACTCAGGTTAAAGCGTCAAGACTAACCGCTGCCGGTTTTGTCCATTTACATAATCATACGCAGTATAGTTTGCTCGACGGTCTAACTAAGATCCCGGACCTGATTGATTTTGTGAAGCAAGCTGGGATGTCAGCTATAGCTAAAACCGATCATGGTACTTTAAGTGGCTCGATTGAGTTCTATAAAGAAGCAAAAGCGAATGGCATTAAACCAATCATTGGACTTGAGGCTTACGTTGCCGCCAGAACTATTAACGATCGAGACCCGGCCAAGGATAAGCAGGTATACCACCTAACCATACTGGCTATGTCAAATATTGGCTATAGCAATCTGATGCGTCTGAGTACTATTGCTAATCTGGAAGGTCTTTATTATAAACCCCGTGTCGACCACGCTTTGTTGGAGGAGTATAACAAGGGCCTAATCGTCCTCAGTGGTTGTATGAGTGGTGAATTAGGCGATAATTTGCGCCAAGGTCAACACGAAAAAGCCAAAGAAATAGCCACCTGGTACAAAAAAATATTTGGCAACCGTTATTATTTGGAAATACAGGATCATGGTCATCCTGAACATCCGAGCAAATGGGACGAACAAACCCTTGTTAATGAAGAGCTTCTAAAGCTAGGCAAAGAGCTAGACATTCCTTGTGTTGTAACCTGCGATGCCCATTATCTACACCACGCCGATCAGGAGGCTCATGAGATCCTTCTTTGCGTCCAGACAGGCTCTTTCTTAACAGACAAAAAGCGCATGAGCTTAAGCGACTTCGAACTTAACGTAACAGAACCGAGTGAAGTTATTGGACGCTGGGGTAAGACCCATCCCGAAGTTATTAGTAATACGAAGTTAATCGCCAATCGCTGTCAGGTCGAAATTAAGCTTGATAAGATTCTTATTGCAAATTTTCCAGTACCCAAAGGTGAAACCGAAAAGTCTCTTCTCGACAAGCTAGTCTTTCGCGGCTTAGCTTGGCGTCACGGCGGAATTGATGAAGCTAAAGCATCTACACTTTCTCTTGCCCAAGCCAAGAAGACTTTGCCGAAACCAATTTTGCAGCGAGCCGACTATGAATTGAGCATAATTGGTAGGATGGATTTCAACGGCTATTTTTTAATAATCGCCGATTTCATAAACTGGGGCAAGAATCAGGGGATAGTTTTTGGTCCAGGACGAGGTTCAGCGGCCAGCTCAATTGTTTCTTATGCCCTGAGAATAACCGAACTTGACCCGCTTAAATATGACTTACAATTCGAGCGTTTTCTTAACCCAGACCGAATTAGTTTGCCTGACTTTGATATTGACATTCAGGACACCCGCCGCGACGAAGTTATCCAGTACTGTGCAGATAAGTACGGAACCGATCGAGTTGCCAACATTGTAACTTACGGGCGGATGGCGGCTCGAAATGCAGTCAGGGACGTCGCCCGGGTTCTTCAAGTACCCTATATCGAGGCTGATCGTCTGGCCAAAATGATTCCCCAACCAGTTCAGGGACGCCATATTCCACTCAAGTTATCTATCGAAAACGACCCCGATCTTAAACAAGAATACGCCACTAATGATACGGCTAAGAGAGTATTTGATTTAGCAATTCAACTTGAAGGGACCATCCGTAGCCACGGTGTTCATGCCGCCGGGGTAGTTATAGCGCCTGATGATATAGTCCAGTTCGTACCCCTTGAAAAAGCCCAAAAAGGAGTGATTGCTACCCAATACTCCATGGGTCCAATAGAAGATCTCGGTCTTCTTAAAATGGATTTCCTAGGATTATCCAATCTAACTATTATTAAAAACGCCCAACGGATAATTAAAAAAGTATATGGCCAAGATATAGACCTGGAAAAGTTATCCTTGGATGACACGAAGACACTCCAGATATTTAGAGATGCCGATACTGCCGGAGTCTTCCAATTTGAATCTGCCGGCATGAGGCGCTACTTACGTGAGCTACAGCCAACCACATTTGAAGATATTATTGCCATGGGGGCCCTTTACCGCCCTGGGCCAATGCAATTCATTGATGATTTTATTGCTCGTAAACACGGTCTGAAAAAAATTGAATATCTGCACCCAAAGATGGAAGATGCCCTTAAAACCACTTACGGCGTGCTCGTATATCAGGAACAGGTGATGCAGATATCTAAAGATCTCTGCGGCTTTACTGGTAGTCAAGCGGACACCCTCCGTAAAGCAATAGGTAAAAAGAATATGGACGTCTTGCTCAAAATGAAGATTGAATTTATAGAGGGGGCGATGAAAAACGGTGCTGAACGCGAACTTATGGAAAAGTTCTGGAAACAGCTAGAGGATTTCGCAGCCTATTGTTTCAATAAGGCGCATGCTGCTTGTTATGCCTTAATATCTTATTGGACGGCTTACCTTAGAGCTCATTATCCGGCGGCCTTAATGGCAGCTCTGATGACAAGTGATTTTAATGATACCGACAGGCTCGCAATTGATATTTCGGCCTGTAAACATATGGGTATAAACGTCTTACCTCCAGACGTTAATGAATCTTTCCTGGAATTTGCTGTCGTACCGATTAAAGAACTACAAATCCGTTTTAGCCTGGAAGCTATTAAAAATGTCGGCCAAGGTGCAGCTGAGGAGATCATAAAAGTGCGTTCCGAAGGTGGTCCTTTCGTCGATCTGGCTGATTTCCTGAAACGAGTTGATTTGCGGATCGTCAATAAAAAAGCCTTGGAAAGCCTGATTAAGGCTGGTTCCCTTGACCGTTTTGTTGATCGGTCAAGCCTGCTTTTTAACTTGGATATGTTGATGGCCTATTCGGCGAGGCTAACTAGGCAAACTCGTAGCGGCCAGGTTGATTTGTTTGGAGCGCTAGAAGAGGTATCTAATCTCAAGTCGAAACTAACTCTGCAAGCGCCGACTGAGGGTGCCAATATAAGGGAACAACTTCAATGGGAGCGACAGCTACTTGGTCTGTATTTGAGCCAGAATCCGCTTGACCCGTTTACGACGATTTTAAGCGAGCAAACTGTGCCAATTAACGTCATAGGTTCAGAACATGATGGTCGAGTTGTAACAATAGGTGGCAATATTATTGATGTCCGCACTATTAGTACCAAGAATGGCCAAAAAATGGCTTTTGCAAAAATCGAGGACGAGTTTGGAGAGGTTGAAGCTATTATTTTTCCTGGAGTTTTGCAGCAGACGACCGATTTATGGGAAAGAGACAAGGTAATTATTTTACGTGGTAAGGTTAATGCAACTGACCGCAGTGGCAACATAGCTCAAGAGATTAAAGTAATTGCTGATAGTGCCCATGAGATTACCCACGAAGAGGCTATTAGTTATAAGGTAACAGGCAAGAAGCCAAATATGCCGAAATCTAGGCCGCAAAAGATTACCAAGTCAGTAATAGCCGCCTCATCACCGCAAAAGGCAGCTCGCGTGTACATTCGTTTGGCCAAGAGCGACGATGATCAATTGTTACTATCTTTAAAACGGGCTATTGACGAGCAAAGAGGTGAAAGTGAGGTAGTTTTGGTGCTTGGCGATGATGATGCCAAGCAAATTATACGATTACCATCTAGGATGAATAGTGACGAAGACTCTTTGAAGCGTCTACAATCTCTTGTCGGGCCAAAAAATATCGTCCTTAAGTAGAACTTTAACCGGCGATTATCGATTGGACTTAAGAGGTTAGCGTATTAGACCAGCTGTTCGGGACATGATAACGCTGGCTGTGACCAAGGTGATAGCAATGAAGTCTAGTAGGGGGTGCTGCAAGACAAACTTTTCACCGCGCAATAGTGTTTTGCGCCAAGCAATACCATGCCGGAAAAGCAGAAAGGCGAACGCGCCAAACCCAAATAAAGTTAGAAGGAGAACGCCTTCTGAAGGATCGCCTGTAGCAACGAGCTGAATCCGTGAGATTGGCTCCTGTTGTGGCTCGATGACGTTTGACTTGTCGCTTGCCGCAGCTGGTGCCGTAGAAGGTTGTGTAGTAGCTAGTTGGGTGTTAACTGGCGTACTGGTTGGTGTTGAGGTGGGCGAAGGCGATGTTGTGGCTGGTGGCGTGGAGCTCGGTTGAATCTGATTTGCTGCCGGAGCAGTGGTAGTTTGAGGGGCAGGAGTAGCAGCCACGACAGCCTCTCCGGCGAGTGACCCATACATTGCATCAATTAGTGTTTCTGGCCCGCTATTTTGGTAATTGGCTATATTAACAATGCCAATACCAATATCATGATAAGTGGTATTTAGAATATTGGCACGATGGTCAGGACTGTTCATCCAGGCGGTGAGCACATCCTGAGAGGTGTCAAACCCATAGGCAAGATTTTCGCCGGCAGTTTGGTAATCGTAACCGGCGGCAATCATAAATGACCAAGGTGTTTGCCCTTCTGGTGTATCGTGCGACCAGTAGTCTTGGGTGGCCATGTCGTTAGCCTTGGTTTGAGCAGCCTGATCAAGATCGGCATTTATAGTCAATGGCCCCTCTCCGTTGTCTGCTCTTTGAACATTTGTATCGTCAAGCAAACTCTGTATGCTCATATCGGTGGCGTAGCCAAGAACGTTTTTGTGTAATTGGCCGATCCAGTTATTGATGCCAAACCCACACCCAATTACCATGACGATTGGTAGGTATGGCCAGTAAGTCTTTAGATACGAATGGTTATAACGATGATGCTCTCCACGCCGTTGCCTAACGGCCATAGAAGGTCGACGCGCTTTAATTTTTGTTAGTGTCATTTTTTAATGTTTATGCCTGTTTTTGCATTTTATCACAGATTGTTCTCAGTTAGCAAAATATGTTTAAGCTCTTACAGCTTACTAAACTTAGTCAGCGAATCTTAGTTGGTAAAGTGCCATGGCTGCCCCGGAGGCGACGTTAAATGACTCCTTTTTCCCAAACATTGGAATTTCTACGATCGCGTCGCAGTTTGCCAATATGTCTACTTCAATACCGCTTACTTCTGAACCGATAATCAAGGCAATTCGTTGATCTGGCGAAAAGTTTGCTAGGCTGATTGCATTTTTGTCTTGCTCGAGAGCAATAATAGTAAAGTCCGATTGCTTTAATTTGTGTATGATGGGCTCAATTTGCTGGCTGTGATGCCAATTGATAGACTGTTCTGCTCCCAAGGCAGTTTTATGAATCCGAGCATGAATCTTGTTTGCCTGATAAGGCAAGCGTTCGTCAGCAGGAGAGACTGGATAAGGTGTATAGCCGGTTAAATAGACGGCTGATATGCCTAAACCGTCAGCTGTTCTAAGTAATGAACCGACATTATGGCAACTGCGAATATTATGGGCTATTAGAGCGATTTGGCGCATACCTATTAACTATACTAAAGCACCCTATAGCAGGCATAACGTTTGTGCTTTATACTAGCCAGTATGCAAGACAGTGTCGCTGTTAAAAGTCGGGAGGAACAAGAACAATTAGCTCAACGACGAGCCCAAATTTTGGGTATTAACTATGTCGATACGTCGCAAATCCAAAATAAACAACTCTTTCAAGACCTGTTAGGCGTTCCCGATCTTTATAGGTTAAAGCTTGTCCCGCTTAACGCTTACCAGAGTAATATTCTTTTTGGTATTCTGACTACGACGCCTCAATCGGCAATGACTGAAGTCAGGCAAAGGTTTCTTGATCAACTTGTCAGCTTTGCAATTATTTCTGACACCGGTTATCACGAGTTCATGGCCTTGTATGACCCACCAAAGAAGATAACCTACCATGACATTGCGCTTAACACGGCCGGTACTGAAGAACTTATTAAAAATGTCTCGGACACCCTGGAACAGGTCAATGCTAATGATATGCTGGCTTATCTGGTTTCTCAGGCTCATCGCTTGAACGCATCGGATATACATATTGAAACTGAAACTGAAGATACCCGTATCCGGTTTCGGATTGATGGCGTTCTTCACCTAATAGCCCATATTAGCGAGGATAAGTATCGAATACTAATGTCGGCAATTGCCAGTGCTGGTAATATCTCTACTTCTTCTGAAAAAGCCCAACAAGGTCACATTGCTCAAGTTGTCAAAATGGCTGATAAAACAACAGTCGACGTCAATGTGCGTATCGAAACTGTTTTGACGATAAACGGTATGGATGTCGTTATGAGGCTGTTCAATATGCAGGAAAAAATGTTTCAACTTGACTGGCTTGGTTTGTCTTCGTCAGAGCGGTCGATCGTGGATGATATTATTGCTAAGCCAAGCGGACTGGTTATGGTAGTAGGGCCAACTGCCTCAGGTAAAACGACAACCCTGTATTCTATTATGAATTCACTAAAGGCCGACGAACGTAAAATTATTACGCTTGAAGATCCGGTTGAATATCAATTTCCAGGTATTACTCAGATACCGGTGGTTGAAAAAGAAGGTGAAAATAATGATAGTTTCGCCGAAATGCTGAGAGGTGTGCTCAGACTTGATCCAGATATAGTCATGGTTGGAGAGATCCGTGATGACGATACGGCTCGAACCGCTCTTCAGGCGGCTCTGACTGGGCATCTGGTACTAACAACCTTTCACGCGGCCTCAGCGGCAACTGCGCTGACTAGACTGGCGGGCGTAATCGGTCAGAACCCATTATTCGTTTCGTCTATTCGCCTTGTAATGGCCCAGCGCCTAGTTCGGCGGCTCGATGATACTACTAAACAACCCTATCAACCGGACGAGGAAATATTAACGATACTGCGGGCTGTTATAGAGACTCTGCCAGACGGCATTGAGCGGCCTAATCTTGAGGCTTTACAATTATACAAACCTGGGTCATCGGTCGAGAACCCTTATGGTTATGGCGGTCAGATGGCCATTCGCGAACAATTCTTAATGAGCGCCGAAATCCGACATATTCTCCAGCAAAAGGACGGTATTCCATCAAGTGAAGAAATTGAAAAAGCAGCGATTAATAGTGGTATGAGAACCATGCAACAGGACGGCTTTTTAAAAGCCATAGCTGGTGAAACAACTATAGAAGAAATTTACCGCGTGTTAGGTTAAAAAGCTTGGATTCTATCTTGTATGACGCTTGCGTCTAAGGATGAAATGATGTAACGTAGTTAGATTATGCAAAGTGTGGTTCAGGCTATTGAAGAGACATTTAAAAAATCTATTGTCGTTGATGTCAAATCAGGCGATACGGTCCGCGTTCACCAGAGGATTCGTGAAGGAGCAAAGGAACGAGTTCAGGTTTTTCAAGGTAAAGTCATTCGCGCGACTAAAAAAGGCAGCCATACTAGTCGTATTACCGTTCGTCGGATTGCCAGTGGAGTAGGGGTTGAGAAAAGTTTTTTAATGCATAGCCCGTTGGTACTAAAGGTTGAAGTTACAAAACGCAGCAAAGTACGGCGTAACTACTTAAGTTATTTGCGTTCCCGAACCGGAAAAGCTGCTCGTATGGTTGGAGTCGATTTTGACCGTGAGGGCGTTAACGCCGTTCATGATATTGCGGCTGAAGAGGAAGAGGAAAAGCTTAAACTAGAAACTGCCAAGGCGGCCGAAGCTGAAGCTGCCAAAAAAGTGGAAGAAGAAGCTAAGCTAGAAGCTAAAGCTGAAGAAGTCGTCGCACGGCACGAAGATATCGAAAAAGAATAAGTTAGTTGGCTACAATAGAAGATATGGTTACCTTAGGTGTGGATGAAGTTGGACGAGGATGCTGGGCTGGACCTTTAGTCGCCGGGGCTGTTGCCTTGAAAGCGCCCATTCCAGGACTGAGAGATTCTAAAAAATTAAGTAAAAAATTACGTCAAGAAATAGCAGTAGTTATTCAAAGCCAAGCTCTAAGTGTTAGCTTGGGTTGGGTCGAGCCGGCAGAAATAGATTCTTTAGGCTTAACTAAGAGCGTTCGATTAGCAATGGAGCGAGCGGTTGCTCAAATCCAAATTAAATTTGACGAGATCATAGTTGACGGAAATTTCAATTTTTTGGCTAACGACCCACGCTCTAAAGCTATCATCAAAGCTGACGAAACAGTACCAAGCGTTAGTGCAGCTAGTATTATTGCTAAAGTTGCTCGTGACGCATTTATGTTACAAGCCGCGCTAAGGTATCCTGAATATGGTTTTGAAAAACATGTAGGTTATGGAACTGCATTCCATTTGGCCGCTTTAAAACGGTATAGTACCTGCGCTCTGCATCGCCGGAGTTATCGACCTATTAAAGCAATTATAACGGCTTAATTTTTATTAATCTTGCTTTTTTAAGTTGCGGTTGCTCTTTGAAGAAAGTCTGGACGGAGGATAGGTCACGATCGAGCCACTTTAACCGACTATCTATTTCAGCCAATCCGATATCTATGTTACGCTCGAGAGCTATATCACTACGTTTTGGCTTGAAAAATGTGATATATTTTTTTGCCCACTCCTCGGTATTACATATTGTCGCGGCATATCGGGGATAATCATCGTACGATTTTTCACGGCTATAGGTCTTTTCAATCCACTGCCAATTTTCGGTCAGCCACTGCCAAGCTAAGTCTCGAACGTAACGATTACCGAGTAAGTAAATTAGCCAGTATTCAGCATCTTGAGGCTTAATTAGAGACGCTTTCTTAAGTCGATTAAGTAAAATCTGTGTTTCCCGCTGGCTACGAGTTAATGTAAGTGAGGCCGTAATATCCGACTTTAACTCACTGTCGGCCGTGGTGTCGTAAGATTCAAGTAGAGAGGCAAAGGCATTGTTTTTTTTCTTTTTGACGGCAACTCCAAAAACTATGCTGCGCAACTCGGCGCTAAGGCTATCCGGATTTTGTGTGTATTGGCTAAAACGCTCTAAGGCTTGGCTGATAATATCCGGTTCTTCGGCGTATGCCCCCAGGTCGATTATGGTCGATCGTAGCTTGCGATCAGACAACGATTCGCCAGTTTTTTCATCCCACCCAAGCCGCGTATATTCATCCCCAATTAAATTCTGTAAAAATTTTTTAATAGATGCCTCTAAATTCTCATCACGGTCAATGAAGCGCCTCGATTCGCCAATGATTAGAGCCATCATGTTCCAAACGATTTCGGATGATTCGTCCTGATAGGCTGCTAGCAACTTCAGAACTTCGCCAAACGTTTGTTGACCCGCTTTCGCTAGCATGCTTGCCTCATTTAGTATCATCAACCTATCAGCGGTACCTAGGGCCTTTTGTCTGACCAGTTTAATAACTTGCGCTCGATGAGCTGGTTGTTTGTAATTGACAATGTAATGGCCAAAAGACCCCTGGTTGATTAGGAGAGGTAATTGGTTAGGGCTCAGATTACGATATAGTCTGGCTTTATCGAGGCGGTCGGGCAGTTCTTGACGATTTGAGAACAATGGTAAAGACCACAGCCGTCCGTCAGAAACTACGCCGTTGTCTAGGAAATGAACTTGCTCAAGCGTGACGCTGGCGTTGTCGTTATCGACTGATACCATCGGAAAGCCAGACTGCTCAAGCCATGGATTCATAAAAACAGCTACGTCTAAACCACTAGATTTACTTAGCGCCAGCCACAAATCGTTGCCAGTTGTATTTTCGTAGGCGTGTTGCTTAAAATAATTTGTTAAACCTTGACGAAAAGCACTCTCGCCGATATATGTTTTTAACATGCAGAGTAGCCGGCCACCCTTGGCATAAACAATTGCTCCGTCAAATAAAGTACTAATTTCATCAGGGTGACCGACGTCCGTTTTCACTGCTTGGACGCCGGGCGTGGCATCGCGCCGCAATGCGGCCAGGCCTTCATTCATAATGAACGTATCCCAAATATGCCAATCAGGAAAAAGGGAGTCAACTGCCTGGTATTCCATTAGATTCGCAAAGCTTTCATTCAGCCAAAGATCATTCCACCAACGCATTGTCACAAGGTTGCCGAACCACTGGTGCGACGTTTCATGGGCTATGACAGTGGCGATGAGCTCTCTAGTTAACTGTGACGATTTATCTGGATTGGCCAACAAAGCTCGTTCCCTGTAGGTAATAAGTCCCCAATTTTCCATCGCGCCACTAGAGAAATCGGGTAAAGCCACGTGATCAGCTTTAGCGAGTGGGTAGTCAATGCTAAAATAATCCTCGAAAAACTCAATCGATCGTTTAGCCACATCTAGCCCAAATTGAAGAGCAGTTTTCGGCTGGGAAAGTGTAGCCCAGACCGATACTTCCGTACCTCTCTTTGTTTTTGTGCTGCTACTGTGGAGCTCTCCGATCACGAAAGCCAGTAGGTAAGTTGACATTCTAGGTGTTGTTGCGAAAGTTGTCGTTACGAGAGATTTAGGACCTTCTTCTTGACTTTCAATTGGCGTATTAGAAAGTAAACTCAGGCCTTTTGGAGTTATAAGTTTCAGTTGAAATGTAGCTTTAGCTTCCGGTTCATCGATGCAAGGGAAAACTTCACGAGCATAATGGCTCTCGAATTGAGTTGCTAGGAGGGTGTGCTCCTTGCCTTTATAGTTAAAAAAACAAGGATATAAACCCGACATACCGCGGGTAATTTTACCCTTGAAGGTTAATCGTACTTCGTAATTTCCGCTGTAGATCATTTCGCTCGTGTGAAGACGGACTTCATTAAGCTTATTTTGGTTGTTTATACGTCTTACCTCTAACTCATGCGAATCCTTTTTGTCGTGTTTGATAATCTGAGCTTTTTCGATCTTTAAATCATACTGATGAAACGTAAAACGCTGGCTCGGCCGACCGGTTTTTGTGAGATAAATAGTCGCTCTACCGGTAAAGGTAAAATTGGTGGTATCAGGTGCCAGCTCCAACTCATAATGAGACGGCTTCAACTCAGAATAGAAGCGTCTTACAGTCTTAGTCATTAGATATCAGTGTAACATGTCTTGTCAGTGTAATTACAGAGGTAACTTGATTGTCTAATAGTCGATGATTGCTATGTAAGTTACAATATACAATTAGATAGACCGATTTGGAGCGGATAGCATGAAGTTTAGTATGCAACAGTCCTATGACGAGGTTCTAGGGTCTTGGGAAGTCCCAACCGATAAAACGCATGAACAAATGCTAGGGGAGCTAAGGACAGAATTAGCAGAAGATATAGGACTAAATGGTATAAAAATTTCATCGACTCCTAACCGAGAAACTAACGAGGCGGAAAGACACATTGTTATAGACGTCAAAGAAGATAACAGTGACAGTTACCGGGAGATTCAAAAACAAAGACAAGGCAGAATTTACGAGACAGTCGGTCGGTTGGCTGTTAGTAGATCGTCGACTATGCAGTTTGAACAACGTAGCGGTGAAATAATAGATGTTCAGATAGCACAACAAACAGACGATCGTTTAGTGATGGCTGGGTGTTCTATCTTGTCTGAGATAGAAAGGCGGGAGAAACTGACGAATCGTGAGATTATTGAACCGGCCAAAGATTTTGATCTTTGGCGATGGCATTTAATAGAAGCAAGTTCTGCAGCCAACGGAAGGATAATAGATAAGACGACTGCTGATATAGCTGCCATGAAGGCTATCCGAGAGGCTGAATCTGAAGAACGTCAGCGAAGTCGCCAAGAAGAATCACAAAAACCTGATCGCCGTAAGACAGTTTTTTCTAAAATGCTGCATTCTATAGGATTAGAAAAACCCGACTTATAATAATTGATGCTAAATTAGTAATGAGTTCGATTAATGCGGTGAAGTTTTGACAAGTCGTTCACGGAGAGTATAATCAGTTTTGTTGTCCGGCGTCCTCGTCGGCATTTTTTATGCCTTTATGCTGTAAGATTCTTCGGGTACAAAAAGGTGAATTTAATTTATTTTTTGATAATGGAGAAATAGAAATGGAAATGGATTTTAAACAATTAGCGGTCGCTATTAAAACCATAGCCGAAGAAAAAAATTTGCCTGAAGAATCGGTCCAAGAAATAGTTGAGCAAGCACTTGCCGCTGCCTACCGGCGTGATTATGGAGATCGTGAAGGCGAAGTTCGGGTCACCATGAATCTCAACACTGGTAACGTCGACGCCTACATTACAAAGGAAATTGTTGAAGAGGTTCAGAACCCAGCTTATGAAATTTTACTTAAAGATGCCGGCGTTATGCGTAAAAACGCCAAAATTGGTGAAACCATTGAAGTACATGACAATGTTCAAGACTTTGGCCGTGTAGCAGCCCAGACGGCCAAGCAAGTTATCTTACAGCGTTTGCGTGAAGCCGAGCGAGAGGTTGTGATGGAAGAGTATGAGGACAAGATAGGCTCCGCCCTAAATGGTGTAGTTTCGAGGGTTGAAGGTAATATTATCCGTGTTGATTTAGGGCGAGCTCAAGGAATTATGCCAAAAAGTGAACAAATTCAGGGAGAACGCTATTACAGTGGTCAACGCTTGAAGGTTTTTTTAAAGGAAGTTGAACGTGGCCCTCGCGGTCCTCAGTTGGTAGTATCGCGTGGTAGTACTCAATTTATTGAATGGCTCTTTAGTTCGGAAGTTCCAGAAATGGAAAGCGGTGCGGTCGAGATAAAAGGTATCGCCCGTGAGGCTGGTGTGCGTAGCAAGATAGCTGTAGCAAGTAACGTCCAAGGTGTTGATCCGGTCGGTACTTTTGTCGGCGGCCATGGCACCCGGGTTAATGCCGTCATGAGTGAAGTCGGCGAACAAGAAAAAATTGATATCGTTGTTTGGAATGATGAGCCGATGGCCTATATCACTAGTGCTCTGAGCCCGACAAAAGTCAGTAAGGTAATATTTGGCAATACTCCAAATAAAGCCAAAGTTTTGGTACCGGAAGATCAACTCAGTATTGCCATTGGTAAAAATGGCCAAAACGTGCGCTTAGCTAGTAAATTAACAGGATATGAGTTGGATATTGAAGCCGATAGAAAAGATATCGTCACTGAACCTGAATCAACCAAAACCGGGAAGCAAGCGATTAAAGCTCCGAAATTAAAAAAGAAAAGTGACTTGGAAAATAGCCTTCTTAAAACTATAGAAGAACATAGTGAGTAATAAATAAAAATAATTGTTGTAGGTTTAACTTAAGTGGTGTCGCATTTAGCACTCTTGACGTAAGAGTGCTAAAGGATGTAAAGTATGGCTAGAAATAAGATAGGAAGTAATGGGCATGACCGAGCGCCAACATCAAATCTTGAATGCCATTGTCGAACAATATGCAGAAGTCGCTAGCCCAGTTGGCAGTAATCTATTAGCTAAAGTTTTTAAGGTATCTTCTGCCACAATTAGAACCGAGATGGCCGAGCTTGAACAAATGGGCTACATATTCCAGCCTCATACTAGCGCTGGGCGAGTACCAACCGATAGAGGATATCGTCTTTACGTTAATAGCCTCATAGAAGATAAGGAAGTCGATAAAGAGCAAAGCTCGCCGCAGCGTCGGAACGAACGTGCTTTAGCAGCTCGAGTAGTTCAAGGCGGCGCCCCGGAGCACGTTATTCGTAATGCCGTCGATACTCTAGTTGAGCTGACCCATAACTTGGGTCTGGCGACGATTGGTAACCAGTTGTATATGAGCGGATTATCAAATTTATTCGGCCAGCCAGAGTTTATTAATGGCTTGCAAGTTCGTCAGGTTGCTCAACTACTAGATAATCTTCAACCATGGCTCCACGAAGCGGCTTTAAACCAACCGCTAACTGTTTATATAGGACAAGAAAACCCGATTGGACGAAGTGCTGGCTGTAGCTTAATTATTAGCCGTTTCCGGGGACCTTTTAGTGACCGCAGTTATATTGGTATTCTGGGTCCGACTAGGCAAAGTTACCGCGATGTTATGGAGCTCGTTCGCCGAACGGGCGAGGAGCTAGAAGAGGTTTGGCATGAATAAGAAAAAATTGCCCAATAATCCAACTGCGCACTGGACTACCCTTAAGCGAGCGCAAACTCAAGTTGATGAACTTGAGAATGCCTTAAAGCATGAACGGGCCGATGCCTTGAATTTACGCCGCCATCACGAAGAACAGCTGGCCAACCTGCTTTTGTCGGTAAAAGCCAATGTAGTCCATGATTTGTTGCCCGTGTTTGATAATTTTTAACGAGCCATGAGACACTTGCCGAAAGAACTGGAGAGAAACGACTATGTTAAAGGGGTTCAGCAAATCGTCAAACAGTTTGATAAAGTCCTCGCCGATTTAGGTGTAACCCGAATTGAAACGGTTGGCAAGGAATTTAACCCGATCTATCACGAGGCTGTCAGTCTGGAAGAAGGCCATGGCACAAAAGAAATTGTAAGTGAAGAGCTTAGTGCCGGTTATCTACTTAGCGGATCAGTTATTCGCCCGGCAACAGTAAAGGTTGTATCAAGATGAATTTAGCACTCTTGACGTGCGAGTGCTAAATGATATTATGTTATTGGGACTAATGGAATCATCCCGTGAAAAATAAAAGTTCAGAAAGTTGATAAAAGGCAGCTATTCGTCAATGATAATTACCATCGACTTTTCTGTTCTCGCGGTGCACAATACGAAACGTAAGGTCTAGTAAGACCAAGCAAACAGGAGACAAAAGCGCCCTATGATGCCTAATTCACCTGACTTCCAAGAATTTTTGAATCATTTAACCAGTAATGCATTGCAGAGCTTAAAACATGCTGACGCAATTGCTCGCAGTTTTGGTAGTGCTTATATAGGCACAGAACATTTACTGCTTGGCGTCTTAGCTCAAGACTCAAGTATGGGGGCAAAAATATTGGAAAATGCCGGTGTTACATTAGACCGTGCCCGGATGGCACTCAACCTAACACCAAAAACTCTTGTTATCAATATGGGGGCTAAGGGTCTATCCGAAACCGCTAAACTGACGCTTCGATTAGCCTATGACACGGCCCAAGATTATGGTCAGGAATTCTGTGGTACTGAACATATTTTATATAGCATTTTGAATCAGAAAAATGCCAGGGCAACGAGATTATTACGCGATCTTAGCACTGACGTTGACTCCCTGACTAACGAGATTGAGCAGTTCTTAAATCGGCAGCAATATGAGGAACATGATAGTTCTGCGCCCGAGACTCTGCGCAGTGGGCCTTCTAAAAAAGCACGTAAAACAACACTCGATTTTTTCGGAACTGACCTAACCGCTCAAGCCCGTCAGGGCAAGCTTGATCCAGTTGTTGGCCGAGAGAACCAGATTCGACGAGTTATAACTATTCTAAATCGGCGCACGAAGAATAATGCCGTATTGATAGGTGAACCGGGCGTTGGTAAGACAGCTATCGTGGAAGGTTTGGCTCAGCGCATTATTGCTGAGGATGTTCCGGATAGCTTACAAGACAAACGAATTGTGACCCTTGATCTTGCTGGCATGATTGCAGGCACTAAATATCGCGGAGAATTTGAAGAGCGTCTGAAGAAAGTCCTAAGTGAGCTCGAGCGCGACACCAGAACAATAATTTTTATTGACGAGCTTCACACAATTGTTGGTGCTGGTGCGGCTGAAGGGGCTATGGACGCTGGTAATATTCTTAAACCGGCTTTAGCACGCGGTAAAATCCAAATTATAGGCGCCACGACTACGTCAGATTACACGAAGCATATTGAAAAAGATGCTGCTCTCGAACGCCGTTTCCAACCAGTCCAAGTCCCTGAAACAAACATTCCCGAGACGGTGGCCATATTAAAGGGCTTAAGGAAACATTATGAACAATTTCACGGTGTTAAGATTAGCGATGAGTTAATAGAAGATGCCGTTAACTTAGCTAAACGGTATATCAATGATCGCTACATGCCCGATAAAGCTATTGATTTACTTGATGAAACGGCAGCCTATTTGCGCGTCGATAAGGGAAGAACTTCGCCAGAGGTTCGCCGATTACAGAAAGAATTAAAGCTAATTCAGACAAGAATCGAAGAATCGGCCGACAACGAAGATTATGAAACCGCGGCTAAAGAAAAAACAAAAGCTAGCCAGATTACCCAAGAATTATCAAAACAACAAGCCAATGCCCGAACCGCTCAACCGATTACTATCACAAGTGACGATTTGGCAGATGTTGTATCGCGAATGACAGGCGTGCCCGTTAAGAAGGTAATTCGTTCTGAAGCTAAGTACCTGTTAAATATCGAAAAAACCTTGCAGAAATATGTCATTGGTCAGACTGAGGCCGTAAATGTCGTGGCAAGAGCGATCCGACGTAACCGGAGCGGGGTGTCAAGTGAAAAACGACCGATCGGATCATTTATTTTTCTCGGACCAACCGGCGTAGGCAAAACAGAGCTTGCCCGGGTTCTGGCCAAAGAATTCTTTGGTAGCGAATCGACCCTGGTTAAAATTGATATGAGTGAATTTAGCGAGCACCACAATGTATCAAGGTTGGTTGGTGCGCCAGCTGGTTATGTGGGCTACGATGATGGCGGTCAATTGACAGATAAAATTCGCCGACAACCATATAGTCTAGTACTGTTTGACGAAATAGAAAAAGCTCATCCAGACGTATTTAATATGCTACTTCAAATCCTAGAAGATGGCCGAATTACTGACGCCAAAGGTCGAGCGATAGATTTTACCAATACTATTGTTATCATGACGAGTAACATTGGTGCTGAGAAACTTCAAAAGGAAGCTAACCTTGGCTTCCATGCTCGGAGCGGTAGCGACATCAAGGATCTTGAAGAATTACATGGTGCTAACGAGGGAATGGTGCGAGACGAATTGAAGCGCCTTATGCGCCCAGAACTTTTAAATCGCATTGATAAGGTAGTTGTCTTCAAAGCCCTAACCAAAAAAGATGTCCTTAAGATAATTGATCTGCAGATCGAAGAATTAAAGTTGCGGATTCGTAAAAGAAGTTTAAGCGTTCAACTGACCTCGGCAGCAAAAGAATATCTGCTCGAGCATGGTTACGATTCACATAACGGCGTTAGACCGCTTAGGCGATTAATCCAAGACACTATTGAAGATCGTTTAGCTCTTGACCTATTGGACGACAAATACAGCCGCGGCGATATCATTCAAGTGGCTACGAAAAATGGCGAGCTGGCATATGCTACTAGCACTGAATAATTTGAAAATTTAGCTTTCTTCATCCTTTGGTATGCTCAGTAATGATAGACTGTAAATAATACAGGAGGGTGTTAGGTTGGCCAAAAAAGGATCAGTTAGGTTTGTTTGCAGCAGCTGCGGTGCCTCCCATCAGGCATGGGCGGGGCGTTGCTCGACTTGTGGCGAGTGGAACACTCTCCAAGAAGAAATAGTTTCAAGTATTGGCAGTGGTAGTAGCAGTTTTGCTAGAGGGCAGGTACTCCATTCGCAGTCGGTTGATATCTCAGTAGCTAAAGATCATAGGCGATTTATATCTGGAATTGATGACATTGATTCGGTATTAGGCGGTGGCGTGGTGAATGGCAGTGTTACTTTATTAACCGGCCAACCTGGCATCGGTAAGAGTACACTTCTTCTACAACTGGCTTATGTGCTATCTCGATCAGTGCCAGTTTTATATATTAGCGGTGAGGAATCAGCTCACCAGATTGGTTTACGAGCTAACCGCTTAGGCGAACACCACAAGGCTCTTCAGCTAGCGACCTCTAATTCAACCGATGATATCGTGGCTACCATAGCTAAAGACCAATATAAACTGGTTATAGTTGATTCAATTCAATCTGTCGCTATAGACTCGGTGCCTACTTCACCCGGTACAGTTTCGCAGATTACAAATAGCGCTCAACTAATCATGCAGGCTGCCAAGCAATTTGATGTTGCGGTTATTTTGGTTGGTCATGTTACCAAAGAAGGAGTCATTGCTGGCCCTAAAATATTGGAGCACGTTGTAGATGTAGTGCTACAGCTAGAAGGTGATAGATACGGTGGATTTAAGTTACTTAGAGCCACCAAGAATCGTTTCGGCTCCACAAATGAAACCGGTATTTTTGAAATGACCGAGAACGGGTTAAAACCAGTTAAGAACCCTTCAGAGAGTTTACTAGCTGAGAGACAAATCAGTGACGGCTCAATTGTACTGGCGGCCGTAGAAGGTACTCGATCATTACTGGTTGAAGTTCAAGCCTTAGTCAACAGAACCAGCTACGGTTATCCTAAAAGAACTAGCAGCGGTTTTGACCTAAACCGCTTGAATCTGCTGGTAGCTATGCTGGAGCGTCGCACAAAACTAGACTTAGCTGACAAAGATATTTATGTCAACATTGTCGGC
Source organism: Saccharimonadales bacterium (SeqCode) (assembly GCA_050730755.1). GTDB lineage: Bacteria > Patescibacteriota > Saccharimonadia > Saccharimonadales > UBA4665 > CAVPPA01. The sequence continues at coordinate 12,415 of JBOHNR010000014.1, read as the reverse complement.
GGTATTCGCATTAATGAACCGGCCGCCGATCTCGCTATCTGCATGGCCATTGGGTCAGCTGCTAAAAGTATGCAGCTAAAAGACAAAACGGTCGTTTTCGGAGAAGTTGGTCTATCTGGCGAAGTGAGGCACGTGCCTTTTATGGATAAGCGGCTGGCGGAAGCTAAGAAACTTGGCTTTAATAGCGCCATTGGCCCTATGCAGCGGACGGGCAAGAAATTACCAAATCTGGATGGGGTACTAAGTGTTAGGACAGCTCTTAACACATATTTAGAAAAAACCTAATAGCAGACCTTATTAACATAAATTACTAAATAGAAAAAGTCATCGTCAATGAATCGTTATGTTGTCGGGCCAGTGGGAGTAGGGGATATAGATGCCGGCGTAGCATTAGTATCGTCAACTGTTATCGTATTTGTGCCGCTATATAGGACACTATCAACGACTTGAGCTTGCATTGTTTCACCGTTGGTAATAGCGACGTCTGTAAAGGTCACAGTATAAGGGCTAGCCGCTCCGCTAGGTATCTTCATGGTGGCGAGTGTTTGGCCATTAGCAATGAGCGATATAGTTCCGGCAGGTGAAGCTGTGTAAGAACCTCCGGAGAGAGGATGAGTCCCCTGGGTAACCGTAACCGTAAAATCACAGTGCGTAGCATCCTCGCACGTAGCGCCTTGAGTGATCGTGACGGATGGCGGGCTGTCGTTGCAGTTATGGACATCATCAGGAGTTGTAATAGTAGTCGTACCCCTATTTTGCCCAATCGGGTAGAAAAGGTCAGCCGAAAATGTGTTGGCATTAGCACCTCCAACGGTTTCACGAGCCAGAGTCGGTGTACAGCTTGTCGCCACACCACCTGAAACTTTGTCCAAAGTCTCAGTGCCAGATGATGTCGCTGTCGATCCTGTATACCAGGCTGGGAACAACTCGTCAGTAGGCCCTGGTTCCTCGTCGCCGAAGTCTATGTGTGTGCGTTGGACATAGGCCGGTAACGCTTTAATGTCGCTTGGTTGTACCCAGTTAATGGCCGGCTCATTGAGGCTACTAAGACCTTGCTCTATTAAGTTTCTCGTCAACGGCTCGGTAAGGTATTCCATTTGCCCGGCTGTCAAGGCGATCTGTCTGGTGTGATAGCCTACCCAACTATCAACAGCGAATTGGGTTGTCCAAGCCGTCATAAGACCGTCGTAATTATCGTTGGTTGTGCCTGTTTTAACGGCTATGTCCCAACCATTGTAGCGTTGAAATTTATAGCCGTGTTCAGAGAGAAGGGTACAGTTGGTAGCCGTGCAGGAGCCGGGTAAGTATGTGGCCCGTGGGTCGCTTAGTATATTGTCGACTATATAGGCCGCATCGGTCCGAACAACCTGAGTTGGCTTAGGTGGCGTCCATTGATAAATAGTATTACCTGATGAGTCAGTAATTTTCAAAATGTAAGTGTTAGGAATAGCTTTTCCGAGTCGCGCCAAAGTGGCGTCACCATTAACATGCTCATCAAGGTGTAAATAAGCGCCATCACCAAAGGCGGATGAGGTATAGCATTGGTCTGGATCCGTTAATTGAACATTGGAGTAACATTGATAGGCATTTGGAGCGTCCATCATAGCGTCAGCGGTTGAAATAACCTTATTAATTGAGGGCACACAACCAGCTAGGTTACTTGCCTCGCATTGTGCGTTTGGTACAACTGATAGCATAGCCTTAGCCGCCGGTACATTACGTGAACCAGCCAAGGCGTAACGTATTGTTTCAGGACCGGGATACTTAAAGTCGTAATCCCATAAGCAATTACCACCTTCCAGCGGTTCGACCTTATTGGTACAAGGATAGCCGGGTAATTGCTGTTGGACGTCATAGAGTACTGATCCGGCACCAACATCGGTCGAATCGTTGATTAGGGTCGCATAATCGTAAGGTTTAAAGCTAGAGCCAGGCGGTATATTAATTTGGGCATAGTTTATTTGTCCATAGCTTGAATTACTAAAATTAACACCTCCTACTTCGGCCATGATTTGACCTGTTGGCACGTCCTCCATAACAACGGCTTCTTCGTCGCCGCCGTCGTCTTCAACGTTCGGCAAATTATTGGTGACGTCTTGCTCAGCATCGCTTTGTAGCTGCAGATTCAAGGTAGTGGTTACTTTCCAGCCACCTCGTTCAACCGTCGCCGCCCCGTATTTATTTTCAAGTTCTTGTTTGGCAGCTAGCACAAAGTAAGGCGACTGAATTCCAGCGTATTTGTTCTTTAGGGGTTGGACTTCGGCTAGGACGTTGACCGCTTTGGCTGCTTTAGCTTGCGCCTGGGTTATATAACCTTGTTGAGCCATTAAGGTTAAATCGTAGTTTTTTCGGGCCAGGAGGCCTTGTTCATCAAAATAGTCGGCGGTTATAGCTGGGTTAAATTGCGGGCTGTCATACGGTGAGAAAACGCCAGGTGACTCAGGTATAGCTGCGAGCATAGCCGCTTGGGCGAGAGTTAGGTCGGCAGCACTGGTATGGAAATAATCTTCAGCCGCTGCTTGTGCCCCATATTCTACTCCACCGTATGGAGCGATATTAAGATACCCTGTCAGGATATCGTCTTTGGAATACTCACGACTCAACTCGACAGCTAAAATAAGTTCTTTAACTTTCACAGTAATAGTTCGCTGGCCTGTCCACTCTTCGTTCAGTTTAACTAGCTGCTCGGTGATTGTTGATGCTCCCTGAAGCGACTCGCCATGATGCAAGACATCGCTAATACCTGCCCGAATAATTGAGCCAAGATTAAAGGCCCCTTCGTGATAAAAGTTTTTGTCTTCAATGGCCACAGTTGCATCTTTCATGTACGGTGAAATCTGGTCACTGGCAACCGGGATACGCTTGACGGCGTTGTAATCTTGCCACAAGACGGTTTTACCGGTTCTGTCGTAATAGGTAATGCTGCCACCAAGATTATCACCCGATATATCCTTTATGTTAGGTAAATCCTTACGAAAATAGGCGAAAACACCAATCGTCAATAAGAACACCACGACGATGCCAACGCCAATAACTTTGAGAGCCATGATAGCGCCTTGACGACTGAACCAATACTCTGCTAAACGTTTTGGATGCAAACGATACATTGTTCTTAGGAATGGATTTTTGGGCAGCGTACTAAGATAAGTAGCTCGTTTTATAGCCCGCGCGTGTTTACTGGCACGAAAACGTTCGCTTAAACTTTGATTGAGCCGGATGGTTTTAGATGAACCACTGCCGCTACCGATTCTGACGCGCCTACGTTCGCCAGACAGTCTTTTTCGGAACTCACTCATGCGTTCTTAATACTCCCCATATATCGGTCGATTGTTGCACATCATTATAGCAGTGCTTGCTGAAATAACGCCAAATATTTCATTCAGTTTGTTATACACATGACAGGGTGCACAAGATGTTCGTATTTAGGTATACTGGAGTTTACAAGATTAAGGTAAATATCAAGCATGACACTTTCAGAAGAGTTAAAATGGCGCGGTTTTGTTCATCAAACGACTTACAAAGATATTACCGCCATCGACGCTAGCCCCATCACCTTTTATTGGGGCGTCGATCCAAGCTCTGATTCAATGACGATCGGTAATTTAGTAATTGCAGTGATGATACGGCACTTCTTAAGCCATGGCCACAAAGCCGTTTTGTTGGTTGGTGGAGCGACTGGCCTAATTGGTGATCCAGACGGGAAAGTTGATGAGCGAAAATTAATATCACCTAAGAAAATTAAACAAAACAAAGCCCGGATTATAGCCCAATATAATCATCTTTTTTCCGGACTACGCTTCGAGGTTGTTGATAATTACGACTGGTTTCGTAACTTCGGCTACTTAGCATTCTTACGTGACATTGGTAAGTTTGTGCCAATGAGACAAATGCTAAGTCGTGAATTTATAAAAAAGCGCTTGAGCGAAAATGGCGCCGGTATTAGCTACGCTGAGTTCAGCTATGTTCTAATCCAAGGCTATGATTTTCTACATCTGTTCCGGGATAAAGGCGTTAGCCTACAAGTTTGTGGCGTTGACCAATGGGGTAATTCCATAGCGGGCGTCGAGCTTATTCGACGAATCGAAGGTGCTGAAGCAAACGTTTGGTCGGCGCCGCTGGTCGTCAATAACGTCACTGGAACAAAATTTGGAAAATCCGAGTCGAGTGCTGTCTGGCTTGATGAAAATAAAACTAGCGTTTATCAGTTTTACCAGTTCTGGCTGAACGTTGATGACGAAAGTGCTGAGAGTTTCTTAAAACTTTACACTCTACTTGACAAGTTAGACCTGATTAAGTTGATTGATGAGTTTAAGCAAAATAGAAGCGAGCGGCTGGCTCAAAAAGTATTGGCATATGAGGTGACAAAATTTGTCCACGGAATCAAGAAAGCGGATGCAGCTCGGAAAACGACTGAAGCACTTTTTGGCAACGGTCATTTCGATCAACTGAGCCGAGCAGATAAGGCCATCCTAAAAGGCGAACTGCCGACAATAAAAGCGGCTAAATCGGAAAGCTTACCAGCGCTTCTAGTGAAAGCTAGCTTGGCTAACTCTTACTCAGACGCTAATCGTTTAATTACTCAAGGAGCAGTTAGACTTAACGGCCAGGAAGTGACCTCAAATAAACCAATCAAATTACGAAAAGGTAGTAATCTCATACAACGCGGCAAAAATAATTTTGCTATTATCGACCATTAGTTTATAGAATAAAGCGTGTTATTAACTCACAAATGAAGGCGATAACTACAATCGAAGCAACAAGACCAAGTGATCGGAAACACAAGAGAGCTGATCAGTATAATCAGCTTGATCATAATTATTTACAGTATTGGCAAAAACGAGAATATGAGAATGCGGCTGAGGTAATCGCAATCAAACGACTCCTGACCGGCAAACACTTCAATCTAGCTGTTGATATTGGTGGTGGCTACGGTAGGCTAAGCATTTTATTGGTCAAATACGCTGACAAAGTGATTCTAGCTGATCCCAGCAAGCGGCAGTTGAAATTTGCCGATGATTTTCTTAAAGAGCAACCTGGCATAGAGCGCCAACTAATGCAAGCCGATGATTTGAAATTTAAGGATCAATCAGTTGATTTGGTAGTGATGGTTCGGGTTTTGCATCACATTCCTTCACCTCGAATTGAGTTAGCTGAGATTGCCAGGATATTAAATGATAAAGGCTATGCCATTATCGAAATAGCTAATTATGGGCATGCTCTAAATCACATTAAACACTTAGTCAGAGGCAAGAGATTACCTGTTAAACCGGTCGACATTCGTTCGCCACAGAATCGCACTAAAGATGAAATCCCATTTGTCAACCTTAATCCTCATACTTTCGTCCGTCAATTGGCTCATGCTGGCCTTCGTGTTGAGCGTACTTTATCGGTGTCAAACTTACGTAATCCCGGACTTAAGAAAGTAGTTCCTCTTAAAGCGATGCTAGGACTTGAGAGGGCACTTCAATCCCCTCTGGCCCGAGTTTATTTTGGCCCAAGTATTTTTTTTCTAGTCAAAAAATCTCATTAGTATCCAGATAGCCGGACCAAACCGCGGCTTGAGGCCTTATACTAAAAGGTAATGCAACTCGATACAGGCATTGACTCTCTGAAGGGTGTAGGTAAGACAGTTGCCAGCCGCTTTGGGCAACTTGGGATCACTACGATCCGTTCATTGATTGATTATTACCCCCGAAGATACGATGACTTCTCGATCGTTAGTAGTATCAAGCAGCTGAAACCTGGCATAGTCAGCATCAAAGCGACAATTCTACAAGCCAGTGGTCGCTATGCCCGTCGGGGCATGCATATTACTGAGGCAGTTGCCTCAGACGATAGTGGCAGCGTCAGGCTGGTCTGGTTCAATCAGCCTTACCGTGCTACTTCCTTGAAGCATGGCCGGCAATACTTTATTTCGGGTATATTTGAGCTTTCACATGGGCACTTCGTTATTATGAATCCTAGTATTGAGCTAGTTAGCGACTTTCCTCTGAGCGTAGCCCGGATCGTTCCAGTTTATCGAGAAACTAAAGGGTTAAGTTCTAGGCAAATTCGTTCAGCTCTTAAGCAAGTTGTGCCTTTGATACGGGTGCTGCCAGAAACTTTGCCGAGTTGGCTAGTACAAGAAAACAGACTAATTAGTTATGCTCGGGCTATGGAAGGCATACATTTTCCAGACACGAGTCAGAGCCTTGCTGACGCTCGCGAACGCTTAGGGTTTAATGAGGTTTTCAGTTTAAGTCTAGCTAGTTTACTCAACAAATACGAGATCATGAACGAATATGCTCCGATCGTGCCCTTCAACGAAAATGTAGCCAAAGATTTTGTCAGTCACTTATCATTTAAGTTGACTAGCGGGCAGCGTAAAATTATTTGGCAGATATATCTTGATATGCAAAAAAACTATCCTATGAATCGTCTAGTTGAGGGTGATGTGGGATCAGGTAAGACAGTTGTTGCCGCTATGGCTGCGGTCATGGTTCTAAGAAGTGGACATCAAGTTGCATTTATGGCCCCGACTGAAATTCTAGCTCACCAACATTTCGAGACATTAATCCAGCTACTTCAGCCGCTTGGTCTTGAGAAGAGTCTGGGATTGTTGGTCGGTAGTATGAGTCCAACTCAGAAAAGACAAGCGCACCAATTTATAGCTAATGGCCAAATGCGTTTCATTGTCGGCACCCATGCCCTAATTCAAGACGAAGTCGACATTAGGCAATTGGAGCTGATAATTATTGACGAACAACACCGCTTTGGCGTTGAGCAACGCAAAAGCCTGATTGCCAAAGCCGGACATATGCCTCACGTTATATATTTAAGTGCTACGCCGATTCCTCGCAGTTTGGCTTTAACACTTTACGGTGAATTAGATATATCAATCCTTGACACCAAACCGCCAGGTAGGCCTGAGATAGTGACGGAGATCTGCTCGCCCAACTCACGGGATCAGTTGTATCAGCGCATAGAGCTTGAACTTAAGGCTGGCCACCAAATGTTTGTGGTCTGCCCGTTAATATCTGATTCTGTAGCTCTGGGTATACATTCGGTAGAAGAGGTTTTTGAGCGATTATCAAAACATGATTTTAGAAACTACAAAATAGGCCTCATGCACGGCAAAATGAAGCCTGCCGAGAAGAATAAGATCATGGAAGCGTTCGTTGATCACCGATTAGATATTTTGGTCTCGACAACGGTGATTGAGGTTGGGGTTGATATACCCAATGCCACCGTCATGTTAATTGAGAATGCTGAACATTTTGGTTTGGCTCAGGTCCATCAGCTTAGAGGACGAATTGGACGCGGCACATCTACCGGTTACTGTTATCTAATGATGGGCGATTCCAAACCAGCCAGCTCACGTTTGCGTGCCATTGAACGAAATAATGACGGCTTCAAATTGGCTGAACTTGACCTTGAACTGCGCGGCCCTGGTGCCATTTATGGTAGTCTTCAGCACGGACAGTTGGACATAAGAGTTGCCAAGTTATCGGATGTTAAGCTAATAGCTCGGGCTCGTCGGGCAGCTCAGGAATTTATCAATCAGAAAGAGCAGTTACATAAATACAGTGATCTTAATAGACGAGTTACGAGCCTACGGGCGGTTACCAACTTAAATTAAGAAGAGGGAAAAAAGATAATGCGTATAATTGCTGGTTACTTAAAAGGCCGAATTTTTAGATCGCCGGCTAATAGCCGTACTCACCCGATGAGTGATAAGATTCGAGGCGCGCTTTTTAATATGCTCGGAGATATCGAAGGATTAAGAGTATTGGATGCATTCTCTGGTAGTGGTGCAGTATCATTTGAAGCGATTAGTCGCGGGGTAGCATTAACAGTGGCACTCGAGTCAGATCGACAGGCCCAGAAGACACTAGCAGCAAATATAACTGATCTAGATGTCGGTGATAAAATTGAGTTTATACAATCCTCGGCATCGGCGTGGCTTGCTACAAGCGATGACGTGTTTGACATAGTTATACTTGATCCGCCGTACGATAATATCCAGCAAGATACCATCCTTTTTCTTGCCAAACGAACTCAACTTAAGGGTTTGGTGGTAATGTCTCTACCGGTGGGTACCAGTCTCAAATTACCGAGTGAATATGAACTTTTACGGACAAAATTATATGGTTACGCTCAGTTACTAGTTTATCGTCGGATGGCCTGACTAGGTGGCCACGGCATTTTTTTCTACTTCTAGATAACGTTGAGCCAGAACGAATATATAACTTAGAATTACTAGGCTAGATATAATGCTTGGCACGCCTGGAATGGCTGTGAATAGAAAACTGACAACGACACCGGCGATACCCAAAGCCACAACGACACCAATAGTACCCCATATATAACCGGAAACTGCTTTGGTTTGAGCAGCGCTGAGTTTCATAGCTTCGCCGATTGATAAGTTTTTGTCAATAACGTAGAAACCGGATAGTAAATAGCGCCTAAGTATAATCAAGCCTGGAATGACAAGTAAGATGAAGCCGATTAAAGTAATGGCCGCGAAAATTAAAGTGTAACAGGTTAGTCGCCACTCATAGCGCCAATTTTGACTATATAAATCACCGATTTTGATGTGCTTTCCTTTAGCAGCGCTTAATTGTAAGCCATATGATGCGGCGATATTAAAAAAGTACCAAAGTACGCCTATCAAAAACACCAATGTCCCCAAGGATTTTTGAGATTGTATCAATAGATCACCAAGAGTTATGGTCAACGTTGGCAATAAGACGATAATAACTACCTGTTCAAGGTGTTCTGTTAAGAGGTCATAATTTTTTCGAACTAGGCTCCAGCTTGGAGTTAGTATTGGTCGTTGTTCTTCGTTTGCCTGATCCATACTATATTTTTCAATTGGTAATATTATTCATCCCTAGTTTCTTTTTGGCAACAAGACTTTTTAAAATTAACTCTTGATATTGCAATGGAAATGATTTGTTTAATCAGCACTGCGGGGTTTATTACAGCTGTGCGCTTGCCTCCTTAGGCTGCTAATCCATATAATTACCATGGTGAGTTCGGGGATGTGGTGAAATGGTAGACACGCATGCCTTAGGAGCATGTGCCGCAAGGCTTGGAGGTTCAAGTCCTCTCATCCCCACCAAGCATTTTGATTTGATATAATCCCTGATAAGGAGATCGACTAAATTAATGGCTTTATCAACTCAACCGTATAGGGGAGCCCGTGACTTTTATCCGACGGACAAAAGGACACAAAAATACATTTTCGGTAAGCTTAGAAAAGTCGTCGAACGGTTCGGTTATGAAGAGTATGATGCTCCCATTTTGGAGCCACTAGAGCTATATTTAGCCAAGTCAAGCCAAGAAATTGTTAATGAACAGACCTATGTCTTTGAGGATAGGGGCGGCCGAAAAGTAGTTATTCGGCCAGAAATGACTCCAACTGTTAGTCGAATGGTAGCCGCTCGGCGCCAAGAGCTGACTTACCCCGTTAGGTGGTACAGTATTCCGAACCTTTGGCGTTATGAACGTCCTCAGCGCGGGCGCTTAAGAGAGCATTGGCAATTAAATGTTGATATATTTGGCGTTGAAGGTATTGAGGCTGACCACGAAATAATTACTTTGGCCGATTCTATATTCCGAGACTTTGGCGCAAAGCCGAGCATGTATGTGATTAAACTAAATAGTCGCCGGTTTATTAACTTTGTCCTTAATGATTACCTCGGGCTTGATGATGTGCAAGCTTCGAGTATTGCACGTTTAATCGATCGCCTCCAGAAGATGGATCGGGCTGATGTGATTGCCCAAGTTGGTGAAATTTGCAGCCCTTCGCAGCGCGAACAAGGAGTCGTTGAGAAGTTACTTGATGTTCTTGACGCTAAACGATTTACAACATTACCTCAATCCTTACAGAACCATACGGCTCTGACTGAGTTGAATCAAACACTCGAACTTTTAAAAGCAGGCGGGATTTCTAATGTCGAGTTCGACGTCACTTTAATGCGTGGTTTTGATTACTATACCGATATTGTCTTTGAGATTTTTGATACCAATCCGGATAATAATCGATCACTTCTGGGAGGTGGTCGTTATGACGCTTTGGTCGCCCAGTTTGGCGTGGAGCCATTACCAACTGTCGGCTTTGGGATGGGTGACATAACGCTTACAGATTTTTTGGTGATCCACGAATTGTTACCCGAATTATCAACTGAAACTGACCTGTACGTGGTATTGGTCGGCGACATATTGAATCAAGCCCAAAAACCGATTGCCGAGCTGCGCGCGAGTGGCGTTAATGTAGCCGTTGAATTATCAGCCAGAAATTTGGATAAACAATTATCAACTGCTGACAAAAAGGGTATTCAGTACGTGTTAATAATTGGTCCTCAGGAGCTAAAAGAAGAAAGCTACACTTTAAAAAACCTTCGTAGCGGCGCCGAAGAAAAACACAGTGTTGCTAGAATCGTCAGCATCATTGAAGACTTCCGACGATCTAGATTCAAGCTGAAAGATCAATAACGAGACTGAATAACGGGCAACCAAATTTTCTCATCACTTTTGCTTAGCTGAATGTAGTTTTGTATCCTATGTTTATGACGAAAGGTCACGTCACGTTTAAAGACATTGAATTTCTAGTGAAAGAGGCTTATATACCTTTTGGAGATGAAAAACGCGCTCTTCCATGGCCCACTCAACTTGAACGCCTAGAGAACGATGCCGAGCATTCATTTTCGCTTGCCTTAATAGGCGCTACGGTTGCCGAGGACTTGGGCCTTAACGCTGAAAAAGTAGCTAGTTTTGCCACGGTTCATGATTTGGTCGAAATATTTGCTGGTGACACTTCAGCCTGGGATGACATAGCCCTACAGACAAAAAATGTCAGAGAAAATGAAGGTTTTAAAAAGTTAAAGTTAAAATTTAAGCAGTTTGCGTGGATTATTTCTTTGATTGATGAATACGAAGCTTTAGCTTCAGAAGAAGCTCGCCTGGTCTATGCTTTAGACAAACTCCTTCCAGTTCTTATGAATATTCAAGGAGATGGTAACTTCTGGAAAAAGTCTAGTATTTCTTATGAGATGTACCACCAGAAATACTTAAAAAAAAGGACAGAAGTTTCTCAACATCCTCTGATACTCAGCTGGTACGACGAGATCGATAAATATCTACTCGTCAACCGAAAAAAATATTTTACCTGTCAATAAATAATCTCTATCGATTTAGCCTCTAAAACTTTCGTGATAGTTGAGGTAAGGCATTTAATGCCATACAATAACTACCTATGCCAATCACCAAAGAACGGACTAGCCCGACGTCGATCAAGTTAACAGTAAATGCCGATCAGCTTCTGATGAACGAGGTTAAGGGTGCGGTCCTAAAACGCCTCAGCCGTGAGGTTAAAGTATCAGGATTTCGTGTCGGTAAAGCTCCGCCTAGTATGGCCGAAAAACAAATCGATCCATCGCTTCTTCAGTCTGAATTTTTAGATGAAGCTGTCAATCGTCTTTATGCCGAGGCCATCAAGCGTGAAAACGTAAGGCCGGTTGACCAGCCTAAGGTAACCGTAGGTAAGTTTGTGCCTTATACAACTTTGGAGTTGGTGGTCGAAGTTGAAGTAATCGGTGAAGTTAGTTTGCCCGATTACACTAAAATAAAATTGGCGAAGAAGCCTGTCAGTGTCTCAGAAAAAGAAATCGATAATGTTGTGCACGAGCTTCAGCTAAGAGCCGCTGCCAGAATTGATGTCAAGCGACCTGCCGAGGAAGGCGATCAGTTGATTATTAACTTTAGTGGTAAAGATGCTAAAACCAACGTGCCAATTAAAGGGGCCGACGAAACCAATTACCCGTTGATTATAGGCAGCAACGTTTTTATCCCTGGCTTTGAAACTCATCTGATTGGTATGAAACCCGGCGAAAAAAAGATGTTCAATATTGTTTTCCCTCAAGATTACAGTGTCTCAGCCCTGCAAAATCGAAAAGTAATTTTTGATGTTACAGTGACAAAAGTTCAAACGGTCGCTGACGTGAAAGTGGACGACAATTTTGCAGCTCAAGCCGGTCCCTTTAAAACTGTCGCCGAGCTACGGGCTGACATTAGAAAACAGCTTTTAGGCGAAAAACAATCTGAGGCAACGCGGGTCTACGATAACGAATTACTGGAAAAAATTGCCTCTGAGACCAAAGTTGCGATCCCGGAAGTGTTAGTTACGGAGGACGTTAAGCGTATCGAACAGCAAGCCCGTCAAAATGTTAGTTATAAAAGCCAGACTTGGCCAGAATACTTAAAAGAATTAGGCAAAAGTGAGGAGGAATACCTTGCCTCGTTACGCGAAACGGCCGAACGGCGTGTCAAGATTGGACTGGTCCTAACCGAGGTTGCCAATAGGGAGCAAATTACAGTTACACCAGAGGAATTTAAAATTCAACTTCAAGCGCTTAAAGGTCAATATCAAGAC
>JBOHNR010000013.1:0-59673 GCA_050730755.1 Saccharimonadales bacterium (SeqCode) | reverse complement strand
GTCTTATAAAGAAAGGTAAAGTTAAGGTCAACAAAAAGGTATTACAAAAACCGGGCTATAAGCTCCATCAGGGTGATAGGGTAGTTGTCGATTACAACTCTAGAGTACATGAACAAATTCCGGATATCGAATTGCCAATTTTATACGAAGACGAGGACTGTATAATCATCAATAAACCGCCTGGCATCTTGACTCACAGTAAAGGTGTATTCAACCCTGAAGCTACGGTGGCATCTTGGCTGAAGGGTAAAATAAAAGACGGTTTCAGTGGCGAGCGAGGTGGTATTGTTCATCGTCTTGACCGACCGACTAGCGGCGTTATGATAACCGCTAAAACCCCGGAGGCTTTAAGCTGGCTGCAAAAGCAATTTTCTAGTCGTAAAGTCCTCAAAACATATTACGCTATAGTGTCGGGAAAAATGCCACACGAACAGGCTATTATCGACATGCCGGTTATGCGAAACCCCAAAAGGCCGCAGACATTTCGGACTGGAAGCTCTGGAAAGCCGGCAGTCACGGAGTATAACGTTAAAGGCCGCAATAATATTTATAGCCTGCTAGAATTACACCCAGAAACTGGTCGAACGCATCAGCTTAGAGTACATTTAAGCTCTGTCGGTCACCCAATAATCGGTGACAAGCTTTATGGCGGTGCTGAAGCTGACCGATTATATTTGCATGCTTGTCAGCTTGAACTAACATTGCCGGACCGGAAACGAAAAAAAATTGTCGCACCATTACCTGAAGAGTTTGAGGAGATGATGAAGTTATGAAGCCATTGCTCCTGCATCCCACGACCAGCCAGGCGATTGATAGTTTCGTTGGCAAGCCCTCACATGGCTTGTTAGTAATAGCTCCAAAGGGCAGCGGAAAAGGAGCACTGGCTCGCCAGGTTTCTGCCAGACTGCTCGGAACAACGACTGTAAAGTTGTTGACCCATCCGTATTTTATGCTTGTTTCAGCCCATAACGGCAAGATCATAGCCGTCGACGATATACGAGCAGTAATTCATTTTACTTTACTAAAAACAACCGGTAAAAGCGGTAGTAACCGCGTCGTCGTGATTGAAGATAGCCACCTGCTGACCGTTAAAGCTCAAAATGCCCTGCTAAAAACAATTGAGGAACCGCCAGCCGGCACGGTTATAATTCTTACGGCGATCAGCGAAGCCTCGCTTTTGCCAACGATTTGTTCCCGCCTCCAGCATATCAATATACATTTACTCGATAGCCAAACGATAAAATCGTACTTTGAGAGTCATGGTTACCCATCGGCGGCCGTCGATAAGTCAATATTAATTAGTGGTGGCTTATTAGGTATGGTTAAAGCCCTTTTAGACGAGAGCAGTGAGCAGCCGCTGATTAAAGCAACCAACATTGCTCATACTATTCTCCAGCAACTCGCCTTTGAAAGAATCGCTATGATTGATGATTTAGCAAAGGACAGGCAGCTTTGCTTTGATGTTTTGTTTACATTAGGACAAATGGCTAGTATTAGCCTCAAACAGGGCGGTAAGAGTAGCTCTGTAGTGCATAAATGGCAAAGAGTCCTATCTGCCAGCCACGTTGCAACCCAGCAACTGCTAACGAGTGCCCAGCCTAAGCTTGTATTACTAAACTTTATGTTGTCGCTTTAGGCTGATATACTCGATAGGTTAATATGTTCGATCTTTTATTTGTTGGCGCGTTCGGTTTTCTTGCATTCTGGAACGCCCACGTACACGACGATGAATTTGCATCCATCTCACGAGGGGTAAGCGTGAGGCTGGGCGGTTTGTGGGATATTGTCCACCAAGGTATGCGCGACAATCGCTTTTTGAGGGCCGAGAAAGCTCTTCTGGCTATCTTGAAGATAGACGAACGAAACGCAGCGGCCTACAACCGCCTCGGTATTTTATATGCCAAGCAGAAAGAGTACCGGGATGCCATAGATTGTTTTGAAATTGCCTCAAGTATTGAAGTTACACCCTCATCTTTGCATAACTTAGGCCTGATTTACTATGAAACAGAAAATTATGAAAAAGCTGATATCGCTTTTCAAGAGGCGCTTAAACTTGATGATCAGTCAGCAGCCCGCCATGTCGCTTATGCTAAAGTTCAGGAAAAACTTGGCAACGAACGCATCATGTTTCAAGAGCTAGAAACAGCCGTTGAACTAGAGCCTAATAAGGAGACTTACACCCTGTTAGCTAAGGCTTATCGGGCTCATGAACGCGAAGCGGAAGCTGATCTTATTGACGACAAACTTAAAAAATTTATTACTACTTCGGGGCAAGCCAAACGTGTCGTGCGGTCTCCAAGAGTTGTCATTTAACCCCTGTTTTGATAGACTTATCCTGCGTTCATGGTCTAAATAATAGACAACTGGAAATTATTGCCACCTTAGCTCAGCGGTAGAGCAACACTTTTGTAAAGTGAAGGTCGTCGGTTCGATACCGACAGGTGGCTCCAAACGGTGTAAATTTGGGTAATGTAACAGAGTAGTCAAGGGTACTATTGGGCAGGGATAGCGAAGCGGCCAAACGCATCTGACTGTAAATCAGACGGCTTATGCCTTCGGGGGTTCGAATCCCTCTCCCTGCACCATACGAAGCGATCGAGACAGTTGGAACAAAATACAGTAACATAAGCTTATGTCCAAAGAAGAAATAGCCGACGGAACAGTCCATAAAATGCCTGCCGATTTAAGAAAAGCACTTACTTCTGCCTCAGCGGCACGAGTAGCATGGCAGAGTTTAACGCCGCTAGCACGAAATGAGTGGATTTGCTGGACCGTGACCGTTAAACAACAAAAAACAAGGGATGAACATGTTAAGCGAGTTGTTTCTGAGCTCAAGGAAGGAATGCGACGACCTTGTTGCTGGGTGGGTTGTATCCACCGTACAGACAAGCCGATCAGCCCATCTGTACAGTGGGCACTGGATAAACGATCTAAGGCGAACTAGAATTTTACTGAGATGAGTAGCGTTCTGACTGCTTTTATATTCTAATGAAAAGACATAAATCTGAGATTAAATCCGAAAGGGTACTTTACAGGCGGATGGCTCGATGGCATAAAGGAGTACTTGGCGAAGTAGTTCTAACCTCAGCAACAACGTGGGACCAAATTTTTTCTAATTTCATACTTTACAATGTAAAATAGTCGGGTAGTCATGTTCGAGACCGTATTAAAACGGTTACCAAATGCCGCGATAGCTCAGTTGGTAGAGCGCAACTATGGTAAAGTTGAGGTCGCCGGTTCAACCCCGGCTCGTGGCTCCAGCTGTAATTATTTATAGAAAATCAGTTATTAAGGTTTATTATAAAAATAAGCACGTTAGGTTTCAATGCCAACAACGAAAATTGTTGTTGAGCCATTAATCTGTTAAAATTGTAAGGTTCTTGAGAAAGGTTTGTTGGTTTGGATGGCAAAAAAAGGTGACAAGCGAAAATTAGTTTGACTAGTTAGCGAAGAATCATGCGAGAGGATTTATTACACTTCCAAAAATTCGGTTAATAGTCCAAAGAAGCTATCTCTGCGTAAGTACAGCCCAAAGCTTAGAAAACAAGTACTTTTTGTTGAAACTAAAAAAAATCTCGGTCGCAACGAAGTAAAACCTAAAAAATAACCGATTCTCATTCTCGTTTTTGAAAATTAAGTTAATTAATATTGTTTATGTCAAATACTGTGTTGGCGAATTCGGCGTGGCTCCAAACTAATGGAGTAACACTTAGGGCAAAACCTGATTCTGGGTCGAATTGTTCGCTTAGTGCTCCACTTGGGTAGGCTCTAGCAATTGACCAGTTGATGAGCTCTAAAGCCTTATCGGTCTGGCCGATAGTTATATAGTACTGCGCCAGCCACATAGAGCAGACAACCCAAGGGTTGCCCTTGTATTGACTCTTCATCAAGAAATAGCCATCATGTTCGTCGCGGAGGACCCCGCCTATCGGGGAGGTATTAAGGAGTCGATTTTCGACATGATGAAGCGTACTTGTTAGCTTCGGGTCATCGATTGGCAATTTGGCAAACATGTAGGTGCCATAAAAGCTGGAGATATCGAGAATGTCATCGTAAGCTAAACTACCATCTTCTTGTAATAAAAAACCTTTACGAAAATAACCATCAGGGTGGTACATGGTGTCAAGAGCCGCCCGCATCTTATCGGCAGTCTGTCTCCAATACACTGCATCGGCTTGGGCGCGTTCCAAAATATCAGCTAAACTGGCGGCAGCCTCGAGGCTGGATATAACAGTGCAAACCGTATAAGTCGAAGTTAAAAATTTTTGCTCCCATAAGTCGTAGCTTGCATGAGGTAAGCCGGTCGAGGCGTCGACAAATTTGCTCATAAAATTGGTACACGGTGCGATGAAACTATCGAAGATATTCTCAATATAAATGCGGTCATGGCTTAGCCTGTAGTATTCTCCAATCATATAAATGACAGTTGCTGTTTCGTCTTCTTGGATAGCCAATTCTTTGGCTCGGCCATGTAATAACGGGTGCCAGGTACTACCAATAGCCCGGTCAGGCTGATATTTGTGCATAAGATATCCATCCCGATGTCTTGTGTCACGAGCAAAATCAAAAAACTTTTTGGCTTCTTCAAAGAGGCCGACACGCATCAGCGGCCAAAGTGCGTAAGCGCCATCGCGTGGCCAACAATAACAATAATAATCACGACCGTAATTAAATATACTGGAGTCGCCGCTAGCCAGAATGGATCCACGCTCATCACAATGAGCCTTGATTATAAGAAGACTCTTCTGGACTTCAATTCGCTGATTTTCAGGCAAACTTTGAAGTTTTTCATGGGCTGGTTCCAACCATTTTTGCCAGTAAGCACGAACTACATCCAGTCTTTCTTCAACTGAATAGTATTTAAGGTAAGTATGGACTACCCGGGCATCGCTTTGACTGTCGGCGGCGACAACCCAATAATCAATATTGATTGTCTCATTAGCCTCAACTTCCTGCCTGAAGCGTATAACGCTATCAACACCACCGTGTTCGACGGC
Organism: Saccharimonadales bacterium (SeqCode); assembly: GCA_050730755.1. Lineage (GTDB taxonomy): Bacteria > Patescibacteriota > Saccharimonadia > Saccharimonadales > UBA4665 > CAVPPA01. Next base: position 54,676 of record JBOHNR010000013.1, on the reverse strand, counting down.
GTTACCAGTCAACTCACCATCTTCAGCGTCAATAAACGTACCGGCTTTACCTTCAATTGCATAGTTGCCGACAGAAAATTGATCGAAATCGCCATCATTTACAATTTTGCCGGCGATTAGGAGGCAACAGCGTCCTTTGTAATCGAGAATGTAGTGATCGTCAGGCACGTACATAGCCGTGTCAGCCCGGCCGGCTCGGGAAATTTGAAATACTTGATGCATGAACAAACGAATTTCTCGTTTGTGGTCTGATTGATTTGTAACTTTTATAGATCGAATCAAGGCATTATATTCGCTGTCGACAAAATCTTGGAAATCTAATCTAATACCTAGTTCACTAGAGTTCATTGAGATATTGCTTATCAGCGCATCGCTCGCAAAATCAACATTGATTTTCCAGCTACCGTCATCAGTCCAGCGAAAGACACCGTCGACCCAAAGACCGATTTTATGTTGCGAACTTCTAGCATTCGTCAGGTTATCGAGGCCGACGTAGGGGTAGTAAAAATCATGGACAAGACCATTTTCGTCGATACCAACGAATAGTTGCCCATTACTTAAAACTGTGGGTCGACCCATTTGGGTTATACCGCGACGCCCTTTTCAGCTAGCCTGAAGCGAAGATCATGATAAGCATTCATAAAGTTCATGTAGGCCTCATAAGGAGTTTCGTAGGGGCTAAAATACGAGTGAATATCACCGTCATTCCACCATTTAGTACACATATAATAAAAGTGATCTGAAGCCTGAAGGTTGCGCCAATCGTTAATTAACGACAGATCCTGTGATTTAATTATTTTATCTTGGAGTTCATATAGCCCGATAATAGCTTGTTGTTGCATGCTATTGCCGAGCCAGGCGCTTAAGTCGCGCTCCGTATCCGCCCATGTAATAGTATTTGGCACATCGACTTGATCAACTGGCTCGAAGCTATCACAGGCCTCTGAAACCGTCATAAAAGTGTTATCTGGAGCTTTTAGCCATTGCTTAGGCAGCTCTTTAAGGAACTCAAAAATGCCCGTCTCCTGCCACTGGTGTTCTCCAAAAGTCTCATAGTCCATAAATAAGTCGATATTGGTGGCATTATTATCGGAATTTATCCAATGGGCAAACTTGTCGGCCGTTAGCGGCCATTCACTCCAATCATGATTTCCGAATCGGAAAGCAATGTCGTCGCTTAGGCGATAGTTTTTCATGAGTAAACGAATATTATCGGTATAAGCCGGTCGATAAACATAATTAGGCGATCGCCAACCAAGAATAGGATCCCAGCCTTCGGCCAGGATGCCTTTATAGCCAGCTTGATCAGCCCAGACTGCTAAATCGTTGTTATAGGCTAGCTCGGTATTGCGGAATATTTTCGGCGTCTGGTTAAAGAGAGATTCAATTTTTTGGCGGTGCATACTGACTTGAGTTTCAAATTCACTTCTGGAATAGAAGAAAGATAAGCTGTGGTTATAGGTCTCACCGATGATCTCCACTCGACCCGTTTTAACTAGGGCTTGAAATGATTCCAGAGCCTCGGGTGCCCAACGCTCCAGTTGCTCTAGAACTATACCGCTTAACGACAAACTCAGTTTAAACTGAGGGTTATTTTCGAGTAACTCCAGTAGGTATTGGTTAGCTGGCAGATATGATTTTTCGGCTACTTTACGCAGTATGTTTTGATTGTTAGCTTTGGTATCCTTTACGGAGTCGAAATAATTGTGGACGTGGCCAGTTTCCAGGGCGGTGTAATGGCGAAGACGGTACGGTTGATGGACATGAAGATATAAAACGATCGCTTTCATAGTTCGCTTGTCTTCCAGGTTATTACGTTCATGCTGCCGCCACAGTCACGTAATTTTGATAGACGCTCATTAGCTTGCTAGCTGCGTTGTCCCACGAAAGACCGCCCAGCTCGCCGGAAGCGTTCTTTAGTAATTCATCACGCAACGGATCGTTTTGGACGACTGCAATGATTTGATTGGCCATTTCATCGATGTCCCAAAAATCAACCCTCAATGTATTCATCAGTACTTCGCCAACACCAGACTGCTTTGTTATGAGGGTCGGCGTTCCATAACCGATTGCTTCAAGAGGCACAAGGCCAAATGGTTCTGAGACGGATGGCATTACAAACAAATCTGCGATTGAAAAAGCATCTCGCCACGGTTTTCCCCTTTGAAAGTCAGTGAATATAACATTTTTGGCGATGCCAAGGTCAGCCGCGATGGTTAACAGCTCATAGTACTGCTCGCCGTTGCCGACAATCAAAAACATTGTCTTAGGGGCGTGTTCAATCACAACTTTGGCGGCTTTTAGTAAGTTTGTCAGACCTTTTTGGAGAGTTAGCCGTCCAACATTAGTTACGATGCGGTAACCTTGGGCACGAAGGGCTGCTAAGTATTGGTAAGTATTAGTAAGGTCGTACTCGGCGTCGACTGTGTCGCTTAAATCGATACTGTTATGGATAACGTCAATTTTTTCTATGCCAATGCCGTAATCGCGGACAATTGCCTGACGAGTCAGATTACTGACAGCGATTATTCGATCGGCTTCGTGAAACGCCAGTTCTTCTATCTCGTGCACCATTGGGTTGCCGTATGAGCCACCGGCCCGATCAGATTCAAGCGAGTGGACATGCAAAATCAGTGGGCAACCGAGTTTCTCTTTTGCGATTAGGCCGGCCCTAAACGTCAGCCAGTCGTGAGCGTGGATAAGGTCATACGGGCCTGAATTGATTAGAAGGCCGATAGCCGTTTCGTACATGAATTGTTGGTCGAAGATATTATGGAACTCTTCAGTGCCGTCAACCATTAAATATTTGTAACTGTCATAGGCTATACCACTCTTGATGACTGCCTTAACGTCTTGAGGGGTTGCAGCCAAAATCTTCATGAAATTAATATCATGGTCGGCGTGGTAAGGGAGTACGAACTCAATATCAACGCTCAGCCTAGAAAGAGCCTTACATAAATTAAAAGAGGCGACACCTAAACCACCACTGTTATGAGGCGGTAGCTCCCAGCCGAGCATTAATACTTTCATGTTTGTCTAAGCGTTTATTTTTAAACTTACCTAGATATAAATATACCACTTTAGAGATTGGAAGCACAACCATTTTGTTCAAATAATTTATTAATCCTAAATTTCGAACTATCTAACTAAAATTATCTAAAGAAACTACAACTTACTTGAAATCGGCTCTGGGGAAGAAATTGACCAAGTCTCTTGGCAGGGGTGGCCGGACTTGAACCGACAGCACGACTTTTGGAGAGTCGCCGCTTACCATTAACGAACACCCCTAATGATTTGTGTCCAAATGTAGTATAAATCATCCAAAGCAAGTTGTAGAATTAGCCAGTTCTAACAAAACTACATAACCTTTTTGCCAGCGCACATATAATATTCTGATTGTTGTAAAATGTCACTGTCCTTTAAGACAAGGGTAATACTGGTATACAATTAAAGTTATGACAAAGCGTGCGATTAGCCAACCAATAATTGTTCTTCTCTATGGTTTCCCAGGGGTTGGTAAAACGTATTTTGCCCGCCAATTTTGTGAACATATCCAGGCAGCTCACATTCAGGCTGACCGGATTAGGTTTGAGCTTTTTGAACACCCCCGGTACGATAAGCAAGAAAATAGCGTGATTACCCAGCTTATGCGTTATATGAGCGAAGAATTTTTGAGCGCTGGCATAAGTGTTGTTTACGATGACGATCTGATGCGGTTAGGTCAGCGGCACTCTTTGAGGGAGCTCGCTCGCAAGTGTCACGCCAAATCGTTATTGGTCTGGTTCCAGATGGACACTGAAAGTTCATACTTGCGTAACCTAAAACGCGATCGTCGGAGAATTGACGATAAATACGCCGCAGCCTACGATCAGACAACTTTTAACAACCTGATAGGACAAATGCAAAACCCGGCTAGTACTGAAGATTATATAGTGGTAAGCGGCAAGCATACTTTTAGCACGCAGTTCAGTACGGTTGCTCGCCGACTCCGCGAGCTTGGATTACTAGGCGTGGACGAGCTGTCTCCGGTAGTCAAGCCGGGGATGGTTAATCTTGTTCCCAAACCGAATATGCAACAAGGTCGTTTTGACCCTAGCCGGCGTAATATTGTAATTCGCTAAAAGTAAGCCTTAATGCCCTACCAAGAATTCGAGATCGACGGTGTCGGCAAAATAAAAATCTACAAGCGAAAAAACAACCGTAGCTTGCGCATTACCATTGCTGCCGATGGGGATGTAAGAGTCACTATCCCGACCTGGGCTCCCTATAAAGCTGGCCGAGCTTTTGCCAGCGCCAAGCGGGATTGGATTCTGGCTCAGCATAATAATCAAGAGTTTATCGTCTTAACTGACGGTTTAAGGATAGGTAAATCGCATCATTTGGTATTTAAACAAACCAAACTGGCTAAGTCGATTAAAACGAGTGTTCGTCAAACTGAAGTAATCGTCACATATGGCGAAAATTCAACCATCTTTAGCCCCCAGGTTCAGGCCGCCGCCCAAACTGCTTGCATTCGGGCACTCCGCCTTCAAGCTAACGCCTTATTTGACCAGCGCCTATCACAGCTGGCGACTTTATATGGCATTAGTTATAACGGCTTGACCATTAAACGGATGAAGACTCGCTGGGGAAGCTGCGATCAGCGGAGCAACATTGTCCTTAATCTATACCTAGTCCAATTACCTTGGGAGCTGATTGATTACGTTATTATTCACGAGCTAGCCCATGTTAAGGTTTTGCATCATGGTAGCCGGTTCTGGAACGAGTTAGAAAACTTACAACCAAGGACACCACAACTCAGAAAGGAGATTAAAAAATATAAGCCAACACTTTTCATAGTCTAAAACATTCATGGTTATGGCATAATATACAGCAAATGCTGATCGGTAAATTATCACGGCAACTAAATAGTAATGCTCGCTTAGAGCATAGTCGATTAACGAGTCTCATAAATAGCATGGCTGATGGCGTTATTGCGGTCGACGGCCTATGCCAAATAGTTCTCTATAACGGTGCGTCGCTGAATATACTTGACCGTAACGAATCAATGGAAAATAAATCACTCAGCGACGTCTTGTACTTTTTTGATAAAAACGACAAAAAAGTAGACATAGTTAAGCTAGTTAAGACAACAACTGCACCAACGGTCAATCGTGACTTTATAATCAAATATAACGATGGCAGCGCAATTAACATCTATCTTAGTGTTGCACCTGTTAGGCTAGGGTACGGTGAGGTTGGTCAGCGCGGATACGTCATACTGATCCGTGATATTACTAGGGAAAAGTCTCTAGAAGAAGAACGTGATGAATTTATTTCAGTTGTCAGCCATGAGTTACGGACACCGATTGCCATAACTGAGGGTAATGTCAGTAACGCCCAATTTATCGTCGAGAAAGACGGTGATATAAAGGATATTAAAAAAGCTCTTGGTGTTGCCCACGACCAAGTATTGTTCTTAGCTGACCTTGTCAATGATTTAGCGACATTAGCTCGAGCAGAGCGCGGTAAATTACCTCTTGATATTGAGCCGATCAATGTCCATGAGTTAATTGGTGAGTTGTCAAAAAGCTATCAAAATGACGCTGGAGCTAAAGGTTTGAAGCTGACAACAGATATTGATCCAGCCGTAACAATCCTTAATTCAAGCAAGCTCTATGTCCGGGAAATTCTCCAAAATTTTGTGACCAATTCCCTAAAATATACCGAGAAAGGCTTAATCAATCTAATTGTCAGAAATATACAAAATGGTATTATCGTCAAAGTTCAAGATACTGGTATCGGTATCAGTCGAAGTGATCAAAAACGTGTCTTTGATAAGTTTTTTAGAAGTGAGGATTTTAGAACACGTAAAACGAACGGTACAGGTCTAGGTCTTTACGTGTCCGATAAGTTGGCAAAGATATTGGAGGCTTCAATATCGCTTGAGAGCGATCTTGATAAAGGCTCAACATTTATCATAAGCTTACCTAATTTAGAGATAAAAAAGGCCGAGACAAAATAATATTAGCCGGATGGCCGTAAGATAGAACGCATAACAGGGATGCAGATATTACGGCCTTTCCATACAACACTGAAAAACTCGTACCGGATCATTGAATAGTTTAAGAGTATGACATCGAATATAATAGCCAAAGGCAGCAGGTACAACGAACGGAGTAGCCTTTTTCTGAAGGTTAGAGTCACTATTCTACCGTAGCAGATTGTTAAAGTAACGACAGCCAGCAAGCCAATGATTATCAGCTGCAACGACAAATGACCGAGCAACGCCAGTAAGATTAAACCATAAGGCATTAAGATCCCAAAAGCCTCAAGCAGAGTCACAACCATAACCAACTCGAGGCGTCGATGAACCTGTGGATAACGAGTTCGAATTGCCGTATTACGTTGTTCAATAAAGACTTTACTGGTGGTTAAGCCGATTGATTGGTTGCTTTGCATGAAACTATAGCCATCATGAACAGCACAGGAACGGGCAAAATAGCTCTCCGGTACAATCGAGCGGCTAACGGCGGCAAAGCTGCCGGCACTCTCTAAACTCTCGCGCCTGATAATCCAACAGGTACTGATAATTGGCGTTCGCTGCAACAGCCGACGTGGAATTGCCAGCTCCCAGGCGTAGCGAATTGGCTGCAGAAGCGTAGAATCGCCTAATATCAGAGCTGTCGGTCCGGCATTTGCTGGAATAATACTAACCATGCTTTTTTGTTTATAGAGCATAGTCATAACCAGTTGACGCAAACTATCGGGCTTGAAACGGACGTCAACGCCGCAGAACAAGATTAACTCACCACTCGATTCTTCAAACAGTTGTTGATAGGCTTGATTTTTAGCCAGCCAATTTTCTTTAGGTTGGTTACCTTGTATAAAACGAACGCCGTCATGAGCAAAGCTACGAATGATTTCCGGCGTATGTTTGTTCTGTGAACAATCATCTAAGACTAAAATTTCAAGTTTTGGATAATTTGATTTTATAAGTGAGCCCAGGCACTCGTCCAGGTCTTCATTTTCATTACGGGCAGGAATGGCAACGCTGAGTGTTGGCAAGTCTCGATCGGCTATGCCAGCTTTAGATAATTTTGGCACATGCGTGGTTCGAAGATGTCGGTTGGTCGACATGAATAAGATTAAACAGCCAATAAGGTCGGCGTAGGCTAGAGATAACCAAAGGCTATAGGTTGAAACCGTCAGCCAGGAACTTATCTGCCAGAGAAGTAATAGCAAAGCCTGTATCCCGATCAGCCAAAGACTTGACTGAACGACGACCCGTCGAAGGTAGCGTTCTTGGATGCGGGCTACCAAGAGCCGAGTCAGGTTACAGATCCGGTAGGCGCTAATCAGCAAAATCAGGCCGGTTGGTAGACTGGGGTGGCTATAAACAATGGCCACGCTGACAGCCGCCAGCCAGATCATTACGGCGGGCGCCAGTACCCGTCGCAAGCTTAACGAAGGCGATAGCCACAAAGCCAATTCCAGTATATTGATTATCCAGAACAGCTTGAAGCCAAGCGACATAAGACCTACTATAGCATGCCAATTTTAGTCGCATTAGGGTCTAGCTTGACCCGGTTTAAGAGGTATGATAAGATTGACACAAGTGGCCTACATTAGTAGGTTATTTTTTATTAAGGACGTTTTTAAATTGAGCGACCAAACAGTGCCCCCTAAGAGTAATCGTAAGCTGAGAGCTGCGCCCGAAACGGTACGCCAGCGAGCTGAGAGGACGTCGGCTAACCCGAAGACTAAACGCAATTTTCATATTCATTTTCCGACGAGCTTTATAAAGTCGCTGCCGATTTGGAGGCCTATTAAAATAATTGGTCACTACATCATACCGCCCTATTTTCGTAATAGCTGGCACGAGCTACGCTTAGTTACTTGGCCTAATCGAAAAACATCACTCCAACTGACTTGGGCTGTTATTTTGTTTTCCGTTATCTTTGCTGTCTTGATAGGCAGTTTTGATTTTGTGTTAGGTAAATTATTTAAGGACGTAATTATTAAATGAATAGCAACGACAGATACGATTCACAGAAACAGTGGTACGCCATCCACACCTATAGCGGTTATGAGGAAAAAGTGGCCACAAGTATTCGGCAGCGCGCGGAATCACTAGACATGAAAGACAAAATTTTTAAAATCCTTGTCCCGCAAGAAAAAATGATTGAAGTTAAAAACGGCAAACGCCGAGTTGTTGAAAAGCGAATATTCCAAGGTTACGTCTTAGTGCAGATGAAAATGAGCGAAGACGCTTGGTATATAGTTCGCAACACGCCAAGTGTGACTGGGTTCGTTGGCAGTGGCACGGAGCCGACACCGTTAAGCGATGAAGAAATAGAAAAAATTCAAAAAAGGATGGGTGTTGAGCAACCAAAGCACAAGATCGACTTGACAGTTGGCGAAGTGGTCAGCATAACTGACGGGCCCTTTAAAGGCTTTGACGGTGCGATTAACGATATTGACCCCCAAAAGGGTAAGATCAAGGTGTTAGTGAACATGTTCGGCCGAGAAACACCAGTTGAGCTCGATAGCCTGCAAGTTAAGCGTGTATAGATAAAATTACTAACTGTTACCGTCTCTTCTCAAAGTGTATTTTTTAGACTATAATGGCTTGAATTGTTAGGTACTACAACTTAAGATAGCCGGAGTTTTTGGTGAGACTCATTTTATTGTTTCAAAAAGGAGATTAGATATGGCGAAAGCCATTAGAGCAAGTTTGAAAATGAAGATACCTGGCGGCCATGCTACGGCGGCGCCACCAGTTGGTAGTACCCTAGGCCAATACGGTGTTAATATGATGGATTTTATTAATCCGTTTAATCAAGCAACCCAGGATATGCAGGGCCAAACAGTTACGGCCCACATCACTATTTACGAAGACCGGACGATGGATTTTCGTGTCATCGGTCTACCGACAGATGATCGGATTCGCGCCGAGTTGGGCATACCGAAAGGCTCAGGCAAGCCTAACAGCGAAAAAATCAGTAAAAAACTCAGCCAGACTCAATTGACTAAAATCGCTGAAGCAAAAGCTAGTGACATGAATACTGATGACATACCGTCAGTTAAGAAGATGGTAGCTGGTACTGCCCGTAGCATGGGCGTAGAGGTTGAAGACTAGAAAATATTAACTAACGACGTTTGTGGGAGTCTGTCTTGAGACAGAGCCGGACGATTGGACCACGAAGGAGTGATTATGGCGCAAACCAAGAAGGTGTCAAAAAAAGCCAAGCCCGTAGAGCTTGACGTTAAGGATGTTGTCGAGGACCAGCCACTTAAAGAGACTGAAGTGAAGCCTGTTGGCGCCGAAACCGGAGATCAAGACGAGCTAACCGATGCCGTTACGGCTAAAGCCGGCAAAAAAAGCACAAAAGCCAAGCGAGAAGCCTTTGCCAAGCTAGCTAAAGAGGAGCGGAAGGCCCAAGCCACCGAAACCGGTTCTGAGAAGAAGCCCAAGCAGCCTCTTAAACCAACTCGCTCAAGGCTTGCGCGGCGGGGAAAAAAGTTCCAGGCTGCGGCGCAAAAAATTGACAAAACCAAGAACTACAGCCCGAGCGAAGCGCTGGAATTAGCTACCCAAACATCGCCGGTTAAATTTGATGCTGCTATTGAGCTACATGTTAATCTTAGAGTTGATCCGAAACAGGCTGATCAAAATATCCGCGATAGTATTGTTCTACCAGCAGGCACAGGCAAGGTGCCTAAAATTGCCGTATTTTCAGACGAAAAGGTGATTGGGGCTGACATCAGCGGTGTTGAAACACTGACTAAGGCTCTTGAGAAAGGCACGTTTGATTTCGATATTTTGATTGCTACTCCGGCTACTATGCCTACGCTTGGAAAGTTCGCCCGCTTTTTGGGGCCGCGTGGCCTAATGCCTAACCCAAAAAGCGGCACTGTCACATCAGACTTAGTCAAAGCTGTCGCAGAAGCCAAAGCCGGTCGTGTCGAATATCGTGTCGACAGTACGGGTATCATTCACTTAGGTATCGGTAAAGTATCTTTTGGTCGTGACAGACTGCTTGAAAATTTTAATGCTGTTCTAGCGTCTGTTAAAACCAATAAACCAAATAGTGTCAAGGATAGTTACATAACATCAGTTCACGTCGCCACATCGATGGGTCCAAGTATTGGTATCTCTATAAGCGACCTCTAGTCTGATTTTTTGCCTACGATTATTTGAGAAGTATGTCATTTTTACAATTGCAATTACCTAAAGTTATTACGTAGAATTGCTATAGGTATTGTGAGGGGTACGCCTTGGCGATTTATAGCAACAAACAGATTAGAGCGGCCATCGCTGATGGTCACATTGTCTGTGAGCCTTTTAATAAGTTACATGTTAGCCATGCCAGCCTTGACGTGACGTTGGGGCATTATTACTATCAAACCGAACAAATCGGTGACCACCCTATTTATAACCCCTTTGACGAGAACGATGTGGCTCGTTATTTCGATGGTCCTCATCAGGCTGTTGTCCACAAAGAATGGTGCCAGGACAATGGAATTAAGCTACTGACTGGCATACCGCCGAATTATCTGGTTATCCCAATCCGGCCAGGCGAACGAATTTTGGGGCATACGCATGAATTTTTTGGGATTCGGCCGCCTGGAGCTTGTGAAGTCAAGTCACGTTCCACTTGGGGTCGTAACGGATTAGCCGTTAGCTTCGATGCCGGCTGGATTGACCCAGGTTACATTAACCGTTTGACGCTCGAAATATTTAACCTAAACCGGCGTGAGACCATGTTATTACCGGTTGGAGAGCGTATAGCGCAGATTATATTTTACGAATCGGGCGATGTTGAGGGGAACTATGGCTCCGGTCGAGACAATAAGCATAGCGGTAAATATCAACAGGGAACTGATCTTAAGCAACTTATTAAGCACTGGAAGCCATCGCTGATGCTACCCAGGGCCTTCTTGGATAAACGTGAGCCACCAACTAAAATAAAGGACCTAAATGACTTGTAGAGCTTTGGTTGACTTGAGAACATTCGGAAATGGATTGGCGTACGATGTTTAATTCGGCGACTAAGGGAACATTCGTTGCCATTGAAGGGACCGATGGTTCGGGCAAAAGTACTCAATTTGAGTTAGTCGAGCGGCGTTTACGCGAGGCTGGTTATGAGGTGGCTAGCTTTGATTTTCCAAGATACGACGAGCCATCCAGTTTCTTCGTCAAGCAGTACTTAAACGGTGAATACGGCGATGCCGACGAAGTCAATCCCTACGCTTGTTCTTTGTTTTATGCACTCGATCGTTATGAAACGGCGAAAGATATAAAGTCTGCTTTGAACGAAGGCAAAATTGTACTCAGTAACCGTTTTACGGGTTCCAATATGGCTCACCAAGGTACTAAGTTCAAACATCCTGAAGAACGACGAGGCTATTTCATTTGGCTTGACAATCTGGAATTTCGGACGCTCGGTATTCCCAGGCCCGATTTAAGTATTGTCCTGCGAGTTCCGGCTGAGATTGCCCAGAGTTTGGTTGATTTGAAATCCAGTCGCAGCTATACCGACAAAAAACGCGATATTCACGAAGCGAACTTGTCTCATATGCAGCTCTCGGTCGAAGTCTACGATGATATGTGTCAGCTCTTCCCGAAAGATTTTATGAGGATTGACTGTACTCGCGGCGGTAAACTTCTTAGTGTCGAGGCAATCAATAAATTACTTTGGGAGAAAATTACACCTTTACTACCCGAGGCCACCAGACTAAAGCAAAACACCCAACTGGTGGCCGCTATAGAGCCAGCTGAGCCTCAACTTCAAACTGACAACCCATACATCGAGAAGGACAAGCATACCACTCGAATTACAAAAGCCGGCTACGATTACTTGGCGAATACCATTTCAAACGTCGATGGCAATATTTACGCTTTTAATGACACGCTTTCGCCAATGACTATAGCCGCCGCCATGGCTCGACTTTCTAGGCGCGGTGATGATATGCGGGTTACGATTTTAGATGAGTTTGCTCATAATCTAGGCAAGGACGAGAAATTACTTCAACGGATTATTACGTCCTATGGCGATGACTCGGTCCAGCAACTGGCTGGTCAGCATCTGGTTGTCGAAAAGGCATCGAATCTACTGACTAAAAAGTTGGAATGGGGTCGGTTGGCCTCTTACCTTGAGCAATCTACAAGATATATATATTTTGATCAAACCGATCAAGCCGGAAAGTATAAGTTTCATGTACCGGAAAACTTTGACGAAGCCACGAAACGGAGCTACGTTCACCGCATGCAACAAATTTTCGGGCTGTATTCTAGTATAGTTCGTTCGCTAAATGATTATATACAGAACGTTTCTATCACGCCTCAGACTGAACGTGATGCCGCTTGGCGAAGCGCTGTCAGGGCTCAAGCCTGTGACGCCGCCCGGTCAGTTTTACCGGTTGCCACAGAGTCGACGGTCGGCATTTACGCCTCTGGCCAAGCCTTAGAAAGTCTAATCATGCATCTTATGAGCGATGACCTAGCTGAAGCTCGTCAAACCGGGCAGGGAATTTTAGACGAGTGCCGGAAAGTTATGCCGGTCTTTTTAGAACGGGCCGATAAGCCAGACCGTGGCGGAGCTAGTATCGCTTACCAATCGAATACTCATAATAACATCAAGAAATTGGCCCGAAAATATCTGCCGAATAATTATTCAGAACGGGCTGAAGCCGTAACACTTTCTAGTTTTTGGCCGCATAATGAGCTGGATATCGTAGCTGACATGCTTTATGAATTCAGCGACCAGCCATTGTCGGCCATTAGACAAGAAGTCGACGAATGGTCTTACGCTAAGAAAATTCATGTTTTTGAAACTTATATGGGTGAGCGACTGAACCGGCGTCACCGGCCCGCTCGGGCCATTGAAAAGATGCACTATAGCTGGGATCTGATCTGCGATTACGGCATCTTTCGTGATTTACAAAGGCATAGGATGGTTGATGATCTCGAGTGGCAATTGCTGACGCCTCGCTTTGGTTACGAAGTTCCCGATCTTATCGAACAAGCTAACTTGACTGATGATTTTGAAAACTGTTTTGACCTGAGTCTCGAGTTATATAGCTTGCTCCAAAAAGCTGGTTACACCACTGAGGCCCAGTACGCCACGCTGCTAGGCCATAAAATGCGATGGAAGGTAACATTTAATGCCAGAGAGGCTTTCCATTTATTTGAGCTTCGAACCAGCCCGCAAGGCCATCCCGGCTACCGCAAGCTGGCCTTACAGATGTATCAAATATTAGCTGATGTCCACCCCGTATTAGCTGCCCAGATGAAGTTTGTTAATCAAGCCGAGGATCCTGAATTAACCCGGCTGGCAGCTGAGCGCTACACCCAATTTAAGTTGCAGACGCTTAAGTAGCAGCAAAAACTTCTGCCGGCCGCTTCATCACCAGATCAGAGCCGACTGAAGTAGTACTATACTTAGCTAAAATAAAGCCACCTATTTTTCCTTCGATCAGCTGCACAGAAGGTTCTAGGGCCGTTTCATCGTCAAGAAATGAAAGATTGGGGGCAGTGCCAGTAATCGCGTAGCTGCTTAATAAAACTTTCACGCCTGCCAAAATGCGATGCTTTGTCAGCTCGCTTCGAAACCTATCTGGGCTTGGCGGTGTAGGCAGGTGCCACCGCCCTTGTGATTCGGTATCTGTATTTAGGAAATTGTTTATATCGCCTAAGCGAGAGTAAGCGTGGCATAGGGAAAGAGCATTAGAAGACATTGTATCCGGCAATTGAGCTGTCGTATAGAATTCTACCAAATCGGTTAATTGTTGCGGCTCGGATCGCAATTCAAACCGGCGCAATTCGTTACTTTTCAGATGAGAACTATAAAGAGTAATTATATCCAGGTATTCTCTGTCAGGGGGTGACGGCCAATATTTTTCTGGTTGGACGGAGGATGGGATATCCCTAACGTCAAGGGCAGCGCCCGAGTGGTCGCTTCTAATAACTTCTGTTGAATTAATCATTTTTATCTAGTTGTGTTGTTTGCCAATAGCAATAATACCTTTTATTGTAGAAAATGCAATACATCGGAATCGTCGGATTTTAGTTTGCCATAAAGCCAGAATAGTAGCATAATTTCAAATATTAGTATTTGGGAAGTAGAGAAAAGGAAAAGTAGACTGTCATGATATCTGAAGTTCTGCCATGGGACGCCGATAAATCCAGAATTAGAGAGGCGGTTGACGAGTCAAGATCACGACTTGGTAGGGAAGCAGTCCTGAAGGCGAAGTGGGCGGACGTTTCGCCTGGCGAAAGAGTTCGTAATTGGGACCAATTGGTCGAGCGGACAGTTCAGATTATAGCATTGGACGAGGGATCAATTATGATTTCGCCTGGAGATGACCATTCCCCGTCAGCTGAAAGTAGCACAATACCGGTTAACGAGGACGATGGTGTCATCACGGCACTAAAATTTAGTGTCGTATGGTGGAAGGATCGACCACCAGCCAAGTATTCCTATGGTGACTCAGGCGTCATGTGGCTATCTGTTCAAAAAACTTATCATGATAAGCAATTCACGGACGCCAGTCGGAGAGTTGGCCCGGTCAGTCTCCGTGATTCGGACTTAGTTGAGCACCCAGATAGCGTCAACAACTCAACATTTTTATCCGAGTATACTGAAGCCTTGTTGCTGGCTGAAGCCGCCCTAACTTCTTCCGACTAATCCAATCTTCACTTTGCTTAAAATGTCCCTGGGTTAAGTGTTTTTATATTCTTCTGATCGGCGGGCCTTACTTTGCGTCCGGGATGGTCCCCTTATAACTTCATTGACAGGAGTAGCCTCTCCGTTATAAAATAGCTCCAGATTGCCAAAGACAGCGACGGGTATTTAGCCTTAATAAAGTCGCCGAGGTTAGACGGTTCTATTTAAGCGTCTTTGGTCTAGCCGAGACGTTTTTTAGTTTGGCATATCAGTGAAGCTTAAAATAAGGTCGAAAGCTTTACAAAAGATCGTTACGAGAGGATATATATGGCCCTAACTAAAAGTCAAAAAAATGAAGTAGTATCAGAAATGAGTGGCTTACTTAGCACTTCAAAAATGACAGTAATTGCTAACTACAAGGGCACGACTGTTAAGGGAATGCAGCAGCTTCGCCGACAAGCCCGGCAAAACGGAACTATCGTCAAGGTTGCCAAAAATCGTTTAGTTAGATTAGCAATAAATCAAACAGAGTCTCTCAAGAATGTCGACACAAGTACCCTAGAAGGGATGCTTCTTTATGCTTTTAACAGTGATGATGAAGTCGCCCCGGCTCAAGTTGTCGATGTCTTTAATAAGCAGAATCAAACACTTGAATTTATCGGTGCCATAAGCGCTGATGGCAAGTTCCTAACCGGAGAAGAAGTTAAGGCTCTAGCTATATTACCGAGCAAGTCTCAACTACTTGCTCAAGTCTTAGCTATCCTGGCAACGCCAATTAATGACGCAATGAACAGTCTTTCCGGCGATATACATGGCCTGTTAGATGGTCTATCGGTTAAAGCGGGAAATTAACTATTAAGGAGATATTTTATGGCAGATTTAAAAAAACTGGCAAAGGACCTTACGGAACTAACTGTTCTGGAAGTCAATGAATTAAAGGGGATTTTAAAAGACGAGTATGGAATCGAGCCGACGGCAGCTGTCGCTGCTATAGCTGCTCCTGCAGCTGCTGGCTCTGAAGCCAGTGAGGCAGTTTCAGAAAAATCTGAGTATGAGGTTATCTTAAAAGATGCCGGATCTCAGAAAGTGGCTGTCATTAAAGCAGTCAAAGACTTGACTCAGCTCGGTCTTGGCGATGCTAAGGCAATCGTTGATGGAGTGCCGAAAACAGTTTTAGAAAAAGCGAAGAAAGACGATGCCGAGAATGCCAAGAAGGTTCTTGAGGCAGCTGGCGCGACTGTAGAATTAGTTTAAAAGTAATACTTCTAAAATGTAATTTGCTCACATAATTCTCAGGCTTCGGATGTTAACTGATGGCAGCCTGAGTTTTCCACATGTTCTATACATGCTTTGACTTGATTTAGTAAACATGTTAGCTTTAGGAGAGAAAGCTGTATACAAAAAGCTTACGAGTGACGGGGAATAATAAAGATGCCTGATTTACCTGAGAAACAAGTTAAGCGGCTCAGGTCGCTGATTCAAGAGGCAGCTACAAACCTGGCTGCTGCGACTGAACTGTTGATCAGTATTGTTGGCGATGATGCCAAGATTGCGCCAATTTCAAACGATGATGCTATCGGTAAAATCATTGAAGGAGTTTTTGACGGCCAGAATATGATCGGGAGTGATAGTAAGACTTATCCAGTTCCAGCAAATTACGCTTCAAAGTCTAAGTTGGTTCAAGGTGATATCTTAAAACTGACTATCGCCGATGATGGCACATTCATGTACAAGCAGATCGGACCAATTCCACGCAAACAAATCGTCGGGACGTTAAAACTAGAAAACGGCCATTATTTCGTAAACTCTGGCGATAAAGATTATAGAGTACTGTTGGCTAGCGTTACCTACTTTAAAGCTCGGCCAAACGATCAGGTTAGCGTCAATGTCCCGGAAGATAACGATAATGCTGAATGGGCTGCTCTGGAGGCCGCCTTATAGCCGCTTTTAATATGAACTAGACGTAATTCATTACACAACACTTGTTTGTCCAAAAGCGACTTATAATAAAACACACATGGGTCAGGCATTATACAGAAAATACAGATCAAAAACATTGGGTGAAATATTAGGTCAGGACCATATTACTGAAGCTTTGAATAACGCCCTAAAACAGGGTAGAATAAGCCACGCCTATTTATTTACGGGCCCGCGGGGCGTCGGTAAAACTAGCGTGGCTCGAATTTTAGCACACCAACTTAATGGGGCGGCCTACGTTGGGGAAGATAGCCATCTTGATATTATTGAGATAGATGCAGCCAGCACTGGCGGCGTTGATGAAGTCCGCGAGTTACGCGAAAAAGTTTATATGACACCAGCCAGCGGCAAGTATAAAGTTTATATAATAGACGAAGTACATATGATGTCGACTTCCGCCTTTAATGCCCTCCTTAAAACTTTAGAAGAACCACCTGCCCATGTTATCTTTATCCTGGCAACGACTGAGGCCCATAAGCTGCCAGCTACAATAATTAGCCGGACTCAGCGTTATACGTTTCGGCCGATTGACGTTGATACGGCAGTAAAACACCTCCGACATATAGCTAACCTTGAAAAAATTAATATTACGGATGACGCTCTGCGGATGATCGCCGAGCATAGTGATGGTAGTTTTCGAGACGGTATTGGCATGCTAGATCAAGCCAGCACTCTTCATAAAAAAATTGGCCACATCGAGTTAGAAAAATTATTAGGTATCCCGTCAGAAACCGCTATTAAGGATATTATTCGCCTATTGACGGAGCATGATTCGAATGGTCTTGTTGGACTCTTAATATCGTTGCGAGCAGACGGCTACCAGGCAGCGGCTATTGCCAAACAGCTCGCCCAGACGTTGCGAACCTCACTCTTTAGCAAACCGACAACTTTGAGCCAACCAACAATTTTAGCTATCTTAAACCGCTTGATTGACGTCCCAGCATCACACAACCCAGACCAATTGATTGAGCTTATTTTGTTAGAAGCATCCTTATCGAGTGATCAGCTAAGTCAGCCAGAAACCAACCAAGATACGTCAACCAATGAATCCAAAATGGACAAAAAGGAACTTGGAATCAAGTCTAAGGCGTCGACTAAAAGTAAAACTCGAGAGCCCAAACTAAATAATTCAGTGTTGAAAAAAAATGAGGCGCCATCATTCGAAAGGGTTGTGCCGGCAGTTGCTAACACTGTCCTGACTATTGATAATGAGCAGTGGCAAGCGGTCTTAGATGTACTTAAGAAGAAATACAACACACTTTACGGCATTATTAAGTTAGGCCGCTCAGACTTTTCCCCAGGCAAAATACGGCTTACTTTTAGCTACGCTTTTCATCAGAAACGAGCTAACGACATTAAGAATAAGGATATTCTTACGACAGTTTTAAGAGATTTAACGGGGCAAATTATTACAGTCGAATGTATCTATCAAAAAGACGAGCCGCAACCGTTAATTTCATCTCATAATTATTACGGCGATCCAAATCAAGTTAACCCTTTTGTCACAACTTATGACACCATAAGCAATATCTTTGGCGGTGGTGAGCTGTTAGAATCTTAGATATACTAGAAACAATGAAGAGGGTAACTATGGAACCGGTCGGAACTAGTGAGTCGCCGCAAAATCTTGACGCTGAAGCAAGCCTGCTGGGCGCTATACTAATTGATAATGACGCCATAGTTAAAATTGCTGATATAATCACGCCGATCGATTTTTTCGATAAAAAAAACAAATATATCTATGAGGCTGTCCTCAAGCTCTATGATCAACGAAGCGACATTGACGTTCTAACGTTAGCCAATCAGCTAAAGTCCAGCAAGACCCTAGATATAATAGGTGGTCCGGCCTATTTGACTGAGTTAACAAATTTCGTACCAACGGCCTCTCATGTTGAACAATACGCTGATATAGTGGCCCAGAAAGCACTCCGGCGGCGCCTGATTGCCGCCTCACAGGACATTAACCGCTTCGGCCACGACGAAACTACGTCCCTAAAAGAACTCATCGAACAGGCTGAAACGCGATTATTCGACGTAAGCCACAAGTATGTTCAGCATACTGTTGTAAGCCTTGAAACAATTTTGGAGGAAAGTTTCGAGCGGCTAGACGAACTCCATAAAGACAAAGAAAAAATTCGTGGTGTGCGGACCGGATATAAGGATTTAGATAATATACTAGCCGGTTTGCAACGTTCAGATCTTATAGTTTTAGCTTCCAGGCCCTCTATGGGCAAGACGTCTCTCGCACTCAATCTAGCTCATCACGTAGCCGTCCAGTCGAAATTACCTGTCCTTATTTTTAGCCTTGAAATGAGCAAAGAACAGCTCGTTGATAGGCTATTATCCATGGAATCCGGTGTCGATGCTTGGGCGCTACGAACTGGTAATTTAACGGATGCCGATTTTGAAAAAATCGGACAAGCAATGGGTGTTCTTTCCGAAGCGCCAATATTTATTGATGATACGCCAAGTATTACTGTCAGCGATTTACGGACCAAGGCTAGGCGCGAGGCTCACCAACGCCAACTCGGTCTTGTCATTCTCGACTACCTGCAACTAATGAGTGGTACCGCGCGATACGGCGGAGAAGGTAACAGGGTTCAAGAAATTTCAGAAATCTCCCGGGGTCTAAAAGGAGTTGCTCGCGAATTGAACGTGCCGTTACTGGCTTTATCGCAACTGAGCCGGTCAGTCGAAAGTAGAAACCCCCAGATTCCGCAATTAGCCGACCTAAGAGATTCAGGTACTATTGAGCAAGACTCAGATGTCGTTATTTTTATCTATAGGGAAGAATACTACAATCCTGAAACTGAGCGAAAAAAGATTGCTGACATTCTAATAAAAAAACACCGTAATGGGCCGACTGGTGGTACTGAACTCTACTTTGATACCGAGAAACAACGTTTTAGTTCACTTGATACCAGACATGCATCAACTAGCGATCCATTTGGAAACTAGCTACACCAAAAAAAGGATAACCTGACTATGCCACGAGCTAAGCCTATATTATGTCGTATTTAATATCCCATGATTTTAATGAAGACCAGGTTGCTGTGCAGGTTCTGGATAGTCTCTCCAGTGTACAATCGTGCTATTTTTTAGCTTGAGGTCTTTAAGCAAGGGTGATCTGATTGCCGGTGTCTAAGATATAGCTGGGTCTTTTAAATCAATTCCTATTAAAACTGGAACTGATAATCTTTACGGCCATACATATAATATTCCAATTTCGAAAATCATCGAGCAAAGCGGCTAGCTTCGAAAACTATTCACTACTTTGGTGAAATGCCAAGGCAACGGTGGCTGTTAGTTCCTTGGCTTAGCATATGCGGGAGTAGATTACTCGCCTCACGTCAGCCGTAGACAAGCGTTCGATTTAGGTAATATTAACACTAAAGTTGATTCAATAACTCTCGGCCAGAGGCTTTTGGAAAGAGTTGAAAAATATATAGTTGAGTGTTTTTAAGTTGGCCTCGTAAAGCCGTCAAATAGAACCAAAAAATGAGATCAAGTCAAAATTTCAAGTTTATTCATCATGTTACAATGCTTAAGTAAAATATGAAAAAGTACAGTTTGGCGCTTTTTGTCTCTTGGCAACGGATTGTTTTTGGTGTCATTGCTGTGATCACAACGACTGTCGTTTTGTTGGTCCATCTCTCGTCGCTAGCCCCGTCCCTTAGTCCGGCTGAAAGGTCAACGCTCGCCGGCAGCGCTAGTCTACACGACATTCTTGCCAATCCACTAAACTTACCTTTGAAAATTGTTCTATGGCTAGCTCAGACGATACATAATGACAATCTGTTATCAGCCCGCTTGCCAAGCGTCCTTCTAGCCATCTTTTCATTGATTATTTTTATCTATGTCCTCAGGCGTTGGTATGGTCGGCGCTCGACGATTTTCGGTTTTTCAATTTTGTTAGCATCGGCTTGGTTTTTACATATTAGTCGCTTTGCCGGGACGGACATCGAGTACTTCGCGGCTATCCTGACCGTGCTAGCGGTTTATATTGGTCTTTATGACCATGATAGGCCTTATATGGTCTATTGCTGGTTGATAGTCAACCTTATTCTATTATTTATTCCCGGATTCGTCTGGTTTGTGTTATTGAGTTCGATTTGGCATAGGGACAAGTTCAAAAACTCTTGGCATATGCTGAAGTCCGTCTGGCAGCGGACTGCTTGGGTCGCCTTAGGCGTGGTTGGCTTAGCCGCCTTAGGATTCGAATTAATTCGGTCACCTCGCTTATTCTTACCCTGGCTAGGGTTGCCTAGTCATTTTGCTTCGCCGGTTATGCTTCTCAGGCAACTAGCCGATACGTTTTCAGCTTTTGTTTACCATGGTCCGTTTGATCCCCAGCTTTGGCTTGGCAGGCTGCCGCTGCTTGATGCTTTTTTGAGCCTTATGCTGGTAATCGGACTTATTTTCTACGCCCAACACTGGAAAGCCACGAGAACACGCCTGCTACTGAGCTACATATTGCTAGGCATTGTGCTGGTCAGCCTGGGAGGCCCTGTCCGTTTAAGTGTTATAGTACCGATTATCTTTATTGTTATCGTGGCCGGAATTGCTTACATCCTTCATTTTTGGCTGAGTGTTTACCCGAATAATTCATTGGCTCGGACTGTTGGAATTACGGTTGTGTCGGTGGCCATAGGCCTATCATGTTTTTATAATTTGCAGCAGTATTTTGTGGCTTGGCCGCATAACCCGGAAACAGTCAAAGTTTATAGACAGCCTTAGCCGGAAGGGTTGAAGTTTGCTACAATTAAGCATATAAAATGTCGCTTAAGGTGAAGTGAAAGGAACTCTTTAATGAGCCGTTTAGATCAAGTCAAAATGTTGCACCGCATGAGAAAGCTTCAAAAGGAACTCGAAGGACAAGTTATCTCTGTTGAAAGAGGTGATGGTGCCGTTAAAGTGGAAATTACCGGCGATCAGAAACTAAAAAAAATCACGATTGATCCGGAGTTCGTTGACGTCGACGACATCCACCAGCTAGAACGCTGGCTAGAGGATGCCCTAAAAGACGCTATTTCGCAAAGTCAGCGAGTAGCTGCCGAAAAAATGCAGCCAGTGATGGGCGCACTCGGTAATCTTGGGCTATAAAAGTTAACTCATGCGAATACTGCCGCCCGCTTTAACCGAACTGATTGAGGCGTTTGGCGCTCTACCAGGAGTTGGCCCCCGGACAGCTGAGAGATATGCCTATTATTTAGTTAAAAGGGACAGCGAAGCCAGCCTGAAGCTAGCCGATGCCCTCAATCGGCTGCAAGGTGGTATCGGCTACTGCCGAAAAACGTTTGCTTTAGTGGCAGCTGGCCAGGAGCTGTCAGAACTTTATACCGATCCGAGTCGTGACCGCCGAACGATTGCCGTGGTGGCTGAACCCTTTGATATTGTAGCCCTAGAAGCCACCGGCCAATATCACGGAACTTATCACGTCCTAGGTGGGCTTATTTCACCAATTGACTCTGTTATGCCAGACCAGCTACATATCAAGGAACTGGTTAAGCGGATAGCTGACGATCAAGTTAAAGAGGTTATATTAGCAACTAATGCCAGTGTCGAGGGAGAATCGACAGCACTTTATATTCAGCAGCAGATTGGAGATAAGAAGCTTAAAATTACCCGACTAGCACGCGGCCTACCAATAGGCCTTGATTTGGAGTATGCCGATCAGATCACATTAGGCCGGGCTTTAGAAGGACGGACGGCTTTATAGCCACCGTCAAGCGATTAAACTATATGACATATAAAGAAACTCCGTTAATTAAAAAGATTATCGACGGAAGTGGTCACATTCTGATCCTCCAAGCCGATAACCCAGACGCCGATTCTCTCGGTAGTAGCCTAGCTCTTGAACAAATACTTGGCGAGCTTGGCAAGCAAGTATCACTTTATTGCAGCGCCGACATGCCAATCTATCTTCGCTATTTGAACGGTTGGGATAGAGTCCGCAACGATTTGCCAAAAAAATTTGATGCCAGTATTATCGTCGACGCTTCGACCTACAGCTTATTTGAAAAACTGCAGTCTGGCGGTGAGATGGGCTGGGTGACGGCCAAGCCTACTATCGTGTTAGATCACCATCGGACTGTTGAAAATCCTTTGACTTTTGCTAAAGCGATTGTCTGCGATGCCGATGCCTCGTCGACCGGCGAAGTTATCTATCGTCTAGCCAAACAGCTTGGTTGGGTTATAGATGATAAAATTGGAGTTTTTATAATGAGTGCTATATTGGGCGACACACAGGGTCTTTCCAACGAATTAGCCAGCGTCGAGACTTACCGAACCATGGCTGAACTGATCGAAGCTGGGGTCAACCGCCCGGGCCTTGAAGAAGCCAGGCGCGAGTTTGCAAAAATGCCGGAAGCTATTTTCCGCTACAAAGCTCGTTTGATCGAGCGAACCGAATTAACTGCTAACGGTCGGATTGCCAGCGTCACTGTCGGTCAAAAGGAAATTAATGAATTTAGCCCACTATATAACCCAGCCCCCTTAATCCAGAACGACATGCTGCAAACAGCTGACGTGGTGGTGGCTATCGTCTTCAAGCATTACGCCAACGGTCGTGTTACCGCCGCTATTAGAACTAATTCGGGTTACCCTATTGCCGATCAGCTAGCCAAGAAAATGGGTGGTGGCGGGCACGCCAATGCTAGCGGCTTTAAAATAGTCGACGGTCAGTCTTTGGAAGAAATTAAAGCTAAATGCCTTGAGTTGTGTGTTAAACTACTCGATAATCTTGATGAGGAGAATAGCGATCGTGAAACTATACAACACGCTCAGCCAAAAGATCGAAACGGTCCAGCCTCAAAACCCGCCTGAAATCACCGTTTACACTTGCGGCCCGACAGTCTACGACTATCCACATGTGGGTAACTGGTTTACCTTCATCCGATACGATTTATTGATTCGTGCCCTAACGGCAGCCGGCTTTAAAGTTAAATGGGTTATGAATATTACTGATGTCGGACACTTGGTAAGCGATGCCGATGAGGGCGAAGACAAGCTTGAAAAAGGCGCTAAGCGGGAAGGTAAAACCGCTTGGCAAATAGCCGCCTTTTATAGTGACTATTTCATTAATGCCCTCAAACCGTTGAATATCACTTCGCCGAATTATCTAGTCAAGGCTACAGACCATATAGCCGATCAGATTGAACTGATCAATAAATTAGAGGCCAAGGGTTATACCTATGTCATAGATGACGGTGTTTATTTCGATACTTCAAAATTTTCGCGTTACGCTGATTTTGGACGACTTGACCTTGACGAGCAGCAGTCTGGCGGTCGAGTAGCGCTTAACCCGCAAAAACATCAACCAACCGATTTTGCACTCTGGAAATTTTCGCCTAAAAATCAAAAACGCGACATGGAATGGGACAGTCCTTGGGGCAAAGGCTTTCCCGGCTGGCATATCGAGTGCTCAGCCATGAGCATGAAGTACCTAGGTGATACTATCGACATCCACGCAGGAGGCATTGATCATCTGCCTGTCCATCACACTAATGAAATAGCCCAAAGCGAGTCGGTAAGCGGCAAACCGCTGGCTAAATTTTGGATGCATACCAATCACGTTACCGCTGAAGGTGAAAAAATTGCTAAATCAGGCGGCAACGCTATAACCTTAGATGATATCAAGGCAAAGGGTTTTACTCTTGCCGGCTTTCGTCTGCACATATTGGAGTCACATTATCGTTCGCAAAGTAAATTCAGCTGGGCTAGCTTAGAGGCCGCTCAAAACAGGCTCAATTCATTGACCACTATGGCTGACTTCGCTTGGCAGCCTAAAGCCAAGGCAAAAACGGCGGTCGATTTTGAAAAGATATACGATGGTTTGCAGCAATCTATGGAAAATGATCTTGATTCACCGAACGCTCTTAAAATTCTCAGTGACATTCAAAATAAGCTTGAAGTCAGCTTACTAGGCCCTGAGGACGTGCCGGCATTTAAGCGATTTCTAGAAGAAACTGAAAAGCTGCTTGGACTTAGCTTAGCAAACCGGCCGGACATTAACGCCGACCAGAAGCGCCTTATAGAAGAGCGCCAATTAGCAAGGCGGAAAGAAAACTGGTCAAAGTCAGACGAGATACGTGACCAGCTTTTAATTCAGGGAATTGGCCTGCGCGACACAATTTTAGATTCCGTCTGGTACCGCACCCAATAAAATCTTTTTACTAAAACTATTGTTTATCTTCGGTGTGGGCTAGCGCAGGTTCTTTTTTAATAACTATGTGACGGTTATCGAGGAAGTCCAAAACAATAACTCGAATGCAGGCCATTATAGGAATAGCTACCAAGCCACCAATTAAGCCACCGAAATTAACACCAATAATGAGTGATAGAAAAACTAATAACGGCGATAGCTTGGTCGTAGTTGACTGTAGGCGTGGCTGGATAAAATAAGCTTCAATTTGCTGGTACAAAAGGTAATAAACGAAAATACCTAGTCCGGATAGAGGAGAATGGAAGAGGGCCACTAAAGTGACTATGATAATAGCGATAGTATGCCCTATGACCGGTATCAAGGCGCAAATGAATATGATAAGCATTAAGGCGATCGGATAACTAACATGGAATATTAATAAACCTGGGAGTATAACCAATGAGGCAAAGGCAGCTAGTAATACCTGGCCGTTAACATAACCCCTGACAGCCTTGTACATGTCTTCCATTAAGCGGTTGGCGTGATCGCGGTGATTTTCGGGCAGAAGTTGGCGTGTGATATTCAACCACTTTGGCGCCTCAATTAGCATCATGAATGCCAGAACCAGGATTGTAATCGTCGCGAAAACGCTTGTCGCAATACCGGTCAGAGCAGTGACAGCTGTCCCGCTACTACGCTGGATTCTGGACACTAAGCCTTTAGAAAATGAATCAATTTGACCTTGCAGGTGATATTGATTTATAAGACGAGAAACGGTACTGTTTTTGCTTCTGATATCTTGTACCAAATGCGGGGCGTTATTTATAAATGACTCAGTCTGGTGAACGATCGGCGGAATGAGGCTGTATAATATTGCGCCAAGAATGATGACCACAATTAAAAACGATAAGGACGTGGCCGAAGGGCGGCTGCCTTTAAGCGAGCCAGGTAAATGCTTGGCAATCCAGCTAACGGGAGCGTTAAGCGCCAGCGCCAGGAAAAAGGCTATGAAAACAAGCGTGATAGCGTAGGCCGCTTTTTTGAGGGCCGCCAGTAAGACAATTGTCACAACAACTAGCAGCAACACCTTCAAAAATGTTTTAACAGTAATAGTGACGGAGATTTCAGGATCAGATGATCTTAGAAAGGGCATTTTCATTAGCTTCATTATGGCACTTTCCGCCGTCTCTGCAATGCTATCTTGTATTCGTCTACAATCCGAGGGCCAATATGTTCAACATCAAACGCCTGCGCTCTTTGCATTTGCCAGCTGGCAATTCGCTGCCTCATTGCCTTATCTGAAATTAAAATCCGTAGTTTAGAAGCTAAAGCCGCGGCGTCGTTAGGGTCAAATAAGCAATTATCGGGACAATTGCCGATGATTGACCGGTAGCCGGCATTATCGCCGCCGATCACAGCTGACCGACCGGAGGCCATTGCCTCCAACAAAACAATACCAAAACTTTCGCCGCCCTTGCTGGGCAAAACCGTAATGTCGGCCGAGGCGTAGTAGCGGGCCTTATCGGCTTCGGCTACAAAACCCGTGAAATAAACTACGCCACCTAACTTATTATCATCAACGAAGCGTCTTAAATCTTCTAATAAAGGCCCGTCACCACAGACCGTAAGATCAAAAGCAGGACAATTTTCTTTATTTCTCAAGATGAGGACAGCCTGAAGCAGCAGTATACAGCCTTTCCGCTGGACTAAACTGCCCAGAAATAAAATTCGAACTCGTCCGGGTATTTTTAGGCTCGGCAACGGCTTAGCATTATGAAAATCAGTTATTTTAATTGTATCGGGTATGACTTGACTATAGATGTGAAAAATTTGCCTAGAGAAGTAATTAGCAGCCGGCGATACGCTAAAAACTTGGTCAAGTACTTTCAATGTTCGGTAATCCATCAGAGCTAGCAGACGACTTGCCTGCAAGATAAAGCGTGATTTGGGCACCATGTGAAATGTCCCGATAATTACGGTTTTTGGACCTGCAGCCAATATGACCCGACCAGCTAATAAAGGCGTATAAGGCAGTTGGACGTGTAAAACGTCAAAATCAGTTTCTTTTAATACCTGCTTAATCCTAGTTCGTGAGGCCGGTAAAGGCACCCGCATTCGATTGCCGTTAACTCTAATGCTAATATTGCCACTAAGGCTGTGTAAATTAGCCAGATCAGTTCGCCTGGTTAAGCTGGTTAGATAATGGACTTGATGTCCTTGGCTTTGAAGCCAGTTGCCCAGCGTTAAGAC
Source organism: Saccharimonadales bacterium (SeqCode) (assembly GCA_050730755.1). Classification (GTDB taxonomy): domain Bacteria; phylum Patescibacteriota; class Saccharimonadia; order Saccharimonadales; family UBA4665; genus CAVPPA01. The sequence continues at coordinate 27,655 of JBOHNR010000013.1, read as the reverse complement.
ATATTGTTGGACACCGGCTACGCTGTCTAAAGAATCATCCAAAACAAAACCGATGGTCAATTTCGAATTAATAATTGTAGGTTGCTTTGGCAGTTTGTTTTTTAAGTGTCTCATGATATAGCCGCTCGTATTGCTGGACGATCTTTTCGTAGTTGAACTGTTTAACGTATTGTCTGGCCCATTGTTGCCAGACCAGCCTCAATTTGGCTTCTTCGAGTAATAACTTCAGGCGCCGGGCAAACTCCTGTGTATCTTTTGGATTAACAAGCGACAGAGCGCCCGTTGCCTGCATCAAAGCGCTATAGCCAGAGTTGTTGCCGGCGACGGTGACTGCCCCGCAAGCCATCGCTTCGAGCAGAACAATGCCAAAACTTTCGCCGAAGATTGCCGGCGAGCAAAATAAATCAGCCTGGGCCAGTAAGTCAATTTTAGCTGCCTCGCTGACATAACCTAAAAAAGTGACGTTCGGGATTGCCATTTCATGAACGTATAATTCAAGTTTTTTCCTTTCTGGCCCATCGCCGGCTATAATTAGTGTTATATCCTCCAGGTCCTGAGCAAGTAATTGGTAGGCTCTGAGTAAGTAGCGAAGTCCTTTGCGATGCTCCAAACGGCCTATATAGACAATTGTTTTTGGCAAAGCTGACTTTTGACGCTTGGCTATGCCGTAACGGCTAAGGTCTATGCCATTAGGTATAAGGCTAACAGGGCGTTCGGTCAGGCTACTGACATACTCAGCCGCTGATTCAGAGACAGCCGTGAGCTCCTGTAAGTCCTTGAGGACAACTTTAAGATAAGGTGTCACCACTTTTTGTAATGTCCGGCTGACAATGGTCTCGGGCACTTTTGCGTGGAAGGTTCCGATATTGGCACTTTGGCTACAGCTTAATATTTGGCGGCTGAGGGCTGGCACCCAAGGCTCGTGAAAGTGCAGGATATCAAACTTTTCGGACTCAATAATTTGTTCGATGGCGTCTGTACCGAAGCCAGATGAAATCGGAGCAGTGGTGTGAGTTGGCCAATGAACGTCAATCGCCCGGCCTAGAAAGATCATGTTCGACGTATCTAAGTTACTAATTTGGCTAGGTTGATGAGTGATAATTTTCGCGGTATGGCCGCGTTTGGCAAGCTGTTCCTGCATGGCGTTAACGATCACCTGAACGCCACCACCGCTAGCAACGTTGTACGGACAAACGAGCCCAATTTTCATAATTAGTACTATTATATCAGAGCTGACGCAAGGTACGGCGCAGTTGCGGCGGCACTAACTCAGCGGCTTCTTGTTCATTGGCGACTAGGCTCGGGGCATGGCTTCTTAATTTTGACTTCACGGTACGCACGTCCGTAAAGACTATGCTCATGTGCTGGGCTACCCGTTGGTAGTCAAAATATGGATCTGTGTCAGCGATAACGTTCCAGACCGGTAATTCGATAAATTTTCGGCAGTTGTCTAGACTTAGAAATTCGGCTGAAGTACTAGCGTGTGTCCTTAAATCATTATGCTGCCAAAGCCAGATTTCAGCTGCAGTCTGTATGGTCCGGTCGTTCAGATTTGATTTTCGGCTAGACGGTCCATTAGGTTGATTAACTTGCTGATAGTATAAGCGCAGAAATGGTTTGTTAAGGCAAATGTAGCGAAAAGCAAAGGCGGTTAAATTATATGACATCAATTCGGCTGAGAATTTATAAATTAGACGGCGGCGCTTAGTAAAAACAAAATCATCAGCGTGGGTAAAACCTGCCAAGCTAACTATTAATTTAATATTTTTTGTTAACTCGGGATAACGCTGTAGCATACGGGTAACGACTACAAAACCAAAAGACAAACCGACAACAACGACATTCTTTCGTTTAAAATGCATTTTCATGAAAGCCGCTAGATAGTCAGCTAAATTGTCGACGCTTGGCTTTTTGCCTAACCTATAAAAGCTTTCCATGCCACCGAAGCCAGGCAGATCCGGCATCGTGACAGATCCGTAGCGACTTAAGTGCTTGACCAGACCCCACCACCGTTCCAACGATGAATGATGACCATAAATAAATAGAATATCTAAGTCTTTTCTATTCTTAGCGGGCATTAACAACATTCGTCCTTTTAGGCCGTTCATATCTAGGGGCACAATAAAATCAGCTGGAGTCTCGAGATGCCTGGTCATATCTTTTGTTTACTAGTAGGGTTAACTTTATACCAATTTACATTTATCAACCATGAATTTTGTTAGTTTGAATACTTAAATGTATGGCCTAGATGGTCGTGTGTGGCATATCTACTACCTTTCTGTATAATATATAGCTGTTAAGTCTGTGATTTATGAAAAAGCTTTTGTCTGGTTTTGCTCTAATTATGGCTGTCCTTATTGCAAGTAGTAGCTTGGCCTTTGCCCAGAAGCCAAATGTTTACGGCAATACTGGTATTGATATGGGTTGGCCTAATTGTTACAACTCGGTTCCACGCGCGGCATTTGGTATAGTCGGCGTCAACTATGGTGAAGGCTATTCTCAAAATCCTTGTTTGACAAAAGAGGCAAGTCACTTTGGCAACAGTCTTAGCCTGTATGCGAATACCGGTTGGTACCCGCTGTCGACCTACAACGATGCCCTAAGCCCAAAACAGTGCAATACAGGCGATGAGAATTGTTTGGCTTACAATTACGGCTATAATGCCGGCCTATATGCGCTTAACTATGCCCGCAGTCAGGGTATTAGTAGTAGCCAGTGGTGGTTGGACGTTGAGACTGGCAACACCTGGTCAAGCAGTCCTGTTCAGAACCAAAATAGCTTGCAGGGTGAATACGATGCATTGTCAGCTAACGGCGCTACAACGATTGGCGTTTATAGCACGACCATTCAATGGGACAGTATAACTGGTAATTGGTTAAATAATTGGCCAAGTTGGGGTGCTACTACTTGGACATCGCCTCGGCAAGCTGAAACCTACTGTACCGGACACGAATTTACCGGTGGCCCAAGTTATCTTATGCAGTATAAATCGCGTAGCTCTAGGCTCGATCAAGACGTATCCTGTTGATAAGATCAATAATTAGCTAAATAAGATTAATTAAGGTAAGTGCGACTTGCTTCTTTCAGGCTCTGAAGGGCGAATTTCAAGGCTGCCGCTTTCAAAAAGAGTTTTGGCTATTGCCGAAGCAGCCACGTAGACGGCTTCATAATTGCCGAAGTAAATATCATATTCGCCGGTTGGCCATCGGCCGTCTTTTGCTACATTTGGTGCCGTGGCAAAGTCTAAAACTAAAGGCGACCCCGGCTTTAGGGTTTTGCCTGGCATCAAGACGTAATCATTGTTTATGTGTCTCTGAGATACGCTCTGGATAGACTGATAACCAACGACAAGAGTCACGCTGTTTTCGGGGTGGACTTCATCAACTAATTTTTTAAGCAAACGGCTAGCGACCATCAATCCTTGAGCATTGCGGGCTTGATCTCGAGATCCTCCGCTATTTTTTGCGCTATAGTTTTCTATAAACTGTAACGAAAAAAAATTAGCCCGGCGTTTCGCAATATCTATGTCTATTCCGCTGCTCATTCTGATATCTTAATAGATTTAAAACATAATGTGAACTGCCGTGTTCCCAGCTTGCATTTTAACCATACCAAGGGTTTTTCTATGCAAATGACTCGGCTCTAAATATTTTTAGGTTTGTTTATATAGCTGAGACCTAGCTCTAGACAAATCGATGCGATTCGCCATGAAATAGGGGCGACTTTGGCCATAATCAGTTTTTGATTTAATTTCAGGTAACTGATGCAAAATCTTATCCTGGACTGAGAAGGTGTAATCTATAGCATCCTTTGGTTTCATTGGTTCAGGTAGTTCTATCTCCGCGCAAACATGTTTACTGATGTATAACCCTAACTGACGTACTAACTCGCTGGGCACAACTCTTTGACCGTCTAGATTTAGTTTCTCGCACTTTTCAAGAATTAAATCTCCAACATACATAGCGTCATTAACCTTGCGGAAAGTTTTGGCGTCAATCTCCGAAACACTCGATACAGACGGAGGGTTTGGAAAAATTTCTCTAGCTGATTCGTTATCAGATATAGGATTTATTTCATTTATATCCATTTGCTAAGTTACACCTTTCCCTTTTTTTTAAAAAATAATTTCGTATTTCGCTGTTTCCAGCTCGTCAGTATACGCAGCGCACGTATAAATACGAATTTGATGGCAGGGTTATTGCTACTGCCAAAAAGCAGTTGGAAACCCAAGCCATCGCCCGGAGGTTTGGAAGCTTCCTCCCCTCCGGGCATACCAATACACTAAGTCGGGAGACGACATGACTAATTATACTTAGAGTACATGTGTCTTCAAGGCACTAAGTCTGAAAATCATTTCTTACTTGGATTTTCAGTTTCTGACTCGCTCGGGTAACTTTGCCTGCCGGCTAAGACAAAATAAAAGGGAAGCCCAAACAGAATAATTCCGCAAAAAGATTCTCCGACATTCTGTCCAGAGGGGTTATGGACCAGCCAGATTATAATTCCAACAACTAGTGCCACATAACCAACGCCGAGAGCAATTATGATCCTGCCAGCTTTGTCAGCTGCCATCTCAGCCAGAAAACCCATCGATACCTCCTCATTGTACTGGTACAAGTCCTGCTAGGCATTTGCCTTCGAACTAAAGAATATTTTAATATATTAATGTATTTATTACAAGCTGATCCTCTCTTAAGAGTTAGCCCTTATTTTGTTAATATTTTGACCTGGCATCCTGGCCAACGATATTGTCTGTCATATTTATGGTTTAGGCTATGAATCAAATTACCGCGCAACTGAGTTATTCACTTTGGTCAATTATTTTCTGGAGTGTCCTTATGTTTCTGTTGGTGTTAAAGCTTTTATATTTAGCTTTAGTTAGGAATTTAGCGAATTGGCTGTCAAGTGTCATTCCGACACGGACAGACCAATAAATAACCCCGTTTCCAAGCTTAATAACTTCAGTCGAAGAGTCTAGGTCGATAAACTCGCCGAGAAGTTCTTTTTCTAAGCCGTCTTCAAAAAACAAGACGTATTGATGAAATGAATCTTTTTGGCTCGAGAATGGGCTCGCCGCGACTATCTCGCGCAGAGAATCTATATTAATGACTTGTACTCTAACCTGATAGTTAAAGGACCTTGTTAAGGCAGCTTCAATCGTCCGTTTTAGCTTACGTGCGTCGACACTACTCTCAAACAAGACATTACCTGTCTGTTGGATTGTTTTTACGGATTTCAGCCCGATGCTCTCAAAACAAGCTTTAAGGTCGGCCATTTTGATAGAATGACCGCCAACATTGATGCCTCTTAAAAAAACTATGTATCTCATATTTTATTGTGGTACCCTAGTTAATCTTTCGTGAAGCTTCATGGCCTGAGCTATAAAGCTTAAAAAATACCGCTCCAAAGATAACGGTAACTAAGGCTATATAAGCTCCGTTAAGTAGCCTGGCCTCGCTAAAGTCCCGCGAGGGTAAGGTGAGTACTTTATATTGCAGATATCATAGTACGCTCCAGTTTCAAAAGGGAAACCTTTAGCAGCCGGCGGGGTGGCCTCAAAAGAATAAGCATCACAAGCTGAAATGCAGACCCCGGTATTAATTGGGTTGCGCGCTTGTGGCGGACAGAGTCCGTAATCACGTTTATAGGAGCGGTTTGAAGAACATAATGAGGGCCAATAATGCTCACAAAATTAGAGACTACAAATTGGGGAAGAATAACCACATAAACTACCGACACTATGACAAGTAGCCCTTGCTTTGTCCTCATGAATCAATCTACCGTTAGGGTGTTCTTATGATAGCACCGCGCGGGCATTGGTTATATAGGCTGGCGTCATGTTGCCTAATTGCATTTTTTAATGTCTAATAATATATAATATCGATATGGCAGGTGTCAGTAAAAACTTTATCTATGGGGTAATTGATGAAGCTACTTATTTATTGAATATCGAGAAACGTTTAAAAGCTGAACAGATAAGGAAACGAGTTGGCGAAAAAACCGGCGAAGTTGTATTAAGCTGTCTTGGCTATAAAGATATGGAGTTGGTGACGGTTTGTAGGGCCTTAATAGCCTACGCAAAATATACGACCGAAGGATTGGAAGTAGCCTTGGATGTGCTCGATCAAAAGAGGCAACGAAATCTAGGCAAAACGGTGATAGTTAACGATGAAGGCATTTTAATTGATGAAAATTTTGCCTTAGGTAGCACTACTGATCACCTGGTTGAAGAAAAGTATGGTTACATGAGGGCAATAGAGACAATAACACTTCAAGAGCTGACAGATATGTTTGATTTTCACGATAACATCCTTCCATTTCCAGGCCTTTGATAGGCGAATGTTATCTATCTCCCGTTGTGCCTGAGAGTTACATTAACTGAAGCTTGTATACTAAATATTGAATGCTGCTTCTTTTAATAAGTTTTATAGCCGGCATACTGACGATTCTAGCTCCGTGCGTTTTAACTTTACTGCCTGTCATAGTAGGCGGGTCGGTCAGCGCAAAGGCCAGAGACAGAGGCCGGCCGTACGTAATTGCGGCTTCGTTAGCTTCGTCAATTATCATATTCACTTTATTACTTAAAGTTAGTACCCTACTAATAAATTTATCGCCCAATGTTTTAACTGATATCTCAGGCGGTTTGCTATTAGCTTTAGGTTTAGTGGCTATCTTGCCTGAAGCTTGGGAGAGGTTGGTCATAGCTCTCAACTGGCAAGCCGCTTCACAACGATTTCTGGGGAGAGGAGAAAAAAATAGAGGTAAATACGCCGGCCCAGTTTTAATCGGCATTGCCCTCGGGCCGATTTTTGCAAGTTGTAGCCCAACTTACGCGTTTATTCTGGCTTCAGTATTACCGCATAGCTTTTTAAGTGGATTAATCTACTTAATAGCCTATAGTATTGGGCTGGTTCTGGCTTTGTTAGTTATTTCGCTAGCCGGCCGAAGGTATATATCCAGATTTCCCTGGGCGATTAATACCCATAGTCTATTTCGGAGGATTGTTGGCATCGGATTTGTCTTGATCGGTGTGGCTATAATCGGCGGCCAGGAAGTTAAAATCGAAACCTGGGTAGCCAATCATTTACCCTTTGACGAAACGAAAATCGAGCAGATTCTGTTAGCCAAACAAGATAGTTCATCATTGATAAGTAAAATCGGTACAGATATTTCTGATGACACGGTTCTTAATGTTCCGTCAACGCCGGCTCCGGCCTTTCAGGGATTGACTAACTGGATCAACAGCCCGCCTCTTACGTTAGCGCATTTAAAAGGGAAAGTGGTTCTGGTTGACTTCTGGACCTATTCTTGCATCAACTGCATCCGCAGCATTCCTTATGTCGAAAAGTGGTACGATACCTATAAAGATGATGGTTTCGTAGTGGTCGGCGTCAGCACGCCAGAGTTTGCCTTTGAGCATGTTCCAGCTAACGTTGAAGCGGCGGTTAAAAGTGACGGAATTACCTATCCGGTTGCCCTTGATAATAATTATGACACATGGAATGCTTTCCAGAATGACTCTTGGCCGGCTGATTATCTAATCGATAAAAGTGGTGACATCCGTTATATAAGCCTGGGCGAGGGCAACTATGGGACTACCGAAAAAGCGATCCAGCTACTACTAGGTATTGATAAGCCGCTCCAAACGCCAACTTCAAAGGTACCAATTGCTCAAAATCAGACGCCCGAAACTTATTTCGGCACTAATCGTGATCAAGATTATGTCGGCACGCCATATTTAAGCGACGGTATAACTTTTTTCAAGCCCGAGCCGTCTCTTAACTCAAACGAATGGACCTTAAGCGGTAGTTGGCAAATCAACCCTGAATATATTACCAGTCAAGGCAATTCCGCTACTTTGAGCTTTAACGTCAATGCAAAGGATGTTTATGCCGTCGCCGGCAGTTTAAATAGTCAGGCCGAGTCTGTATCTGTTGGCTTGCCGCCTAATGTTGCCGGGCAATACGGCAGTGATGCTCCAAATGGTACGACCACCATAAGTGGTTCAAGGTTGTACCATCTAGTATCACTTAAGCAATTTGGCGATACGACGGTTACCTTGAAAGTTCCTAGTGGCGTGTCGCTTTATACGTTTACCTTCGGCAGCTAGCTTTTAAACCGTAGCCGGCACCTAGTCTATAATAAGAGCTATGAATGTAAGTTTTTATTTTGATCCATCATGTCCGTTTTGCTGGATTACCAGCCGATGGCTATTGATGGTTCAAGGTCAAAGGGATATTAAAATCGATTGGCGGCCATTTAGTTTAGCTGTTAAAAATAATAAGTTGAGCAAAAAAAAGTTTAAAAGGGCAGATAAAGATTCTTGGAGCCCAGGACCGCACCGCGTGCTTAGAGTTATGATGGCTGCCCAGAAGCACAAAGCTAAACTGATTGATCTGTATACCAGTTTCGGTATTGAGCATCATTTGGCTGGCAATGATTTTGACGATGAGATGATTTTGCGGGTTTTGAAACAACATAAATTGCCAAGTTCGCTACTTTTAGCCGCCGACAGTCAAAGTTACGACAAAGAACTCAAAGATTCGATTAAGTTGGCAACCGACGTGGCCGGTGATGATATCGGCACTCCAACCATCATTTTTAACTATGATAAAGCTAAAAAAAGCGGATTCTTCGGCCCCATACTGCAAACCTTACCAACGGTTGAAGAAGCTCTGAAACTTTGGGACAGCCTTAGCGTCTTGGCGACTAACGCCGAATTTTATGAACTGAAACGGTCTCGGCCAACGGATCAGCCGGATGTTTTTAGTACCTCGCACTGTTAGCTTGATAGAGCACGTTTAATAACCTCTTTTTTAAATTATCAATTGGTGAGTTAGGCATAATGGCGGGACGCTTCATGCTTGACTTCGTTGTATCGGAAGCAATTGATAGTATGGTCATTCACCATGCCGACAGCCTGCATGTGCGCATAAATAATAGTCGGGCCGACAAACTTGAAACCGCGTTTTTTTAAATCAAGGCTAAAAGCTTCGGCAACCGTTGAGACTGACGGTATATCCATTGCGCTTAGCCATCTATTTTGAATTGTTTTACCGGCTACAAATTGCCACTGGTATTTATCAAATGAACCAAATTCTCTTTGGATTTCTAAAAATCTTCGGGCGTTTGTTACAGCGGCTTTTATTTTTAAGTGATTACGAATAATGCCGTTATTGAGTACTAGACGATCAATTTGTTTGTCGGAAAACTTAGCAACTATTTCGGGACTAAAATCGGCAAAAGCTAATCGATAACCCTCACGTTTTTTGAGTATCGTCAGCCACGACAAACCAGCTTGAGCGCCTTCTAAAGTTATAAATTCAAACAGGCGGCGGTCGTTATGGACAGGCACGCCCCATTCATTATCGTGATATTGTTCATACAGCTTATTGCCTTTTTCAGCCCAGGCACAGCGTAGTTTCATGACCATAATTATAAAAGATAATAAAGACCGTAACGAGACGCAAATTTAAGTCCGGGTACAACTATTTAAACTAGCTTTTGTGACGAGCAACCCAAGTCATAATGACACTGGCGGAAATCCAGTTTGGGACAACCGTAAAAATTGCCAACCAGAAATTATCACCTCTAATCTCAACAAACACTAAAACGCCAATCATGTAGGCTAAATACGGAATATAAGTAAGCCAGCCCTGCCAGGAACACGGCAAATAGCTACCTCGGGTTTTAATAAACCAAGACTTTTGTTTTGTCATCTTAAAATCGAAGATACTCTTGAATAACAACATAGTCAACAGCCGGCTGATGCTGACGGGCTAATTGCCAGATATAGTCCGAAAAAAATATGAGTTGCTATTATATATATATGAGGCTGAGTGGCTTGTCTCTGCTGGTGGCCTTAGCGGTCATTATTGGGTTGGCTATTGGCTGGATCCCAGCCAGCTACAGTAGCCGGACAGTTGTTGACATATCTTGGCCGAATTGCAAGATCACGCCGGTAGATAACTCAACTTTTGGTATCGTTGGCGTTAACGGTGGCCTGGATTTTCGTCCTAATCCGTGTCTTGCACTGGAAAGCAGCTGGTTTTCGCATCTATCACTTTATCTAAATACCGGCTACCCTGGAAAATCGTTTGGCGAGAAGTTTAAATCTTATCCTAATAAATGTAATCTAAAAAATACGATCTGCCTGGCTTATAACTACGGCTATAATGCCACAATCTACTCTCTAAAATATGCCGCCAAAGAAGGCGCCCATACGACACACTGGTGGCTTGACGTTGAAACTGATAATAGTTGGACAAACAATCCGATAATCAATCGAGCCTCTTTGGAAGGAGCTATTTTCGCCCTCAGGCAAAATTCTTTTTTGCCGTTAAAGATCGGTTTTTACTCAACAAAGACTCAGTGGGACATTATTACCGGTAACTGGCGAAATTATCTGCCAAGCTGGGTCGGGACTGGCAGCTCAAGCTCTAAAGCAGCGGTTAGGGCTTGTAAACAGCCTAGTTTTAACGGCGGTTCGATTTTGTTTAGTCAATACACTAAGGGTCTAGACAAAAACTACGTCTGCGTTTTGAAATGAAATAATTGAGCGATTCTTGCGGCCACCACTATTTCCCACAGTAAAACGAGACCAAGGAAGATTCTTTCGTATAAGCCTCCAAGCCTGTGGGGGCCGAAGCTAGCTTTAGCCAGAAACAAAACCGCGAGAATACTTAGGAAGCCGATAGCTAGAAGTACCGAACTAATATCGTGCCAGCCAGATTCTAATCTTAGAAGCCTTGATATTTGAATCATGGCTACAATGGCGCCAACAAAAGCGATGAAGGCTAGTAATAGATGAATTGATCCGCTCCAGATATGAGGATAACCATACGGATTGTCGGCAAAAAAGGCAAGCAGGCCTGACGATACAGCCCAAATAATTAGCCAATATGAAGCTTTTTTAAGTGGATTGTTTTTAGGGAAAGTATCCCAGAGGCACTTAACTAGAGCCAGCGATAAGCCGCATCTTAGTAAGAAATTTAGATCCATCACCCATCCGTAAGGCCCTCGACCGTAATCACTCTCAGCATTATGAAGCAGGCTGTAGTCTGGTCTAAGATGAGCCAGTAAGATGTCAATCAATAGATAGATAATAATTCCAAATATTGTAATGTAAGGCCACAGGCCCGATTGGCTTTTTATGATATGTTTCATAAATATAAGCTTGTTTTACTCGTTTTAGTCTAACAGGTAGCCCTAAATTTAGATATCAAGATTAGGTATTTAGCGCCGAAAACCCCAGCCAGAAGTTAGAGAAGAATAGATGAAAAGTCTTTCATATGTAAATGGTATTGTGTATTGTTAATAAAGGTATTCGCAGTTCTAGGTAAGATTGGCAACAAAATATTATGGCGGATATAATAGATATATATTATGCATTTTGACTTTCCCTTATGGCTGCGGATTACGCATTTACTCAATCTAATATTCTTGGTGCTGTTAGCTCGCTCGGGTATTCAGATTTTAATGGATCACCCGAAATTGTACTGGAAGGATGATTCCAAGGACGGCACGGAATGGATAAAATTTTCGAAAAAAAAGATGCCCACGGATAAATTGTGGACGTCCATGGACGAAGCAGACGCCCCGCGCAATAGAATTATCGCCTTGCCGGGCGGCTTCCATAATTTAGGTGCGGCACGCAACTGGCACTTCTTGACCGGTATTTTCTGGTTCGGCACTGGCATATATTATGTGTCGTCGATGTTTATTAGCGACCAGTGGAGGCAATTGGTCCCGACCAGCTGGAGCATTATTCCCGGTGCTTGGCATTCTCTACTGACTTATTTGTCATTCCATATTCCGCCGGCAAGCGCTTTTCAACCGTTCGATCCCCTGCAACAACTTGCTTATTTCGCTGTAGTATTTATCCTACCGCTTCATATGCTGGCCACCGGATTGGCCATGTCACCGGCCATGATCGCGCATTTCCCATGGTATACAAAATTATTTGGTGGCCGCCAGAAGGCTCGTAGTTTTCATTTCCTAGGCTTGGTAGCATTTATACTTTTCGTAATTATCCATGTGGCGCTCGTCTGTCTCGTTTACTTCGGTAATAATATACGCAATATCGTGTTTGGTAGCGAACATGGCAGCATTCTTGATGCCAGCTTGATTGCTCTCGGTTTCATCGTCTTAGTTATTTTATTCAACATACTTATTACTTGGTTTACATTGAGACATCAACGCAGCTGGCAGCGCCTATCAACGTTTTTTTTACATCCGTTCATTCGCACCGTTTTCGGCTGGATGGGAGCTCGGCAGAAATATACCGAGGCAGATTATACGAATAATTTTAGAGTCAATGGTTATCCACCAGAAACAGCCGGATGGTTAGAGCTTAAAGACGAAAACTTCAAGAACTGGAAACTAAAAGTGGGAGGGCTGGTCGAGAACAAACTGGAACTGAGCCTTCAAGACATCAAGGACCTGCACAAGCAAGAGCAGATAACTAAGCACAACTGTATTCAAGGCTGGTCGGCTGTTGGAAAGTGGGGTGGCGTTCCGATGCGCTTCATAATCTCGTTTGCCAAGCCTTCTAAAAAGGTAAAGTATGTCGCTTTTTACGGTTACGACGTCGATAACAAAGGCCGTGAATATTATGAAACGATTGAGATGCGCGACGCCAAAGACCCAATGACTATCCTGGCCTATGAGTTTATGGGCAAAACCCTACCAATTGAACACGGTGCGCCTTTGCGCCTGCGCTGCGAGCGAAAACTCGGTTACAAAATGACTAAATACTTGAAGCGAATTGAATTTATCGAAGACTACCGAACGATAGGTGAAGGCATGGGTGGTTTCCGCGAGGACACGCAATATTATGACCGAGTGGCATCTATTTAAGGTGGCTAAATAGTATAAAATAAATGATTCAGCCTAGTTAGATTCAACGTAAATCCGGAATTCCACCGCTGGTATCTTTAGTCTGATAATTTGGAACGGCTAGGCAAGGGCAGCAAGTTCAGTTTATATATTTGATGTTTATTAGACGTATGATACAATATTCATATGAAGTATACATCATTTGATCATTTTTTCTTGACGCTTGGTAACAAGCAACGGGTTCGAATGCTCCAGTTGTTAGCTAAAGAAGGCCCTAAGAGCGTGTCAGTGATTGCCGAAGAATTAAAGATTGAACAGTCCGCGGTATCTCATAACCTTAAGCGATTACTCGAGTGTCATTTCGTAACTGTTAAGCAAGAAAGGAAAGAGCGCATTTATACGATCAATGAGGACACCGTTAAACCTATATTCGAGCAGATAGAAAAACATATTAAGAAGCATTGCGTAAAAGGCTGCGAACATTGGTAAATATAACAAGGAGGGTTCTATGATTACAAACGTTAAATTACTGAAGAAAGAATCTGTAGCCAAAGATACAATGGCTTTCTACTTTGAGAAACCGGAAGGCTTCACTTTTAGGGCGGGTCAGTTTGCCGACTATACGCTTATAGATCCGTCAGAGACCGACGAGGAGGGCAACACTCGTACCTTTTCTCTAGTACATGCCCCCTTCGAAGAAAATCTGGTGGCCGCCACACGTATGCGCGACACGGCATTCAAGCGTGTACTGAGAGATTTGCAAGTTGGTAACGAGGTGAAAATCGATGCTCCTTATGGCGATTTCACGCTGCACAAAACGGAGACGACGCCAGCTGTTTTCCTAATAGGTGGTATCGGTGTAACGCCGGTTCGCTCCATGATTGCGCAGGCAACGCATAACAAGACAGCGCACAAAATTATTCTTCTTTACGCCAATCGGACGCTTGATGACGCACCGTTCGCCGCCGATTTCGAAAGCTTTGCCAAGGAGAATCCGAACTTTACATACGTGCCGGTAGTAACCAAGGGAGATTTTAATAATCGGAGCGATGAACATGGTCGCATAGACGATACCATGCTGAAACGTCACATACCTGATCTAAATATTCCAATTTTCTATCTGTCAGGACCAGAAGGAATGGTCAAGTCGATGCGCCAGTTACTTGTCGATATTGGCGTGAACGAAGACAATATAAAGACGGAAGAGTTCGCAGGTTATTAGAGTGGATGTACGGATTAAAAGGGTCTATGAAGTACCCTCAGACACCGATGGTAAGAGAATCCTTATCGATAGGCTATGGCCCCGCGGCCTGACAAAAGAAAAGGCAAAAATTGATCTATGGTTAAAAGGTATTTCACCAAGTACGCAATTACGCAAATGGTTCGGCCATGACCCCGCAAAATGGATCGAATTTCAGCAACGTTACCAAAAAGAGCTGGAAGTTAATTTGCCTGTCGTCACCAAGTTGCGCGAAGAAATAAAGCGGAATCAAGTGACGCTTGTTTATGGTGCTAAGGATGAGCAGCACAATGATGCGGTCGTGCTAAAAATCTATCTTGAAAAATAGTTAATTATGCACGAAAACGTATTTACTAATCCAGTCAATCCGCCCTTTAGGATCGATCTAACAGTCTGGGCGCTAAGGCGTCGCATCTAATTTAGGTTACAAAGTTATGAGCTACTCGCCGCGGAGGAGAAGGCAGATATTCGGATAGTAATCCAAAAGTTGCTTGGATTGACAGTCGAAGTAAGATCTTTTTACTTGCTATCGGTAGACATTCCGTTAACTAAGCAGCTGACAAAGCAATTCATCGGCGTCCGTCCCGATCCTGAAATAATTAGGAAGTTAAGCGCGGGCTGGGATCTATAAGAGGACTTCGTTTATTTTCATTTGCTACTAAGTGGGTTATATGAGAAAGGTCTTTTATAAGCGATTATAAATAACTAAAAATGACTTTTAATCTTGGGATAGAGTTAGCTTTTCTAGGCAGTCGATATAGATTTATTTTAAGGTTGGTCTTTTTGAATTGATTTTTTTTCAGTTGATTTGACTAAGAATTGTGTCTTATAAAGAGTAGAGTAAAGGCCGCTGCGTTTTATTAAATCATTATGCGTACCTCTTTCAACGATCCGACCATGATCGATGACTAGTATATGGTCGGCATTTTGAACCGTCGACAAGCGGTGGGCAATAACAAGTGAAGTACGTCCAGTTAAAGTGATTTGAAGAGCGCGCTGGATGGCTTTTTCTGATTCCGAATCGAGATGCGCCGTTGCCTCGTCTAAAACGACAATTACCGGTTGCTTAAGGAGTACTCGGGCGATAGCTAAACGTTGTTTTTCGCCGCCGGATAGTCGATAACCCCTTTCGCCAACCATTGTATTTAGCCCTTCGGGTAAATTTGCCATCAAATCCGAAAGTTGAGCCTGTTCTAGAGCTATTTTTAGATCATGGTCGCTGGCTTTTGGATTGGCTAAAAGTAGATTCTCGCGGATCGTCTCATGAAAGAGGTGGGCGTCCTGTGTTACCATTCCAATTAACGAGCGCAATGAGTCCAAAGTAACCTCACGAACGTCAACTCCGTTAATTAGGACCGCTCCTCTGGTCACGTCATACAACCTCGCAACCAACTGGGAAATTGTCGTTTTTCCTGCGCCCGAAGGGCCAACTAGCGCCACCAGTTGGCCTGGCTTGATATCGAAAGTGATATCTTCCAGAACTTGTTTAGTGTGAGGACTGCTCAGACTGGCGACGGATTCGAGCGAGGCTAGCGAGACTTCTTTAGCCGTCGGATAGCGGAAACCAACATGCTCGAATGAAATACTGGCTAGTTCGCCTTGGAGGTCAACGGCATTGGGTTTTTCCCTGACCAAAGGCTTAAGGTCTAGGACTTCGAATACTCGCTCAAAAGAGACTAAAGCGGTCATAATATCAACGTTGATGTTGGAAAGTTGAGTCAGGGGACCATACAGCCGAGCAAGATAAGCTGTTAAAGCCACGACGGTACCGACATTCAGGATATTCTCTTCTGCCCAAAGCCCTCCCAAGCCATAAACAACAGCTGTCGCTAGCGATGCAGTCAATAGTAAGGCAATAAACAGGAAACGGGCATACATGGCTTGGGTTACACCAATATCGCGAACTCTAGCCGCCCGGTTTTTAAAGTTTGTTTCCTCGTGTTTGGGATTACCAAAAATTTTTGAGAGCAGAGCTCCGGAAACGTTAAAACGCTCAATCATTGTATTGTTCATAGTGGCATTTAAGTTATAGCTTTCGAGCGTAATGTCATGAAGGCGCCGTCCGAGCCAACGGGCTGGAAACAAGAAAATTGGCAAAATGACTATGACAACAAGGGTTAATTGCCATGATAATATGGCCATGGCAACCAGGACTAACGTGACGCTAATAATGTTTCCGACAACGTTAGACAGTACATCAGTAAAGGCTTCCTGAGCTCCTAAAACGTCGTTATTTAGGCGGCTGACGAGCGCGCCGGTCTGGGTACGGGTAAAAAACGCCAGCGGCATTTTCTGTATATGGTTGAAGACCAAAGTCCGCATGTCAAATATCAAACCTTCGCCAACTTTGGCAGAAAGAAATCGACTAATGAACTCAAACCCAGCATCAATGATTGCTAAACCGCCGATCAGCAGAGCCAAATCTATGATTAGATTAGGGTGATGGCCAATGATACCTTGATTAATTATAATTCTTAGGATTAACGGGTTAACGGCACCTATGGCTGCGTCTAAAATAATGACAATCAGGAAAAAAATTAATAATTTTTTATAGGGCAAAGCAAACTTAAAAATGCGCTTGATAACGCCAGGCGCGATTTTATGTTTTGTGACAGATTTGTCGCGTATAAAAGATCGCAGCTGGCCTCGACCGCCGTGCATTCCACTGTTAGGGTTCATATAATCATTATTTCATGATTTTTAGATAATTAGGCCGATAATCATATTATCTGGACTGGCTTTTTTCGCGATTTAGCTAAAGATTTATAAGCGACTGAGGTCACTTTATCTTAAGCTTAATAGCTATCTTTGGTGCAAGCCATAACTTGTCTTGGCTGACGGGCCAGCAGTGAAATTCCAGATTCAGTCTCTAATTCAAAGTATGAGCATAATGTTATACTTACTTGGTATGGACAAAACAAAAACTGGACTGTCTAGTGGTATGCTAGCGAGTTTACGAGCTCGCTATGGTTATAACGAAATCGTCGAAAAACATGACAATCTGTTTTTGGTATGGGCAAAAGAATTCTGGGGACCATTGCCATGGCTCTTAGAGTTAACGGCAGTCCTAACTTTTTTCTCCGGTAACATTTTTGAAGGTATTGTCATATTGGCACTGCTGCTTGTAAATAGCATCATTAGTATTACTCAGCGCTCGCGGACAGACAAGGCTTTGGCGCAACTACGTAAAACGCTACAAATTATGGCTCGTGTCTTGAGAGACGGGAAGTGGCAAGAAATACCAGCCCGCGAGTTACTTCCCGGCGACGTAGTTCGCTTGCGAGTCGGCGATATTGTAACCGCCGACATGAATATTGCTGATGGCAGCGTCAATGCTGACCAGTCTAGCATCACAGGTGAGTCATTGCCCGTTGAACTCGGAGTTGGCCAACCTTTATTTTCTGGCAGTACCTTAATGCGCGGCGAAGCTACAGCTATTGTCGATTTGATTGGCACTAAAACTAAGTACGGCACGACCGCAGAGCTGCTGGAAACCTCGCACGCTCCCACCCACACTGAAAAAACAATTTTTACAATTATTAAGTATCAGTTCTTTTTTAACCTCTTCCTTATTGTAGTTTCGAGCTTACTTATAATAATCTTTCACTGGCCCCAGCACGATATCCTGACATTGGCTATTATACTTCTGGTATCATCAGTGCCGGTTGCTTTCCCAGCCATGTTTACGGTAGCTCAAACCTTTGGTGCCTTACAGATGGCTCATATCAATAATAAAAAAGGAGTCTTAGTACGCCGTCTGGCTTCAGTACAGGACGGTGCCATCATGAACGTACTATGTACTGATAAAACTGGTACGCTGACTCAAAACAAATTATCGGTTGCGAAGGTTATAGCATACGAGAGCTACAGCGAGGCCGAAGTAACTGCCTTAGCGGCAGCATGCTCAAATACGGCTGATCAAGATCCGATTGATGCTGCCGTATTTAACTATGCGACCAGCCAAAAGCTTGACTTGCCAAAGCAACTTTCTTTTACGCCATTCGATCCGTTAACTAAAAAGACTGAAGCCAGTGTCGTCTGGAAAGATGCACATTGGACGGTTTATAAGGGACTTCCAGCAGTTATTGCAAAACAGGCTCATCACATAAGTGATAATTTTACGCCAGATATTGCCTCATTGAGTAAGTTGGGCTATCGCGTTATTGCAGTTAGCGCGAGCAATAACAATAAAAATCAGGTTATTGGTTTAATTGCTTTAGCAGACCCGATTCGCGACGACTCTAAAGTCTTATTGGATGAATTAAAGGAGCAAGGTATCGCTATCAAGATGATCACCGGCGATAACCTGACGACTGCACAATCCGTTGCCGATACGCTTCAACTATCAGGACTTACCTGTAAGGCTCGAGAGCTGAAAGATCACCCGGAGTGGATACACACACATAGTGTTTTTGCCGAAGCTTACCCTGAAGATAAATTGCTGATTATCACTACACTGCAAAAAGCTGGATATACGGTCGCTATGACCGGTGACGGTGTTAATGACGCGCCAGCGTTACGACAGGCTGAGGTAGGTATAGCCGTTGCCAATGCCACCGATATAGCTAAAAACTCGGCTAGTTTTATTCTGACTAATCCTGGCCTAAAGGATATTGTTGTGGCGGTTACCATGAGTCGCCGGGTATATGTGCGAATTCGCACCTGGGCACTTAATAAAATTATAAAAAGTTTTGAAGTTGCTATCTTTACAAGCGTCGCCTTCTTCATTACAAAAAGTATTTTTCTAACTCCGCTCTTAGTTGTCTTAATCCTTTTTGCTAACGACTTTGTAACTATATCAATTGCTACGGATAATGCGATTCCTGATAAGCACCCAGCCACTTGGCGAGTTAGTCGACTGATGGTTTCTGCCGGCATGATGGCCGTAGTGCCTTTGACATTGTTGGCAATTGGCCTATTGATTGCTAGTCATGTGTATCATATACCCTTCAATGGGCTACAAACCCTGACTTTCCTAATAATGGTCTTTCTTGGCCAGGCCAATTTATATGCCGTACGAGGATGGCCGCATTTTTGGCAAATCCGCCCTAGCAAGTTATTAGCGCGGGCTTCTGTAGCAGCTTGGGGAATTTTATTACTTATGGGTCTAGCCGGTATCATTATCACTAGGGTTCCGTTTATCACGATCTCACTCTTTATCGTATTGCCCCTGATTAGTCTGTTTATTATTGATCAACTCAAGCTTCATACGCCAATTAGCTCTGCCTAGTGTACGCTGCTGGTGATATGGCCTAAAAACAGCCAAATGGTACTTCCCTTAACAAATAAGAATTTTATTACTTTTAAGGCTATTTAATTTGTCTGAGAAATGTTATCCGAACCAGTCATAAGATATTACTATCTGACTCAAGGACGCCGTCACAACTGGCTTGAATTCTGCGCCTGTCAGAAATATATCTGCGAGTGTTTTTATATTTGAGTAAATCTAACCGCTCTAGCCTTTTTGACAAAGCTTATAATGGGATTAGCCACATGCATTAAATATTTATATTAATGAAAGCCAAGCCTAAAGTTACCGCGCAAAGAAAAGTCCAAATTGTACTTGGTCTTTTGTGGTTGTTAGATGGCGCTCTCCAGCTACAAAATCAAATGTTTACAAGTAGCTTTGCAAGCCGAGTAATTGCACTCGCTGCACAGGGTCAACCACAATTTGTAACTGGCCCAATGACTTTCGGTATCCACCTGTTTTTAATGCACACGGCGATTTTTAATTCACTCTTCGCGGCTACCCAGCTAGGTATCGGCGTCCTTATATTATGGAAACGCACAGTTCTACCAGGATTACTTCTATCCGTTTTATGGGGGTTTATAGTTTGGGTCTTTGGAGAGGGTTATGGCGGTATCTTCAGTGCTCATACTTTGCTGCTAATGGGAGCACCCGGTGCAGTAATTATCTATGTCATTTTAGCCCTGGCTGTGATGCCCTTAAAGGATAAAGCTAAAGAACCCCGCGATAGACCACGGATCGCTTATTGGTTAGTATTTGTCTGGCTTGTCTTGTGGGTTGGGGGCGGAGTCTATCAGCTCTTGCCGGGACAGGACTCGACATCAGACATGAGCTCGATGATAGCAGCGAACGCATCAGATGCTCCTGGCTGGTTATCGTCACTTGATACTCGTGTCGCCAACACCATTCAAGGCTTTGGTAAAACAGCTATGAGCAAGAATACTCAAACGGCTGCAAGTATGCATATGACAGCTGGGCAAATGGCTCAAATGCCTACACAGACACAGACTTCGACTCAATCTAATTCAGGCAATTTATTTATTCTTCTACTTGCTGTAATAGACATATGTATAGGTTTTGGTGTACTAAAAAGAGGTATAACTCGCAAGCTTGCTATAAGCTTAGGAATAATTTTTTCACTAGTCTTTTGGGTAATAGGTCAAAGGATGGGTGGTTACTTCACTGGACTTGAAACCGATCCTAATAGCGGGCCATTGTTTGTGTTTTTGGGCCTGACAATTCTTTGCGTTAGCGACCTAGATGAGAAACTATCAGGGCTGGGTTACAAAATACAGAGCGCTCTGGTTGGAAAGCCAGATCCTAGTTGAAACGAGAATCTGATCTAAAAACAGAGGTGATCTAATTTTACAAAGTTAATCAACCATTATGATACTTGTTAATCTACCGCGGTTGTATTGCATCTGATTAGGCTTGGTTAACGGGCTTAGGACTAATTTATTAAGTTTAACTACAACTTAGCTTATAATTTAAATAAAGGTGTATACATATGGCAACAATAACTAAACAAGACGATAGATTAGTAGTAAAACTTTCAGATATAGAAAAAGTCGAAACAGTACGAGGAGGTTTCGATCTTCCTTTGCAATCGGTCAGTAAAGTAGAAGTCGTAGAAAAACCCATTAAAGAGGTGCATGGCCTTCAACCTAGCCGTTTCAAGTTGTATGGTATGTATCTGCCAGGTGAATCTGCAGTAGGTGTATTTCTTAATGGTGGACTGAGCGAGAAACCGGCTTTTATAGCGGTACATCACAATCAAAAACGTGGGGTACGAATAACTTTAGTAAATGCAAAATATAGCGAGTTACTTATCGGTTGTGATGATCCTGAGGGAATAGAGCAGCTATTTAAACAGGAATAAGTACAAAATTCCGAACTGAGATAGAGTTTTTTTGACTATGAGTCTATAAGATAGGAAATGTCTGGCTGGGACTATGGTCATATTTTCGAGCTTTGCCTCTAACTGCTGACCTTCCGTCAATGGATAAGGTAAAGACTCTATTGGCACAAACAACTTCAAGGCTGAGAAAGCCGACCTTGATCCAATTCAGCTGTTGGCTTTGTATCGGATTAAAATGTTGCCGTTGGCGAACGTGCGAGAATCCGTTAGGAGGAACTTATGGCATGTATCAATACCGGCTAGCAAAGGGGTGCCTTTGCCTATAACTACCGGATTAACCATGACTCGTATCTCATCCAGCAAGCTTGCTTTTAGCAACGAGACGCATAGATCCGAACTGCCTAGGACGGCTATAGATTTGCCAGACTGCTGTTTGATGTCGTTAAGCTTCTGAATATCAGTATAAGCTGTTGTAGATTGCCAAGCTGGCGTAAATGATTGACGGGAAAAGACGATTTTCTTCAGCGAATTCATACGTTTAGCCGTGTCTGGTGCCGCTTCTAATGCTCCCCGGGACGGCCAGAAACCAGCCATGAGCTCATACGTCCTGCGGCCAAAAATAAGCGTGTCTGTTTCGTCAAGCTGTTCATTCGCAAACGTATTGAATTCTGCATCAACGTTATGCCATGAGATATCGTGATTCTCGCCCTCAAAGAAGCCGTCAAGAGTGATCATCATGAATAAAAACACTTTTCGCATATAGTTATCTTAGCAAAAAGTTCGAATTTTTAGCTTGGCTGGGGCGGAGGGACTCGAACCCCCGAATCCTGGGACCAAAACCCAGTGCCTTACCACTTGGCCACGCCCCAATATTAAAAAGTGATATATGGTTTTATCTGTAGTAAGTGGCGGCTATGATTTTATCCTAACATAGAAAGTTCTTCAAATATCTACTTACTATGAAGTTACTAAGACAAATCAAGCCGGACAAACGCCTCCGCATAGTCGTATCCGTATTTTTTGCCGGCTATTTTCGACCAGCTACGAATTCGGTCTTTAACTGCATCTATGTCAGGCATCTGGCTGGTATGCAGGGCGAGCGCTTCTAATTTTTTGTCGATCGTATCGCTTATATCAACGGCAAAATCATTTTTTTCAAAATTGACCATTAGAACGGTCGAAACTTTATGAGGTTCTAGGCCTTCAGCTAATAAGTCAGGGAATGTCAGGTGATCGCGGGCAAGCGGGAAAACCGCATCGAGCATCACCTGACCAGCTACCCGATGATCCGAATGATTAATAAAGCCGGAACCTCGCGATGTCGAGTAAATCATTGATGGATCCATACCAAGTACGGTATCCGGTTTGAGTTTCCTAATATAGCGCGTTACTTCTTTTTTTAAAGCCAAAGACATCTCCAGCTCGCTATCAGGATAGCCTAAAAAGAAGACATCGCGGGCACCGAGTAATTTAGCCGCTACTCTCTGTTCAGCTTCACGTTTTTTGATTAATGTTGCGGCTGTAATAGTCCTGTCCTCTGTACCTTTACTGCCGTCGGTGATCAGAAGATAATAAACTTTTGAGCCAGATTTAGCCCATTTAGCAATTGAGCCAGAAAAACCAAAATCGACATCGTCAGGATGGGCGGCAATAGCTAGTACGACCTTGGGTGAGAAATCTGTTTCAGGCATTTTTTGTATTATAACTCATTGACAAGTTAGATCGGCAATAGTTAAGGCGTGATTATAGTTTACAGAGCTTTCTAAAAAAATATTGTATAATGCGCCAATATCCAGAAGGAGAAGATTGATGTTCAGGAGATCTTCAGTATTTAAATGGTTCGTTGGGTTACTTGTAATTGGCATAATATTGGCATTCACCCTTCCGCCGTACCCCTCATTGCTTAGGGCTCTTAATATTTCTACGAATGAATATCACTTAGCTGTCTTGACTTTAATCGTTCCCTTTGCCGTTATTTGGTTTTCAGCCTTTTATTCTTACGCACAGCTCCGAAGATACGCCAAATCAATCAGCACTGTGCGTGAAGGTAGCGCTTTTAAGAAAATAGCATATGGGATCGGAGTTTTAGCTTGGGGTCTAGCCATCCCAACTATTTTATCGATTATATTAGCTGCTATAACTGTTCATTTTCCCGGTTTTTTGACCAGCCAGGATATTATTAGTAATTATGTCGCCTTATTAGTCCCAGTGATCGGCTTCACACTTATCGGTGGTGGTGCTGGTATGTTAACCAGAATTATTAAAAACCGTCCCAGCCAGACTGCCACTCGGATAATGGTCTTAATTTTCGTGATTATTGGTGTTTTATTTGCACATTTTGCTATTCAAAATAGTCTGCAAAAAGGTAACTCGTATCATTTAACGCTTTGGCTATTAATATTAACCATCGTTGTACCTTATTTGTATGCATGGTTTGTTGGCCTTCTCGGTACATACGAGCTTTGGATTTACTCCCAAAAAATACAGGGGATTATCTATAAGCGAGCTCTTGTCCAGTTTGCCAGTGGCATAACAATCACTATATTAGGATCCGTTTGTCTTCAGTATCTTGCCGGTGCTTTCTTTGCTACCTCAAAAGACTCATTTACGGCAGTTTTGATCGTATTTTATCTTCTTTTGGTCGTTCAAGCTGTCGGATATAGTTTAATCGCCCTCGGAGCAAGACATCTCCAGAAAATCGAAGAGGTTTAAGTAACGTGGACGAGGAACCTGTTCTTTATGATCAAGTAATTCGGGTGACTCATGTCTACTTAGGCCCGGCGGCCGAGCGCTTTATAGCTCGTCAGGTTCGTAATCATTTGCATAAAGCTCCTAGGGAAATATCCAAAAAAGACCTGTCTGGCTTAATTGATTGGATAAGAGTTGCCATATCACTCCTAACAGAGGACAGCGAGATTGTTGAGGAGTATACAGAACAACTAGATGTATTAACCCGCGTTAATAACAACCACTCCAAACGTGGTAGCCAAGAGACAGTATGAAACGCCTTGATTCTTATGAGGCTAAGCCTTCAGCGGTTGAAATAGACTGGATCGAAAAGGAGGCTGAATCTGAAGCAATTTTTAAAAGTATCGGTGACGGTGCTATGGCGACTGATGCCTACGGTCATATTACTCGAATTAACCCAGCGGCTCTGAAAATTCTCGGTTTGAAACCGGAAGAGGCTATAGGTCAATGGTTCCCCCATATCCTAAGCCCGGTTAGACTGGATAATACGGCGCTACCTCTGATGGAACGACCTATTTTCAAGATGTTCCTGACTGGTAAGCCCATAACCGAGAAGTTGCTATACCGTAACAAAAGGGGTCTAATTATTCCAGTCAGTACGACGGTTTCGCCGATTATGCTTGCCGGGCGGCCCGTTGGCGCGATCGAAGTTTTTAGAGATATTACGTTTGAAAACGAAGTTGATAAAATGAAAAGTGAATTTATCTCCCTGGCTTCTCATCAGCTCCGGACACCACTTTCGACAGTTAAAACATACTCGCATATGCTCAGTGAGGGTTACATGGGCAAAGTTACCAAAGAACAAGCCCAAGCCCTTAAAACTATTACCAACGCTACCAACAATATGAATGAATTAATCAGTACCTTACTGAACATTGCCCGGATTGAAAGTGGCAGTATGAAAGTCAGCCGCAAAAGTAACGACCTCAAAACTTTAGCCTCTGAGGTCATCAAACAAACTGAGATACCAGCCAAACAAAAGTCAATTAATCTTACTTTTCATGCGCCGGAACAACCGGTTGTTATTAAAACTGACGGCTTGATTGTTCGAGAAATCTTGTCTAACCTGATTAGTAATGCCATCAAATATTCCCCAAATAAAAGGGACGTCTCAGTCACTATCCGCAATCGACGCGACCAGGTACTTTTTACAGTTCAAGATAAAGGCTTGGGTATACCGTCGCAAGCTCAAGATAAAATTTTCAGTAAATTCTTTAGAGCTAATAATGTCGTCCAACGAGAGGCTACTGGCACAGGGCTCGGCCTTTACGTTGTTAAAGGCTTGGTAACACTTCTCAATGGTAAAGTTTCATTTAAAAGTACAGAGCATACTGGCAGTACGTTTTATGTTTATTTGCCAAAAAATACTAAAAAAAAGCCATCTTAGATTGATTGACTGTAAGATATTTCATATGCAGTCGAGGCAGAGGGCGTGATAGTAAGCTCGTGAGGCGATTTCTGATTTACTTAGGAGGGAGAAACTAAGAAAACAAATGTCTAAAATATTGATAGTTGAGGACGACAAGGATTTAAACGCCGCCTATAAAGTAATTCTCAAGAAAGCGGGACACACTGTCGAATCGGCCCTCAACGGCAAAATTGCTCTTTCGCTGGCTGCCAAATTCGAGCCGGAGCTGATACTGCTTGATTTATTAATGCCGGTTATGGGCGGTCTGGAGTTCTTACAGACATATGACTTAGATTTACATAGCGGCGTTAAAGTTTTAATTTTTACCAATATGGAAAATTCACCCGAGGTAACTGAGGCCTACAACCTTGGGGCGACACGCTGCATTATAAAATCATGGACAGCTCCCCAAAACCTGACAAAGATCGTCGATGACGTCTTAAGCAGGCGTACTAAAGCAGTTAAATAAGCTTGACTTCGGCAACTGATTGATCGTTTAAAGCTCGGTTTAGCAGCCTGGTCTTAACGCGATAAAGCGAGTGCTTGCCATAAGTAATGACACCAAGGTATTTCAGTTTGTTGAGCTCTGTCGCCGCTGTTTCACGAGTCAGGCCGGTCAGGTTAGCAAAATCCTGATGAGTTAGATTAAGAGTGATCTCGACTTCTTCAGGTGATATTGTCCGGCCTTGGCTGAGCGCCAGGTAATGCAGTGTATAGATTAGCTTATTACTAGCTCTAGAGTGTTGCAGAGCGTTAAGGCGCATCATGCTACCGAGATAGTCAGTCACTGAATGCTCAAGTCTGGTAAACATTTCTTCCGGGTTGCCTTTAAGGAATTTTAAATAATCATCACGGGGCATATGGTAGAGATCGACATCAGTCAGGGCTTCATAATAATAAAGCGCGCTTGGCGCTTTATAGAAAACCCAGGGAGCAGGAAAAATATCATCTTCGGTATGGAACCCGACGGGTTTCTCGTCGCCATTTGAATTCAGGTTATAAATTTTAATAACGCCGTTTTTAATGACATAAGAAGAGCGGGGAGCCTCGCCTTGGAAGATGACGATTTCACCTTTTTTGTAACTCTTAGAGATATAGCCCATCAGGAAATCGTGAAAGTTCTCCAAAGCTGGCTCAGCCATAGTTACTTTAGTGTACCTTAAATTTTTGGTATCAGCATAACCTTCAGGCATATTTGTTAGACCTTATGATGCTGCCTCTCTAGCCGGACAAAAAATTTATTAAGCCGACGATTATACGTTGTTTCGTACTTGGCCATCAATCTTGCCATTTTCGTCTTCGGCATAACGTTTACCCTCCTAGTAGATTATATTGCTAGTATGCCTTGCAGACATCGCAAAGTACTGTGAATTTTATTACAAACAAAACTAAGCCGTGCTTGATGGTCGAACAAAGTAATCCAATCGATCTCAATCACCTACGGGTTGTCTAATCTAGGCTTAAAGGACTTCGACTTTATATGAAAGCTGAACTTGGTTCTGGCCACCCTCCAAAGCGTTCCAGGTTGCTGTTAGATTAAAAAGAGTAGTTGTGCCAACTGCCGGCGTAACTGATGGACTAGAGATGGCTAAATTATAAAGCGTGTCCTGGGTACATAAATCGTTGGTGGCCAATTCGAATGATAGTGGCGAGCTGGTTAAGCAAAACGGCGTTGATAGACTGCTAATTGCCGAGAAAAAACCAGTTTGGGCGGCAGCGCTTCTGAGCAGTTCAACTTGACCTTGCAAAAGCTGCAAAGCTTCACTATGTTCTTCCGAGTTACGGACACCTCTTTGGCTGGCACTGGTAACGGCGAAAGCACCCGCCAAAACGGTAGCAATCACGGCAATAGCTATCACAACCTCGACGATTGTATCGCCAGCTTGTTTACGATTTAAAAATCTGGGAGTTCTAATTAAGGCTATCATCTCAGCTTATATCGCTTATGATTGTACACATTTTATTAGACGTGAGCAATCAGGCAAACTTACAGCTAAATCTCAAGAGACAATATATAATTTATAACGATGCGCATTTTAGTCGTCGAGGACGAAGTGAAAATAGCTAAGACTATTAAACGTGGCTTGGAACTAAAGGGTTATGCTGTCGATACCGTTTATGATGGCGACACCGGCCTATCTTACGCCCTCGACCCGGATTATGACCTGGTAATTCTCGATCGGATGTTACCGGGCAGAATTGACGGCGTGCAATTATGCAAACAGGTCAGAAGTGAGGGCTCAGGCGTACCGATACTGATGTTGACGGCAAGGGGAGCGACTGGAGATAAAGTCGAAGGCTTAAACAGTGGTGCCG
>JBOHNR010000012.1:0-63596 GCA_050730755.1 Saccharimonadales bacterium (SeqCode) | reverse complement strand
ACCTTCGGCGCTTCGGTACTCATTAGGCTAGTTTTATTGAAAGTAATAGTTTTTGCGTCGGCCAGCTTTTCAAATACACGGCCAGTTTTAACGATAATACCCTCTCGTAGAGCTCGATTCATGCCAGTTACTAAAGCAATCGTCGGCGCTAATATAAACGAAGACGGAGCGGCAACAATGATCACTTCTAGAAAGCGTAAAGGATGACCAGTGATTGCCCAGGCAGCGCCGCCAATAATAAAAGAACTGAGAATAAAGAAAATACTATATCGATCTAAACGTTTGATAATGGGCGAAGAACTGGCCACTGCAGATCGAGTTATCTGAATTATTTGGTGGTGCTGACTCTCCATGGAGGTACGTATGACCTTGGCGGTAATTGTGCCATCAGTATTAATCGAGCCGCTTAGAATTTGATCGCCAACAGACTTCAGTTGGTGTTTAATCTCGCCGCTTAGGATTGATTCGTCAAAGTTGCCAGATCCTTCTAATATGACTGCGTCCACTGGTACTATATCGCCGATTTGGAGGATTATTTTATCATTGATAATTAAGTCACTAACCTGAACACTAATGATTTTGTGTTTTCTTAGTAGCTGAGCCGATATTGGCAAGTGCTTTGATAGCTCAGCCCGGTGACGACTAGCCTGTAAAGCGGCTAGACCTTCCAAAGGTTGACGACCAACTAGGACTAGGGTGACGATAAAGCTGGCCCAATATTGCCCGAGGACAATAGCCATAATGATAGCTATTAGAGCTGGAATTTCAACGCAGTATATTCCAGCTCTAATACTTCGTAATGTCCCAAGTAGCAAGAAAATAATTGCTGTTAATGAAAAAATGCTTAGGACCCAATCGACATCTATACTACGCTTGAGCAGGCTAAGTATAATGCTAGCGATAAGCCCAATAATCAGCCAGCTAAATAATTTGTAGAGACGTCCAAAACGAAACAAATGCTGTAATATTTTAGATCTAGCCAGGAATAGTATTTTAGTCTTTAAAGTATTCATATAAGCAAAGGTATCGTACGATCTATTATTTAAAGATTAGATTGAGGTAATTGAAAATGGGGCGAGAAAAGGGGCTTGAACCCTCGACCTTCTGTTCCACAAACAGACGCTCTAACCAACTGAGCTACTCTCGCCATAGATTGATTAGTTGACTAAATCGGTGCTTAAAACAGAGGTGATTATAGCTAATTATTGCGAACAATACAAACTCTTCTTAGGAGTTAATAAACGTCTTGTTACAATACAGAATATGTATAAAAAGATGCTTCCGGAAGGTTTTTTATGGGGTTCATCTGTGTCGTCATATCAAGTTGAAGGCGACAATTATAATCAATGGAGTGAATGGGAACAAGTAAATGCTGAGCGTTTGGCTAAAACTTCTGAGTGGCGTTTAAAGGAGATACCTAATTGGCAAGCTATTAAAAATGAGGCTAAAAAAAAAGAAAACTATATCTCGGGTAATGGAGTGGAACATTTTACTCGGTTCGAAAAAGACTTCGCATTATTGAAACAGCTTAACATGAACGCTTTTCGGTTTAGTGTTGAGTGGTCACGTATCGAACCTAAAGAGGGTCAATGGGATGTTCGGGCGATTGATCATTATCACCACTATATTGCCGAGCTCAAGCGATTAGGCATTGAACCTTTCTTAACAATATGGCATTGGACAGTCCCAGTTTGGTTTGCTGAAAAAGGTGGTTTCGAAAAACGACGTAATCTATCATATTTTGAGCACTTCGTTGCAAAAGTTGCCAAAGAATTTGGTCAGGAACTAGACTACGTCATTATTTTAAACGAACCGAATCTCTATGCTATTTCTAGCTATGTTCAAGGTAATTGGCCGCCACAGCAAAGAAATCCATTATTGGCGATATACGTTTTTTATAATCTGGCTTGCGCGCATCGGAGAGCCTATCTATTGCTCAAATCAGACTATCCAAGCTTAGCAATTGGTACTGCAGCCCAACTAGGCAATGTGCGACCAAAGGGTACTAAAAATATAATTAATCGGCTGACTGTAAAAATAATAAGTTATTGCTTTAATTGGTGGTTTTTAAATCGTATTAAGGGTTATCTGGATTTCATAGGACTTAATTACTACTTTACTACCTATCACAATTGGTATGGTTTGACGAGAAACCCGCCTAGACCACTTTCTGATCTGGGATGGTACATGGAACCATCAGGTATCCAACCGTTACTTGAAACATTGTGGCATAGGTTTCGAAAACCGATAATTATTACTGAAAATGGCTTGGCTGATAATAATGATATACATCGTCAATGGTGGTTAGAACAAACAATGATAGCAATGAAAGGAGCAATACGTAATGGCGTACAGCTTTTTGGCTATTTACACTGGAGTCTATTAGATAATTTTGAATGGCAATACGGCTGGTGGCCTAAATTTGGCTTGATAGCCGTAGATCGCCGGACAATGAAAAGAACGATCCGTCCTAGCGCACGTTGGTTTGCCAAACAAATCAAACAGATCCAGCAAATCACGTAATACACACATTTTTGATTAACGTAAAACTTAGTATAATTAAACCTTATGGATTATGAACCTTATAAACCAAGGCGATCCACAAACATTGATGGCGTCTTCAATGGTCATGATCGATTACCTAAGCCGGTTGGTCTAAACCCTCAACCATTACCAGAACCTCAATCTGCTAATCCCTTACTTCCTCAGCCTAACACTAAACCTACATCAAACCCTGTTAATACTGGTCAGCCTTCGTTGCTTAACACGACAATTCCTAATCCGCGCTATAGCCAACCGTTTGGCGCTGGTATTTCAAGAATCAATAAACAAAAAAAACGATGGTCCAGAAAACGAAAAATTCTGTCGTCTATCTTAGTATTTGTGCTTTTAATTGTTGGTTTCAGCTCATGGTATGGTGGCCAGATTATTGGCAACATAGATAAGGTTTTTCACGGTAATATATTTTCTGACGCCCAAGCTCTCTTTAGTAGCACAGAACTAAAAGGTGAAAGTGTCGGTCGGGTTAATATTCTATTGGCTGGAGATTCCGCCGATGACCCGGGACATCAAGGAGCCGACTTAACTGATTCCATTATGGTTTTGAGTATTGATACCAAAAATCATACGGCCTTCATGCTAAGTATTCCTAGAGACCTATGGGTTTACATACCAGGTATCCAATCGTATCAGAAGATCAATGCGGCTAACGATGTTACAAACTTTAATCAAAAAGGCTATCCTAAGGGTGGCATGGGCCAGTTACAACAAATTGTCCAAACAGATCTGGGCATACCGATTGATTACTCGGCTCTGATCAACTACACGGCTTTTAAAGACGCCGTTAACGCCGTTGGTGGTATAACCATTAATATTAATAGTTCTGATCCTAATGGATTGTATGATTCATTTACCCACTTACAACTACCAAATGGAAATGATAAGCTAGACGGTCAAGTGGCTTTAGATTTGGCCCGAGCCAGGGGTGACGGAGCGGCTGGCGATGTCTCATATGGCATACCAGACAGTGACTTTACGAGGACTATGTACCAAAGAGAGATGCTGTTAGCTCTAGCCGACAAAGCTAAATCTGTTGGTGTCATTACCAATCCTATAAAGGTTACGGGGCTATTTGATGCGCTAGGCAATAACGTTCAAACTAATTTAAACCTTCAAGACGTCTTAAGACTAATCCAAATAACGAAGGGAATTACTAACAGTTCCGTTGGTTCAGATGCTTATTCGTCTAGTTTAACGGGCTCCACTAATTCGATACTTACTGATTACACTGATCCTGCCTCGGGCCAAGAGGCTGTAATACCTGCTGCTGGTATCGGCGATTACGGGCAATTACAGCAATACTACCTACAGTTAACGTCTAATAATCCGGTTATTAAAGAGGGGGCCAGTGTGGTCATTCTGAACGGCAGTGACGTTAATGGTCTTGCTAGTAAAGAACGCAGTGTTTTACAGACAAAAGGCATTGATGACGTTTCAATTACAGATGCTAATGAGGTACATCCGGCAACAATGATAATTGATCAATCAAACGGTGCCGATCCTGCTACCAAGACGTTACTTGAAAAACTATTTCCTGGAACTGTAGTCACTAATGACACCGGCTCTTCGGAAGCCGAGGAGGCTTATGGTTATCCAAATGCTAACTTCGTTATAGTTCTGGGGCAAAATTGGGATAACAGTTAATACTATTTAGAGATTGTCTGCCCAGATACTGTGGCATCCGGTATTTTTTAACTAAGCCATGCAAATCCGCCTGCTTCTTTACGACTTCTATCACTGGCAACACGTCAGACTCAGCTAGGTTATCTGAACGATCAACTATTATCTGATGAGCTGTTAATGTTCTCGAATTAGCTGCTATTTGGTGGCGATTACTTTCGGTCCCAGCATCATTACTGAGCTGGATATGTGTAGTTAGACCGTGAAATATAAAATCGATTTCTAGGGTCTTTGACATGCCGTTATATTCGTAGCGTCGTAAGGATATGGCAGGTTGATCGTCATTCACACCCTCAGAATTAGCGTAATATCGACTGTCTTGAATTGACCGCTTGCCATTACTAATTTCAACTGAGTCGTTTACGTCGCTTATTAAGGTGTCCAGATTATCAAAAGTAACTTGTGATATTGGGTCTTCTGGATTCGGCCTCATAGTCTTATAAAAATATGGTGAATCAGGGAGCTCTCCAGTTGAAGTTGTTTTAGTTGGGCGAGGAGAAAAATCTCCGCTTTCTAGTCGTTTTTCCATTATCACGAAGTTATTGTAGTCATACGGAAGCTAGACTTCAACTACACTTTATAAATTTAACTGTTATGGTACCCCGGGAGGGACTCGAACCCCCGATCTTGAGCTTAGAAGTCTCTTGCTCTATCCAGCTGAGCTACCGGGGCTGGTGCGGGTGGCGGGAATCGAACCCGCGACTCCACCTTGGAAGGGTGACATGAGAGCCGCTTCACCACACCCGCTTATTGAAGCATGAAAATCCAATTTTAATTTTGGCCTCTGCTTCTAGAACAGAGGTAATTATATCAACGTTCTAGTAGGATGCACAGCTTTTTAGACAGGACCTAAAACTCGTGCATCAACGTAATGTGAGCTCCAAGAGAATTTAGACGATCAGCTAAGTCTTCGTAACCTCGTTGAATAGTATAAATATTACGTAAAATACTGGTGCCGTTGGCCGCTAACATGCCAATTAGTAACAAACTGGCGGGCCTAAGAGCCGGTGGACAAATAACGTCTGCAGCCCTAAATTTTATTGGTCCGTCGACATAAACGCGGTGCGGATCAGCCAACTCTACCTGAGCGCCGATTTTAGTCAGCTCTGTGTAATAAATAGCCCGATTTTCGTACATCCAGTCATGAATTAGCGTCCGGCCCTTGGCCATGGCCGCAATCGGAACAAAATAGGGCAAGCTATCGGTATTAATACCGACCGGATAAACGTTCGGGTGAATTTTTTCATCTAAAGCTCGTAAATTTCCGTTGTGTTTATGAATTACTAAATTAACTAGATCAGTATTACCATTCCGGGCTTTGTAGCGTTCGCTGAGGCTAAACTCTAAACCCATTTTTTGAAGTTTGAGTAGCTCGAGTGACATAAAGTCAATCGGCACCCGTTCAATTGTGATTTCAGAGTTTGTAGTGATGGCCGCGGCTGTGAAAAACATAGCTTCAATTGGGTCTTCGGCCAGAGCGTAGGTAACATTCTTTTTAATAAAAGGCAGACCCCGGATATGGAGGACCGTACTACCGATGCCATCAATTTTGACTCCGAGCTTTTGTAGGAAGAAACAGACATCTTGAACAGAATAATTAGCACTGGCAAACTGGATAATGGTTTCTTCAGCTGTACGAGCGGCTGCAAAAATAGAGTTTTCGGTGACAGTGTCGCCAGCTTCGTAAAGTGTTAAACGTCCAGCGGGTTTTTTCTTGGCAGTTACGTTGTAATAACCTTGAGTGGCGACAATATTAACCCCAAACTCTTCAAGGGCATATAAATGAGGCGCAACAGTTCGAGTACCGAGCTTACAGCCTCCGGCATAGGGTATTTTGAAGGCTTTGGAATCATGTATTAAAGGCCCAATCATCATCAAGACC
This sequence comes from Saccharimonadales bacterium (SeqCode), assembly GCA_050730755.1. Lineage (GTDB taxonomy): Bacteria > Patescibacteriota > Saccharimonadia > Saccharimonadales > UBA4665 > CAVPPA01. The sequence goes on along the minus strand of JBOHNR010000012.1, from coordinate 57,475 downwards.
GTTCGAGTTGAACGAGCGGCCTCGGCGTTTAATTGGTCAAGTTTTAATGTCGTTGGTCGGCGAACCTCAAGATCATTATTGGCCAACCATTTAATTTGGACACCGATACTCTCCAAAACCTCAATAATCCGGTAAACTTCTTCAATTCGCGGAAATGATTTAAAGCGAGTTACCCCGTGATTCAGTAAACTGGCGCAAAGAAGACCAAGTGCCGCATTCTTGCTCGTTTTAAGTGCGATAGTACCATGCAGCTCCTGGCCACCCTCAATGCGTAAATTGACAGCATTCGAAGTAACACTAATCAGCTGCTTATTTAATACTTCGCTTATACGGCTTAGTGTCTGCAGACTCAGATTTTGCTTGCCATGCTCGATCCGGTTAATCGCTGATTGACTGGTATTTAAAAGTTTAGCGAACTCAGCTTGCGTTAGACCGCGATCCTGGCGCACTTGGGTAACAAGTTGTCCGATTTTCTCGTGAGTTTGTGGCATATTGTGGATTAAAAATATCACATATGATATGTTTTCGCAATATTTAAAACGAAAACGATTTAGATAATCCAGATGAATTTTGAATTCATAAAAATAACCCCTATTTAATCCTTATAACCAAATTGCTACAATGGCTCTATGATCTAGCTGCAATCACTGCTTTTGTTATTTATTCTAAATAAAGGAGAGTTTGTGATGGAAGATAGGGAAATTGAACGGCTGATTGCAGCTGAGGCTAAACGGCAACGTGAGGGCTTGGAGCTAATTCCGAGCGAAAACTATGTATCTCGCGAGGTTCTGACAGCCATGGCCAGCATCTTTACTAATAAATATTCAGAGGGCTATCCAGGCCGGCGTTATTACGGTGGTCAGGAAAATACAGATCAAGTAGAGACAATCGCTATCGAACGGGCTAAGAAGCTTTTTAAGGCCGACCACGCCAACGTTCAGCCCCATTCAGGAGCTCAGGCTAACGAGGCTGTTTATCATGCTTGGATGGAACCAGGCGACACGGTTCTAGCTATGGACTTAAGTCATGGTGGTCATCTGACTCACGGAGCACCAGTGACTGTCCTCGCTAAGCAATATAATTTTATTCGCTACGGGATGAAAAATATTGATACTGGTGAGATTGATTATGATCATTTACGCGACCTCGCCCTAAAACACCGGCCAAAAATTATTTTGGCTGGCTTTTCGGCCTACCCTAGGGAGCTAGATTATGCTAAATTCGCCGCCATTGGCAATGAAATCGATGCTCTTTTAGTGGCAGATATGGCTCACATTGCCGGCTTAATTGCCGCTGGAGTAGCTAAAAATCCTTTTGATTATGGTTTTCATGTTATCACCTCAACGACCCATAAAACGCTACGTGGTCCTCGAGGTGGTCTAATCTTGAGTAAGGGTATTGTCGGAAATCCGCTAAAGACACCTGAAAAAACCATTGAAAATATCCCGACGCTTATTGATCGAACCGTTTTTCCGGGCGTTCAAGGTGGTCCGCTAATGCACGTAATAGCTGCTAAAGCGGTCAGTTTTTATGAAGCCTTAAAGCCAGAATTTCGAACCTACGCCGAACAGATTTTAAAGAATGCTAAAAAGTTAGCTGATGAAATGTTAGTTCGAGATTTCAAACTGATTACCGGTGGTACGGACAATCATCTTATTCTAGCCAACGTCTATGCTAGTTTCGGTCTAGACGGCAAGATCGTTGAGGAAACATTGGATAAAATTGGTCTAACCCTTAATAAGAACGCTATAGCTGATGATCCACTGCCACCTTTTAAACCTAGTGGTATTCGTCTGGGAACGCCGGCCTTAACCACCCGCGGTCTTGTCGAAAAAGATATGACGACTCTAGCCGAATGGATGAAAACTGCTATCGATGCCAGAGAGGACAATGCCAAACTGGCTGAATTACGGCGAGCAGTCCAAGATTTTTCACTTCGTTTTCCGCTCCCCAGCGATAAATAGTAACTAGCTGAAGTTATAATGATTTAGCTTAAGGTAATAATTCAGGCTCTTGTTCGAGTGTCACATCGAACTTGGCCTTGACAGCATCAACCACTTTTTGTTTAAACTTCATCAGATCAGCTGTCGATTTAGCCTGTTCATTGATAAAAATCAGTGCACTATTTGGCCAAGTGGCCATGCCAGTTTGGGAGTCGTGAAAATTTTTAAAGCCGGCTTGCTCTATCAACCAGGCAGCCGATAGTTTTACTTTGCTATCATCCACTCGCCAATTAGGAATGGTGTCGTAAGAACTAGCGATTTGGGTCATGGTGCCTTCGTCAACAATTGGATTTTCAAAGAATGATCCTGTATTGGCTATATTAGAAGGATTAGGAAGTTTATGTGAGCGAATGTCTATAATGGCCTTCCGGATAATCGCTGGAGTAAAATTGGTAATTTTATGCTCCGATAAGTAATTTTGTAAACTACTGTAAAAAGGCGGTTGTAAGTTAGCCTTCATCAGGTGAAGTGTGATAGCTGTAATATAAAAACGACCTTTGTCGCTTGTTTTAAAACGACTGGTCCGATAACCAAAGATACAGTCTGAATTAGGTATATTGACTAGACTTCTGGTAACCGTGTCATAAGCTTCAACACTTACAAGAGTATCGGAAATTTCCTGACCGTAAGCACCAACATTTTGAATCGGTGTAGCTCCAGTCGTTCCAGGTATCAGGCTCAAGGTCTCTGTCCCACTTAAGCCAGCTTCAACCATTTTAGAAACAACACCGTCCCAATTCTCGCCGGCGCCAATTGTAACATAAAAATTTGTACCATCTTCATCAAAAACTTCGTAATGCATAATTTTGTTGACAAGGATTAAGCCGTTGCAGCCTTCGTCTCGCCAGACAATATTACTACCGTCACCGATCATGATTACCGGTAATTGTTGCCGTTGAGCCCAGTGCAAAGTTTCCGTCAGCTCACTGTGGCTATGAATTTCTGTTAAATAAGCAGCTCTGCCACCAAGCCGCATCGTAGAATAATCATGCAGGCTAACATCAGTTAAGAACGGCATATGGTAAGTATATCCTATCTGATAGTGCTTTTTCAGTTTTGACCCGTCAGTTTATTGTATAATTAAATCCGATGAGCGAACCCAAACACCAATTACCTTTTAAAACTCTTGGTAAACATCTAAGATTTCTTCGTATTAACCGTCAGGCTAGCCTAGCTGAGGTTTCGGGTGCCATCGAAATTGAAACGGAAGCTCTAGAGCGGATAGAAAAGGGCGAGGAACGCCCCGACGAAGATACTTTAATGCTTTTGATTAGTTATTTTGACATTCGGGATCATGAAGCCGTGCAGATTTGGCGATCGGCGGGTTACTCAAAAGACGAAGAACAAAAACATATCCTCAAAGATTCACAAAATAAAGTTTCGACAATACTCTTAGCACTTGACTTGCGGATTATGTATAGCGATTGTGTTACTTTAGCTGGTAGTGAGAACGGCTTAGTCATGAATTTTATGCAGAAGGCAGGTCAGGCAGAACCAGTAACAATTTCTCGTGTCGGTATGAGCTACTCTCAAGCTGAAGAAGTATTAAAGACGCTAGAAAAAGTAGTCCTACGTAATAAGTACCTACCTAACATTCGTCTATTACCGCCCGGCAATTCTAAGTGATTGATTTAGGACCCGACAGCTGTTCTATTGTAGTTAAGATAATATACAACAAAGGTCTAAGAAATTAGTTAAATCAAAAAATGTTATAAAAATTTATGGTACGCCCGAAGGGATTTGAACCCCCGACCTTCGGTACCGGAAACCGACGCTCTATCCAGCTGAGCTACGGGCGCGCAGGACTTTTTTAATTATTAAACGTCTCTCCAGCTATCTGCAATAGCTTCAATTTCACTCTGTTCTTCAGTCGTAATTGGTCTGATTATTTCGGCTGATTCTTCGACATTATTTCCAAGTTCTGCCTCTAACATTAGGGTGGCAATAAGCCGTCCAGCTACCCAACGATTCACCCAATTTTCTCTTAAAGTATTCTTATTGCCCTCAGGAATCAGTATCTGATAAAGCGGATATTCTATATGAGGTGCTAATTCTGCCATATTTAAATTCTACCTTGTCTTAAAAAAATTAAATTTGTTTTTAATAAATGGTACTCCCGAAGGGATTCGAACCCCTAATAATGGCTTCGAAGGCCAGTGTGATATCCATTTCACTACGGGAGCAAGCAAACTATTATTACCGTAAGATTATTATAATAGCAACTTAATTAAATTATCTCTTTTTTGTATAACCCACCCAAATAAAAGCTAGCTTTTTTATTTAAGATTTATTGAAAGGCTTGGGAGTGGATAAGACCCAGACCGTTTTAACTTGCGCCGATCCTGGTAGCAGTTTAGCCTGACCTTTTTCTATCATCTCAGCTAGAGCTGATTCGTTAACGGACGTTACAGTCGAAAATTGCGATAATTTGGCAATTTCTTCTTCAGATAAACCTAAACCACGTAATCCAGCCTCTAGGGCAGTTTGCAATAACTCACTGTCAATTGGACCCTTGTTCGTTTCGTACCCGTTGGGGATTGCTATAGAGGCTTGGAGCTTATCATCGGCTACTACCGCTCTGTAGGCTGCTCCGCCCAATGATTCAAAAAGTCGATCATGGTTCCATTTAATCTCATATCTCGGAGAAACAGTTTGTCTGATGTTATGCTTTTCCGAGATTACACCTCGGAAACCTTCGTGAGTTGCCGCGAACTCTTTAGTTCCATCAGAAAATTCTTTCTGCTTGGCTTCTAACGCCTCAATTCTACCTTTTCTCTTAAAAAATCGACCAGCATCTAAAGCAATCTTACCAATCGATCTAATTACATCCGGATTTGTACCAGACTCAATGCGATAGGTAACCTCGTTACTGACCCTTATGTCCTCATAAGGTTTTTTGTGGGCTTGTCTTATTAAAATATCTTCAACAGATATACCAATAGACTCGGTAATATCATCTTCAATAACTTGTTCCTCAGGACTCACGCTCTCCTCCAGTATAAGTTTACTTTTTGATTATACTATGACTTTATATAGTTTTAAATAAGCCGATCAAGCGGACTGCAAAGATACTTATTTAGAGGCGCCAATTTAAAATTAGCTGGGAACTGATTTAGATTGAAGACGCTGCATCTCTTCCATTTTTTAGCAATATATGCGGCGAATGGTGATAAAACATTTTGTGAAAGAATTAGAACCAAACTTTAGTATAGTTAATTAAGTACAAGAGGATATTCGAGTGGACTTAAAGATTGATAGTACTATCACCCTCAATAATGAAACCAAGATGCCGCGCTTCGGCTTTGGGGTTTATCAGCTTCCCGACGGACCAACGGCAGTTAATGCTATCAGCTGGGCACTTCAGGCCGGCTATAGGCATATTGATACTGCCAAACTTTATAAAAATGAAGTCTCGGTCGGCAAAGCAGTCCGTGAAAGCGGTATTCCGAGAGATGAAATTTGGATTACAACAAAGCTATGGCCAACCGATTTGTTCCACATCGAGAAAGCATTTGAGACAAGTTTAAAAAAACTTGACCTTGGCTATATTGACCTGTATCTAGTGCACTTTCCAGTCCCGGGCGCTGCTAAAAAAGTCTGGAAAAAAATGGAAACGATCTATAAAACTGGACAGGTTAAAGCAATTGGGGTTAGTAATTATAACTCTTCACAACTGCGCGATACTCTCGACCTAGCCACAGTACCACCCAGTGTCAATCAGATGAATTGCTCAGTTTTTGGTTATAACAAGAAAGTTTATGATCTATGCCAACAAGAGAGCATAGCCTATGAGGCATACAGTCCATTAAATCGAGGCGTGCAACTTCAGAATACTGAAGTAACAAAGGTTGCTGATAATTATCATAAATCGACTGCCCAGATCTTGTTACGCTGGGCACTCCAAAAAAACATGGTAATTATTCCCAAATCGCAACATCAGAAGCGAATTATCGAAAACGCCAATATTTTTGACTTTGTTATTAACGAATCCGATATGAAAATCCTCGACGGCTTAAGCGACTAAAGAATTTACTAATTAGTTGTTTAACTTAAAACGTGAGGCAGCAGCTTTAAGTAGGCTAGGTAAGTTACTATCCAGCCAACCAAATAATCTTGGTGCCGAGCTTTCTTGGTTATAGGGCATATCAAAGATTATGTGCTGCCAAGCAGCCTCTTTAGAGTCCCTAATTTTTGGTCTGTCATCAATCAGCGCAATACCTTCGCATTGATGCTTATCTGAAGTGATAAGTGCTTCTTCTGCGACCGATTTTCCAAAAAGTGGCACTAAGTTTTTCGTCAGCCAGCTTAATTTCTCAGATTTACTCAAAGGATTTGTCTGAAGAGGTGAGCTACATATTTGGGGATGATAGCCAAGGTCGATGATTCGCTGCCAGCCCACTAGAGCGTTATCCACTAACGGCAAAGTTTTAAAAAATCCCTCTTCTTTAGCCATTTGCCACAACAACTCAGCGTCTTCAGGATAATCATCTGGAATGTAAAAGTTTTTTCGCTTGTCTAGCATGGATATATGTGGGTGACGCTGACTAACACGAGACAAGAACTCACTTCCAAAATCTGCCAATACATCGTCCATATCAATTAAGACAATAGGTGTTTTAGGTATGATAGTATTGATAGTCATCGTATCTGCTATCTTATTATAAAATCTGAGAGGTCATCACTTATATGCTGCCACGTTAACTTGCACTAGACCGGTGACTTGTTCCGAGGCGTTCAAGGCCCTTCATATTTATCTACTTACTTATGATTGCGTGAAGCCATTGTTGAATCTATCGCATCATACTAAATAAAAAGTTTAACAAATACTTTGGGATAGTCTCAAGACAATAGTCAGTAATGATAATTTATGGGTGTATGATTGATGCTTATCGTAGCTTTTTCACGGCAAGTGCCGGAGCTTCGGCAGCTTTCATCGGACTTCTGTTTGTGGCCGTCTCTTTTATAGATAGCGAAAAAGTGGACGAAGCCGTGCAACTTTGGCGAAGGGTTGTTGCAAATAGTTCATTTGCGCAACTTATCGATGTGTTCTTTGTATCACTTGCCAGTTTATTGCAAGTCCATGCGACTTTGCGCTAGCAGGCGTTGTAATGGCTGTCTTGGGCATACTAGTAGCCTTCAAATTATTAGTGCCAACCTTAAATGGTGTAAGACCTGGCCACCGTTCGCCAACTGTTCTCGGCTTGATAACCGTCGGAGCTTACATATTACAACTTATAACCGATATCGGCTTATTGCATAATCCGCACAACGAGAGCCTGTTAATCTACTTCGTATTGGCTATCATTGTTTTGTATGCTGGAGCTTTGGCTCGGGCATGGGAAATCACGGATATTAGAAGACACTAGATAGATATTAAACTGGAGGGCCATCGTAGAATTTACTGCGACAAAAATTCAGGGAAGTTACGGATTGTTTATTGCTTGCTTTTAACCCGTTGCTGAAGCTGTTCTAGGCAGAGCAATGTAATTTAAGCCTTATGATACTGAAGATGCACAAAGTCATTTTTAAACTTTCGTACATTCACCAGCTTAAGCCTATTTTTAACATCTTTTGGTAGCCAAAAATTGCCACTGCCTATTAGTTGGGGAACAATGATTTGATGATACTCGTCCACAATTCCAGCTTTTATTGCTTCGGCTGCCAAATGCGGACCGCCAATGCTGAAATCTTTATCTGACTCTGCTACTAATTTTTTTATAGTGCTCGTGTCAAAAGACCGTTCAATCGTCGCATTAGCCATTGTTACATTAGAAAGCGAAGTGGAATAGATTATCTTATTTGCTGCTCGCCAAATTTTAGCGAAATCATTCATGGCTTCACTTGGCCCGTCCATAGCTTCATTTGTCCCCTCTGTTGGAATAGTATCCCATACCCTCATAGTCTCGTACATGTTGTGTCCAAGTAGAAACGTACCTACATTTCGTAGGAAGTCGTCTACGAAAGCATGTACTTCTTCACTCGGCTTAGCCCATCCAAAATCTCCGTTTTTATCAGCAACAAAGCCATCTAGCGATGTCGTTACATTGTATATTAATTTACCCATTTAGCTATTGTCTCATATACCAACAAGGACTCGATCTTTTTAACAGATACGAATGAAGCTCTAAAAACAACAAGTTCAACTTAGGGACTAATTTCTATCTATTAGCAACTTTTGGAGGGCCATCGTAGATGCTGTTGCGACAAAAATTAAGAATTGTTATGTTTCTAAGAGTGACTTCATAATTTGCAGTATTGGCTTCCAGCCTTTTTCTGCCATAGAGTCTGCAGCTTCTTGAGTAGAGTTGTTGCTCTGTGTTAAGACAAGGTGAGTAACATTGCCGTTAGCCCGTAATTCATAAGTAACGACGTGATAATTTTCAGGTATATCTTCCGTACCAGACATTGGGCTCCAGTGAGTTGTCTTTAATAACTTATTTGGTTGAAAATCGAGCACCACACCTTTATCTTCATAGGGCTTACCGTCCCAAACTCCTTGCCACTTAATCTGGCTGCCGATCCTCCAGTCTGTAATGGTATTTGTATCGTGTAGATATCTTTTGATGAAGTCTGGACTTGTTAGTGCATCCCAGACTTTTTCAACCGGAGCTTTAATATCAATGCTTGCTACAGCATTATAATCTTTTGAAAGCATACGTTAATTATACAAAAACTTTATGAGGAAAAACATAAACGTTATGGAGGGCCATCTGGGACTTGAACCCAGGACACCCTGCTTAAGAGGCAGGTGCTCTAACCAACTGAGCTAATGGCCCGATCAACAATATCCAACTTTAACAAATCACCCCTGTTTTAGCAATAATCATACGATAATGACTAGGCTTAAGTCGTTACTATTTGTAGAATAGAGCAATGAAATTACTGAATGGACAAGACCTAGCAAACTACATTCAAGAACGCCAAACTCGTGAAGTACAAGTCCTGCGACAGACATGGCATATCGTGCCAAAACTAGCGATCATCCAAATGACGGATAACCCGATTATTACTACTTACGTTAATCTAAAAAAGCGTTATGGTGTCGATATCTCGATTGATGTCGCTGTCCATAGGGTCAGCCAAACTGAAACACCGAAACTGATTGAGCAGCTTAATGGCGACACAAGCGTTCATGGCATTATTGTTCAGCTACCTTTAGAAGATCCGTCTCAGACTGATGAGATTGTTAATCTGGTAGCTCCTGATAAGGACGTCGATGCTTTAGGAAAATCAGCCCAATTCGATCCAGCTACTCCGATGGCTATTATGTGGCTACTAGCTGGCTATAATATTGATCTGCTTGGCAAGAAAATTTTGTTGATTGGACGGGGTAAGCTAGTTGGCGCACCGCTCGAACGAGTCCTAAAAGCTTCAGGTCTTGATGTTGAAACCGTCGGTCGAGAAGTTAATGATTTATCATCTCATACTAAAAATGCAGATATTATAATCACAGCCACTGGTAGCCCAGCTATCTTATTGGCGAATATGATTAAAGAAAAGGCGATTGTAGTTGATGCTGGAGTAGCCAGTGAATCTGGTAAAATGATCGGTGATCTGGCGCCAGATGTTTACGAGAGAGAAGATCTGACCGTTACCCCCAAAAGAGGTGGAGTTGGACCATTAACAATTTGCGCCCTGTCAGAGAATGTTATAAAAGCTGCCAGCCGAGTAGCTACCAAGCAGACAGAGATTGGTTAAACTGCCGATAGACCTCTTCTGGCATGTGGTGTGGTCCAAGAGCCTTATAGTCATAGTCGACCGGTAATTCAAAGTGGTATTTATCGGCAAGTTCAGGATAAACTCTGGCGGCTAGTTTCATAGCAGCTCTTGATTCTTTAATTTCACCGACACATTCCAAAGGTTTATCATCTTCGATACCCAGTAGTTGTCGATAAGTTGGCTCCAGTTCAGCTTTTTTAAGTAAGTTCTGACCATCAAAGAGCGCTTCCAATTCTTGTTGTTTAATAAATGGAGTTAGAGCCAAAAAGATAAAAGCGCATTTTGGACATATTCCATCCCAAAACAAGTGGTCACTATCTTGAGTGAAGGCTCGATTACAGGAACTAAAAACATTATGGTAGGTATCAAAGCCGTGAAAAGCAAAAAGCTCAGCAATTCTCAGCTCGCTTAGAGGTCTCAGTAACGAGTAGTATCGGACAGACTGACCGAGTAGATGTTCCAAATAGGTCTGAAAATCTTGCTCAAACTCACTTGATTTAGAATATTGGTGGTTGATAGCTACACCCTGATATTTCAATGTCGGCTCGTTGGCTGATTGTTCATTAGAGACCACAACGTCCCTATGGCCGGACAAAACGGCTACAACGACGCCGACAAAGGCCAGAATGGCTGAAATTGGTATATGACCGTTTAGGGCGTCTTGAGAGTTTAATTCAAATAGGGAACTATCCAATGATCGATCAACCCAGTAATGTGGCAACCCGATTCGCTTAATCATAGGTTCCACTTGCTGTCTATGACCAACACTCCAGGTTGCCAAATTATCAGCGGACTTTTGAAGTAGATTAACAGACACTAAGGAGTCTTTCCCGCCACCAATGCCTATCAGCATTCCCTTTAAGGCTTGAGTCATAACCGGTAATGGCTCTAGTTTATTGGTAGTGGCTGGGAAAACTACCGGTGTGTGAGGGTCTAGTTTATTAACAAAGAAGAACTCCCCCAGGCCACGCTCGTATGTTTTTGAGAAGAAGTTAACCATTTGATCGTCAAATTGACCCTTTTTAATAACGATTTTAGGTGCCAGATAAGCTTTATAGTAAGACACTCCGGCCATCAAGAATAAGCTTTGACAGACTCGGTCTAAAGCGACTTGGTTATATGAGGCGAAGTCAAAATTGAAGTTGTAGGCTTCATGAAAATATAGCGTTTCGTCAAAACTATAATCTAAACTGAGTGTTTTGGAGCTGACGTCGAAATGATAGTCTTCGAAAATAAATTGTTGGTATTTTGGTTTCATAGCCGTTTCACTGCCTCTTTAAACTTTTCGCCACGCACCTCAAAGTTCTTAAACATATCAAAGCTGGCAAAACCAGGCGAGAGAACAACCGAATCGCCGGAAACAGCTAAACTGTTCGCCTTTGCGACAATTTCTGACATGGTTTGGGCGCGATCAATCAAATAATTACTAAAACCGATCTTATCGCACTCTTTAGCTAAGCGATCGGCGCTGGCGCCGATAATAATAACTTTTCTAAGATCATCTTGGCAATTTAGTATCTCCGTAGCCAGGTGGTGGATTGGTAAATGGCGATCAAATCCACCTAGAATCATTACTTTAGTACCAATTATAGCGTGTAGTGCGGCTATAGCGGCATCTGGAGTTGAGGCAAACGAGTCATTGTAATAAGCGACATTTTTAATCTTGTCAATTAGCTCGAGTCGGTGGGGTAGGGCCTGAAAGGTAGTTAAAACCGACCGCATGGCTTTAATATTTTGATTAACCTGCCAGGCGGCAGTAACCGCCGCACAGGCATTTTGCCAATTATGTTCTCCAAGTAGTTTTAAATCGTTTGTCCTGCAGACAATTTGGCCAGCTATAACTATCTTATTTTCCTCGATATGTGCCCCTGGTTCGCCATAGAAAGGAATTTTGTGACCAGGACTACTACTAGCAATTTTTTTTGAAATATCATTCTGAGCGTAGTAGATTGCTATATCGTTGGCATTCTGATGCTTAAATAGGTTAGCCTTAGCCAACACATAATCATCCATATCAGCGTGCCAGTTTAAATGTTCGGGTACTACCATTAGACAAATGGATATAGCTGGACAGTAGTTTAAATCCGATAGTTGGAAGCTTGAGAATTCGAGCACAACATAAGAATTTTTTGTAAGGTTTGAAAGAAACTCTAGCGGTGAGGCGCCAATATTGCCCCCTAAAAACACTTTCTGACCAGTCGTTTCTAGCATATTAGCAATGAGAGTTGAAGTCGTACCTTTACCCTTCGTTCCGGTAATGCCTATGACATGTTTGGTGGGGCTAACCTTCAAAAACTCATTCATGACCGATGTGATTTTGTTTTTGACTCCAGGATTCTTAGCTAGAATAACTGAAGGGTTAACTCCTGCACTACGTACAATTAGATCAAAGCGACTCAAATTCTCTAGATAACCCTTACCGAGTTGAGATAATATGCCAGCTGGAATTTCCGCCGCTTTATCGAGATCCTGATCACAAACGATTATGTCCGCCCCAAGATTCACCCAATAATTGAGAGCAGATTTTCCCTCTAAGCCAAAGCCAACAATCGCAACCTTCATATGCTTGTACTATACCTATCTGATCATCCAGAGACAATTATTCGGCAAGTTTTGTTTTAACTAGTTCGGCAACCTGCCGGGGAGTCATATCAGCCTTAAGAATAATTGCACTGACACCTAATGCACGGACTTTATCAGGAATTTCTTGTTCGCCCTTGTTTGTCAGAATAACTACTTTTATGTCCTTACCCCAAGAAGTAGCTCGCATTTTCTCGAGCATCTCATCACCATTCATTTCTGGCATCATAAGATCAAGCAAGATAATGTCTGGCTTCATACTCTCGGTCAGACCTAACCCTAATTTACCATTCTCAGCCGTTTCCACGTCAAAGCCTTCAGCTTCAAATTTGAAGCGATACATCTGTGAAATAGCTTGGTCATCTTCGATGATAGCAATTTTAGCACCCATGGCTTATTCTGAGTGTATCATATTCACCCCTTATAGACAGCTTTTAATCAGTTAAAAATCAACCAAGTTCTTTGGTAATTTCTTCAATAATTCTTATGCCTCTCTCTAGTGTAGGCATATCAGCTCCATAAGATATACGTATAAACCCGTGTAATTGGGAAAAGGCTCGACCTGGTACGACAATTAGGCCCTTTTGAGTGGCTTTATCTACAAACTCTGTATCCGTTAGATTATGAGGGGCTTTAACAAACACGTAGTAAGCTCCCTGAGCTCCTTGGATGTTATAGCCACACTTTGATAATTCTCTAACTACAAAATCTCTCTTCTTACGGTATTTTTCAATCAGATTTTCGTGCTTATTCTTTAAAGCTGCTAAAGCAGCGTGTTGAGCAATTGACGAGCTTGACATAACTACATATTGCAATAGTTCGTTAATGGCGTTGATAATCTCTTGGGGTCCAGAAATATAACCAAGCCTCCAGCCAGTCATGGCATATTCTTTTGAAAAACCATTCAAAGTAATGGTATTTGGGTATATACTGCCAACGCTGAAATGCTTATCTTGGTATATAAAATGTTCATAAATTTCATCTGAAATAAGTGTAATATTATTTTTCTCAGCGATAGCTACAATCGCTCGTAAAGTCTCTTTAGGATAAACAGCTCCGCTAGGGTTATTAGGTGAATTTATTACAATTAGTTTGGTTTTATCAGTGATAGCAGCCTCGAGAGCATCTAGGTCAGGTTGATAGGAAGGTAAGGTTGAAACGAAAACTACTCGCGCTTCTAACATACTAGCTAAATGGGGGTAGGGTGGATAGTACGGGTCAAAGACTATAACTTCGTCACCTGCGTCAAGCATCGCCATGTAGACAAGAAGTTGGCCAGTTGTTAATCCAGGTACGACCGTAACTTGATTAGCATTACATGGTATGCCATTCTCATTTTGTAGCTTATCTGCCAACAGTTGTCGTAACTCTAAGATACCATTAGCAGGCGTATAGACAGTTTTATCTTCTCTTATGGCTTGTATGCCAGCCGCCTTAATATGAGACGGTGTAAGTTCCTCCGGTACGCCTATACTTAGGTCAATTGGATTAACGAGTTGCGTCTGCTTTTTAATAGCATCGCGGAAATCGCTACTATCGAAGTATCGTAATCGTTGTGATAATAAGGTCATATTTTTGTAAACTTTAGAGAGTATAGCATAATAAAAATCTTAAGTCCTCAAGTATGATTTGCCCCGTTGGAATTCTGCTAAGATAACAATATGCAGCCAGAAATTCTTAATTATTCGAATCTTCAAGACTTACAAGATAAACACCCAGAGTTAATCATAAATGATCATATAAATTTAGCGCTTAACGAACTCTTTGACATAGCTAATCCAGACCAAAAAGACAAGAAAACGAAGAGTGGATTTAATAGCTATAGTCAACAACTAACCGGGGGTAAGCCTGAGATCTGGGGAGTTTGGGTATATTACCCCTGGTTGAATCAGGTCGTTCACTTCCCGCCAAAAAAAGCCCTGCGTGCTCTCCGTACATCTCGAAACAGGAATCTTATAAAACCCTTAGAGCAGATTAAGTTGTACGAAGCAACTTTGCTTATTATAGGCATGAGTGTTGGTAGTAATGTTGTGGAAGCTCTCGTTTCGAGTGGTATTGGCAGCAAGATGGTGCTCGTTGATATGGATACCATCGATCCAAGTAACCTGAATCGTATCCGTTCGCCATATTATCATGTCGGCCTACATAAAGTTGAAGCGATTTCAAGAAAAGTGTGGGAAATTGATCCTTTTATAGAAATTATTGGCTACCGTGAAGGATTGAATGAGAAAAATCTTGTCGAAATTCTAGATAAATATCATATAGATGTTGTAATTGATGAAATGGATGAGTTGAAGATGAAAATTATCCTACACGAGGCCGCTAAGGTGCATAAACTACCAGTTATCATGTCGGCCGATGATGGTGATAATGCTTTACTCGATATCGAGCGTTACGATCTATATCCAGAAACAGTTGTTTTCGGAGATCGTATACCTGACCAAGTTATAGAAAGAATAAAACGAGGTTTATTATCACGCTCAGAAATTGGGTTGGTAATAGGGAAGTACTTTGTGGGTCCGCAAAACATTCCGCTTCGTATGTACGAGTCATTGGATGAAGTTGGTAAAACTCTTCCAAGCTGGCCTCAGCTTGGGGGCGCCGCAGCTCTTTCAGGAATAAGTCTGGCTTATATAGTTAAAAAATTAATACTTGGCGAAAAAATCAAGTCTGGTCGAATTCTCATCTCGCTCGACGAAAAATTAAACTTGGAAAATCTTAATACATCTTACCAAAAACAAGTTCAGACTTTTCAGGCTCAAATGGAGAATCAGAATTTATGAGTGACTACCTTAGATTAAATCGACAAATTCGCGATGTAGATGGCCTGGAGAAGTTGTTAAAAACAAAGCCGGAGAGCTATTGGATAAAACGCAGTGAGAATATGGCACTTAAATTATTTCACAATATGGCTAGTCGAGTGCCGGCTTATAAGGATTTCCTCAAGAAAAACAGTGTTAATGCCCAAGGAATTCGTAATATAAAAGACTTCAAGCAGCTTCCACTAATTGATAAGGATAATTATCTACGGCGATATCCTCGGGAAGCGCTCTGTTGGGACGGTAAGTTTAGTAGTGAGCGCTGGGTAGTTAGTACAACCTCTGGATCAACAGGCGAACCGTTTTATTTTCCACGGACGGATTTACAGGATGAGCAATATGCCTTAACAGCTGAACTCTATTTACGCGAAAACTTTCAAATCCAAAATAAAAAGACACTTTATATTGATGCTTTTGCGATGGGCGCTTGGATTGGAGGCCTTTACACTTATGAGGCAATTCACCGTATTGCTCAAAAAGGCTACGCCCTGAGTATTATTTGTCCTGGCATAAATAAAGCTGAAGTTATTAATAGTGTTCGTCAGCTTGGCCCTGAATTTGATCAGGTAATTATTGGTTGTTATCCGCCTATTATGAGGGATATTATTGATCACGGTATAGAGGAGGGTATTGATTGGAGAAAATATAATCTTGGAATTGTTTTTTCTGCAGAGGGCTTCGGCGAAGAATTTCGAGATCATATTACCCAAAACGCCAAACTAGCCAATATTTATACGAGTACTTTAAATCATTACGGGACGGTCGACTTAGGTACAATGAGTCATGAAACGCCAGTGTCTATACTGGTACGGCGACAGGCAGTTGCCGACAAACAACTCTTCCGACATATTTTTGGTAATACTCTAAAACAACCAACACTGACCCAATTTCATCCTGAGATGTTTTACTTTGAAGCTATCAACGAGCAAGTTATTTGCTCTGGCTTTTCTGGTTTGCCGCTAGTACGTTATGATCTAAAAGATCATGGTGGTGTGATAACATTTCAGGCTATCGAACAAGCTTTTACTTTGTCTGGAAAAGACTTACAGACAGAGATAAAAACAGCTGGTTTGACTAAAACGGTATGGAATTTACCATTTGTTTATGTCTATGAACGCAGCGATTTTTCGGTTAATCTCCTAGGCGGTGTCATTTATCCCGAAGAAATACGCAAAGCTTTACTAAAAGTTCCTTTACCACAAAAAACTACTGGTAAATTTACTATGGAAGTGGCAAATGACCGTAGGTTGATGAATAAGTTGATAGTACATGTTGAACTTAAACGAGGGTGTATAGGTGATCATAACTTGAGTCGCCAGATTCAAAAATCTGTCGTTGATCTTTTGCTGCTAGAAAATTCCGAATATGCCAACAATTACGCCTCTTATGGTAAGAAAATATGGCCAACTATCAAATTATGGCCATTTGCCGATGAACTTTATTTCAATGGTCGGGGAAAGCAAAAATGGGTTAAAAAATAATATTTAATCTACCGTTGTAAATTGCTTTATAGAAAGCCTCGGTGATTTTTTGGGCAAATTTTTAGTGTAGCCGAATCGTATTAATGAAACCGGCGTTGTTTCAAGTTTGAACTTTCTAATTATGTTTTTGGTGGTTAAAGGATTCACTACAGCCGCGCTAATCCCAGCTGTTTTGACGTTATGTTTGGTTGCTACTAGACTAGCGCGTTGGTATAGTTTACCGGCCTTGATTAATGATTCCGGCGTTTGCCTATCACTACAAATCAAACCGATGGCTGATGAATGTGCTATACGTTTGGAGTCTTTTTTGGCTTGATTGACTGAAATTTTTTTATTTTTCTTAATAATTAAAGGCGCAATAAGAGAAATAGGTCCTGGAATACCTTGCGTATAAGCTGGCATGCCATCTGTTTGTTTGGTCCAGTTGTTACGTACCCAAGAAGCTAGCTCTAATCGAAAAGCGGGATTTGACATTGCTTCAAGAGTGGCATCAAAAGTTTCTTTAGCCAAAAAATTGATATCAGAAATATCGGTAAATAGTCGTAATGTCACGCCATTCGTAGATAAACTTTGTAATTTGTTAAGAACAATTGGATCAAGTTTTTTTGATTGATAAAATCGTCTATCGGAGCGCCTACTCTTAATTAACTTACTCCAAGCTTCAGAATCTGGACTAGCTTTATTGAGTGATAGACGGACAAATGCCCGTGGATTATAGCCAAGAAATTGATATCTTACTCTGTAACCCAATTCTGCGGCAGAGCAGACAAAACTTTCAATAAAACAACCAAGACTGATGAATAATTCGCGTTTCTCTGGGTCGCCGACCAATAGTTGTCGACTTGGGTCAAAACCTATGTAAGCCTCACTGTTTTTAATCTGTACTTTCCATGGTTGAGTATTGTGACTAGATGGAGAGTGTCGGCTTATGTCGAGAATTTTTTCGAGTGGAAGAGATAATATTTGGGACATAATAACGCTTAAGCCTTACAATAATACTCAATTAACCATGTTAACCATATTAGTTATTTTAGCCGTTCTGCTACAAGTATCAATTGCACTAGGTATGTATTTTCGCCGGAGCGGTGGACACACTAATTTGATTTTTATGTTTCTTAGTCTTGCTATAGCTAGCTGGGCTTTTTCTGACTATGTCGCTATAACTATTCCACAAAATAATAACACCATTTACGCGATTCGAACGGTATTATCATTTGTTGTTATTCAAAATACATTATTTTTCTTTTTTGCTCGAACTTTCCCCAATAAAAGTATTGACCAGCTTTCGCGTTGGCGTTGGGGTGTAGTAGCCTACTCTTTATTCGTGCTAATTTTGACTCAATCACCGTTTCTGTTTCAATCAGTATCAATTGATGATGGTACTGCCAACCCCAACCCAGGACCAGTTATCATATTTTTTATTCTTCAGGCGCTTTTGACTATAGTATTAGGTTTTCGAAGCTTGTGGCATAGGCATCAGCAGGCTGACGGTCAACGGAAGACTCAGTTGACTTTGATACTATTTGCAGCCTCCATATTGTTGATAATCGTGCCTATCACAAATTTTGCTATAACCTTGATCTTACACACAACCTTATTCGTCAAATTTAGTCCTTTTTACGCACTTTTTTTTGGCACCGTTATTACCTATGCAATTGTTGTTCAAAAACTATTCGATATCCGAGCGGCTGTTGCTCGATCGATCGGTTACCTAATGGTTGTAGTTTCGATAACTATTGTTTATGGCTTAGGTCTTTTTGGTGTTATTGATGTTTTACTACCAGGCACTCAGCATGAATTTTTAAGACAAGTCCTATCAGTTATTTTAATTACTCCACTAGCTTTAGCTTTTCAGAGAACAAGACGATCTTTTGATCACATTACTAATCGCCTTTTTTATCGTGATGCTTATAACACACAAGACGTACTCGATGCCATCAGTAGTATTTCCGTATCGGAAATTGAGTTATACCGAATTTTGCATGATACGCGACGTGTACTTAATACTGCTCTTAAGAATTCGTTTATGGAGTTTGTATTGTTCAAAGACGAGAAACCTTTCTTTGAGGCTCACACTAGAAAATCCATCCCCCAAAATATACTTGCCCTTGGTACTGTTATTAAAAATCAAAAAGAAGAATTAATTGAAGTCGATGAACTCAGCTCACAAAGCGAGCTTCAAAATAAATTCATAGATGCTGGCGTGACGCTTAGCCTAAAGCTTAAAACTCGAGAGCAAGTAGTAGGTTATATAATTTTTGGTTCAAAACGCAGTGGTGATATTTACAACCTGCAAGATAAAAAATTACTTCTTATTGTAGCCAACGAGCTAGCAATTTCTGTTCAAAACGCCTTACGCTTCGAACAGATAGAAAACTTTAACCTAACTCTACAAGCTAAGGTTGATGAAGCAACCCGTCAATTACGCCATGTTAATGAACGACTAAAAACTCTTGATGAAACTAAGGATGACTTTATTAGTATGGCAAGCCACCAGTTACGTACGCCGCTAACGAGCGTTAAAGGATACTTGAGTATGGTATTAGAAGGTGATGCGGGTCGGCTTAATGAGACTCAAGTTAAAATGCTCAAGCAGGCTTTCTCTAGCTCTCAGCGAATGGTATTTCTAATTACTGATCTGCTTAATATCTCGCGCCTCAAAACTGGGAAGTTTGTCATTACGGTAGCTCCAACAGATCTAAGTCAAATGGCTCAAGAAGAGATTTCTCAATTGAAAGAAACCGCCGAATCTCGTCATGTAAATCTTCTTTATAACAAGCCATCCGATTTTCCTGTTCTCATGCTGGATGAGAACAAAATACGACAGGTTGTCATGAACTTTATTGATAATGCAATTTACTACACGCCAGCCGGAGGTAATATTCGAATTGAACTTGAAAATAAACCAGCTACTGTTGAACTTCGCATTATTGATAATGGTATTGGTGTACCTAAATCTGAACAGCATCACCTCTTCATGAAATTTTATAGAGCTGGCAATGCTCGTAAAGTTCGCCCCGATGGTACTGGTCTTGGTCTATTTATGGCAAAAAAAGTTATTGTTGCTCAAGGTGGATCAATCATATTCACCAGTAAGGAAAATCAAGGCAGCACATTTGGCTTCGTTTTCTCCAAGCATCGACTAAAATTATCAGATACAGTTAAACAAGATAATGTCACAACAAAGATAAATCCTAGCCCAAAATCTAAGAATAAAACGCCCACTAAATCACTAACTCCGGTACGGTGATATTACCAAGCTTATATATTACAATCAGTCATGTTGTGGATAATCGGTAGCATGTTTTTGCAAACTATGCTATAAGTTAACATAGCTTAAAAGAGCACCGACTGACCGCTCTCCAAACAAAAAATTTTCTACATCTGCCTTTGCCTAAGGTTGTTGAGTCATGCTCTCTGCGTGATAGAATAAGCAATAGCAATGTATAGGGTGGAATAGCTTGTTGACCAAAAAAACAATCAAAGATGTAGATATCGACAGTAAAACAGTGTTGCTGCGAGCCGACTACAACGTGCCTCTTGATGGCGATAAGATTGCTGATGATTACCGCATTCAACAGTCCATACCGACTGTTCAGTATCTTTTGGAAAAAGGTGTCCGTCTGGTTGTTTGCTCACATTTAGGTAGACCGGATGGTAAAGCCGATCCTAAATATAGTCTATTTCCAGTTGCTAAACGACTAGGTGAACTACTTGGCAGTGACAAAGTGACATTTACACCTGATTGTATCGGCCAAGAAACCGAGAAAGCAGTAGCCGCTTTGGAGCCAGGACATGTCCTGCTGCTAGAAAATCTCCGCTTTCACCCTGAAGAAGAAAAAAATGATGAACACTTTGCCTCTCAGCTGGCCAGTTTAGCTGAGTTTTTTGTTCAAGACGGCTTTGGTGTGGTTCATAGAGCTCATGCCAGTACGGTTGCTGTCACTAAATTTTTGCCTAGTGTCGCCGGATTACTGCTCGAAAAAGAAGTTGATACTATCACTGATGTTATGGAAAATCCAAAACGTCCGCTTATGGCAGTCATCGGAGGCGCTAAAATTTCTGATAAAATTGATGTCCTTAATAAATTTATAGATATTGCCGATATCGTAGCTGTTGGCGGCGCTATGGCTAATACATTTCTAGCAGCTGAGGGTATCAAAACGGCTAAGAGCATTGTTGAATTAGAAGATATAAATATAGCCAGAGATATCGTCACTAAAGCCAAAGAGAAGTCTAAAAATGAACATTTTATCTTTTACTTACCGCAAGATGGTGTTGTAGCTAGTAAAATAGATAAAGCAGCACCAACTCGTATTGTTGACTGGAGCGCTCATGTTATTGCTGATATTGAAAACTATCCTAAAAGACCAGCCCAAACAGACAGCCAAGTCCAAGACGACGAAATGATTTTGGATATCGGGCCTTTTTCTGGTTCATTTATGGCTGGTAGCATGCAACTTGCCAATTCCGTAGTCTGGAATGGCACCTTAGGTGTTGCCGAAACAAGTGGTTTGCAAGGACCAATTGGTCCTTATGCCCACGGTACACAGCTTGTGATTGAGGCCATTTTAGGCCAGTTTGGTCATCGACCATTTAGTTTGGTTGGTGGTGGCGACACAGCTGCCTATATATCCCAGAAGGGGCTAATCAAAGCCTTTGACCACGTTTCAACAGGTGGAGGCGCTTCCTTAGAGCTGATGGCTGGTCGAAAGTTGCCAGGGGTTGAAGCTTTACAAGATAAAGACGCTGTACAATAAACCGTAAGTATTATGTTAGATAGAATAAGATTAGAAAGAAGACAACATGGCCAATAAACTGACGATAGCCGCCAACTGGAAAATGAATCTTAATACCCACGAGGCTAGTTTATTGCTTCAGCGTTTGAGTGACCGTATCCAGATTCATCGTGATATTGAAGTTGTTCTGGCGCCGAGTCTGCTAAGCCTTCAGCCGTTATCGGTTGAGGTTGACCACCGCAAGTTCCATTTGGCAGCACAGAATGCCTATTTTAGAGACGAAGGCGCTTATACCGGCGAAGTTAGTTTCACTATGCTTCGGGATATGGTTGATTATGTTTTGGTCGGTCACTCCGAACGACGTATTTATTTTCATGAAACACTCGACATTGTCTGCCAAAAAGTAGCCGCTGCTATGCGTAATAAAATTACGCCAATTCTTTGTATCGGTGAAACCCAGGAGGAACGAAAAGCCGGCGAGACCAATCAGGTTATCCATGATCAGCTAACAACTGCCTTAAGCGATCTCACTGCCAGTTATGTTGAGAATATAGTGATTGCTTATGAGCCAATTTGGGCCATCAGTACTTTTGGCGGTCTTTTGGCTAAGCCACATGAAGTCGAAACCGTCATGAAACGAATCAGATATGAAATAGATGAACTATACGGTGAAAAAGCCTCAAAATCAGTCCGAGTTCTTTATGGCGGTAGCGTAGATGAACAAGTCGTTCGCGGCTATTTAGAACTGGATGATTGTAACGGTGCATTAGTTGGTGGTGCCAGCTTGAATTATCATAAATTCTCAGCGATTGTCGATTCGGCCAACCGTTTGCTTCAAGAACAGAGAAAAGATGATGGCTAGTAGTAAAGACAAACCAAAAGTCAGTAAAGTCATTGATGTCACTGAACCCGGTAAAAGTGAACCGTCCACTTCAAGCCGGGCAATTATCGTGACTAATCGTCCGATTATGAAACAAGATCCGATGGTTATGCCTAATGAGACAGCTCAAGATGATGTCTTAAAATCATCTAATATGGCAACTAAAATTGAACCTTTAGAATCTAAACCAGGAACTAAGACGGCAACAATTGCTCCGAGCTTGCCAAAAAAAATTGCCGATACGAAACGTAACGAGGAAGCAACTGACGATGCGACAGATAAAGGCAAGGTAATTTCCGTTGCTATTAACAAACCAGCTCCGCCAGATGAGAAATTGGAAAAAGTAGTACCAACCGAGGAAGTCACCGAGCCAGTTAGCAAAGATGAACCTAAACCTGAAATCGAACCAGTTATAGAAAAAACTCCAGAAACTACTACTGAAGTAGCTCCAGCTGAAGATATTGATAACAAGACTGAATCAGATAAAGAACGAATCGAACCTAATAAAGTGGTTGATGAAGCCGAAAAGAAAGAAGAAGCGGCAAAAATCGCCAAACTAGCTGAATTAGAAAAGATAATTGACAGCAAAAAATATTTTTTACCAATTAACAGCGTTGAACATCGGAAAGATACGCGTCAGGCGATTAGCGTTTTGATACTCGTTATATTGTTAGCTCTAGTTTGGCTTGACCTGATATTAGATGCTGGTTTGATTAGGTTAGGCGGTATTCACGCCGTGACCAACTTTTTTCGATCAAGCCCATAATTTTTAAAATTTAAGTTAAATATCAAATCGTAGCAAGTTGTAGCTTTGGTACAATATCAAGGTGTTTAGTGAACTTTTTGAAGACTTGAATCCAGAACAACGCCGAGCGGTTGAAACAACCGAAGGACCGCTGCTAATTTTAGCTGGTGCCGGCAGTGGCAAGACAAAAACGCTGACTCACCGTATCGCTTACCTTATAGCCACCGATAAAGCCATGCCCGAAAATATTTTAGCCGTGACTTTTACCAACAAAGCGGCCAATGAAATGCGCCAAAGAGTGGGACGCCTAATTAGTCAGCAATCCGATATCCGAAGCTTC
Organism: Saccharimonadales bacterium (SeqCode); assembly: GCA_050730755.1. Lineage (GTDB taxonomy): Bacteria > Patescibacteriota > Saccharimonadia > Saccharimonadales > UBA4665 > CAVPPA01. Next base: position 34,169 of record JBOHNR010000012.1, on the reverse strand, counting down.
ATGCCGTTTATGGGTACTTTCCATGGCATATGCGTTAGGATCTTGCGACGAGACGGAGAATATATCGGTATCCCACGGAGTTTTATAATTTTTGACGAGTCTGATTGCCAAGCAGCGGTCAAGCAAGTTAGTCACCAGTTACACTTAGATGAAAAAAGTTTTCCGCCAAGATTGATAGCCAGTCTTATTAGTAGTGCCAAAAATGCTATGTTAACACCGATGGAATACGCTGAATCAGCAGCTGGTCCAGCTCAAAAAGCTGCAGCTAGAGTCTTTCCGCTTTATGAAAAAGTTCTCAAAGATGGCTCAGCCCTTGATTTTGATGACCTTATCAATCGGACAGTTGAGTTATTAGACACACAACAAGAAGTTCATAAAAAATGGAAAACTCAATTCCGTTATGTCATGATCGACGAATATCAGGACACAAACTTGGCTCAGTATAAACTGATTAAATTATTGACAAACGAAAATCGCAATATTGCCGTTGTCGGCGATGACTGGCAAAGTATCTATAGCTGGAGGGGTGCGGATTTCAGAAACATACTTAATTTTGAAAAAGATTATATCGATTGCGCGATTATTAAACTCGAGCAAAATTATCGAAGCACCAAGCACATTTTAGAGGCCGCTCATTCCGTTATCATCAAGAATATTCAAAGGTCGGATAAAAAGCTTTGGACTGAGTCGGGCAACGGTTTACCAGTTCAGATTATTCAAGTTTCGAACGAACAAGCAGAAGCCGAATTTATTGTTAGAAAAATCCAAATGGCTACTGAAGCTGGCCTGAGGCATTACCGTGATTTTGCTATTCTTTATCGGACGAATGCCCAAAGTCGGGCGGTTGAAGAGGTGTTTATTCGTCACGGCATGCCTTACCGAATCGTCGGCGGCGTTCGTTTTTATGACCGTAAAGAAATCAAGGACGTTTTAGCATATTTGCGACTGATAGTTCAACCTGAGGATAGAATCAGTTTTGAGCGAGTCGTTAATGTTCCGGCCCGTGGTGTTGGTACTGTCTCGCTTCAGCATTTTTACACCTGGCAGAGAGAAAATGGACTGACCCTTGGTCAGGCCCTTAGTCAAATAACAACTTGTGAAGCATTAACTACGAAAGCCAAACATGCTTTGAGCGAGCTTAGCTCAGCCCTGGCGTCCTTAAGAGAAATAGTTAAAACTACGTCGTTAGTCGGCCTGATTGATTCGCTGCTCAGGCGGATTGATTATCTTCACTCTCTGGATGACGGGACTCCGAAAGGCGAAGCTAGGATTGAGAACGTCCGAGAGTTACTTAGCGTAGCCCAAGAGTATCAGGAAGTTGGCTTGGAAGGCTTTCTGGAAGAAGTAACTTTAATTAGTGATGTTGATACGGCTGATTTTGGCAGTGATGCCGTGATGCTGATGACTCTGCACGCTGCCAAAGGCTTGGAATTCCCAGTTGTTTATATGATTGGCCTGGAAGAGACAATTTTTCCGCATTCCAGATCTCTTTATGATCAGAACGAAATGGAAGAAGAGCGACGTTTATGTTATGTCGGTATGACCCGAGCTAAGCAAGAGCTATATATGATTTGTACGGCTCACCGCTTACTTTACGGTGGTGTCCAACATAATCTACCTTCACGCTTTCTGGGTGACATCAAAGGCGGTTTTCAGTTTAGTAACGGCAGCTTAAACGATGTCAGTCTATGGCCTGGTTCGGGGACTGGTGATATGCTGGGAGCCTTTCAAACTGACACCTATTCACAAGAGTCTCGCTTTGCCCCAGAAGTTACTAAAGGTGACGGGGTTAGACATCATGTTTTTGGGATTGGTACAGTTACGTCAATCGATGGTGATATTGTAACAGTCCACTTTAAATCTAGGGGAACAAAAACTCTAAACCTCGGTTTTGCGCCACTCGAAAAACTGTGAATACGGCTAAAGACCGGCGGCGACCAGCGTTTGCTACAATATATGAGAGCTAAACAGGTGTTACTTTTTCTTCCTTTTTATGTCGCAAGTCTCACAAATATAAGCACCAATGATTGTTTTTATGTACCAAAAAATTCGACGTTTTAATCGTAGGCTTTTACACAACAGGCGTGAGCATACGCGCCGATTGCGACTTTTGAGCCGGCACCCGTTCATGGTGCCAATTGTCGCCTTTGTGGTTTTAGTAGCGCTAACTAGTGGCATATTATGGTTAGTAACGAGTCACGGGATATCTTTAAAACCACCAGCCACCGACATCGTTATAATCTCTTATGATCATCAAACTCGAACCGTACCAAGCCATGAACCAACGGTCGGGAAGCTACTCGCAAAACTAAATATAGTCATTAATCCAGGTGATGTTGTTGAGCCGGCGTTAGGTACCCCGATTCATCAGGATGACTTTCGTATAAATATTTTTCGGGCAGTACCCGTTAAAATTATTGACGGTAATCAAACAACATCCGCTTTTAGCGCAGCCACTACTCCTAGAAGCATCGTCGAACAGGCCGGCCTGACAATCTATCCGGAAGACAAGCTTACCCCTCAACCTGTGACTAATATACTTCAGCAGGGGACTCTCGGTAACATAATTGTAGTTACGCCAGCTACGCCAGTTACATTAGTAACTAACGGTTTTGTAGCCGCCACCCGTACTCAAGCTAAGACCGTTGGCGGCTTTTTGGTCTCTCAACATGTCACTCTCGATAAAAATGTTACCGTCGAACCGTCGCTGGATACTCCGATTGTCGCCGGCGAAACGATATCGATTATTCGCAATGGCTATAGCGTACAGAATGTGACTCAGGCAATCGCTACGCCTACTCAGGATATTGATGATGCTTCATTAACCTATGGCACTTATGCTATCCGTCAAGTAGGTAGTCCCGGTCAAGAAGTATTGACCTATAAAGTGAATGTTGAAAACGGTCAAGTGGTTAGCCGAACCTTGATTCAAACGGTTGTTACTATTCAACCGGTCACTCAGATTGAAGTTGTTGGTTCGAATCTGTCCGGAATCAAAGGAGACATGGCTCTGGCTGGCATCTCGCCAGGCGATTATCAATACGCTGATTACATTATTAGCCACGAATCAGGTTGGTGCCCGACAAAGGCTGAAGGCGAACACTACTGTCCGGCGGTGCCAGATGATCAATATACTCCCTATGGTTATGGATTATGCCAAGCTACTCCTGGTTACAAAATGGCATCAGCCGGTGCCGACTGGGCGACCAACCCAGTCACTCAGTTGTTCTGGTGTAGTAGTTATGCCCAGGGACGTTACGGTGGCTGGTATGGGGCCTATTCACACTGGCTGGCGTACGGTAGCTGGTAGTTCCCAGCCATTCGCTTGATACAATGGCGGTATGAATGGCTTACCTTTTGCAAAAAAATCTCTTGGCCAGCACTGGTTGACTGATCAAGCTAGTTTGCAAGCAATGTGCCTGGCGGCTGGGATAGCACCAAACGATACGGTACTTGAAATTGGTCCCGGCATCGGTACGTTGACTGAGCTACTGGTTCAACGAGTAGCTAGCGTAGTGGCTGTTGAACTAGACAGTGAATTGGCTTTGAAACTGCCGGAAAGGGTTTCAAGCCCTAATTTGCAAGTGGTTCAAAAGAATATATTGGATCTTGATTTGAACACTCTGCCGAGAGGTTATAAAGTAGTTGCCAATATTCCCTTTTATTTAACTAGTAATCTAATTCGAAAGCTCTCTGAATCAGATAATCAACCGATCCAAGTAGCACTACTAGTTCAAAAAGAACTAGCTAAACGAGTGGCAGCAAAAGCAGGCGACACATCGCTTTTGAGCATCAGCACCCAATTTTACTGGGAAGTTAGTTTAGGTCGAGTTGTCCCAGCTATACTTTTTGAACCTGTGCCCAAGGTTGATTCACAGATACTGGTTCTAAAATTTCGTCCTAAACCGCTTTTCCCAAGTGTTGACCATAAAATGTTTTTCCAGATCGTAAAAGCTGGCTTTGCCGGCCGGCGTAAGAAGCTTCTAAATAGCCTAAGTAGTGGTCTGCGGCTTAATAAAGCAACCGTTTCCCAGCTAATGGTGGCCGCTAAACTAGATCCCAGTTTGAGAGCACAAAACCTAGCACTCGAGGATTGGTATCGGTTATATAAGACCGTCTTAAAGTAGATTTAGTGAATACTTGATTTGTTAAGTATTATTTGTATACTTTAACTTATATGCCGTTTCAAAACGATCTAAACTTAAAGATCCAGCAATTAGCCAATCTTTTGGCAAAGGCGTCTGATCAGGTCCTTCAAGCCCAACTGAGCATTGGCCTGGCCCAATTCAGGATATTAAAGACAGTTCAAGCTAATGATCGACTATTGCAACGACATATTGCACTTGAACTTAATCAGAGCGAGGCAAGTGTTAGCCGCCAGATAAAACTTCTTTATGACCGGCAATTGTTAGTCACTGTACTTAATCCAAAAGATCATCGTCAACGCATAACTATTCTGACCCCAAAAGGATCTCAGGTTTTAGGAGCAGCTCTGTTGGTACTTCAGTCATTTCAAACTCCGCTCGTGAAAAGTTTATCAAAACAGCAGCTTAGTGAACTGATTAACATACTCGACCAAATTGAAGACCGCGTTAAATAGTTTAAGTATGACTTTTAACCATAAAGATGATATAATAAATTCACTCACGTATGTGAGACTTATACGGGGCTGACTTCAAGCTCGACGTTGGACTTTATCGGTTAAATCAGCAGGTCGCTTGTCAGCGTTATAGGCAAACCCATAATAAATGCAAACGCATTTAATAGCGTAAAGTCTTTTGTAGCGAGTGCTTTTGCACCCCGCGCATTGGCTTTCGCAACAGCTTAAGTCTAAATTTCTTAAGCAATGCCTAAAACGACGCCAGATAGTTAAAAGGCGTTTCATATCATCTGACTGCCTAAGCATTCCTGTCCAGAATGCTTACTAAGACTTTGGACTTTGAAAGCCAGCTTTTCGTCTGTTCTAAATGCCAGCTTTCGAGAACCTTAAGCAGACTAAGCTTGTAGAAGATTAACCAAGATAAACCAGCGGACGCGGAGGGCAGTACTCCGCCAGCTCCACCAATGATCCATATTTAAATAACCTCGAATCCTAGAGGTTATTTTGTTATTTTTTAGATTATTTTAGGCAGCGTAAGCTATTTCACTGTTGCCTGGTTATCTTTCACTTAAACTTGTAAAATTGAGGAGATTCGAGATGGCGACAACTAAGCAGCGTGAAGCAACAGTCCGGCGTAACATCAAAAAAATCCAAGCTGCCCGTCAGGTGCGACTGTTCAACTGAACCAATAATTGATCAGCCTTATAGAGAGAACCTGACACGGGTCGTCTGTTGGATGTGGCTCTTTTCGTGAGTACTAGAATAGAGTTAATCTAGCCTTGGTGGCGTTTGCAAAAAATCGGGTTTAGACCTCATAATGTAGTCGTTAAGCAGGGGACATGCAGTGCAAAACATAGACGAGCTTTCGTTTTCCGGCCAATCGTTTCCAGTTTATTTAGCTAAACCGAGTAATGAGATTAAAGGCGCTCTGGTTGTTATCCATGAAGTATGGGGGCTAAGTGACCATATAAAATCTATCGCTGATTGTTTTTCTAAAGAGGGCTATTTAGTATTGGCACCTGATTTACTAAGTGAAACCGATATTGCCGAACACGCTGATGAACTAATGGTTAATTTGTTCGACCCGGTTAAACGTAACGAAGCCCAGCCAAAATTAAGAGCCTTAATGACACCCCTACAGGAACCAGGTTTCGCCGAAAAAACAATTGGCAAGCTTAAGGTTTGCTTTGATTACTTGTACGATATATCTGAAACTGGGCAAAATGTAGCTGTTGCCGGCTTTTGTTTCGGTGGTACGTATAGTTACTTACTGGCCGTCAACGAGCCGCGTTTAAAAGCTGCGATACCTTATTATGGTCATGCTCCGCAAGACCAAAGTGAACTAAAGAAGATTACTTGCCCTATCCTAGCTTTTTACGGCGAAAAAGACGAAGCTCTCATAAATGAACTGCCTAAGTTGAAAGAGAATATGAGTGCAGCTGGAGTGGACTATAAAGCCATTATTTATCCTGATTGCGGCCATGCATTTTTCAATGACACTAATAAATTCGCCTACAACCAATCAGCAGCGACCGATGCTTGGCAACAAACACTTGTATTTTTGTCTAAGCACTTGGTTTAAGTCATGTTTATTCGTTAGTTCTAGCCTTGGAGTAAGGGGCTATCTATTTTGTTGCACTAGTGGTTAAATTAAAAACATCAGGCAACAGGACAGATTATTAGACGTAGAGTTCGACATCTCAAACTGCTTAAACACCTGAACAAACAGCTTTAGATAAAAAATTATGATTAGTATCATAAAAGCAACAAACATTGTTCGGAAAAGCTTATCACTCAACTCACAACTCGTTTTAAGTCCTGACGATGTCCGGCCAGCAAGGCAGTATGTTAAAGATTATTGGCCCAATCTACTACGCTTTCACCCTCACGATGACGAAAGCCTATTAGGGTTACCTGAGCCATATTTTGTGCCGAGTTACGATAAAACCGCTCAATTTGATTATAATGAGCTATATTACTGGGACAGTTACTTTATGGTCCAAGGTCTTTACGATACTCAACATAAAGAACAAGTTGAGGGTGTTTTAACAGATATTATGAGTTTGTTTAAACGCTTTAAAATTGTTCCTAACGCCTCCAGAACGTATCTGACTGGTCGATCTCAGCCTCCATTCTTAACTTCGTTTATTTTTGAGGTCTACGAAGCTTATCACTTAGATAAACCGTGGCTAAGAAAGAATATAGGGCTAGCCGAAGAAGAATACAAAGTCGTTTGGATGGGTATTAAAAGTCCTAATTTTAGGCAGATGTACCAGGGCTTAAGTCGTTATTTTGACGTTAATTTTCTACACGATTTGGCTGAAGCTGAAAGTGGTTGGGACATGACACCAAGATTTGATCGGAAAGCGCTCCAGTACCTACCGGTTGATTTAAATGCTTTGCTTTATAAATACGAAACGGATTTTGCTAAAGCTGCCCGAATACTCGGCGATGAGACTAAAGCTAAAGTCTGGGATAGATTAGCCGAAATTCGAAAATCCGTCATTAATGAGCTGATGTGGGATAAAATTCGCGGACTCTATTTTGACTACAACTTTATCAAACACAAACGCAGTAACGTCGGTAGTCTGGCTGCTTTTTACCCTATGTGGGCGGGGATGGTAGATATCAAACAGGCTGCAGCCTTAGTTGGGTCACTCCACCGCTTTGAAAATAAAGGCGGACTAGCCACAACTGATTCGCTGCCAGTCAGTCACTATATGAGGGGTAGTATGCCCATGCAATGGGCTTATCCGAATGGTTGGGCGCCTTTGCAACTGATAGTCATCCAAGGCTTAGAGCGTTACGGCTATCACGCTGATGCTCATCGCCTGGCCATAAAGTGGCTCAAAACTAACCTCCGGTGGTTTAATAAGAATGGCGTCTTTTTGGAGAAGTATAACGTCGTCAATCCGGAAAAGCCACCAGTTAAGGGCGTTTATCCAACCCAATCTGGATTTGGCTGGACGAATTCTGTATTTGAACGTCTTTGCCAGGATTACATTGATAAATAATAACGAATGTTATAATAATCGGAACCCCTAACAGGGGCAATTAGCTCAGTTGGCTAGAGCGCGGCATTCACATTGCCGAGGTCATAGGTTCGAGCCCTGTATTGCCCACCAAGCTCATGAAAAAACATAGCGCCGGAATCCTAGTTTATAAAATCAATCAGGATGGTCAACTGATTGTTCTTTTAGCCCACCCAGGCGGTCCGTACTTTGCTAATAAAGACAATGCTGCCTGGACAATACCTAAAGGGGAGTATGAAACTTCTGAAGAGCCGTTGATCGCCGCTAGACGTGAATTTCAAGAAGAAATTGGCCAAACCGTTCCAAACGGAGAACTTATTTCACTAGGTGAATTTACTCGTCAGGATGGCAAGAACATCAAAGCCTGGGCTGTTCCAGGAAAAATTGACATTACAACTGTTTGCAGTAATAAATTTGAAATGGAGTGGCCACCAAAGTCTGGCAACCAGCAAGCTTTCCCTGAGATTGATAGAGCCGAATGGTTTCCAGCTCAGGTCGCTCTCAACAAGTTATCAAGCGGCCAAAGTATCTTTGTGTTTAGGCTGGCTGATTATCTTCAGATTGACCTGCCACAGCTACCATGACATCCTAAACTGTTGTCGACGATTTGCTACAATACTAAGAGTATTTTGTAGAGCGCGACGCCTATTTTAGGGGCGTCAACAATCAATGAGGCTTTGCCAGGTAATATGACCAAGTACTATGTGACAACTTCAATTCCCTATGTCAACGGTGAACCCCACCTGGGTCACGCTATGGAATTCGTAATGGCTGACGTTCTGGCTCGATACGCCCGATTGCAAAAGAAGCAGACTATCTTTAGTACTGGTACTGACGAGCATGGTAGCAAAATCGCTGACAGAGCAGCTGAGCTTAAAATAACTCCTAAAGCTTTAGCTGACAAAATTAGTCAGAAGTTCCGTGAATTGTGTGAGGAACTCAATATTAGTAATGATCGCTTTATCCGGACTACTGATAAAACACATGAGCAACGGGCTCAAGTTATTTGGAAGGCTCTTGAAGCGGACTTTTATAAGGCCAAATATATCGGCTGGTACTGCACAGGCGATGAAGCCTTTTTCACCGAAGCAGAAGTGAAGGCGAATAATGGTCTTTGTCCGAATCATAATAAGCCCTATGAAAAGATTGAGGAAAGTAACTATTTTTTCAAGCTTAGTAAATATACCGACCCGATTCTAAAGGCTATTGAATCCGATGACTTCAAGATTGTACCCGGAACAAGGCGGAATGAAATTCTGTCTTTGCTTATGGATGGGCTGGAGGATATTAGCGTATCTCGACCAAAAGATAAAATAACCTGGGGCATTCCGGTGCCTGGTGATAGCTCACAAGTTATGTATGTCTGGTTCGAAGCGTTGATGAATTACATCACCGTGCTGGGCTATCCTGAAAATGAAGATTTTAAAACGTATTGGCCAGCCGACGTTCAAATAATCGGCAAAGATATTATCCGGTTTCATGCTGCTATTTGGCCAGCCATGCTGCTCGGCTTAAAATTAGCGCTCCCCAAAATGCTATATGTCCATGGTTTTATTAATATAAGTAGTAAAAAAATGAGTAAATCCCTTGGTAATTCCGTTTCCCCCAACGAAATTATCAAGAAGTACGGTCGTGACCCTTTCCGGTATTATTTTCTACGTCACATTCCGTCCTACGATGACGGTGATTTTACTTGGGCGACCTTTGAAGCGGCTTACAATAATGAATTGGCTAATGACCTAGGCAATGCCCTCCAACGGACTGTGTCAATGATCCAGCAATACCAGAACGGTCTAATCGGTGATATTCCGGCTGCCGAGCATGACACGGCTCATTATGAAGAGGCCTTAGCAGTTTGTAAGTTTGATCGAGCACTAGATGAAATTTGGGATCAAGTGCGAGGCCTCAACCAATATATTGACGAAGAAAAACCATGGCAATTTGCTAAGCTAGAAGATGGCACGCACCTCAGAGAAGTCTTAGCCTACCAAGCTAGCTGCCTAATCGAAATTGCTAACTTACTAGAGCCATTTATGCCTGAAACTGCGACTAAAATCCGTGATGTCTTTATTGAGGGTATTGTCCGTCCGCTGTCGGGAACTTTATTCCCGAAAGATGAAGCTGGCACAAAAGATAAATCTTAAAAAACGAGTCTAAATATATGGAATTATGTGATACACATTGTCACATTCAATCAATTGGTGAAAAAAGCGGTGAACCAGTAACTAAAAATCTGTGGACTAAGGCCGGTGATATTAGCCCAGATAATGTTATTAAAAAGGCCAAAGTAGCAGGTGTTAAACAATTAGTTTGTGTTGGCTGTGACCTGGCAGACAGTCGTTTAGCGATTGATTTTGTACAGTCGAGAGATGGTTGCTGGTCATCAGCTGGCATCCATCCCCATGAAGCTAGCAGTTATGTTAGTAACAAAGTTGCTCGTCAGGTGTTTGCTAAGCTGGCCACGGCTCGAAAAGTGGTGGCCATTGGTGAGTGTGGGCTTGATTATCACTATGATCATTCCCCAAAAGAGGCTCAATTTGAAATTCTTAAATTTCAAATTGAACTAGCTATTCAATATGATTTGCCGTTAATTTTCCACGTCAGAGAAGCTTTTGATGATTTCTGGCCAATTTTTGAGAGCTACCATAGCTCGGCTAAACCAATTCGAGGAGTTCTTCATAGTTATACCGACTCAGCAGCTAATCTGGAGCGAGCTCTGCGTCATGGTCTGTTTATAGGTGTTAACGGTATTGCTACTTTCACTAAACAAATTGAGCAATTAGAAATTTATCGGACAATTCCACTTGAAAATTTGGTTTTAGAAACTGATGCGCCTTTCTTGACGCCGTCTCCTTACCGCGGTAACGTATGTGAGCCATATCACATTTTAGTGATCGCTGAGTTTCTAGCTCGGCTTAGGAAAGAAACAGTTGCGTCTCTAGCGGAAGCTACAACTCGTGGTTCGAAGCAACTGTTTGGCATTTAATTATAAGCAGTCAGTAGCCAGTTAAGTCATAAGCTCCGTCGTATAATTAGTTAAAACCGATGAGCATTATTTATCTTGATTACGCTGCTGCAACCCCTTTAGACCCGAAGGTCTTTAAGGTGATGCGCCCTTATTTTAGTAATAAGTTTTTTAATCCTACAGCTACATATTTAGCCGCTAAAGAGGTTCGTCAAACACTTGAACAAGCACGTTCCAGTGTAGCTCTACAACTGGGGGTTCGTTCAGCTGAAATTATTTTTACAGCCGGCGGTACCGAGGCCAATAACCTAGCAATACACGGCATAATGCGTCGATTTCCTGGCAAAAAGGTTATTACAAGTAGCATCGAACATGCCTCAATCTTGGCTGCTGCTCATCAGTACCAATGTCTGGAAGCGCCAGTTGATGATAGGGGTGAAGTTGATGTAATGGCTCTTAAGAAATTAATTGATCCGGACACTACTCTTGTGAGTGTGATGTATGCCAATAATGAAATTGGTACAATCCAGCCAATTCGTCAAATAGCCACGGTAATTGCTCAGGTGTTAGTTCAGCGTCGTCAAGCAGGTATAAACCTGCCACTTTATTTTCATAGTGATGCCACTCAAGCTGCCAACTATCTCGATTTACATGTTTCTCATTTAGGTATAGATATGATGACACTAAACGGAGGTAAGATCTACGGTCCAAAGCAGAGCGGTATTCTTTGGGTACGCAGCGGCGTTGAACTTGAGTCAATTCTACAAGGGGGTGGTCAAGAGCGAAACTTACGTAGCGGTACTGAGAGTATAACTGGCGATGTTGGCTTTAGTCTGGCTCTTCAGATTGCCCAAAAAATGAGATTTGAAGAATCTGCCCGTCTCAAGCACTTGCAACAATTATTCTTTGATCAGATATCAAAAAAAATTCCAGGAGCCATTGTTAACGGCTCGCTAAAAAGACGCCTGCCTAACAATATTCACCTGACCTTTCCGGGGGTTGATAACGAACGGCTAGTCATAGAGCTCGAGGAGGCTGGTATTTTGGCAGCAACTGGTTCTGCCTGTAGTGCTAGCGATGAAAAACCATCCCACGTCTTGCAAGCTATGGGGATATCTGACGATAACTCTAAATCATCCATTCGCCTGACGATGGGACGTAGTACGACCGAATCTAATATCCGTCAAACCGTTGAGATCTTAGCTCAACTCATTGCTTAGCAGAAGCTGCCTCGTTATACTTGTGTCAAGATGTTCAAGCTTAGACGATTAGCGGTAGTTCTGGTTAGTTTTACGATAACACTCGGTCTTATTTCGCCGGTAGTAATTTATGCTGACAGTAATTTAAGCCAATCGATTGCTCAAAGTTATAACACGACTGAATCAATCCAGCAGAATATGATCGTTGGCCTTAACAAAAACAAATCTAGCGACGTTATTCCGCTAACTTTTAATGATATTAATGATATGCTGGGTGTTTCTATATCGGCTAGCGAAGCACCGGTCACTTTGTCAGGCTCCAGTTCGACGGCTCAAGTCTATGTGGCGACGTCCGGTAGATATGATGTGCTTGTCAGTAACCAAAATGGCGCCATAGCGGTCGGTAATTATATCTCGATTTCTTCGCTGAACGGTATAGGCATGAAAGCCGAAGGTAGTGAGTCGACGGTGCTTGGCAGAGCTGCCGCCAGTTTTAGCGGTACAGGTAACGTTGATAGTACGGCCACGATTGAAAAAAGCGGCGGTGGTACGATGACTGTAGCGATCAGTATTATCCCAGTTAATCTAAGTGTCGGAAATAATCCATCCCAAAGCAGCGGTTTAGGTCCTCTGCCCGGATTTTTACAATCAGCTGGTAATACTATAGCCAACAAATCAGTCAGCGCCCCAAGAATTTATATTAGCCTCTTAGTACTGCTAGTAACCATTCTTCTAGCCGGCAGTTTGATGTATAGCGGTGTCAAAAACAGCATTACCTCAATCGGCCGTAACCCGCTAGCTAAAAAGGTAATTGCCAGGGGTCTTTTCCAGGTGGTAATCACTGGGCTCATAATTTTTATTATCGGTCTATTTGCAGTATATTTACTACTAAGGCTATAGCGTAAAGCACGGTGGGTATATAAACATGACAATTTGGTGGCTCGGTGGTTTACTCGGCACTTTAGGCGCCGTGGCTATTGCTTTTATTTGGGTTGCCGTCAGACTTGGTGGAAATGGCGGCACAAAAAGGAAAGATATATCTGATTATGCTAAAGGTGCTGAAGATGAAGTAGAGCACATCTTCAATACCCAATTTCGTGAAGAGCTTCGAAATCGTGGCCGATTACATTTTGAAAAAATCATTGGCGAAAACGCTATGTTCTTGCAGCAAGACTTACGCTTAACGACCTCCGAACTTAACGAATATATGAAGACTGAAATTACACGGAAGCTGGAAGAAGAATTTGACAAGTATGAACAGTCAATCATGGATGCCAAACAACTGGCTATCGACTCGATTCAAAAAACCAACCAGGCCATTGATGACCAGAGGACTATCTTGAGTCAGCAGGTGCAACAAGAAATTGACGCTGAAAAGACCCAGCTGATCAAGCACTTTAAAGAGAATACGGCTGAAATTATTAATCATTACGTTGTTGCAGCCATTGGCAGCCAAATAGATTTGGACGATCAACTGGAATACATTCTAAGCGAGCTTGAATCCCACAAACAAGCGATCTTAGAGGATATCACGCATGGAGCATGAAAAGCCAACCCAAGGTTTAACAGGTTATAAATTACCTGATTTAGTGATGTCTCTTTCAGATATATCACGGCTTCGCCGCGAACTGGAGGCTCTAGATGCTTATTTGCGGCAAGAAAAACTTCGGAACTCTGGCCAGCCATCTGCTAGATTGCCAAAAATGAGCCGATTGGTTGATGAACTGTCCGATATTAATAAGTTGAATCTGCTTGATGATAATCAAAGGCAACAACTGACCGTTTTCTTAACTAAATTAGTCACTGATGCGCCGGTTGTTAATATTAGTTTTGCGGTTGACCCGTCGTCAGCTTTTTTACTTAAGATAATCCAGTGGTTTAGGCGAAATATTCATCAGTACATTCTGCTTCAAGTCGGGCTCGAACCAAGTATTGCGGCCGGCTGTGTTGTTCGGACGACCAACCAGTATCACGATTTTAGTTTACGAGCCTATTTCAAGGAACATAAAGACGAGTTAATTGGGTCACTTGGCGGGACGAGTCATGAATGATAACGGCCACTTTAATCGCTTAGTGGCTAGTGGCCAGCCGGTTGGCGATGTAATTGGTGTTAACGAATTTTTAATTCAAGTTCGTGGTTTACAGCCAGTTAATGTTCATGCCCTGGTTATGTTCGAAGACGGCTCAAAGGGCTTTGTTCGTTACGTACTTGAAGATTATGTTGTGGTGCTCCACTTAAGCAATAAACAGCTAAGAGTCGGTATGGTCGCTGTTGTTCAACATCACTCTCTTGTCAGCCGGGTAGGTAAGGATTTTATTGGGCGCGTCGTATCGGTAACCGGTAATCCATTGGATGGTAAGGGCGCCATCGCCTCGGATGGAACTTGGCCAGTCTTTAATATGGCTCCAAGCCTTAACGAGCGGGAAATGCTTGACGAACAACTACCGACTGGATTAATAGTACTTGATGAGCTTTTTCCCTTAGTTCGGGGCCAGCGTTTAGCCATACTAGGTGATAGTAAGTCCGGTAAAAGTACCCTGGCGCTGCAGCTTTCTTTATATCAAAAAGAGACCGATATTATTTCCGTCTACGTTTTAATTGCCAAGCGACCGAGTGACGTTGATCAACTATTGAGTAAATTAACAGAAAGTGATGCTCTTAAAAGCGCTGTTGTCGTGGTATCTACCATGTCCGAATCGATAGTCATGAGTTACTTAGCGCCATATGTTGCCTGTGCCATTGCTGAGTATCTTTGGCAGCAGTGCGATAAAGACGTCATGATTATATACGACGACCTGACAAGCCATGCTCAGGTCTACCGCGAAATTTCTCTACTCTCTGGCTCCAGTCCTGGTCGAGATTCATACCCAGGAGACATGTTTTACGCTCATTCTAGCTTGCTGGAGCGAGCTGGCAAGCTTAGTCGTAATCACAAAGCCTTAACGGCCCTGCCAGTTGTTTTGGCTTCAGACGGTGATATTACGGCCTATTTACCGACTAATGTTATGTCTATTACCGATGGTCAATGGATTTTAGATATGAAAGTTTTTCGTGACACGATGCGTCCGGCAGTTAGTACTGGCTTGAGTGTAACGCGCGTTGGCGGTCTAGGCCAAAATGCTCGTCAAAAGGAACTCTCGGCGCAGGCTATATCTGCCCTCAATGCTTATGTTCAAGCTCAAGAATTTGCCCACTTCGGCTCGGAGTTAGCTCTAGAAGCTCAACGGAGCCTTAAAAAAGGCCAACGTCTATACGAATTATTCAATCAAATTCCCGGTGAAACCTATTCTATTAACGCGCAGATGTTAATGCTAGATGTGATTCTAAATTTGAAGGACGACCAAATAGTAGATATTAAGACCCTGAAGTCTAATGTCAAGCCATTAGCCGATAAGTTGAGTGATGACAAAGACTTTGAACGTATCCGTGACGAGCTACTCAGTTCTAGCCTGCAGGAGCTCAAAAAATGAAACGTTTAAATGATCTTGCCCGGGAAAAAGCCGATATGACGACAATTGCTAATTTGACGAGCGTCTTCGAAGGCCTGGCTAGTATGAGGATTTCACAGATCAAGACCCAGGTTCTCCAGTCTCAACAATTTTTTGATAAATTGTGGCAGATATATAGCCAGATTAGAGTTGATAGCTTATTCCGTTTTGGCCGCAATAACGATGCCCACGCCATTGACAAAGAATTGTTAATAGCTATTACCGGAGAGGGTGGTTTTAGCGGTGATATCGACCAGAAGCTTATCGCCTGGATGCTTCAAAACTACAACCCCGATAAACAAGACATCATTATTATTGGTCATCACGGAGCTCTTCAACTCGCCCAAGCTGGCGTTAAGTTTAAAAAATATTTTAAGTTGCCGAATAAAGATCAAAATATCAATGTTACGCCAATTACCCATTATGTTAAGGAGTATCGCGATACAACTGTTTACTATCAGACATATGTGTCACTGATGGTCCAAGACATTAAACGGATTGAGCTTAAGCAGGCTGTCGAAAAAGCCGGTGATAGATATAAAAACGATGAAGAAGTTATCGACGAGCGGGCCTATATTTTTGAACCGAGTAATTTTGCCGTAGTGGCTTACCTGGAACGTTCGATGCTAGAAATTACCTTAAGTCAAACTATTTTAGAATCGAAGCTAGCTCAGTACGCTAGCCGTTTTCGGGCTATGAGTGTTGCCAAAAACAAGGCTTCTGATTCGGAGCAAGACCTCGGTTTTGCTTATAACCGCGCCAAACGATCTTTGTCTGATGAAAGACTCAAGGAAATTCTAAACGGGCTGAAGATGCAGGAGCTGATACGATGAGTAAAGGATATATAAGAGCAATCCGAGATCTTGTGGTCCATGTTGAATTTGATGAAGATTTACCGGATATTCATGAAATGATTGTAGTTGACAATGACAATCACACGCCCCTGCTAGTTGATAGTTTATATGGGTCTAGAGTAGCTCGTTGTCTTAATCTTCAGGCTGATCGAAGCCTACAAAAAGGTATGGTGGCCTTGGGCACAGACTCGAGTATTGAAATCGCCGTCGGCGAGCCTTATATTGGGCGAGTTGTAGATGCTTTGACACGGCCGATTGACGGCTTAGGTCCTTTAGAAGAAAATAAAATTCCCCGGCGTAGTATTTTTAAACCATCATCGCAAATTAATTCCTTTACAACGGATAAGCCGGAATTATTAGAGACAGGCATTAAAGTAATTGATTTCTTTACTCCGTTTGTGAAAGGTCGCAAAATTGGGATTATCGGCGGCGCCGGTGTCGGTAAAACTGTACTGATGATGGAGCTGATCCATAACACGGCGGCCACTGGCGAGAGCTTGAGCTTTTTTGCCGGTATCGGCGAACGTATCCGTGAAGGCCAAGAGCTGTACGAGACGCTTAAACAGAGGGATCTTCTCAAAAATACCTGTATGTTCTTTGGCCAAATGGATCAAAATCCGATCCAGCGCTCGATAGTCGGTATTTCAGCAGTAACAGTAGCCGAATATTTTCGGGATGAGCAGGGCAAGGATATTTTGTTCTTCGCCGACAATATGTATCGTTATGTTCAGGCTAAAAACGAAATATCGACGTTGATTGACCAAGTACCCTCAGAGGGTGGCTATGAACCGACTATCTTCTCTGACATTAAAACCTTGCAAGATCGTTTAAGTTCGTCTGATAAAGGCTCAATAACGGCAGTTCAGACGATATATGTACCAGCGGACGATCTCAGTGACCCGGCTGTCCAAATGATTCAACATGAGCTGGATTCGACAATTGTGTTATCACGCCAAGTCGCTGAAGAGGGTATTCGACCAGCGGTAGATCTTATTAGGACTAGCTCTAGCTTGCTTAGTCCGGATATTGTTGGCGATCGACATTATCTTTTGAGTATTCAGGTACAGTCACTGTTACAAAAATATGAATCGCTGAAAGGTATTATTGCTATAATTGGTGAAAATGAATTATCAACAGCCGATAGGGTTGATTATGGTAAGGCTAAAAAGTTAATACAATACTTCTCGCAACATCTACATGTCGTTGAAAATCAAAGCTCCTATAAAGGTGAATCATTTAGTCGTGACGAGATGCTCGACGGTGTTGAAGAAATTATCGTCTAAAGGGATATATCGAAATGGCCACACATCAGACTATGAATAGTGAAAAACTAGCCGTCAACACATCACCTCAGAGCGCTCGGAACGATAAAGCCGTTAAAGCTATCTTGAATGTAAAAGTGTGGTCACCATTTCAAACTTTTTTTGATGGACAGGCATCAAGCTTATCGGGCATCAACGCGACTGGTCCGTTTGATATTCTGCCTCACCACCACAATTTTATAACCATACTTAGTGCATGTGATTTAAGTCTTCAAACTGCGGATGGCAAAGTTCGGATTAAGATTTCCGGTGGCGTCATGCATGTTCAAAAAGACAACGTGACAGTTTTTCTGGAAGTCTAACTGTCAGACAACCAGTTAAGTTAATTGTTAGCTAGTCAAAGGCTATATAATCGAAACCAAATGAGGCTCCTGAACTAGGGACGTTACTGGTGCAGATACTGAAGTTAGTGGTGGCTCGGTTGATGTAGTAGGCCAGTCCAGCTGAGGCTAACCCGACGGGCGTAATAACAATATGGGGCGTACTATTGAATGCGGTGGCGAAGTTAATTGTCACGAAACAACCGGCTACTGGGTTACTGCCGGTATTTATAGTCACTGAACCGGCCGTATCAGAACCATTAACAGAAGCTGAGCCTCCACTGCCAAGGGCCGAGCCATATGTTCGGGTTGGAGTTGCTCCGCCGGCGTCTATGTGGTGGGTTAGGATCAAGTCACCACTCAACTCGAGCGAGCTAACGGTGATTTGTGGTGCCGATATGGCGCCCTCAAACGTTCCAGTACCATTAACATCAAGTCCTTTTTGGACATTTAACTGGCCCTGGATTGAGCCGTTGCCAGTCAAAGCCAGTGATTGAGTGATTTGGACGTTATCAAACGTGCTATTGCCAGTCACTCGTATACCGTTGTTCGTCGAAGCACTGCCAACTTGTAAAGTACCGGCAATCTGAAGATTACTCCGGACTAGGACACTACCGGTAAAAACGGCGTTACTTTGGACATTCAAAGTATGCTGTGGTTCACCAACCGAAACGTCACTATTGGATAACTGGCTTAGCTCACTTTGAGTTAATGACTGTGACAACGGAGTGTTGCCACTGCTGGCATTCTGAGCCTTCAAGTAAAATACGATGCTTATGACCACCGCTATAATAAGCAGAAAAATAAAAAGTAACAAATATATATTAAAGCGTTTAAAAAATCGTTTGATGTGGTTTTTTATACCAGAAGGCGGTGGTGAGATTTGGGGACTTTCAGGGTTAGGCGTCGAAACGGTGTCAGAATCTAGAGGTTTGGTTGATGATGAATTAGCTCCAGATTGTGCCATCTCGACGACGGTTGTTGGTTCTTCAAGTGAGCTGGTCTCGCTATCAGTATCTTTGCTTAATTCGTCCATGAGGTTTTAATACCACTTCTCTATATTCCTTCTTTTGATCATACTATGAAGACGGTTAAAGCGTAAACGGATTGATTTTTAACGGTAGTTATTAGACAATAATATTAGATGTAGGCTTATTCATGAGAAATAAAAAACAAATAATAAATGGCCTTTGGTATGATCGACGACTATTCGGTCAAATGTTTGTATTCTTTCTGGCAACGCTAGCTTTTTCAACTGGCTTCCCAGCTGTCAGCAATGCCTGCACCCAAGCTCAGTCCTGTTCGTCTAAATACGAGGTTAACGAGGTGTTTATGGGCAGTGGCGGGGCACTAAACGACTGTTACGGTAGCTATTGTGCCAAAGAATCAGCTGGTGAGACTGCAGTTGGCAACACTGCCGCGGGCAACTATCAAGCTCAAGCTGGTTTTAATACTGACCGTACCCCATCGTTAACGTTTATTGTTAATACAACTAGTATCAACCTCGGCGTCCTAACGCCCGGTACGACGGCCACCGCTACGGCTACTTTTTCGGTAGAATCATATCTAACCAGCGGTTATATAGTAACTACTGATTCTCCGCCGCCTCAAAACAGTACCTATACGCTTCATACTTTGACAACGCCAACTGCCTCAAATAATACACAGGAACAATTTGGCATAAATTTAGCAACAAATTCTACCACTTGCGGCGCTCCGGCTAATTTTGGTTCGGCTCCTGTTCAAATACCGAGCAGCACCTATAGCTTCGGTCAGGCTGCAACAGGATATAACACTTGTGGATTATTTCAATACAATAACGGGAATACTATAGCCGATTCGACTAAAAGTTCCGGCCAGACGGACTATACTATTTCATACATTTTTAATGTCACTAACCTTACCCCAGGCGGAATATATACTTTTAATCAGGTTTTAGTAGCAACCAGCACGTTTTAGCTCTCCTCTAAAAAAGGTGTATTTATCGAGCCTGCCCAAGTATACGCAGTATAGTTATTTATGTGTTGGCCTGTGGATAAGTTGGGCTTGCAACTATAAGAACAAGCGTGATAGAATCAGCCCATAACGACACCGTATAGATAAACAAAAAATAAAAAGGTCTTCAATAAAAATGAGAACTAAATTTAGTCAGCTGACCCGCTATAGTCGCGCAGTGTTTGCATTGGTTTTTATAATTCTGTTTTGTTCTTTACCGCTCTTGTCGCAGTCGGCTTCAGCTGCTTTAGTGACATCTCGCAGTATAACTATGAGTAACTCTACTGCCGGCGCTACTGGCGTGTCGTATGTGTTGACCTTTACGCCCGTTACCACTGCCCAGGAACTAATCGTTGATTTTTGTAGTGATACGCCAATTATTGGTTCCACCTGTGCGTTTACTAATGCTACAGTTCCGGTAGTATCTTCTGCTACGTCTAGTCTTGGCACCATAAGTTTCCCGGGCTCTCAGGGTCATACCATCCGGGTGGTTGGTCTAACTATGACTGGCGGTAGCCCGTACACTATTACTTTTAGCAACGTAACTAATCCGACATCTGTTGTTAACAGCTTCTATGCCCGTATTTTGACCTATCCTACTAGTGATTCCTCAACTTACGTTCCCGCCGCTACGACCGGCGGTACTACTAATGTCGGTACTACTCCGACTGATACAGGTGGTGATGCTCTGGCAACTGCTCAGGTCATATCTGTGACAGCTACTGTAATGGAGCAGTTGACATTCTGCGTTTCTGGCAAAGTTACTGGTGTTCCACCTACCAGCTGTACTTCCACTACCGCTCCTGCAGTAGTGCTAGGCCATGGCGGACCTCCAATCGTTTTGTCGAGCTCTGCCGTCGACACGGCTCCTGCCTACACAGTAACGTCGACCAATGCCTTGCACGGAGTAAGCACTAACATGAAAGATACCAGTTCAACGGCTTGCGGTGGCCTAAGCACCGACGGTGGCATAACTTGCTTAATTCCTGCTGTTAATGATACAGGCTCAACCCTGCCTTCGGCAGTGACGATGACGGCCGGAACGGCTGCGGTGGGTATGTGTATTACTCCCGGCTCCGTTAACACAACCGCTGCGCAGCCATATAACAACAATGGTTGCACAAAGTATGGCCTAGATAATACTACTGACTCGAGTAATGTTCTAAGCACATATGGCAGTCCAATATTTACTAGTTCTGGAGCACTTAATAACGAACTTGATACCTTGAATTTTGCCGCAACTGCTGCTAACACCACCCCAGCCGGAGTTTACACAGCCAACTACGCCTTGATTGCCACTGGTACATTCTAGGATAACTATGAATGGATCATGCAGTCGACAAACTACGTAAGTCGTTTTTCTCCAGACCACTTGTATTAGCCGTTCTGATTTTGGCCATATTCGTCTACTCTATTTTACCAAAAGCTTACGGGGCGCAATTACCCAGTCGTAGCTTGACCCTAAGTGATAATCTACCAAGTCAATCTGCTACATATCTTTTGGGTTTTAATGTACCGGCTACTGAAACTCTTGGTTCAATAGAGTTGAAAGTTTGCTCCAATGATCCGATATTTTCCGATGTATGCACTGTTCCCTCAGGATTTGATATATCTAGCTCGATACTTAGCGGGCAAACTGGAGAAACTGGTTTTAGTATCTATTCTCCTGGGACGAACTCGAATACAGTTGTCTTAACTAGAATGCCATTTACTGCCGTTGAAGGCGCCGTCAGCTATACTTTTCAAGGAGTTATTAATCCTTCGGCGGCTGGTACGTATTACGGAAGATTACAAACATTTACTACTTCACACGCCAGCGGCTCCCCGACAGATTACGGTGGGATTGCCTTTAGTATTAATAGCCAGCTGCAGGTTAGTACCACCGTGCCCCCCTATTTATTATTTTGTGCCGGCGTGACTATTACTGGCTTCGATTGCTCGACGGCCACCAGCGCTTACGTTAATTTTGGGAACTTTACCAACTCGGCTGCCAGCAGTGCCCAAATACAAATACTAACGGCTACTAATGCTGATAACGGCTTTACTATGTCTGCTTACGGAACAACCATGACTTCTGGTAATGATGTTATTAATGCTATGGACAACCAAGATGTATCGCGTCCTGGCATTAGCCAGTTTGGCTTGAATTTGGTTGCTAACCAAACTCCACTGGTTGGTCAAAATCCGCTCGGGCCAGGTGTTGCTGCACCTACCGGCGACTACGATCTAGCTAACTGGTTTAAATTTACCTCAGGCGATGAGCTCGTCAGTGCTAATCAGCCATCCGACTATAAGGAATTCACAGTTAGTTTCATTGTTAATATTCCAAATGGCCAGCCAATTGGAATCTATGTTACTTCGCTAACGTATATCTGTTTGGCAAACTTTTAACGGTTTGTTACTATAACCATTAGATAAATCATCCATTTAAGAAAGAGAAATATGTCTATAACAAGTCGCAGGTTTAGGGTGACGCTCAGCAGCGTTTTAATTGCAATAGCTTTAATAGTGACAGTAACCTTGCCAGTTGGGGCGGTGGCCACGTCAAACTCCGGAACAAGTGGTAATGGTATGAGAGTGTCACCAGTGGTGACCAATTTAATTATAAATGCCGGACAAACACAGATAGTACCAATCTACGTTCAGAATGTTACCAGTGCTCCACTTAAACTCCAGGTAATTATTAATGACTTTGTAGCCGGCAATAATGAAAATGGCCAACCGCAACTTTTACTTAATGCCAATCAGTCTAACCCTACTCACGGCCTGAAGAAGTTCATTACCCCGATATCGGATATAACCTTGCAACCTAATGTGCAAAAGACAGTTAACGTTGACATTGTAATACCAGCAGGGACGGCTGGCGGTGGATATTATGGAGCAGTTCGTTTTGCGCCAGTCACTTCAGGTGGTAATACTAATGTGTCACTAACGGCTAGCGTGGCCTCTCTGATTTTAGTCAAAGTGCCTGGTAATATTAAAGACGATCTTCAACTTTCCAGTTTTAGCGTTAAGCAGGATGGTAACGGTAGTTCTCAGGCCTTCTTTAGCGGTAATAAGAATTTAATAGTTACTGCTAAATTTCAAAATTTTGGTAATGTCCAAGAACAGCCATTCGGCAAAATTTTGCTTGAGCAGGGCGGAAAGGAATTAGCTAGCTATGCGATCAATAACACAACGCCAGCTGGCAACGTTTTACCTAGCAGTATACGTCAATTCAACGTTAATCTCGGCAACAAGGTCGGTACGATCGGTAAATACACCGTACTTGGTAACTTTGGTTACGGGTCAAGCGGACAACTCATAAGCGGTTCCACAACATTTTATGTCGTACCAGTTTTGCTGATTATTGTCATAATTATTGTAATACTGATCATCTTATTCTTTATCTTTGTTTTCCCTCGACTAATGAGTCAATATAACCGTCGAGTTATTCGAAGAGCCTCGCCCCGCCGATAAATCTTCTCTAGGCTTGCCATTAGGTAGTGTTTTGCTCTATGGTTGAGATGTTAGAATAAGCTATAACGGTATGAAATTTAGAATTGTATTTAAATTCTGGGCTATTTTTGTAGTACTTAGTTTATTTATCCCTTTACCTGTAGTTGCTATCGGATCACAGCAAAACCCGCAATCAAGTACTTTAGGCATGGAAGGCACTGTAGCAGGTAATCCACCGACGCAAAAAGCTACTATTGCCATACCAAGTAACGGCCAGACCTTTGCATCGACGCCGATTACCGTTAGTGGGCTATGCCAAACTGGCCTGCTTGTTAAAATCTTTTCTAATAATATTTTTGTTGGCTCCGTTACTTGTGTAAGTGGAAGTTATAGCTTGCAAGTTGATCTTTTCAGCGGTGCTAATGACCTTGTTGCCCAGGTATTTAATAACCTAGATCAAGCCGGACCCGATTCATCTACAGTTACTGTAACTTTTAATGATGCTCAATTTGCCCAATTTGGTACCCAAGTAAATTTGACTAGCAATTATGCTCGCATCGGAGCTAACCCTGGGTCAACTCTGACCTGGCCTTTAATTTTAAGTGGCGGTACCGGACCTTATGCTTTGAGTGTAGATTGGGGCGACGGTAGTAGCCCTGAGCTACAAAGTGTAGCCTTCCCGGGCGTCATTAACGTCAGCCATGTTTACAGCCAATCCGGTGTTTACACAATTGAGGCTAAAGTAACTGATTCTAATAACACATCGGCTTACTTGCAACTGGTAGGTGTTGGTAACGGTAAAATAAGTGGTGCTATTAGTAACGGTTCCGGGACTACAAATAGCGGCAAGACTGACATTATCTGGCAGCCGATGGTAGCCGCTATCCCGATTATATTGATTGCCTTTTGGCTAGGCCGCCGCCACGAACTTTACGTTATTCGTCGAAGTATTGAATCTAGTCGCAATCAGGTGTAATTAGTTTATCATTTTAGGATCCCTTTTTGTTTTTTGGCTGCGACAGGAAGGAAAATTTGCTAAGCTAATATAGTTATGGTGAAAAATATTAAAGTCTTCGTCGCTATGTCCGGCGGTGTCGATTCATCAGTTACCGCCGCTCTGCTTAAAAAACAGGGCTATGAAGTAACTGGCGTGTACATGAAAAACTGGACCCAGGATTTACCAGGTATGCGTTGCTCCTGGATGGAAGATTACCAAGACGCTAAAAGGGTAGCAGTTCAACTAGGCATAGCTTTTAAGTTATATGACTTTGAAACCAAATATCGCCAAAAAGTTGTGAACTACATGATTCAAGAATATCAAGCTGGCCGCACGCCAAATCCAGATGTAATGTGTAATCAAGAAGTTAAATTTAAACTTTTTTTAGAAACTGCTCTTTCTGACGGTGCTAATATGATCGCTACCGGTCATTATGCTAGGAGCCGCGATGGACAATTACTAACTGGCCTCGATGACGACAAAGATCAGAGCTATTTCTTATATCGTGTTACTAGCAAAACACTCAAACTTTTGCTAATGCCGGTGGGTGATTATAAAAAACCGGTAATTCGCAATTTAGCACGCAGCTTTAAGCTCAGTACCGCTGATAAAAAGGATAGTCAAGGAATCTGCTTCGTCGGCAAAGTTGGCATTAAAGATTTTTTGCTATACGAACTTGGCGAACAACCACACGGAGCCATAATTGATCAGCATGGAATAAATATAGGTGAACACGACGGCGCTCTATTTTACACAATTGGCCAACGTCACGGACTGAACGTCGGGGGCGGTTTGCCTTATTATGTCACTGGTAAAAATATGCAAAGGAACGAGATTTACGTAACAACTGACATACAGGACGATAATCTTTGGAAGAAGGAATTTAAATTAGCTGATTTATTTTGGATTAATGAAGCCCCTAAAACCAGTCAGGTCTATCAGGTCCGCACTAGATATCGGGCTCCTTTGGTTGAGGCTAATGTCATTTTAAAAAACGGAACTGCTAAAATTAAACTAAATGAAGATATCCGGGCCATCACACCTGGTCAATCAGCCGTTATCTACGAAGGTATGAGTGTCGTTGGTGGTGGAATCGTTGTCTAGTACTTTCTCAGAGTGAGCTATGACGCTGGCGATTTCCTCTGATATAATTTGACAGACATGATTAAGGAGTGGATGGAGCCAAAGGCTATAGCCCAAACAAAGCCATGACAGCAGCTGAAATCAGACAACGCTACTTAGAGTTTTTTAAAACCAAGCAGCATAGCGTAATCTTGCGATCATCTATTGTGCCGCAAGACGATCCAACAACTTTGTTTACTGGTTCGGGTATGCAGTCTTTAACACCTTACTTACTTGGTCAAACTCATCCTAATGGTCAACGCTTGACTGATGCCCAGCCATGCTTACGAGCTCAAGATATTAATCGGATTGGTGATAGCCGCCACACTACTTTTTTTGAAATGCTTGGTAACTGGAGTCTTGGCGATTATTTTAAAAAGGAGCAGTTGACTTGGTCTTTTGAGTTTTTGACGGAAGTCGTTGGTCTTGATCCAAACAGGATGTACGTGACTTGCTGTAGTGGATTCCCGGAATACGGTGTATCCAAGGATTCTGAGTCAGCTCTCATCTGGCACGATCTCTTTAAGTCTAAAGGGATAAATACCGACGAAGTTGAAATTAGTTCAGAAGAAAACGGTTACAAAGTCGGTGACCAAAATGGTCGTATTTTCTTTTATGACAAAAATAATTGGTGGAGCCGTTCCGGTGTCCCTGAAGAGATGCCAAAAGGCGAACCAGGCGGTCCAGACAGCGAAGTCTTTTATCGATTTGATGACATCCAGCATGACCTGAAATGGGGCGAAAAATGTCATCCGAATTGTGAGTGCGGTCGCTATATTGAGCTGGGTAACTCTGTTTTTATGGAATATCTTAAAACCGACAAAGGATTTGAAAAATTACCAGCTAAAAATGTTGATTACGGTGGTGGATTAGAACGTATTGCTGCTGCGTCAATTAACACGCCGGATGTTTTTAAAATCAGCTTATTTCAGCCAATTATCGCCAAGTTAGAAGAAATTTCAGGTCAAAACTATCAAGATCATACCGAGAGCATGCGAATTATTGCTGATCACTTAAGAGGAGCTACTTTTTTAGCGACAGATGGTGTACTTCCCAGCAATAAAACCCAGGGTTACGTTATGCGCCGCTTGGTTCGGCGAGCCATCCGCTTTGCTTTTGATCTTGGCATTGAACAGAACTTCTTGGAGCAGATAGTACCAATTATTGCCGATCTGTATCATGATAACTACCCTGAAATTACTGATAACCGGACCAAAATTGTTGATGTGCTTGTCAAAGAAGAGAAAATATTTCGTCAAACCTTACGTAAAGGTCTTAATGAATTTAGTAAATTAACAAAAAGCTCTGTTGGTGGCGAAGAATTATTCAAACTATACGATACCTACGGTTTCCCGGTTGAATTGACCAAAGAAGAAGCACTTAAGAAGGGTATCAAGATATCTGAGGCTGCTGACGAAGAATTTCAAAAGCTGATGGAGGAACAACGTGATCGATCTAGAACAGCCATGAAGGGTGACTTTAAAGGTGGTCTTGCCGATAACTCGGAAATAACCACAAAATACCATACAGCCGCTCACTTAATGTATCGGGCCTTAAAAAACGTTCTGGGTGAGGCGGTTATCCAGCGTGGTAGCAATATTACCAATGAGCGAATCCGTTTTGATTTTAGTTACAGCGAAAAGTTAACTCCCGAACAAATATCCGAAGTCGAACAAATTGTCAATCAACAGATTGAAAAAGATTGGTCGGTTAGTTGGCGTCAAGAAAATACCAAGCAAGCCTTAGCTAAAGGTGTCGCCGGAGCTTTCGGTGATCGTTATGGTGAGATGATTAAAGTCTATACGATTGGCGATCCTGACGGCATTAATTTTAGTCGCGAGATTTGTGGCGGCCCGCACGTCCAAAGAACTGCTGAGCTAGGTAATGACGGTAAACATTTTAAAATAATAAAAGAAGAATCTAGTTCGGCGGGTGTGCGACGCATCAAAGCGGTCCTAGCTTAACTCCGTATTTCCTTCAGGTTTCCACCAGTCGCATATGCTAAAATGAAGCGTATATGCTTGATAAATTCAAGGACTTTGGGCGTGGGCTTGGCCATGAGCTAGCTAACAGAGCATCACTAACAGCTGATAAAGCTACCCAAGTAGCCACTTCGAGATCCACCAAAAAAAATCCTGGCGAGAACCATATCGTAGCTCTAGATATAGGCACGGAGTTCGTCAAAGCGCTGATTGGCAAGATAGCTGACGATGGCGTAGCTGTTGAGATCGTCGGTGTTGGTCGGTCACACCAGGAATTAAGCGATATGAAAGCCGGAGCTATTTCTGATATTGCTAGCGTAGTCACAAATTGCGATGAGGCTCTTAACGAAGCTGAACAGCAAGCTGGTGTAAGTGCTCGACGAACAATTATTGGCATTGCTGGCGAGCTTGTGAAAGGAACTACCACAACGGTTAGAGTAGCCCGCCAGAATTCAACCAACCCACTCGATATTAATGAGATGGAACGAATCATTCATCTCGTTCAAGAACGAGCTGAGAGCCAAGCCCGAAAATTATTGGCTGTCGAACTCGGCGGCAAGGATGTCGAAGTTCGCCTGGTGAATAGCGCTCTTGTTAATATAGAAATTGATGGTTATCCGGTCACAAACCCGGTTGGTTTTCAAGGCAAAGATGTAGTTGTTCAACTATACACGGCCTTCGCACCTATGATTCATATTGGCGCCCTTGAAAAAACCGCCCAAGAATTAGACCTTGATTTACTAGCTGTAGCCGCAGAGCCATTTGCCGTTGCTCGAGCCGTTATTGGCGATAATCCGAATGATAACCTAAGTGCGATTCTAATGGATGTAGGTGGCGGGACAACAGACATTGCGGTTGTCAACGAAGGTGGAGTTCAAGGCACAAAAATGTTTGGCATTGGCGGCCGAGCTTATACACATGCAGTTGAGCGTGAGCTTAATGTTGGCTTTGAACAAGCCGAAGAACTGAAACTCGGATTGAGTACGGAAAAAATACCTCAAGCTAAAGTGCCAGCTATCGAGGCAGCCCTTAAAAAGACAGTTAACGTCTGGATGAGTGGAATTGATCTGGCGCTTGGTGAGTTTGAAAAGCTTGACCATTTGCCCTATCGAATGTATTTGTGTGGCGGTGGTTCTAGCCTTGATATGCTGATGGATGAGCTGGAAGAGTCTGGTTGGTATCGGCAGCTGCCGTTTACACGCAAGCCAGTGGTGCGCCGTATCCGGCCGGAACAAGTTGTTGGTATAACTGATCTAACCGGCAAAGTAACAGATCACACCTTTATTACAGCCATGGGCCTTCTTAGGGTAGGCGCTGATACTTTGAATTTCAGTGAAGGCAATACAACCTCAATCCGGGAAAAAATTGATAGAATGTTACAGGTATAGCTATGGCTCCAGATACAAACGACAAAGATGTACTTTATATTGACGTTGATGATGATATAACCACCATCATTGATAAAGTGCGCAGTAGCGAAGGTCGCGTTGTAGCCCTGGTGCTACCGAAGCGTGCAACAGTTCTCCAGAGCATTGTGAATATGAAGTTACTAAAGCGAAGTGCCGAATCTGCTAAAAAGCATGCCGTACTTGTAACAACTGAACCGAGCATCATGCCTCTAGCGGCTACCGTTGGTCTTCACGTTGCCGCTACACCACAGTCAAAACCAGGGGTTCCCATAGTTGCTAACTCTGCTTTGCCTGTTACCGATTCAAACGCTGAAGAAGCTGTCACACTTGATGATGAGGAATCCAAAGAGATTACGAGCGATAATGCCGGTAATCGCCCTGTTGGTGATCTGTCTAGCGGCTCAGGGAATATACCACCAGCACCTGAAGGTATTGAAACCCTGACTTTACCCGAAGAAGAAACCGCAGCTGAAGAAACCGACAAATCAAAAAAAGAAAAATTGTCTAAGGATAAGAAGCTAAAAGTCCCGAGCTTTAATAAGTTCCGTAAATGGCTAGTTTTGGCTATCATTATTATTTTACTAATTATTGGTCTTATTCTGGCCTTGACTATTCTACCGAGAGCTGCGATTGCCA
Source organism: Saccharimonadales bacterium (SeqCode) (assembly GCA_050730755.1). Taxonomy (GTDB): domain Bacteria; phylum Patescibacteriota; class Saccharimonadia; order Saccharimonadales; family UBA4665; genus CAVPPA01. The sequence continues at coordinate 4,809 of JBOHNR010000012.1, read as the reverse complement.
TTACAACAAAAACTAGCAATGTAAATGTCAGCTTAACTGCAACTCTTAATCCATCAGCTCAATCTGTCAATACCAATACCATGACAGTGCCAGCTCAAACAGAACAACAACAGCAGACGACCTCACAGCAGGTGACAACTACCGGGCAACAGAATAATGGCACGGCAGCTACTGGTAGCGTAACTATGTCCGCTGGTTCATGTACTGGAAGTCAACCTGATGATGTTCCTGCTGGAACAGGTTTAAGTGCGTCTGGACTAACATACATTACTCAGTCAGATACTACTTTTACGCCCGTAGTAGATCACGGCGGTCATTGTACGTGGCAATCTACAGGATCCACAAATATCACTGCACAAAGTCCAGGAACTAACTACAACACATCAGGTTCTAGCACTAATTTTACTGTTGCCGATAATCCTGGCGTCACTGCCACGGGTTCAGCTAGCGGCGGCACAGATAATATTATCCAGGTAGTGGCTCAATCTGATATCGATAACGCTAAACAAAAGCTGGCTTCTCAGAATACAAATTCAATCAAAAGTACTCTTGAACAGCAGCTTAAAAATGCCGGGTTTTATCCGTTAACAGTTACTTTCAGCGCTGGGACGCCCAATATCACTACCAGTAGCAACGTGGGCGATCATGCAAGCACTGTAACAGTTACTCAGGCTGTTACGTATACGATGTATGGCGCTAGGAGGAGTAATCTTGATACTCTGATAAGTAGTAACGTTGATAGCCAGATTAGTACAACTAACCAAGAGATATTGGATGATGGTCTTTCTGGTGCCGATATTGGCATTGTTAGCTCTGCCACTGGAAATGAACAAGTATCAATCGAAACTACAGCGGTAATCGGACCAGATATTAATATTACAAAGATTAAAAAACAAGTCGAGGGTAAAAAGATCGGTAGTATCCAATCGCTTATTAATCAAATACCTGGCGTCACAAACGTTAATGTTCATTTAAGCCCATTTTGGGTCAGTTCAGTGCCGACTAATCCAAGTAAGGTTACTATTACTCTTGATAAATCAAAGTAACTCTAATGATGGAGGATAAAGAGAGCATATTGGCTCTTGATATTGGCTCAATCCGAATTGGTATTGCCCTGGCCAATAAAAAAGCTAGGGTAGCTCATCCGTTAGGCGCACTTCCAAACGACGATTCTCTAACTGAGCAATTACGTAAGCTATGTGATCGTGAGTTAGTCACTGGCATAGTGGTCGGATTACCAAGAGGCTTGGAAGGACAAGTTACTTCTCAAACCAGTAAAATACACACTTATGGCTTGGAGTTGGCTAAACAGCTTAATGTCCCGATTTTCTGGCAAGACGAAGCCCTGACATCTGTTAAAGCTAAAGAAGAGCTAGAAGCCAGTGGTAAGCCCTACACTAAGGAAAATATAGATGCTTTGGCCGCGACTTATATTTTAGAGGATTATCTCCGTGACAAAGTATAGTCTAGGCAGTAAATTCCGCCGCCGACGTCGACGTATTTTATTAATAATATTTCTATTAGTCATAATAGTTGGTGCCGCTGCAGTTCTCTTTTACGATAATCTTCAGCCAGTCAGCAGTAGCCGAGAAAAACGCAATATAACTATTGCTAGCGGTTTAGGTGTTAACGCTATAGCCTTGGAACTTCAAAAAGACGGTTTAATTCGCAATAGCCAAGCGTTTGAATGGTATATTAACATTCATTTTCAGAGGAACGAGCTCCAAGCTGGAACATATAGTTTTTCTCCAAGCGAGAGCACATCAACTATAGCTGAGGCCATAGTTAACGGTAGGGTCGCGACTAATCTCGTAACAATCTTATCCGGACAAACACTAGCCCAAATTAGCCAGACATTTATCAAAGCCGGCTTTAATCCAATTGTGGTAAGCAACTTTTTGAATGCCAGTTCATATAGTTCTAACAGTTACCCAATACTTGCCAATAATCCTGCCTCTGCCAGCCTCGAAGGCTTCCTGTGGCCAGATTCATACCAAAAAACATCAACTACTAGCCCAGGAAAAATTGTTGCCGAATCCTTGTCAGAAATGGAACAACATGTCACGCTTCAGATCCGTACCAAATTTGCCGGAGAGGGCTTAGATGTTTATCAAGGGGTAACTTTAGCCTCGATTGTCGAACAAGAAGTGGCTGACCAAACTGACCGTAATCAAGTTGCCCAGGTCTTTTTAAAAAGGCTACAAATTGGTATGCCGCTAGGTTCAGATGTGACAGCTTATTATGGATCTACTCTTGTCGGTATCAAGCCGTCGCTAACATACGATTCTCCATATAACACTCTCCTACACACAGGATTACCACCCGGACCAATTAGCACTGTTAGTTCTAGTTCTTTAGAAGCTGTAGCTAACCCAGCCAACACCGATTGGTTATATTTCGTGACGGGCGATAACGGCACAACCTATTTTGCCCAGACAAGTCAACAACAAAATGCAAATATCAGTACTTATTGTCACCAACTTTGTTCACAGGATTAATAAATTTTCTTCGCCATAGGGGATAAGCATCTTGCTTCTTGACATGGACTTTTGCTAAAATGCAACAATAACGTAGTAATAATTTCTTTACAGAAAACTACGTTATGCTTGGCCGAGATAAATCCAAAAATACAAAAGCGGCTATCACAGACCGTTTAAAATTATTTCGGTAAAACTCAAGGTTGTTTAGACAGCTTTAAGGAGCTTTTAATATTAGTACATTTTCTCGTGGCTCGGCGCATGTACGTTTAGTTTTACCACTAGTATCACTCAGGAATTCTAAGTTGGGCCGCTTAAATAGTAACCTTATACGAAAGGCTACTCGACGACGAGCTAATCGGGTTGGTTTTGTGGCGCTTAATATAGCACTTCTCTTAGTTGTTTTAGGTATAGTCTGGCTTTATCCAACACGAGCCAGCAGTATGCCCCAACCAGTTGCTACACTAACAGGTACCCAATCGGCAGCAGCTCCGCTTGATCCTTTATCGTCAGTTGACATTGCCCTAACAGTGGCAAGGATGACTGATTTGCCTGAGATGGCAGCGGTTACCAACCAGGCAGATTCTGAAAATATAGCCTTGTCGATTTCATCGGCAAATAATACAGTTGTCAACAAGCCGCAGTCGGTTATTTCGACCTTTATCTCTAATAAAGACGTTCATACTTACATAGTACAACCTGGCGATACTCTAGCCTCTGTGGCTAGTAAGTTTGGCGTTACTTCTGATAGCATTTTGTGGTCAAACAATATACTGACAAATTCTATTTCAACTAATGAAAAACTATTAATACCACCAGTTAGTGGTATTGTCTATACAGTTCGGGCTGGCGATACCACGGCCAGTCTAGCTGCTAAATTCAGTGCCAGTCAAAGCCAAATTATAGCTGATAATGATGCTGAAATTAGTGGCCTTCAGACTGGCGAACAGATCATCATTCCAAATGGTACTCTTGCTACCCCAACCATTGGCTATTCATCGTCCAATTCGTCAGATTTTGCCTGGGGCTCTAGTGCTATTTATGGCTTTAACGGCTACGACTGGGGAGAATGCACCTGGTATGTGGCGACTCAGATATCGGTTCCGGCGAACTGGGGCGATGCTTGGTCTTGGGCAGAAGGCGCTAGGGCAGCCGGCTGGCATGTTAGCTCGACGCCAACCGTTGGTGCGATTGCTCAAACGCCTTACGCTGCCGGTGGCTTAGGGCACGTGGCGATTGTCGATGCCGTCAACAGCACTGGTACCCTTATAGAGTATCGTGATATGAACGGTTTAGCTGGTTTCGACCGCGTCGGTTATAGCGGTTGGTTACCTGCAGCGCTGTTCCCGAACTATATTACCGCTCCGTGATATTACGTAATCCGGTTCAGCGCCTTATACTAGTTAGATAGATGAACTTTATAGATAAAGTTGAAGTGCTGTTGACAGCTGGTGATGGTGGAAACGGCGGTCTTAGTTTTAGGCGAGAAAAATACGTAGCTCAAGGCGGCCCGGACGGTGGTGACGGTGGTAAGGGGGGCGATGTTGTACTGTCCGCTAGCAGCAACCTGAACACGCTAGCCCGTTTTCGTTTTCAGAAAGAATTAGTTGCTGAACATGGTCAAAATGGTAGCAGAAGACGTAAACATGGTAAAAGCGCCCCCGATCTTATCATAGAAGTACCAATTGGTACAATTGCTGCGAGCGGTGGAGGACAGATATTAGCCGATTTAACTGAAGAAGGCCAACGGGTAATTATTGCCATAGGCGGCTTAGGTGGATTTGGCAACGCGCATTTTGTGAGTAGTACAAGACAAGCGCCTCAATTTGCCGAGAAAGGCGAGCAAGGCGAGACCCTAAAAGTTCAGCTTGAGCTTAAGATGATTGCTGATGTTGGTCTAGTCGGGTTGCCGAACTCCGGAAAATCGACTTTGCTGGCGCGGATCAGTAACGCTCGGCCGGAAATTGCAGATTATCCCTTTACAACCTTAACGCCAAACCTCGGTATGGTTGATGTTGATCGAAATAGCAGTTTCTTAGTTGCCGATATCCCTGGCTTGATTGAGGGTGCCAGCCAAGGCAAGGGGTTAGGGTATGAATTTTTGCGTCATATTGAGCGGACAGCTGTCATCGTGCATCTGATCGACGCCTATCAAGATGATGTTACTAAAGCTTATCGAACCGTTATTGAAGAGCTACGATTGTATAACGCCAGTTTACTGAAACGTCCAGAAATCGTTGCCCTGACAAAGGTTGAGGGATTAGATGAAGAAATTGTTGATGATCTGATGAGTCGTTTACGGGAAATAGTACCAAGGCACACGCCCCTATAT
>JBOHNR010000011.1:0-28758 GCA_050730755.1 Saccharimonadales bacterium (SeqCode) | reverse complement strand
ACATGAGTGTGGTATCGGCAGCGCTTTCGGATAAAAGTTACCCCGGGGATAACAGGCTTATAGCGCCCAATAGTTCACATAGACGGCGCTGTTTGGCACCTCGATGTCGGCTCATCTCATCCTGGGGCTGTAGATGGTCCCAAGGGTCCGGCTGTTCGCCGGTTAAAGAGATACGCGAGCTGGGTTCAGAACGTAAATAACATTGCGTTATATCACTGAGAAGTGGTAAGTGTTGGTTAGCATCATACCAATAACACTAAACTGACTAATATCGGTGAAACCCTATCTAGATTTATCGAACGATCTAGAGGGCAATACCGAGGGAAGTCTTCATATATATGAATGACCCCGTAGAGACTGATCCGTAAGGAGAGATAGCAGTTACTATTTCAAATATTTGAAGTAAATTACAATCGCTATAATACGTCAGCCCCTCCTAACCTAAATTGGTTAAAGGGTGAAGATATAGTCCGTGCCATCAGTAATGGTGGAATGACACGCGTGAGACAGTTCGGTTTATATCCGCTGTGGACGATAGGAAATTTGCGAGGATCTATTAGTAGTACGAGAGGACCCTAATGGACGCACCTCTGGTGTACCAGTTGTCGTACCAACGGCATCGCTGGGTAGCTATGTGCGGACCAGATAAGCGCTGAAAGCATATTAAGCGCGAAACTGACCTCAAGATTAGATTTCCCCATGAGGACCCTGAAAGACGATCAGGTTGATAGGCGCAAAGTGAAAGTGCGGTAACGTATGGAGCTGAAGCGCACTAATAGTCCCATTGACTTTTTACGATCTCTGATTCGGTATCATATTGATGCTTGGGTCAGAGAGAGCAATTGACTAGTTATTGGTGCTTAACAAGCACTCCTTTGTCGCAGCTTTAATCTCAGTGTGCCGATTTGGTGGACATCATGCAGGGTTTTGGTCTTGTTGGTATTATTCAGGTTAGATACCAATTAGTTAACAAAAACCATGCTTGGTGCCCTTGGCGCGAGGGAAACACCTGTTCCCGTACCGAACACAGCAGTTAAGCCTCGCAGCGGCTACAATACTTGGGGTTCACCCCTGGGAAAATAGCACGGTGCCAAATTATAAGAAAAGCCTCCGAATAGGGGGCTTTTCTTTATTAAGACTAGAATGTTAGTTTTTTAACTACCGGGTTTTTAATAAAGCAGCATAATGCTTATGGTACTTATTGCGTGAGTATTAAATGAAGTTAACGATCCGTTTATAAGATTGACATGAGCACAATAGCATGCTATCATAAGCGTAGTTCCGTTGTGAGATGATCGAGGGTTTCGTTAATTCGAGGCCCTTTGTATTTTATACCGGAGTTATTTATTAAATAGGGAGACTAATAATATGGCTGGAACTAAAGCTGGCGGCAAAGCAGCTGCTGCAACCAACAAAGCAAAATACGGTGCTGATTTTTATTCGAAAATTGGCGCTGTTGGCGGCAAAAAAGGTCACACTGGTGGCTTTTACGCAAACCGTCAATTGGCTCGAGTTGCTGGTGCTCGCGGCGGTCGTATCTCGCGTCGCAACAAAAAAGTTATGTAATCAGCGTCAACTTAAATTGTTGACCACATAACTGATATATCCTCCTCTTAAATGGAGGATATATTTATAAATGATCTAAATTCTTAAGCCTTTTAATACTGTTGTCACTACCTAGGAATCACCTGGGGCTCAAAGAACAGTAGAGTAGTGGGTTGATTAACTTTTTTAGTTGATCGGTAGACTCGGCAAAACCTTGAGGGCGTTACTTTCCAGACGGCGTGACAGTTAAAACACCGATAGTGCTTTAGATCCGATTGTTGCAAGCTTTTATTACTACAATAGGGGCAAATACTTCGGGCATAAAGCCAATCCCGATAGGTATCTAAACAATCTTGAATATGATTTTCATTTATAGTCATACCGATTTCACTAGCTAGCTCTTTAGCCCTTTCCCAGGCTACGACCTCTAGTCGTAGCAGTTCGAAATCTGTTTTGTATGACGTATGTTCGAGTAAGGCATGACTTGTTTCATGGAGCAGCGACCAAATTGAGACTGGTCGATCAGATTTTCCAGAATAAAAAACCTCTTTAGTTTTTGGTGACCAATAAAATGTACTACCTTCTTTGTAGACAAGACTAGGGTAGCGGTGTTGCAAGTCTTTAATTATTTGTTCCATATCGCTCATTCGTTAGATCAAAACACCCATAAATGACAGCTTCTTCTGGTCGAGCTGCTTCTTGTAGTACTGGAATACGGACTAAAGGGTTCTCGTATTTCTTAAGTGACTCTAACAGGAACACTTTATAGCGTTCAAAATAACGTCCAACACTACCACCAATAATTATTATATCTGGTTGAGTAATAGCAATTAACTCTAGTAATCCTTCAGCTAGATCGTGGGAAATACGTCGCCAGATTTGCTCTTCAGTAATCTCACTGGCTTTTTTGCCGTAACGTTTAACGATAGCGCTTCCCGAAGCAAAATCTTCCCAAGCCATCACCTTATTATTATATTCTAATGGCATTTGACCGCCTTCGCTATCTTGAAGCTCTGGATCAATTTTTTGGTTAATAATAAATCCAGTCCCGATTCCAGTGCTAATAGTGACGTATAAGAGCTTTTTATCATTTGGCAATAACATTGATTCAGATAGAGCGGCAAGATTAGCGTCATTTTCTATAATTATTGGACAGCGAAAAATTAGTTCTGCGTCAGCTTGGATAGATACGTCATGCCAAGCTAAATTGCCAAAATCTTTACCAATACCTCGCTTGCGGTCTATTTTACCTGGGACAGCTATGCAGCCGGCCTTGAAATCTTTTATTTTGAGAGAATTAACCGTTTCTTGAAGCTGGTTTAAAAAATCCGAGTACTTAGAAGGTGTTGGAAATTTCATTTTTTCAGTGACTATGCCAGTATCGTCAAGTGTGGCCACTAGCGTTTTCGTGCCACCTATGTCTACCCCCGCGTACATAAGTTTAGTTTAACATAGACCAGCTTTTGCTAGTTCTCTTTACGTCAAGATGATAAACGGGTATAATCAGGGCAACGTTGCAGGTAAGACTAGGCTTTGTTACGAACAAGTGGCTTGAGTCCCCACTAAAGCGGAATGCGTTTGCTGAGGAGGCAATTAGTGTCTATATGACAAAAGACGCTGTTATAACTATGGATGATTTGCTGAAAAACAGCACTATTGAACGTCTAATGGTCGGTAGTGTAGTTGAAGGCGTGGTTACCTCTGTTAAAAAATATGAGGTTTGGGTAGACCTTGGCGCTAATGGCACGGGTGTAGTATTACGCCGTGAGATTGGTCATATTCAGCAGTTAGAAGTAGGTCAAGCAGTTACCGTAAGTGTTATTGATCCAGAAATGGAAGAAGGTTATGCCTTATTGAGCATGAAAAGAGCCGTTAAAGATCGGGGTTGGGACGAACTACAACGCGTTTTTGACTCCCAAGAGATCGCAGAGGTAACGCCATACGATGCCAATCGCGGCGGACTGTTAGTTGAACTAGAAGGGATTCGTGGATTCTTACCAGTCTCCCAACTTTCAGCTGGCCATTATCCTAGAGTCTCAGGCGCTGACAAAGACGAGATACTTCAAAAGCTAAACAGTTTAGTTAATAAATCTTTGCGTGTCCGCATCCTTGATGTTAGCCGTAAAGATAATAAATTAATATTTTCAGAGAAAGAGGCCGTTAAAGATGATATGCAAAGCCGATTTGCAGAGCTTAAAGTTGGCGATGTAGTTGAAGGTATTGTAACAGGCGTTATAGACTTCGGAGCATTTATAAACGTTGAAGGTATCGAAGGGCTTATTCACATTTCAGAAATTTCTTGGGAAAGAGTCGATAATCCCCGGAATTACGTTAAAATTGGCGAGAAAATTAAGACCAAGATCATTGCGATAAATAAAGACCGTCTCTCGCTGAGCCTCAAACAAATGACAGAAGATCCCTGGCTGGCAGAAATAAATGCTTTTAAAAAGGGTGACACAGTTGAAGGTAAAATTACTCGAATTACGCCATTTGGGGCATTTGTTCAGCTTAGTCCTTCGGTTGAAGCGCTGGTACATGTATCAGAAATGGGTGACAGTGAAGCGGTTGACCCTGAACAATTATTTCAACTGAACGAGAAGAAGAAATTTAAAGTGCTTGATGTCGATAAAGACGGCCGTAAGATTGCCTTGAGTTTGAAAGATACAGTTTTACCTTCTAAGAAAAAATAAACTCAAGCTGGTTTATTTAGCCGTAAAGTCGAGAGAGGAATGTTCTAGGTATCATGGCAGCGACGATAGAAATTGAAGATATGATTACAGTTGGCACTCTAGCCGACAAATTAATGATACCGGTTAGCCGACTTATAGCCGAGCTTATGAAGAATGGCGTAATGGTTACTGTTAACGAGCAGATAGATTTTGATACAGCTCAAATTATCGTTAATGAGTTAGGTCTAGAAGTTACTCTTCAAAAGCAAGAAAAAACAGAAGCAGTAGCAGTTAAGCGCAAAAAAAATGTTAACAGCAATGCTTCACCTAGGCCGCCAGTAGTCGCAGTTATGGGGCATGTCGATCATGGTAAAACAACGCTCCTTGATGCTATCCGCGGTACAAGTGTAGCTGAACATGAAGCAGGTGGCATAACTCAGCATATATCGGCCTATCAAATCGAGCATAATAATCGCAAAATTACTTTTCTTGACACGCCTGGTCATGAAGCTTTTGCGGCTATTCGTGAGCACGGCGCTCATCTGACAGATATTGCCATTATTGTAGTAGCAGCTGATGACGGAGTTAAGCCCCAGACTATAGAAGCTATTCGATTTGCCCGCAACGCTGGTGTCCGGATAATAGTAGCTATTAATAAAATCGATAAAACTGGGGCTGACCCTAACAGAGTAAAACAGCAACTCTCTGATCAAAATCTATTAATTGAAGAGTGGGGTGGTGAAATTATTGCAGTCGAATTAAGCGCTAAAACAGGCGATGGAATTAAAGAATTGCTAGATATAATTTTGCTAGCAGCTGATGTTGACGATTTACGAGCTGAGACTGATTTTCCAGCAAAGGGACTTATCATAGAGGCACATATTGAGCAAGGTAGGGGACCAATGGCTCATGGACTGATTGAGTCAGGAATATTACGAAAAGGTGATTTTGTAGTTGCCGGCGCTACTTATGCCAAGCTGCGTAATCTAGAATCTACTAATAGTAACCCGATTAAAGAAGCAAGCCCTTCGACTCCTGTTATAATGACAGGTTTTAAAATTCTACCAGATTTCGGTGAAGAATTTTTAGCCGTCAAGACTGAAAAAGAAGCACGGGCGCTAGCCGAAGAAAATGTCCAGCAAAAAGCTAAAGTCCCTAGGACTCACGGTGTTACTAGCAGTGAGCTATTGCGAATGATAAAACGAAGCAACGAAACAAATGAGCTAAACGTAGTTATAAAAGCCGATACTCAGGGCTCTCTGACTTCAGTCAGTGACAGTTTAAAGACATTAGATACAGAGGAAGTAGCCATTAGAATTGTAGATACCGGCATAGGACCTGTTACCGAAAATGACTTATACATGGCCCATACTAGCAAAGCTATCATTTACGGTTTCAACGTTACTATGCAAAGTAACATTCGGCAAGCTGCCGGTCGACAAAACGTATCAATTAGATTATTCAATATCATATATGAGTTGCTCGAAGACGCTAAAGAAGAACTTAGAGCGTTGCTCAGCCCTGAAGTAGTTGAAACAGAACTCGGTCGTTTAGTAGTTCGAGCTATTTTTAAAACAACGAAAACTGAAGTAATTTGTGGTGGTGAGGTTACTAAGGGCAAACTAACAATGCCAGCACTAGTAGCAGTTGTACGTAATGACGAGAAACTAGCAGAAGCGGAAGTAGCTAGCCTAAAACGAAGCTCTGCTGACGCGAAGGAAGTATTCGAGGGAGAGCTATGTGGTGTAAGCTTCAAGACAAATTCCCGTATTGACCTAAAAGAGGGCGACCATTTAGAATTCTTCCGCCGTGAAACCGTCGCTCGTGTCCTCTAATGGTATAATTTTCAATATGACAGATGATCCAAAGAGGACCCTTAGGATAGATAACAGCCTGCTACAAGCATTAGGATTGGATAGCTTACCACAGGTGGATAAATCTAGTTTACTGAAGCATATTTATGAAACACTTGAGATGAGAGTTGGCATGCGCTTGGCTGACCAAATGACTAACGAACAGCTCGATGAATTCGAACATTTTTTTAATACTCAGGACGATAGCGGGGCCTTCCACTGGCTTGAAACAAATTTTCCAAATTATAAAGAAATTGTAGATGAAGAATTTTCAAAACTTAAAAATGAAGTTGCCCAAACGGCTCCACAAATTCTAGAAGCTGCCCAGAGTAGTCCCCAAGAACTAGATAACATCTAGCAAATAGTTAAAAGGGCCTATAAATATTGACCATAACCTGCTAAAAATGCATGTGCTGACATAGCAGATCTACCGGCGGGCTTCAGTTGTTGTACCTCTAGAGAACCGTCGCCGCAGTGTATACATAATTGCTCACCGGTCACCAATATAGTGCCTGGCTGGCCTTGTTTATTGCTCACAATAGCTTTAGTTATAATGACCTCCCGATCAGCCAACATGGTTCGGCTCTTAGGCCATTCTATAAACGCCCGTACCTCTCTTTCAAGTTGGACTGCCGGTTTCGTCCAATCAATGAGACCATCATTTTTAACTAATTTATTTGAAGATGAAGCGGTTTTGTCGCCAATTATACTAACTTTTCGTTGTGGTAAGAGAATAATTGCATTGTCCTGGTACATAGGAACGATTGTCTTCAGCATAGCGTCGCTTAACTCGATTAAAGCTATGGTCAATTCGGGCGTATCTGAATCGTTTGGAATATCATACATTGCTTGGGCTAGAATCGGGCCTTTGTCCATTTGTTTAGTTAAAAGCATCAAGCTTACCCCAGTCTGTTTTTGGCCACTCAGGATCGCAAAAGTAATCGGATCTGGACCACGCCACTCTGGCAACAAGCTAAAATGGCTATTGATAATGCCTAAAGGAAAGCAATCGATAACTTTCTGGCTGATCATAATGCCAAAGTCAATTAATATTCCGAGAGAACTTTTAAATTGGACGCTATCTAATAAATGGTCTAACTCCTTTTGGTTGTTGGCCAAATAGATTGGGATATTAACAGCTGACTCTTTCATTTCATGAGCTGTGGTTGGTTTTGTAATGACAGCTTCAATCTTAAAATTAGAAGTCAATAAACTGAGACTCCTGGCAGCAACGGGCCCGCTGCCAAAAAACACGATCGTAGGAGATTGATTACTCATTATGGCTTACTCCATAAAATCTTACTTTTTTGGATCTGTTTTTTATAATTAAGCTGCTCCAGGGTTCCATCCACCTGAAGTTTATAAAAGGCTTCGGGGCTGTCTTTAATATGGTCAATAAATAAGATACCGTTCAGGTGATCAATCTCGTGTTGAAAAATTCTAGCCATAAAACCCTCAACGGTAACTCGAAAAGAACGACCATGTTCATTAGTAGCTCTAACTCGTGCTTTTCTGTAACGCGGAACTTTACCATATATATCAGTAATACTTAGGCAACCTTCAAAATCTTCCTCAATTTCTCCTTCTAATTTTGTAATAACTGGGTTTATAAAGGTCGTAAACGAAAGATCTTCCTTGTTGTCATAATTATTACGGATAATTACCATTTTAAAGAGTTGATTTATTTGTACGGCAGCTAAAGCAACTCCAACTTCGTGATCTCGACTTTGATCCCAATTGATAGTTGCCGACTTCATATCATCGATAATTTTCAAGATTTCGGGCGTGATAATGCCTACTTTGAGAGATTTTTTGCGTAAATTTGGGTTTGGTAAAGCGATAACGTTGTCTTTCGTCAGAACAGTCATAATGATAGGTAGTATAGCGTATCAGTTGTTACGTTAAAAATACTCCTAAAGTAAATTCATTGGGTCGAGATCATAACTCCAACCATTTGTTGGTAACAATTTAGTCACCGCTAATAGATCACTGCGCTTTTTTGCTTTTATTATTAATTGCCAGATATATTTGCTACCAACTTTTTCATGAAAGGCTGGTGCTGGACCTTCGATTTGTATTCTTAAGTTTTTTAAATTGAGTTGTTCTTTAAAGCTTAGGGCAGCTTTTTCGGCACTAGCAGACGATACCCGGCGACAGTTCAACTTTAGAAGGTGACAGAACGGTGGGAAAAAATAACGTTGACGCTCTTTGATCTCTGTGTTGTAAAAACTTTGCCAATCGTTTTGGATAGATGACTTTAATAATAGGCTATCTGGATTGTAGGTTTGAATAATTGCCTGACTCTTAATGTGACCTCTTCCAATACGACCCAGTACCTGGGTTAATAGCTGATAGGTCCTTTCTTGGGCTGTATAATCTGGTATATAAAGACTACTGTCGGCAAGTATGACGCCCAGAGTGCTAAGAAGAGGTAGGTCAAGTCCTTTTACTAGAACTTGAGTACCGATTAGTATGTCTACATTGCCGTTGATAATACCCTGGTATTGGTTTTCTAATCGTTCGGACTTTAAATTGTCAGTATCGAATCGCATAATGCGGGCTTCTGGGAAAACTCGGCTCACCTCGTCGACGATTGCCTTAGTTCCAAAGCCATGTAAAGTAATTTCGGTGTTGCCGCAGCTAGGACAGTTGGTAGCTGGTGATTGATTGTAGCCGCAAACATGGCACCTTAGTTTATAGCTATCGTTATGGTAAGTGAGCGGCAAGTCGCAATGCGGGCAGGCTGCCTGCCAGCCACAGTTTTGGCAAAGGGTTACTCGAGCCGTCCCGCGGCGGTTCAAATAGAGCAGTGCTTGTTCGTTTTTTTCCAAACTACTGGCCATTGATTTTATTAGAGGCAAAGATAAATGCGGTGTTCGAGAAAATTGGTCACGATCTTTTAAGTCGACTATTGTAATTTTGCGTTCAAAACTAAGCGGTCTAGCTAGCTCGTCGAGCTGTATGATAGTTTTCTTTCTATCCTTTGCGATGTAATAATCAGTAACTGCGGGAGTGGCCGAACCTAAGATCAGTGTGGCGTGGTGAATGTGGCTCAGCTGTGAGGCGACTCGTATGGCGTGATAGTATGGTGGCTGTTCCTGTTTGTAGGCTTGATCATGGCATTCGTCAACAATAATCAAGCCTAATTTTTTGATAGGGCTGAATAATGCGGAGCGTGGCCCAATAACTACTATTGGCTTAGTTGCTTTTAACACTGTTAACCAAGTTTTATTGTGTTCTTTAGTCGTGAGCTGCGAGTGTAGAACTAAAACTTGGTTACCGAATAATTGTCGAAAGTTAACAGCTAATTGCGATGTTAAACCAATTTCTGGGCTTAAAACTAAGACAGATTTACCGGAACGAAGAGTTCTTTTACTTAGTTCGGTATAAATTCTAGTTTTACCGCTACCTGTCCGGCCATGTAGCATATAGGTATCAGGTTTTTTTATCTGTTTTAGCGCTAGAATCTGGTCTTTTGTCAGCGGAGGCTGGTCAAAAATCTTTATTTTTGAAGAATCAATATTTATAGGCTCTACTAGTTGCGATGGATTGATTACTCTTGGTAAGAACTGCTGGGTAATAATGCCTAAAGCCGATGGATAAAACAATTTAAGCCAGCTGGCTAAGCCAAGGGTCGTTATAGGTAGTGGGGGTAGGTTGAAAGCACTTATTATGAGCTTCGTAGAAAAACTTGGCTTCGCTACTGACTTGGCGACTACACCAAGAACAGTTTGCTTCCTCAGCGGAACTACTACTAGTGAACCATTTTTAAGTTTAGCCTTAAACCTATAAGTTAAAGCTTCGCTGCCGCGATATAGCGGAGATCTCACCCAAACGTGATAGTAAATCATCTTATTTAACCAGTATATAACTTGCAGTTAACTCTTGAACGCATTATTATTAAAATGCGAGGAAAGTTATTCAGGCAACAGCTAGTGTTGTAGAAAATGGCGGGCGTATGTTAGATATATTTATTACATCAAGAGTTAGGCGTAAAATCATTGTAATTTACGCAAAGTATCCCGACTTCAAGACTCATGTTAGAGGCTTAGCTAAGTTGATCAAAGAGGATGCCGGTAATATCCAGAGAGAGTTAAAGAGATTAGAAAAAGTTGGTTTTTTAATTTCTGAGAAGCAAGGCAATACAAAAGTTTATTATACCAATAAGCAATTCCCGATTTTTAAAGAGCTCCAAAGTATTGTGTTGAAATCACAACGGACTACTCAAAAAAAGGCTTTCACGCCATAGGTTTGTTTGCAAAATAACTTCTCTAGCGGTACAATGACTTCCAATGATACAAGTCACCCGTAAAGATCCTAAAGAGTCAGTTGAAAACCTATTACGCCGCTTTAATCGGAAAGTCCAACAATCTGGCGCTATCGCAATTGTCAAACGTGGGCAATATTTTGAAAAACCAATGAGTAAACGTGAACGCCGGATTCGAGCTATTCTTCGACAGGAGTATAAAGCTACTAAACTAAAGAAAGCTAAACTCGGTCAAAGATAATCACTAGTCCTCTATGCTGTTGGAAGAAAAAATCAACCAAAATCTAAAGATTGCCCTGATTGGTGGCGATAAGTTAACTGTTGACACTCTTCGAGGCCTAAAAAGTGCTATTTTATATTCGAAAGTCGCCAATAATAGTCGCGATCAAGCAATGCCGGACGATTTCTTAATTGGTTTACTACAAAAAGAGGCAAAAAAGCGACAGGAAAGTGCCGACTTATATCGAAAAGGCGGCAGTGAAGAGAGAGCTAGTCAAGAATTAGCTGAGAAAGCAATTATAATGAAATATTTACCGACCCAGTATAGCGAGGCTGAGGTTGCACAGTTTGTAGAAAGCACAATCCAGTCGATGGGTGCAAAAGACCAAACTTCTATGGCTGCAGTTATTAATCAGGTTAGGCAGAGAACTACTGGTCGGTCAGACGGTGCTGTGATAGCCCGGATTGTTAAAGAAAAGTTGGGATTATGATTATCCTTTCCGGCGTAGCTGGTAGCGGTAAAAGTTTGCAGGGCCGCTTATTGGCCGACGAACAGGGTTTTGCCTGGATTTCGACTGGTGAGCTGTTACGTGTTCTCGTGACAGGCAAACAACGTCATTTGATGCTTCAGGGTGAACTGTTAAGTGATGCGGCCATGATTGAGATTCTTGATAAGGTTTTTGATCTTATTGACCTTTCAAATGAATTCGTTCTGGATGGGTTCCCGCGTACTGTCGGTCAGGCAAAGTGGCTAATTGGTCAGGTTAAAAAAGATAGGTTGAGTGTCGATGCGATATTTGATTTAACGGCTCCCCAGGCAATTGTTCGTGAAAGACTTCAGGGTCGTGGTCGTTTGGACGATACAGATATAGCTATTGATAACCGACTAGAGGAATACGATACGGTCACCCGAAAGATTATGGACCTCTTTAAGCAAGAGAAGATGCCTGTTTACGAAGTTGATGCCAGTCAGGCTCCTCAACTAGTGCATGACTCTATCTTAAGACACGTCGAGGCTCTAAATATTACTGATGACGACCAAAATTAAAACTGCACCTGAAATCAGGGCAATGAGAGAGAGTGGACGAATGCTAGCAACTGTCCTAAAAACAGTCTCTGAACATACTGTAGCAGGGGTTTCAACGAAGGACTTAGCCGTCATAGCGGCTAATGAACTGAAAAGCTTAGGAGGCCAACCTAGCTTTCTAGGTTATCAAGGATTTCCTGATGTTATCTGTATTTCAATTAATGACGAAGTTGTCCACGGCATACCAAGTCCGAACCGCCTAGTTGTAGAGGGCGATATAGTCGGACTCGATTTTGGTGTCACTTATATGGGGATGATTACTGATAGCGCCGTTAGCGTTGGTGTTGGCCAAATTCGAGACTCAAAAAAACTAAAAATGCTCCAAGTTACCAAACAATCACTGTCAGCGGCCATTAACGTTGTACATAACAAGGTAAGGGTTGGAGACGTTGGCGCGGCCGTAGAGTCGGTGGTTAGGCCATACAAATTTGGTATCGTGCGGGATCTAGTCGGTCACGGGGTTGGTCATGATCTCCACGAGGATCCTAATATACCAAATTATGGACAACTTAACACTGGACCCTGGTTGACGGAAGGTATGACTATAGCCATTGAGCCTATGATCACCCTAGGTTCGGAAAAAGTTTATGTGATGGATGACGGCTGGACTATTAAAACTGTAGACGGTTCATGGTCAGCCCATTTCGAGCATACGATACTCGTTCTTGAAGGCGGCGCAGAGGTCCTCACTAAGCTATAGTTCTTCTGCTTAAGCTTGCCCGAAGTTAAATATTGGCAGTATACTACTTCAAGATAACATGCGCGATTCTTCAATAAATCATTTTGTAGGTCTTGATATTGGAACAAGTATGGTTCGTTGCGTGGTTGGGATGCTTGACCCGAGCGGAAATGGTAAATTGTCAGTTATTGGCCACGGTTCGGCGCCTAATGTTGGCATACGTAAAGGAGTAGTTGTTCACGTTGACGATACGGCCGAAGCAATTGCTCGGGCATTGGCTGAAGCTGAAAGAATCTCTGGTGTACCTATAAATCGAGCCACCGTTAATGTTAATGGTATTCACGTTGGCGGGATAGATTCTAAAGGTGTTATAGCAGTTAGCGTTGCCGATAATGAAATTACAACTCAAGATCGCCAGAGGGTCGAGGATGCAGCTACTGTTGTCAGCTTGCCACCGAATCGAGAGATTATTCAATTTTTTGCTAAGAATTACAGCCTTGACGGCCAGCACAACATAAAAGATCCAGTTGGTATGCGTGGTGTCCGTTTAGAAGTTGATGCACATATTGTGACAGCGGCATCTCCAAATATGCGTAATCTTGATTTAAGCCTTGAGAAATCTGGAATATTCCCGACTCATCATACAGTTTCGAGTCTTGCCTCAGCTGAAGCAGTTTTAAACCGCCAACAAAAAGAAGCCGGTACAGTATTACTTGATATTGGTTCGAGTACGACCAATTTAATTGTAGTGGAGGACGGAGAGGTTCAACACGTGGCGGTTATAGGTATTGGTGGGTCTTATATAACCAATGACTTAGCAATTGGCCTCAAAACGGACTTGGATATTGCTGAAAGAGTTAAAGTCGAACACGCTCATTTAGGCGTAACTAAAAAGTCATCAGCAACAGTCACTATAGGCAATGCTCATCATAGTTTTTCCATGAATGATGTTGTAATGATTACAGAAGCACGAGTTGAGGAGCTGTTTGAATACGTTGATAAAGAACTACATAAGATTCACCGTTCCAGGAAATTACCAGGCGGAGCGGTGTTAACAGGTGGCACAGCCAAGCTTCCTGGTATATCTGAAGTTGCTAAGGAAAAATTACAAATTGCGGCCAGAGTCGGTAAGCTTCAGCCGATAACTGGATTAGTTGATACAGTTGATGATGTGTCATATACAACAGTAGTAGGCTTGATGATACTGGATATGTTGCTTTTGCCGGAGGATATGAAATCATCAGGGGGTAAAATTTTTGCTAATAATGCAATGGGAATGGTTGACTCAATTTTGCAGCGTTTCCGCAATCGATAATTTCGTATACAAGTTTTAATATTGCCGATCAAATAGAATATAAGAAAAAATTGTTTGTGCAAATTTGTTGATCTGACTGAGTACCTAGAGTATACTACTGCTATACAAATTTAGGAGTAGAGGGAACACATGCCGCAGGTTATAGAACCAGCCGTAGAAACATTCGCAAAGATTAAAGTTGTAGGCGTTGGCGGAGCCGGAGGTGCTGCCATTAACCGTATGGTTGAGGCGGGCATAGAGGGTGTCGAATATATAGCCATAAATACTGACGCCCAAGCTCTTCGTAACTCTAAAGCTGATGTTAAATTGAACATTGGCAAAGATACTACACGTGGGCTTGGAGCCGGTGCTGATCCGGCTATAGGCGAAAAAGCCGCAGATGAGTCGCGAGATGATATAAAAAAGGCGGTCATGAGCGCTGACATGGTATTTGTTACTCTTGGTGCCGGCGGCGGCACGGGTAGTGGCGCAGGTTATATTGTGGCTCAAAGCGCCCGCGACAATGGAGCCTTGGTAGTCGGTTTTGCAACTAAACCGTTTGCTTTTGAAGGCGAAAAAAGACGTCGTAATGCTGATACGGCAATAGAAAACCTTCGCCAATCGGTTGATACTTTAATAACCATTCCTAATGATCGATTATTGCAAACAATTGATCGTCAAACACCACTAATTGAGGCATTTAAGGTTGCTGACGACGTGTTAAGACAAGGCGTTCAGGGAATATCTGATCTTATTACTGTTCACGGCTTGATTAACCTTGATTTTGCCGATGTCAAAACAGTTATGAGCAATGCTGGCTCAGCTTTAATGGGCATAGGCCGGGCTAGCGGCGAAAACCGTGCCGTCGTAGCTGCTCAACAAGCAATTGAATCACCACTACTTGAGATTTCCATAGACGGTGCCCGCGGGATTCTTTTCAATGTTATCGGCGGCAACGACCTGTCAATGCATGAAATTAACGCGGCAGCCGAAACAATTACCAATGCGGCAGACCCTGATGCAAATATTATTTTTGGAGCTACGATTAACCCAGATTTGGAGGGTGAAGCGATCGTTACTGTCGTTGCAACCGGATTCGATGCTTCCTATTTTGCTAATCGCCAGGCTGTATCACAGAAATGGGACGAAGAATCTGAAGAGTCAACTAAAACTGGTGAAACAACAACTGGTATTTCGAGCGACGAGGAAGCTGAGATCTCGAATATGGATATGTCCCTAGAAGAGCACAAGAGACAAGCCGTTGACCTGCAATCAGATGAACCGATGCCAAATATTTGGACAATTGAGGATGAAGAGGCATCGAACAGTGATAATACTCAGTCGACTACTAGCGACGAAGCAGGCAGTGAAGCGCCCGAAGAGCCGTCTTTTGTCAGAAGATTGAAACGCTACACTTCACGAAAAGGCAAGAAAGACAATTCTCAAGAATAAAAATAGCCAAATGTGTAATATAAATTACACCAGAAATTATTTGCAAAGCGCTATAGGTAGAGTTAGCATAGAGTATTAGAGCGCTATATATATCAAAAAATAGACTCGTACGTTATATTTATTGAATAAAGGAGATATGCAATGAAATGCAACCGTTGCCAGCAAGTTGACACAAAAGTCATTGAGTCTCGGGATGTCGCAGATGGCCAATCAATTCGCCGTAGGCGGTTATGTCCCGATTGCAACTATCGTTTCACGACCTATGAAAGGATAGAGCGCCCACAACTTGTAGTAGTTAAAAATGATGGAACACGAGAACTATTTAATCGCAACAAGTTGATGGCCGGTCTCTATAGAGCTACTGAGAAGACTTCAGTTAGCGGCGTGCAGATCGAACGTCTTGTGGCAGACATCGAAGATTGTCTATATTCGAGCGGTGATTCCGAGATTAAAACCACGAAAATAGGTGAATTAATTATGGAAAGGCTGGCATTGATAAACGAAGTAGCCTATGTTCGTTTTGCAAGTGTTTACAGGAGGTTCAAAGATATAACTGGGTTTGAGAAGGAGCTTACTAATATTAAGCAACAACGCGAAGCCAAAAGGCTTGTCAAGAAGACCTAGTCTTGACGGTTCCATCCGAATTTTGTCGTGGATGCGAGAGTCACCAGAAGCAACGAAATTCGCATGGAGCTCAGTCGCTAGTAAGATGAGAGCAGCTATCGACAGGGACTCTAAATAAAAATAATAAATAATTAAAAAAGTGAGGATGAAATGAGTCAAGCTACAAGCCTAGGTATCAGGCGTTTGTTTACTCGGCCGCAAACTAAAGGCTATAACCAACTTAAGTGGGTTAAAAGTGATTCGGTTATTAAGAATCCGATGACTGAAAAACCCGTATTTGAGCAAAAAGACGTTGAGTTTCCGGCTGGTTGGTCACTTAACGCCATTAATATTGTGGCCCAGAAGTACTTCACGGGCACCCCTAATACAACAGATCGAGAATGGTCACTTAAACAACTTATCAATCGAGTCGTCGATACCATAACAAAGCAAGGAGCCCAGGAAGGTTATTTTGAGTCTGATACTGAAACTGAAGATTTTCGGGAAGAACTCAAGTTTGTATTAGCAACTCAACGAGCATCTTTTAATTCTCCAGTTTGGTTCAATATAGGAGCGTCAAATCGATCTCAGCAAGCCAGTGCTTGCTTTATTTTGAGTGTGGAAGATAATATGCCGTCAATTCTAAATTGGTATGTAGAAGAGGGTATGATCTTTAAGGGTGGCTCTGGCGCGGGCATTAATTTAAGCCCAATCCGAGGCTCTATGGAAATGCTTGGTAAAAGTGCCGGAACGGCTTCGGGTCCACTTAGTTTTATGCGCGGTGCCGATTCATCTGCCGGAGCCATAAAAAGCGGCGGCAAAACTCGACGAGCTGCCAAGATGGTTATTTTGAATGATAATCACTTAGACATAGAACAATTTATTTGGTGTAAAGCACTTGAAGAGCGTAAAGCCCGAGCTCTCGAAACGTCCGGCTTTGATATGACTTTGGATGGGA
Source organism: Saccharimonadales bacterium (SeqCode) (assembly GCA_050730755.1). GTDB lineage: Bacteria > Patescibacteriota > Saccharimonadia > Saccharimonadales > UBA4665 > CAVPPA01. The sequence continues at coordinate 12,132 of JBOHNR010000011.1, read as the reverse complement.
AAGATTCGTTCAGTGTGCAGTATCAAAATGCCAATAACTCAGTGCGTGTTACTGACGACTTTATGAAAGCGGTTATTAGTGACGGAGATTGGGATTTAAAAGCAGTAGTTACAGGCAAAGTTAGTAAAACTGTTAAGGCCCGTTACTTATTTCGCCAGATCGCTGAAGCTGCTTGGGAGTGTGCAGACCCAGGTATGCAGTTCGATAGCACTATCAACAAATGGCACACATCACCGAATGCCGGCAGAATTAACGCTAGTAATCCATGCAGTGAATATATGCACCTAGACAATTCAGCCTGTAATCTTGCTAGCATTAATTTGCTTAAATATTTAAAAGAAGATAACACCTTTGATATTGAGGCCTTTAAACATACAGTCGAGCTAGTTATAACAGCTCAGGAAATTTTGGTTGGTTACTCAGAATATCCAACTGAAAAAATTACTAAAAATGCGCGAGCATATCGTGAACTTGGTCTTGGATACGCCAATCTCGGGGCCCTCCTGATGGCCCAGGGTTTACCTTATGACTCCGATGAAGGCCGTGCTCAAGCAGCTGCCATAACAGCACTTATGACCGGTCATGCTTACGCCACTAGTTCTAGGATTGCTCATATGGTTGGTCCGTTTACCGGCTTTCTAAAAGATCGTGAAGCCATGCTTAACGTGCTTCAAATGCATCGTGAGGAGGTATCACAAATCGATGCCAGTTTAGTGTCTGAGGAGCTTCTAAGCGCAGCAGCGAACGTCTGGGATACGGCAGTAGAACTTGGCGAGCGCTATGGCGTTCGTAATTCACAAGCGACGCTGTTAGCCCCGACAGGAACTATCGGCTTGATGATGGACTGCGATACAACCGGTATCGAGCCAGACCTTGGCCTGGTGAAGGTTAAGAAGCTAGTTGGCGGTGGAACAATGAGTATTGTTAATCAAACCGTACCGCGCGCCTTAATGGCACTCGGTTATGACCAATCGCAGGTTGAAGATATCATTAACTACATTGATATAGAAAAAACTATCCTTGGTGCGCCACACCTTAAAAAAGAACATGAAGCAGTTTTCGCCTGTTCAATGGGCGACAACGCTATACATTACCTCGGTCATGTCAAAATGATGGCTGCTGTCCAGCCTTTCTTATCAGGCGCTATTAGCAAGACAGTCAACATGCCAGAAGACGTTACCGTCGAGAACATTGAACAGCTTCACATTGACGCTTGGAAGATGGGTTTAAAAGCCGTCGCTATATACCGCGATAATTGTAAAGTTGCCCAACCGCTTTCGATGGCTAAAAAAGGAGGTGCTAGCCAGGCTCCAATCACACCGGCAGTGGCCGGACCAATAAACGCGACAACTGATAATCGAATTGTCGTAAGGGGTGCCATGCGCCGATTACTGACCAAACGTCGTAATAGTAAAACCTACAAATTCCATATTGCCGACTTAAAGGGATTCTTTACGGTTGGTGAATATGAAGATGGTACGCCTGGCGAATTGTTCATTAGCGTGTCGAAGCAAGGATCGACCTTGTCTGGATTAATGGATTCGTTTGCCATCGCCGTTAGTCACGGTTTGCAATACGGTGTACCTCTGAAAAGCTACGTTCGGACAATGATGAGTACTAGCTTTTCTCCAGCTGGCATTACCGACGACGAAGAGATCCGAACCGCCAGCTCAATTACGGATTATATATTTCGTAGACTGGCCTTAGACTATTTAGCGTTTGACGATCGTCTAGAGTTAGGCTTGGCTTCAATTGAGGATTTACCTAAAACTCAGACCACCTTGCTAACTGACGACCAATCAGCAGCTGGTCAACTTTTAGTAGAGGCAGGTGACGGACTAAAAAGAGCTAATCAGGCAGATTTGGACGAGACTGAACCTGAACCAGGACTAGGAAGTACCCAGATTACTCAGACAGAGAGCCCAAAAATAGCTAATAAAGTTAAGGTTAATTCACAAGACGCTACAGCACCCCTTTGCTATAACTGTGGCAACCAGACCCAACGCTCGGGTAGTTGTTATGTTTGTACTTCTTGCGGTTCAACGACCGGCTGCAGCTAAAGCTTCAAAAATATAACCGGTTATGGCACCGCCGTTAGCTTATGTTAAACTTTCTACTATATGAAAGTGCTTATACTTTATCGGCCTAACTCAGAAGAAGCCAGGAGCGTAGAGTCCTTTATTCGTGATTTTCAAAATAGACACAATACTGGGCAACTAGAGGTTTTAGACGTTAACAGCCGGGACGGCTATGCTATGGCAACTCTTTATGACGTTATGAGTTATCCAGCTGTTCTAGCACTCCGTGATGATGGCTCAATCCTGAAATCATGGCAAGGCGAAATGCTACCGCTGATGGATGAAGTCGCCTACTACACCTATTCCCCGAGCTAAGAGCTAGACTTAAGAGTAAATATTTAACTTGCCAGTCTTTAATTATTTTATCGGGCTTTCGTTTTGCCGACGTTGCAGTGAATCATCTCTTGAGTTATAGTACAAGCGTTAGATTGAAGATATAACGCGTTTCGCTTCTATAGATTAGGGCGAAGAAACGGCCATCAACCGTTTAGCGGCGGAAAGAAAAGGTAATAACCTTAGTAGATTCCGACGGGGGGCCCGTCATAGCTATTGAATAAGTGCTAAAAGAATCACCTCTTTTAGAAACTGGATGGTACCGCCTAAATTAATAGGTTCCAGTATTTAAAAGGGGTATTTATTTTTTTAAGGAGACATTAAGTGGCGGAACCACAGAAACATTTTTTAGCTAGGCTTGAAGAAGACATCTTAAAGACCTGGGAAAAGGAAAAAACCTTTGAAAAAAGTCTCGAAAACCGACAAGGCAGGGAACTGTTTAGTTTCTACGACGGACCGCCATTTGCTAACGGCTTACCGCATTATGGGCATTTTGTTCAAACAACTATTAAAGATGCCGTAACACGTTATAAGACGATGCAGGGTTACTACGTGCCTCGTCGCGTTGGCTGGGATACACACGGCTTACCGGTCGAGTACGCAATTGAAAAAGAGCACCAGTTTAGAGGTAAGCAGGATATAGTGGCTTACGGTATAGATAAGTTTAATACCGAGTGCCGGGAGTCTGTCTTTCGCTATCAAGATGTCTGGGAAGATATGTTCCGACGGGTTGGTCGATGGGCAGACTATTCAAAGACCTACGCCACTTTTGACGAGGCCTACATAGAAAGCGTTTGGTGGGTTTTTAAGACCATTTACGAGAAGGAACTAGTCTATAAAGCTTTCCGCTCAACGCCATATTGCCCGCGCTGCGCCACGCCACTGAGTAACTTTGAGCTTAACCAAGGCTATCAAGATGACGTCGAAGATCCAAGTCTTTTTATTAAGTTTAAAATTGTTGGCCAGGAAGCTTCTTTACTGGCTTGGACGACCACGCCTTGGAGTTTACCGGGTAACGCAGCTGTGGCCGTCAATCCTAAAGCCAGTTATGTCTATGTCGAGCTTAAAGATGACGATGATCAAACAGAAACTCTTATCCTGGCCCGTGATAGACTAAGCAGCCTGAATGCTAAGTCTTACCATATCTCTAAAGAAGTGAAGGGTGTTGAATTAGTCGGTCTTAGCTATGAACCACTATTTAAACTGACTAATCTTAGTGAGTACGCCAATACGGTTAACTTATATCGTGTCTGGCCAGCTGAGTTCGTTAGTATCGAGGAAGGCTCAGGCGTACTTCACGTCGCGCCGGCTTTTGGCGAAGATGACCTTCAGTTTGGTAATGATCATGAACTGCCGATTCTTTTGACGATCGATGACTTTGGCAAAGTAGTCACCGGTGTAGGTTTACCGGCTGACATTGAAGGAACTTTCTTTAAAAAAGCTGATGCCAAGATCATCGAGTATTTAACGCGCCATAACCGGGTTTATGCTGTCGAAACGATCAAGCATACTTATCCTTTTTGCTGGCGCTGTGATACGCCGCTGCTTTACTACGCCACGAATGCTTGGATGATTAAGGTAGCGTCACTGCGTGACTCGTTAGTTAGCAATAACCAGAAGATTAATTGGGTGCCTGAGCATATAAGAGACGGGCGTTTTGGCAAGTGGCTAGAAAATGCCCGTGACTGGTCAATCAGCCGAAACCGCTTTTGGGGCGCGCCAATTCCGGTTTGGGAGACCGAAGACGGCGAAATTGTGGTTATCGGTAGTCTTGCAGAACTAAAAGATCGAGCAGTTAATCTGGATTCTGTTGCCGATTTACATAGACCGTACATAGATAATGTCGAAATAACAACGGATTCTGGCAAAATAGCCCATCGAATAGCTGAAGTTTTTGATTGCTGGTTTGAATCGGGTTCAATGCCATATGCCCAGGACCATTATCCTTTTGAGAATAAAAATAACTGGACCGAGCGTTACCCGGCTACCTTTGTGGCCGAAGCCATCGACCAAACCCGCGGCTGGTTTTATACCTTGCATGTTTTAGCAACCGTCCTTTTTGATAAGCCGGCTTTTTTAAATGTAATTTGTAGCGGCTGGATTGTAGCGGCCGATGGCGAGAAGTTATCAAAGCGTAAGAAAAACTACGCGCCAATGGATGAGGTATTCGATCAATTCGGGGTTGATACGCTGCGCTTTTTTATGGCCAGCAGCCCGATTGTTAACGGCGAAGACGTCCGTTTTAGCGTTGACTATCTAAGAGATACCCAGCGCAAGGTCTTTATGACACTGTATAACAGCTATAGTTTTTACAAATTGTATGCTGACGTTGATAATTGGCAGCCGACTCGACCGCTAGCTGAGCCGCAGAGTGACAGCGTACTCGACCAATGGATGATATCCAGGCTGAACGGAGCGATTAAACAGGTGACTGAAGCTTTGGATAGCTATAGGCTTGATAAAGCAGCGCGTCCGCTTGCCGATTTGCTTGATGATTTGAGCAATTGGTTCGTTCGCCGATCCCGCCGGCGTTTTTGGAAGAGCGAAAATGATATTGATAAGCAAAACGCCTACGAAACGCTTCATTACACCTTGCTTAGACTCTGTCAGCTTTTGGCGCCGTTCGCACCCTTCCTGACGGACTATATATGGCGGCAGCTTATCCAAGAGACTACTCTACCAGTCTCAGTTCACCTGAGTGATTGGCCAAAAGCAGGGAAAATTAACCAACAACTGCTTGATGACATGAACCTGGCGCGGCAATATATCACCATCGGCTTAGCTCAACGGGCAGCAGTTAGAATAAAGGTGCGCCAGCCATTAGCGCTGGCTGAAGTTCCCGAGCTTCCTGAGCACTATAAAGCGATAATAGCCGAAGAATTGAACGTTAAGGCTGTAACATGGGGTAACGAAGTCACACTAGATACGAACATAACGCCTGAGCTTAAAAGTGAAGGTTTAATCCGTGAATTAATTCGTCAAATTCAAAGTCTCAGAAAGGAAGCGGGCTTTGAGGTCAGTGACCGTATCCGGCTAAGCGTTGGCACCAAAGGCCAGGAGGTAGAACTAGCTCTTTTTGCTAAAGATAAAATTGTCGCCGAAGCCATTAAGTCTTTTAAGGACCAGCTGTACCGTGAGATTCTAGCCGTTGAGGGACCAGCCAGCACTGGGCAAGTTTACAGTAAAGAGTTGGACATTGAAGGACATAGACTGGAAATCTCGGTTGAGAAAGCCTAGGCGTATATTTACAGAGAAACTCATATCTGATAAGATCTGATGGTAGTATTTTATAACTAACAGAAAGACGCTTGCTAATTCATGAAAAAAGCCGTCATCCAAGCTGGTGGTAAGCAGTATTTTATACACGAAGGCGAAACCTTAAGTGTTGAGCTGTTACATCAAGCAGGTAAAAGTGTTACTTTTGAGCCGTTGTTGGTTATTGACGGTGATAAAATTAACGTTGGCAAGCCTTTAATGACAGATCGTAAAGTTATTGCCGAAATCGTAGCCGAAGACGTTAAAACTGAAAAAGTTACTTCTATCCGTTATAAAGCCAAAAAACGAGTTCATAAGGTTCATGGCCACCGCCAACACCGTACGAGTTTAAAAATTATAAATATAGTCTAAAAAATAAATTGAGCTTTAAAAAATGTACAAAAATATAAATTTACTCAAAGTGCTTGTGGATAAACTAGTTTAATTAATTGATAATAGTTAACGTTACAACAAATAATCATGAAGACGTTACGTTTTCGTTGAAAATAAGAAAAGATCTATGGTGTTTATTTAGTTATTTAACAAATTTACAACAAAAAGTCGTAAAATTATAAATCTTTATCAATGATTCTTGCATATATTATTTATTCACAAACCCCTTGCATGCAACAGTTGTTGAGAGGATACTAAGCTTATGAATTAGCTGTTTTCCGGCTGGTTCATCGAAACAAATAACGGCATTCACGCCAAAATAAAAATAACAAAAATGCGCATACAAACATCGCAAAAAGCGGAACTGTTTGCACGCGCCCTCAGGGCTACTGTTCTGGGGGTGTTTGCTGTTTTTGTGTGTGCGTTTTTATTTTCCTCGATCTCTCCTAGCCAGACCAGTGCTGCCGCTAGTAGCAATATTAACTTTCAATCTAAACTTGAGACAGCTTCAGGTGCAATAGTGCCTGATGGAAGCTATAACGTTGAATTCAAGCTCTACAATGCTTCTTCGTCGTCTGGTTCTTCGCAGGGAAGTTGTACGGGTGATCCTGACTGTTTGTGGGTCGAGGATTATCTAAATAGCGCCTCTCAGGGCGTTCAAGTGGTTAACGGTTACTTAACGGTTAGTCTAGGTTCGATCACGTCGTTTCCTGCTACCATCAACTGGAGCCAACAGCTATGGCTGACCATGAATATAGGCGGTGTTGGCGGTAGCCCGACCTGGAACGGTGAAATGAATCCCAGGCTACTTCTAACTGCTACGCCATATTCATTTCAATCCGGGGAACTTTCTACCACTAACAGTAGTTATGTTGGTACTTTAAGTTTTGCTTCAACTCTAACCGGAACGGACAGCATTACCATACCTGATACTGGGGGCGCAGGTGGTACCGTTTGCCTGCAAGGCACAAGTGGTTGTGGCTTTTTGACAGGTTCAGGAGCTGGCGTCCAGCTTCAGTCCGGCTCACCGCCAGGCACGCCCCAGACTGGAAACTTTAACGTCTCAGGAACCGGCATAGCTGGGGTCTTACAGGGCTCGACTTCCGTCCTCACGCCGTTACTTGATACGCCTACGGCGGTAGTGTTGAATATTGGCGCCATAAGTAGTCCTGAAGCTACGAGTATCAATCTTAATCAAAACACAGTAATCGCCAATAATAAGTCAATTACCGCCAATGGCAGCGTGACATTTGAGGACGCTACTACTTCTCCTACTGCCTTCCAGGTCTTGCAGACCGCTACAGGGCCCAGTGCCTTAACTGTTGATACGACTAACCTTAGAGTTGACGTCGGTACCAATGGTACGCCTTTAGGGCAGTTGTATGTTTCGGGTAGTGTACCTAGTGCCGCTATAGGTAGTTACAGCATTGGGTCTGGCTCTGACCCGTATGATATTGATGTACAAGGCAATTACGCTTATGTCGTAAACGAGAATGTTAATACACTGGCTATCTACGACATATCCAACCCGGCCAACCCGGCTAGCGTTGGAAGTGTGACTATTCCAGGGAGTAGCCCTAAGCCATATTCGGTGTATGTTTCTGGCAAATATGCCTATGTAGCGGCTGAAAATACTAGTCTTCTTTACGTATACGATATTAGTAATCCGGAAATTCCTACAGAAGTCGGAAGTATCGCAACAGGGTCTAATCCGTTTTCGGTTTATGTCTCTGGTCACTATGCTTATGTAGCGAATGAAGGTTCCAGTACTCTGGGCATCTACGACATATCCAACCCGGCTATCCCGACTAGCGTTGGAAGCATAGCCACTGGTACGCACCCTTATTCTGTATATGTCCAAGGCCGTTATGCTTATGTAGCGAATGAAGGTTCCAGTACTCTGGGCATCTACGACATATCCAACCCGGCTATCCCGACTAGCGTTGGAAGCATAGCCACTGGTACAAACCCATATTCAGTCTATGTTGCTGGCAGCTACGCCTATGTAGCTAACTACAATGCCTCCAGCTTAACTATCTACGACATATCCAACCCGGCTATCCCGACTAGCATTGGAAGTTTATCTACCGGTGGTACCGGGAACTCTCGCTCTGTTTACGTTTCCGGTCGTTACGCCTATGTGGTTAATAAGTCCCTTAGCACGCTCCAAATTATAGATATCTCCAATCCTTCTAGTCCATCGTCTGTGGGTACAGTAAGCACGGGCTCTGCGCCTTATGCTGTATATATCCAAGGTCGTTACGCCTATGTGGCTAATGAAGGTAGCGGCACTCTCCAGGTCTTCGATCTCGGTGGTTCTTACATCCAACAACTCCAGGCCGGTAGTACCGAGACTGGTAGCTTGCAGGTAGACAATAACGCTCAGGTTAATGGTGACCAATCAATTGCCGGTGGCTTAACAGTTGGCCAAAGTACTGAACTATCTGGTGACCTAGGTGTCTCAGGTTCAGCTACCTTTAGTGATCAAGCTAACTCAACCACTGCCTTCCAAGTCCAGAATGCTGCTGGAGCAACAGTCCTAGCGACTGACACGACATCTAATACGGTTAACTTAAGTGGTAACCTTAACTTTACCCAAGTAGCTGCCCCAACTACCGCGCCTACTGTAGCTGTCGGTAGTGCCGGTTCACTAAGTGGTACCTATTACTATGTGGTGACTTACGTAACGGCTTCAGGCCAGACTAACTATGGACCTGTTTCAGCCCTAGTTTCTCCATCGTCTCAAGAGGTTAACTTAACCGTCGTTCCAGTTAGCCCCAGTAATCTAGTGACAGCCAGAGACATTTACCGCGGTACTTCATCAACAGGCCCATTTGACCTAGTCGGCAGTATCGCTAACAATACTGCTACTACCTATACCGATAACAATACCAGCCCAGGTTCAGCCGCTTCAGATATTAACCAGACAACTAACTTTGACATTAATGGCAGTCCTGTCTTGATTGCGGATAGCGCTAGTCAAAATACAGCCTTGGGAGTTGATGCGTTACAAGGCAGTACTAGCGGTGATGGTACAGGTAACACCGCTCTTGGCTACCAATCTATGTATGAGGCGGGGGGCGGCCAATATGATGTTGCAATAGGTTATGAGAATATAGATGGATACGATACCGGAGGCCTAGGTGGAAGTAGCTACGATGTGGCCATAGGTGCCAATAACTTGAATTACGGTTCTAGTGGTAATAATGTTGCGATTGGCAATGGTGATCTTTCGAGTACCGGCGGTGGGTCAGGTTCTGATAATATTGCCATTGGCCAATATGTTGGTTCTGGCGCCTTCGGTGGACTCCCAGGGGATAATAATATTGGTATTGGTTTCATTGCACTTGGCAGTGGCGGCGCTGGCTCAGGTGATGTTGCTATTGGTTATGGCACCTTACAGAATAATGATGGTGGATCCAATAATGTTGCTATCGGTTACAATACTTTCACTGATAATGTTGGTGGATCCAATAATGTTGCTATCGGTTACAATGCAGGGAATAGTGATAGTAGCGGTAAATTTACGACTACTGCCGCTCTTCAAAACGCCACTACCATTGGCGCCTATGCCCAAGTCCAAGCCAGTAACTCTATTGTCCTAGGTTCAGTTGATACGCCTACTAACGTCGGTATCGGTACGACCATACCGTTAAATACCTTCAGTGTCTCCCCAATGGTCTATAACGCTGGTACAGCCTGTAGTACAGCTACTTCAGGTGGTACTAGTTGTAGTGGTACTTCTACTGTCTATCTCTATGGTACTGGTACAACCTGGACTAGCTCTATGGTCGGTGACCAACTAATCTTTGCCAATGGCCAGAGCAGTCTTATCTCAGCTGTCACTAGCGCTACAGCTATCACCTTATCGACAGCTGTCAATAAAGCCTCTGGTAGTTATTACCGAATCCAAGTCCTCGGCTTTAACGTAACCAGTTCCGGTACCGCTTTTGTCCAAAACAACTCAACCACCGCCTTCCAAGTCCAGAATGCTGCTGGTAACCAGACATTCGGAGTTAACACTAGTGCTAGCCAGGTCCTCTTTGGTCAGGCCAGTACGGTTAATGCCAGCTTGGTCGCCTATAACTCAACTAACTCTAATACTGTTACTATCCAGTCCGGCGTCACCTCCGGAAGCTATTCTCTAACTCTGCCAACTGGAGTTGCCACTACCGGGCAATGTCTAGAAGCCGGTACAGTGTCAGGCTCAACTGTGCCTCTAACTTGGGGTTCATGTGGTGGCAGTGGCGGCCATAGTAAAGAAATAGTGCTGACGCCTGAGTATGCCGGCGCAGTACTAGATAATGGTGGCGCTGGTAACGACGTGGGCACTATGACTTCCGGTTTTGACTCCACCCAACGGGAAAGTTACTACCAGTGGACAACAACCCAGGCTACCAACCAGGTTTATGACGTCGTGGTCCAACTTCCAGTGCCTTCTGACTTTAGTTCTTGGGCTTCCACAACACCTATTACCGTTGACGTTAAGACCAGTAACACAACTAACGGTACGGTGACCGCTAAGCTAATCGATACGACCGGAACCACGGAGGGTAGTTGGAATACTTGTTCACTGACGCCGGGTACAACTAGTTGGACTACCGTTACCGGTTGCACTGTAGCTGGTACCTATGCCGCTAACGGTGTTATAACCCTCCGCCTAATACTGCAAGCCCCAACAAGCGGTACGACTGAGATCGGTAATATTAAACTAAGCTACAACAGTGCTTATTAAGTGGTACTTAAATGAGCCTTATCTTATTTAAACAAGATCTCTATAAGTCTGGTTGGCAAATCATACGGGGAACAACCCGGCTAGTTAAAAGGGCTAAGCTAAAAATCCGTCGTATATATATAAGGACAGTTAAAAAACTACTCCACTACCGGCTAGGCTGTTTCGTCCTTACTAAATTCTTTAGAGCAAGAAACAGCTTCTTGGTAACCTCCAACGCTCATCCACGCCTGTTCTATGCCTCGACTTCTTTAGTCGTAGCATTGGTCTGTTTGAGTCTGGCGACACTGGTTTACGGCTTGTCCCAGCCTAACTATGCATTGACTAAAGCTGACCTTAAACTGACTGGGCCGGCTGACACTACTCTTATGGCCAGCGGCCACTTTAGCTTAAACCATCAAAGTAGTACATACTACCTAAATAAATCAGCTATTAAGAGTTCGGCTAGCAGTTCTGCGCCAACCAGCGTGACAGTTGGTAATAACTCAGCTGACTACTCACTGGCCCTGCCAACTAACCTAAGTCAAGGCGTCAGCGTCTATGACAATAAAAGCAACCTGTCCTTTAGCCTCAAGCCCCAGTTCTCCACCGCTGCTGGCAAGTTAGTTAATAACCACCTGGTTTATCCTTTGTCTAGCCTTAGCGGTGCCGATGCCGTCTACACCGTTAAAGGCAATGGCTTGCAAGAAGATGTTATCCTAAGCAAACCAACAAACAACCTAAGCTTAAGCTACCAGCTGTCACTGCCGGCTTACTTAACGGCAAGGAGCCTGTCTGACGGGGCAATTGGTATCTACTCGGCTAACCCGGCTCTTTTTGGCAACATCAGCTATGGTGACGCTAAGGACCAACTGGCTGTCGCCAAGGCCAAGCTAAAAAGTCCTAAGAACTATTTAGTCTTTGTCCTGCTACCACCAGTTGTTAAGTCAACCGGTAGTCTAGCGACTAATACTAAGGGTGTTAAGACTAGCTTAACCATTAAAGGCAATAAGCTGACCTTAGTCGCTTCTAACCTAGAGTACCAGACTTACCCGATCTCGATTGACCCGAGTGTCTTAGTCACTTCAGCTACTGGTTTTGGCACAGACAATAATGAAGGTGACATGAACGTTGGTACTAATTTAAGTGTAGCTGGATTAACTGGTGCCACTATTAACAGCTGGACAGCCACTACCAGCTTCACAGCCACCAGCATGCCGGCTCGCTATGCCTTTGGTGCCGTTGCCTACAACGGCTATCTTTACGTCATGGGCGGAGAAGCCGGTGCAGCTAGCGGTGACTGTGCAACTAGTTTCTGCAACGGCACCTTCTACGCCCCAATCAATGCCAACGGCACAATTG
>JBOHNR010000010.1:0-26428 GCA_050730755.1 Saccharimonadales bacterium (SeqCode) | reverse complement strand
AAATAGTACCCAGGCAAACGCCTCTATATGCAATTTCAGCACAAGCTGGCATTGGTTTGAAGGATTTACTCTCAGCAATTCAAACTGCTATCCGAAAAACTCGTCGCAAAAGTAATAAGTTAACTACCAAGAAAGTGCCAATCCCGGTTCATAAACTACCTAGAGATGCAGATGACTGGACCATTGAACGCCGGGGTGATTTCTTCTTTATCCAAGGCCCTAAAATTGAACGTTTTGCAAGTCGAACTGATTTTAGCAATGAAGAGGCAGTCCGTCGCCTCCGCAATATCATGCGGCATCAAGGAATTATGCATGAACTGGTTCGCCAAGGGGTCATGGTAGATCAATTAATTAAAATTGCTAATGAAGGTAGTTTTTACTACTAACCAAACCAATGACCTATCTCTTTTACGATCTTGAAACTAGTGGATTAAGCCCTAGAACGGATCGAATTATGCAGTTTGCCGGTCAGAGGACAGACCTGAGTTTTGAGCCGGTCGGGGAACCGATCAATACTTTAATCAAGCTAACTAGTGATATTTTGCCGAATCCTGAAGCTGTTATGATGACCGGCATAACACCGCAAATGACACTTAGTGACGGTATAACCGAAGCAGAATTTCTGAAATTTTTTTATTTGAATGCAGTTACAACTGACACCATATTTTTGGGTTTCAACTCGATTCGTTTTGACGATGAGTTCATGCGATTTTTACACTACCGTAATTTTTACGATGCTTATCAATGGCAATATAGTGATGGCTGTTCGAGATGGGATTTACTGGATTGCGTCCGGATGACGCGGGCTCTTCGGCCGGAAGGTATTAAGTGGCCGTTCGATGGTGCTGGTGCTCCAACGAACCGTTTGGAACTACTAACTAAACTTAACCATCTTGATCATGCTCATGCCCACAACGCCCTTAGTGATGTGAGGGCAACGATTTCTCTGGCTCGTCTGATTTGTCAGAAACAACCAAAACTTTTTGAGTTTTTATTATCAATGCGAGACAAGAGAAAAGTGGCCTCGCTTGTTTTAGAAAATCAATCGTTTATCTACACGAGCGGTACGTACCCCAGCGAATTTGAAAAAACAACTATTGTAACTTCACTTGGTCAACTGCCTAAAAAGCAGGCTGCCTTAGTTTATGATCTGCGCCACGACCCATCCGAATTCTTGGAACTATCGCCACCAGAACTAGCAAAACGATGGTCCAAATGGCACGATGACGATGTACAACAAACGTTACCCGTCAAAGTTTTACAATTTAACCGTTGTCCAGCAGTTGCGCCTTTATCTGTTCTTGATAAGGGTTGTGAAGATCGTTTGCAATTGAGCCTTACGGAGTCTAGTCAAAACTTCCAGAAAATTCAAAAATCAAAAAAATTTGTCGAGAATATCTTTAAAGCTTTAGAGCTACACGATAAGCAGTTACAAATTGCGTGGACGAGTAATGATCAATCGGTTGATAGCCAGTTATATAATGGCTTTTTGGACGATCACGATAGTAAGAAGCTGAGCCTTATCAGACAAGCTTCCCCAGATGAGTTAGCTGGCTTTGTTGACGAAATACATGACCATCGGCTTAAAGCACTAATACTTTTGTACAAGGCCCGTAACTATCCTGATGCATTGACTATTGAAGAACAAAAGTTCTGGCAGGCTTTTTGTCGCCAACGCCTGCTCTCAGGTAAAGAGGGAAAAAAAATAAATGCATATTTGAAACTCCTCCAAGAACTATCGAATAAAAATAAGCCACATTCAAAGGCGGCGATAATTGAAGATTTACATTTGTATGCGCTCTCTCTTATGGCTGTGGAATAGGTATCTTGGGGTGTTGGCTAAAATGGTGGATTTGAGTAAAAATAGTCTGAATTTTCTTTTTGAAGGCGATATATAGCAACATACTGACAAATAACGCGCCTATAACCATCAACCAACTAATAAAGTCGATTTGTATATCGGTACCTGGAATTATCCCAAGCATCAGCAACGCTATCATGCCAATCACTCCTAAATTTAAGATAATTATAGTATTAATTTGATAAATATACAATAATATATGATAATGCTTATGGTCTATGTTTTTTCGTTATCACAGATGTGGTTAATCTTTAAATATGGTGTCTTAGGGTCTAGAAAAGAACGCTTCACAAGCGTATAATAATTTGACTTATGGCAGATAGTATAGTAGTTAAAGGCGCGCGTGAGCATAATTTAAAAAATATTGACGTCACGATTCCGCGCGAATCGCTAGTTGTTATTACTGGTTTGAGTGGTTCGGGTAAGTCAAGCTTAGCCTTTGATACCATTTATGCTGAAGGTCAGCGCCGTTATGTCGAGAGCCTTAGCGCTTATGCCAGGCAATTTTTAGGCTTGATGGAGAAACCAGATGTTGACCAGATTGATGGCCTTAGCCCAGCCATTTCGATCGACCAGAAATCTACTACCCGAAATCCTAGAAGTACCGTTGCGACTGTGACTGAAATTTATGATTACTTACGTTTGCTTTTTGCCCGTGTTGGTATTCCACATTGCCCGATTGACGGACAAATAGTAGCCCGACAGACAACAGCTAATATTATCGAACAGGTCGCAACGCATTTCATAAAAGCTAGATTAATGGTATTAGCTCCGGTTGTGGTCGATAAGAAAGGTGCTTTTGAACATGTACCTGAACAATATCAACGAGCTGGATTTGCCCGGATAAGGGTTGATGGCGTGATTTATGCCTTAGATGAGTTTCCCGAATTAAATAAAAACTACCGCCACACAATAGAAGTTGTCATTGACCGGCTGGTCAATAACGATGAGAGCCGTACGCGGCTCGCTCAATCCGTCGAACAAGCCCTAGACGTGGCTGAAGGTCGCATTAATATCTTAAATGCTGAGACTAATGAATTAGTAAATTATAGTCTGATGTATGCCTGTCCAGACCATCCAGATGTAGTAATTCCAGAATTAGAACCACGAAACTTTAGCTTCAATAATCCACACGGCGCCTGCCCAGTCTGTACTGGTATTGGATCGCGACTGGAGGTTAATCCTGAACTAGTCATCCCAAATGGGCGATTGACTATTGCTGAGGGAGCTATCCGACCGTTCAACCGTTTTTATGCGGATGCCTGGTACATGAAAAAACTTCAGGCAGTTGCCGACAAGCATGGCTTTTCTTTACATGTTCCAACAGGCCAATTAAAACCAGCTGACATAGATCGAATCATGTATGGTACTGGTGATGAGACTTATGAAATTTCTCTCGGGACAGGTCGCTCATTTACTTCAACTTACGAAGGTGTTGTCCCGAATCTAGAGCGGCGACATCATGACACCGAAAGTGAATTTATGCGCCGTGATATTGAAAGATTTATGCAAGAAAAACCTTGTTATGTCTGCAAAGGTCGCCGCCTAAAGCCAGAAGTATTAGCTGTTACAGTAGCCGATAAGTCTATCATGGATGTTTGCGATCAATCGATTGACAATGCCTACGCTTGGTTTGTTGGGTTGAAGTTATCGGAAAAAGATCAGAAAATTGCCAAACAAATTCTCAAAGAAATTAATGCTCGACTCCAGTTTTTGGTTGACGTTGGTCTAAATTATCTAACTTTATTAAGGAGCGCTACGACTCTTGCCGGTGGAGAAGCCCAGCGCATCCGACTAGCGACCCAAATTGGATCTGGCCTTATGGGTGTTCTTTATGTACTTGATGAACCATCAATTGGTCTACATCAACGAGATAATGCCCGCCTTATTAAGACCCTTAAACATTTGCGCGACTTAGGTAACACTGTCATTGTTGTTGAGCATGATGAAGAAACAATCCGTTCGGCGGATTACTTAATAGACATCGGACCAGGCGCCGGTATCCACGGTGGCCGTGTAATAGCCGCTGGTACTCCTAGTCAAGTTATAAAAGCATCGGAGAGTATCACAGCTAAATACCTATCTGGTAAGTTAAAAATTGCAACACCGAAAACCCGTCGATCAGGTAGTGGTAAAGTGCTTTTAGTGAAAGGCGCCAGAGAAAATAATCTTAAAAATCTTAACGTTACAATACCACTGGGGAAACTGGTAGTTGTTAGTGGAGTCAGCGGTTCGGGTAAATCTAGTCTAATTAATGATATTCTCGCTAAGGAATTACTAGCTCAACTACACCGTGCTAACACAGCACCCGGGCGCCACGACGATATAGAGGGTATCAAGCAACTTGATAAAGCAATTATTATTGACCAATTACCGATTGGTCGAACACCTCGTTCTAACCCAGCGACATATATCGGTCTATTCACACCGATTCGTGATTTATTTTCGCAAATGCCTGAAGCACGTTTACGGGGGTATACACCAGGGCGTTTCAGCTTCAACGTAAAAGGCGGTCGCTGCGAAAATTGTAACGGTGATGGCATTATTAAGATCGAAATGCATTTTTTGCCTGATGTCTATGTCTCGTGCGAAGTTTGCAATGGTAAACGCTATAACCGTGAAGCGCTAGAAATTCACTATAAGGGCAATAGTATTAGTGATGTGCTGGATATGACCTGCGAACAAGCACTTGAGCTTTTTGAAAATATCCCAGTCATAGCCAATAAACTACAAACACTGGTTAGTGTTGGACTCGGTTATATACACCTTGGGCAGTCGGCCACAACTCTATCTGGTGGCGAAGCTCAGCGTATAAAACTTTCCAGCGAGCTTTCGCGACGGGCAACAGGACGGACTCTTTATATTCTAGATGAGCCGACAACAGGGCTACACATGGCTGATGTCGACAAATTACTACATATGCTAGATACCTTAGTTGATAGCGGCAACAGCATTATTGTAATCGAGCACAATCTTGACGTTATAAAAAACGCTGACTGGGTAATTGACATGGGTCCAGAGGGCGGCGAGGCAGGGGGGCAAATTGTGTCTGAGGGAACACCTGAACAAATTGCTAAAAACAAACTATCCTATACTGGTCAATATTTAAAGAGAATATTATAGATTATGTCTAAAGAATTTGAACCAAAGTCTACTGATTGTACGTTTGATACTGATTATGTCCAAGCTATGGAGGCTCTTGCAACAAGCTTAGAAACAGGTGTACAAGACGATAGAAACTTGATTACCGCTATATTCGCAGCAGCTATAGATGCAAAACGGAGTGAAGATAAAGGGACGGAACAACTGCCAGGTTTTGCCATAAACTTAGCTAGAGGCTTATACAACCATAGCAACATCACTATCGATCCCAGTCGATTATCGCAGCAGCAGTGGCGCGATCTCTTTTTTTCGGTTTCTGCCAAATTTGTCACTCATCGGGCTTTTGTAGCTGAGGATAAAGATATCCTTCGTGCAATGATAGATGGGGACAGGAGAATTTCTTTTAAGCCGCATAGCCAGAATAGCTAACGTTGAATTACTGACGTAAAAATTTCTTAAGCTGCCGACTAATTGCTTGTCGGATTTTTTGATCCTTAAGGATGTGATACAGCGTCGGTGCTACGAAAGCTAAAACAATTATTATTAGAACCGGATCAATATAACCTTTAATACCAGGGATCCGACTGCCAACGAAGTAACCTAAACAAGTAATTAAAATTGCCCAGGCGGTATCGCCGATAGCGTCGAATAGCATGAACCTAAACAATGGCATTTGACCGGCGCCGGCTGTCACCGGTACGAAAGTCCGAACTACTGGTACGAAATGAGCGAGTAACATAGTCTGACTACCGTATTTTTTATAAAATATCTCAGCTTTTTTTATGTATTCACGCCGAAAAATTAGGCCATCAGGTCTATTAAACAGATGATACCCAAAGCTACTTCCGATATGGTAACCGACATTATCACCAAGGATAGCCGCTAAGGCGATGACAAATATTGTTAAACCTAATGATAATTTGCCACTGGCCGCCAAAATTCCAGCGCTAAAAAGCAGCGTGTCGCCGGGAAAGAAAAATCCAACCATCATGCCTGATTCAGCAAAGATTACAGCTGCTATAACCAATAAGCTGCTAGCCTGACTGAGGTGATTTATATTAAACATATTATAGTATCCTATCTGCTTATGATGCCTTCGTCCAACAAAAATGATACAATTAAAAGATAACTTAGAGATAATGTAAAGAATCACATATGGCTGATGACAGTATTAGTTTGGAACTTGAGCTACGCACCGTAACCGGTAAGGCTGTTAAGCATCTCCGTAACCAAGGTAAAACGCCGGCTGTGATACATGATCACGGCAAAGAATCGGTAATTGTCCAAGCCCCTTATCTTGATCTTTATCGAATATATCAAAAGGCTGGTAAGCATCATCCGATTGATCTAACCGCCGGCCAAAATAAATATACGGCACTTATTAAAACAGTAACTTTTGAGCCTAGAAAAAATCAATTATCACATGTCGTTTTTAATGCCGTTGATAAAGATCAGAAAGTTGAAGCCGAAGTTCCAGTCCGTCCTCGTTATAGTGAGGATAACGAAGCAAGCCCAGCCGAGCGAAGCGGTCTAATTGTACTTGAACAACTACCGGTTATAGAGATTAAGGCTATACCAGATAAGTTGCCAGACGTTCTTGAGTACGATGCCGAAAGACTAATTGAGATAGGTGACCAAGTCAGTGTTTCCGATCTAATTATCCCTGAAGGTGTCGAATTAATAACTGAACCTGAACATGTCATTGCAACTGTCTATGAGCCAAGCGCTCTAGCAGCGGCTAACGATGCTGCTGGTGGTACAGCTGAACCTGAAGACGCTGAAGAGATTCCTTCTGAGATCACTGAGAGTGCGGAAGGAGAAACACAAGATGATGAAAACAATTCGGGCGCCAAGAACGAAAAAGAAGATGCCTCTCAAGCTCACAAACTGGAAAATGAGTAGCTTTTAAGTTGCAAATAAATTCCACATAAATGAGTCTTGGCCGAGAAATACATGATTAGCATGTTAATATTATGAGCAGTGAAACGGATATAAATAAGTTGGTACGCGAACAAGCCAATTCATTGCAACCTGAAAAACACGAAACTACCAAAACACAGGCAGTTCAATCTCCTGACCGCTTAGGATTTTTGACCCTTAAAGCGACTGGGACTCATTCTGAAGCAATACCAAGACTAAAACACACCTCTCCAGAAGCTGCCTTAAACCTGTCGGCACTGCTTGAAACTAGTGAAAAAATTACCGTTGGTGATACAACCTTACGTAAAGTTTTTGAGACGAAACTGATTAGCGAGCGAGGTCTCAGGCGAGCAGTTGTCGCCTATCAAGGAGGCGGTGACGTTCGTCGCATCCTAGCTGAGGAGTTGCTTATCAAAGAAATTGGTTTTGAACTAGATCCACAATTGCGTGATCGACCTATCAGGTCAGGCCAGATTTTAAGTGAAAAAGTAAAAAAGTACGAACCGAAGCCTGGAGATATAGCCAAGCTTAAAGATGATAGATTAGACTCAGAAGATGTAACAACTCCAGACGCACCATCTAAATCATCTACAAGAAGTAAAACTCGGTCGATCTTAATTAGGGCAAATATAGCCGCCTCGATTGTATTATTGGTTTTAGTACTCGTCTTGCTTTTGACACGAAAATAATTTCAATACTTCAAATGATAGAAAATTGAACAGAATGCAAAAAATTATTTTATTTTATAAGTTTTACCCTCTGACTGAGCCTCAGATGACTATGCGATGGCAACGTGAATTATGCCTTCGTTTGCATCTTATGGGGCGGGTTATTATTGCCGATCACGGTATCAACGGTACTCTCGGCGGCGAGCCGAGAGAGCTCAAAACATATATAAAGTCCATGAATCAAACAATTGAATTTAAAGATACCGCATATAAATGGAGTAATGGTAGTAGGGAAGACTTCCCGCGCCTTAGTATTAAAGTTCGCAAGGAATTAGTGACGTTAGCGCCGTCTGAAACATTTGATGTGTTTGATAGAGGAACGCCGCTTAGTCCCGAAGCTTGGCACGATTATCTGAAAAAGCACCCCGACGTAACTGTCCTTGACGTCCGTAATGATTTTGAGTCTGATATAGGAGCTTTCAAATCATCTATTAAGCCACAGATCAAAGTTTTTAAGGAAATAAAAAATGAAATTAAAAAATTATCAAAAAATAAACCGGTTTTGACTTACTGTACAGGCGACATACGTTGTGAGTATCTAAGTGCCTATATGAAACACAAAGGCTTCGAAAATGTCTATCACCTCGATGGCGGGATTGTAAGTTATGGTGAGCGTTATGGCGATGACGGTTTTTGGGAAGGCAAATGCTATGTTTTTGACAGACGCATGAATTTGGCCTTTAGCCGCCATTCTATGGATATCGGTAAGTGTAGCCGCTGTAGCGCAAAAACAAGCGACTATCAAAATTGTGCTAATTTAAGCTGCAATCGCTTAGTACTATTATGCAAAGACTGTTTTGAACAAAGATCGACATGTTCTGGGGTTTGTCAACAAGCGTTAGTGTCAACGGCTTAGCCAACTGTCTTCTAGGTGCAGTTATAATAAATATGTTATGACTAGTGAGATAAATCAAAAGTTAGCTGCATTGCCGTCCTCGCCAGGAGTCTATTTTCATAAAGATTTAAAAGGCGAGATTATTTACGTAGGTAAAGCCGCAGTTTTACGGAACCGGGTCCGGCAATATTTCCAGCATTCACAAACACGGGACCCTAAAACTAGAGCCCTCATTAGTGAGATAGCAGATACTGATTGGATGGAAGTAGATAGCGAGATTGAGGCTCTATTTTTAGAGGCAGAAATGATTCGCCGATATATGCCCCGCTATAATATTTTACTTCGTGACGATAAGTCTTTGGTCTACATACGGATTGATTACAATACTGATTTCCCGACTGTTAGTACGACAAGGCGACCACTTGATGATGGCGCAAAGTATTTCGGTCCGTATTTAAACGCTGCAAGCATCCGCCAAGCACTTAAAGCCTTACGTCGGGTATTTCCTTTTGCTAATCACCGCATTCTCGGACAAAAACGTGTTAGTTTGTTTTACCATCTTGGACTTGATCCAGGGCTAGAGGAAGGTAGAACCAGTTTAAAAGAATATAGAGCTAACTTGCGAAAATTAATAGCCGTCATTCAGGGCAAACGAAGAACAATTGAAAAAGAACTGGAAAAAGAAATGCATGTTGCTGCTAAGAAAGAAGACTTTGAAAAAGCCGCAAAACTTCGCAATCAACTGTTTGCTCTAAAAAACTTAACTAGTCAAGTAATATTTAGCGATAAAGAATTTTTAGATATAAATAAAGACCACGCTCTTAATGAAATAGTTAGCTTGTTAAGTTTATCGGTTGCCCCTAAAAGAATTGAGGGCTATGACATTAGTCATATGCAAGGCACAGATGTAGTAGCCAGTATGGTAACCTTCACGAATGGAGTGAGTAACAAAAGTGAATATAGGAAATTTAAAACAAGAAAAGAACAAAATAATGACTTCGATAATATGTACGAAACAATTTGGCGCCGATTGTCTGATAAAAATGTTAAAGCTTGGGGCAAACCTCAATTAGTTTTGATCGATGGCGGTAAAGGTCAACTTGATGCCGCTATAAAAGCCCGTGATGCAGCTGGATATCAACATATCCCTTTTATAGGCTTAGCTAAACGTGAAGAGCAAATTGTAATTCAAAAGGCAAATTCCAGTGTTAAGCTTAATTTGAATGTACTAAATAAACTTGGCGGTTTCTCGGCAGATAGTAGCGACTTTATAGTTGTTAATGTACCGCACAGTTCTAATCTAATTAAACTTCTCCAACGAATTAGAGACGAATCGCATCGTTTTGCCGTTAGTTATCATTCAGTTCTAAAATCAAAACGCCAGACAGCTAGTTTAATTGACGAAATACCAGGCATCGGGCCAGTTACCCGCAAGAAGCTCCTAAAAGAATTTGGCTCTTGGCGAAACTTAACACAATTCAACCAAGCTCAGCTAAATGCTATCGTTGGTAGGAAGAAGACGGCTATCATACTTCTTTATTTGAAAAGTAAAACATAACAAAATAGTACAATAGATGGGACTATGACAGCACGAACTCATGATCTTGGAGCTATTACAGCGCTTGGGCTAGTGTTGGTAGTCGTACCTATACAATCAGTTACCCTAGGAACAGCACTGTTGGCTATATTGGCAAATCAAATAGGCGGTATTGCGCCAGACATTGATCAACCAACCGCGCCTTTTTGGCGAAATCTGCCCAGTGGCAACTTCGTCGGGAAAATATTTGCTAAAATGCTCGGCGGCCATAGATTTTTAAGTCACTCGTTGCTGGGGATTTTACTTTTCGGGGTCTTAACTGACCTTTTGCTATATTTCTTGCACCCGCTGATGCTTAGTATTAATATAACGCTCGTTTGGTATGCCTTTTTGATTGGTATGATCTCCCATCTTTTAATGGATACGTTTACCAAAGAAGGCGTCCCATGGCTCCTTCCAGTGCCTATTAAGTTTGGTTTACCGCCAGTTCATAGATTAAGAATAACAACCGGTAAATATGTCGAAACGCTAATAATTTTTCCAGCGTTATTGATTTTAGACATCTGGTTGTTCGCCAGTCACTACAATCAATTGATGACCTTTATCCAGCAACACCTAAGTCGTTGAGCTTATGTAATGACACATAATATCGATCATAAACTATTATCACTTAAGAAATTGCCTGATGTCTTTGAATGAGTCTATACTGAGTTTTTTGGACGACTATGATAAATAAAAGATTTAGTAGTAAATTTTTCAGCGCTAACCGGGCCAGGCTTAAAAAATCGTTGCCTGAGGAGACTTTAATTGTTTTAACTGCTAACGGTCTTTTGCAGCGTGGTGGAGACACTAGCTTTCCGTTCTGCCAAGATGCAAGTTTTTGGTATCTAACAGGTTGTGATGAGCCGGATATCTTACTGGTTTTCGATAAAGATGGCGAATATTTAATTGTTCCGAAACGAGAAGATTCGAGAATGGCATTTGATGGCATGATTAATGAAAGCGAACTACTATTTGTATCAGGTGTTAAGGATATTCTTGAATCTGAAAAGGGGTGGGAACGGTTAAAACCACAACTTATTATAAATCAACATGTGGCAACACTCGGGTCCGCACCGGATTATATAGAACTTCTAGGTATGTATACTAACCCGGCTCGACAAAGATTGATCAATAGTTTTAAGTCACATAACCCAAAGCTGAAACTACTTGATGTTAGCCAAAATATGATCCAGTTGCGGGCGATTAAACAATCACTTGAAATTCAGGCCATCCAGTCCGCAATAGATATTACTTCAGTCAGCTTAAGCAAGATTTTTCAGTTGGCTCGTCAAGGTAAATTTAAATACGAATATGAAATTGAGGCCGAACTAAACCGCGATTTCCGGCGACAAGGAGCTGGCGGTCACGCTTTTGCACCAATAATTGCCAGTGGTGAACGGGCCTGCACGCTCCATAATGTGCAAAATAGTAGCACCCTTTCTAAAGGCGACTTGATGCTTTGTGATGTTGGAGCAAACTACGATCATTACGCTGCTGATATAACTCGAACCATAAGTTTAAGTAACCCTAGCCAGCGCCAAAAGTCTGTCTATAAAGCTGTTCTAGAGACACAAATTTTTGCCCTATCGCTTCTTCGTCCTGGAGTTATGCTGAAAGATTACGAGCGACAAGTTGAGAAGTTTTTAGGCAAGCAACTCCAATCGTTGGGACTTATAAAGAATATTAGTCGTGAAGCTGTTCACCGATTTACGCCACATGCAATCTCCCATTTTCTTGGACTAAATGCTCACGATATTGGATCATACGATCAACCGCTGCAAGCAGGCATGGTTATAACAGTTGAGCCTGGGATATATATTAAACAAGAGTCTATCGGGATTCGCATTGAGGATGACGTGTTGATAACTACCGAAGGTAATCAAGTTTTAAGTGACTTTCTATCCCATAGCCTTGTTTAATCGACGACTAGCTTGCCTGATAGACATAACCTATTTACAATAATAATCGTGGCGCACTTGATAATTCGTTTCCTTATCCGTTGGGTTGTTAGCAGTCTTGGTCTATGGATTGCCGCTGGGCTTTTAGGTGGTCGACTCAGTTACGAGAATAGTTTAGGAGTAATCGTAGTTGCTGGTGTTGTTCTGGCAATTATTAATACTTTACTTAAACCTTTTCTAATTTTGATATCTCTGCCAGCAATTTTTTTATCGCTTGGGCTGTTTATGATTGTCATTAATGGGCTGACTGTATTTCTGACCAGCGAGTTTTATCCTTCGCTACATTTTACTAGTTTTTGGGTGGCAATATTTGCAGGAATGGTTGTCGGGCTAGTAAATTTGTTAGTGTCCACTATACTTGGATAAAGAATATGTCAATATTTAACTATATTGCCCTGGCCGCCATGATCCTGATGACCATCCTTATCTTAGTCCAAACTAGGGGGGCGTCTCTCGGTGCTGGTATAGGTGGATCGGGTGAAATTAATATGTCGCGACGCGGTACGGATAAAACCATTTTTCAGTTGACGATTTTATGTGCCGTAACTTTTACACTTGCACTAATATTTGGGGTTATAGGTTAAGTAGCCCGCTGGCGGTTCAAGTACCATGAGCTTGCATACATTCAAGCTTCGGTCGCGACGTCTGTGGCGTCATCAACAACAACAGATTGAGAATCTGAGCCAAAGTACTGGCAATCATCTTGAGAAAAATTTTCTTAGCAGGATGAATAAATTTAAATTGGTTTGGCGTTTCAGTATTAGCTGGCTGCTATTATTTGGGCTAATTAGTGGTTGTGTGGTCGTGCAGCTCTCCGAGTTAAAGAGCTATTATCAGACAATCCAGCCAGTTTCAGGTGGAATATACTCAGAGGGAATAGAGGGTACATTTACGACCGCCAATCCGCTCTATGCGGTAAATGAAGTTGATACCTCAGTTTCAAGACTTATTTTTGCCAGCCTGCTGTCATATGATAATCACAATCAATTAATCGGCGACTTAGCTAATTCCTGGAGCGTTGATAGCTCAGGAACTATTTATACCGTTCATCTTCGACCGGACCTAACTTGGCAAGATGGTAAACCGCTAACTGCTGCCGATGTAGTTTTTACTTATCAGACTATCCAAAACCCGAATGCTCAGTCGCCACTATTCTCAAGTTGGCAAGATGTTCAAGTTGCAGCGCTTAACAGTCGGACGATAACGTTTACTTTGCCAAATCCTCTTAGTTCATTCCCGTATAGCCTAACCACTGGTATAGTTCCAAAGCACATTCTTCAATCGATTAACGTTGCCAGTTTACGTTCCGCTATTTTTAACACAGATGATCCGATTGGTGCTGGTCCTTTTCAATGGAGCAGTTTCGGAGCTAGCAATGATAACCCAATTAACTCTGAAGACCAGATTAACTTAATACCATTTCAAAATTATTGGGCTGGTACCCCGAAGCTCAGCGGCTTCACGATTAACACTTATCCCAGTAATAATGCAATGTTTAGTGCATACCAAAGCGACCAAATTACAGCTATGGTCGATTTAAGTAGCGTACCATCGAATATTGCCAAAGACGCTACGAATCAGGTCTATAATTTACCAATTACTGCTGCCGTATATGTCTTTTTTAAAACTTCAGACCCAATTCTTAAGGACCCACAGGTTCGTCAAGCGCTTGTTGATGCTTCTAACCAGCCAGCTATCATTGCAAAACTTAGTTATCCGGCGATCCCAGTTAATGAGCCATTACTTGAAGGTCAGCTTGGATATGACCGAGCCTATGCCCAAGTCACCAACCAGCCATCCAAGGCAGTATCCCTGCTAAATGCCGATGGCTGGATTCTTAATTCAAACGGTATAAGAGTAAAAAATGGACAGCCGTTAACTTTTAGCCTGCTTGTGCCAAGTAATCCTGAATACATTAAAGTAGCGAAGTCTTTATCTAACCATTGGCGAGCTTTTGGTATTGTTGTCAAGGTTCAAATAGAGCAGCAGATTGAATTTCAAGACATCTTGTCATCACACGCTTACGATGCAGTTCTAGACGGTATATCGATAGGAGTAGATCCAGACGTTTACGTTTATTGGGATAGTTCACAGGCGGCTGCTAATTCGTCAGGACAATTAAATTTTTCTGAATATAGATCGAGTATAGCTGACGCCTCCTTAGAAGCTGGACGAA
This sequence comes from Saccharimonadales bacterium (SeqCode), assembly GCA_050730755.1. Taxonomy (GTDB): domain Bacteria; phylum Patescibacteriota; class Saccharimonadia; order Saccharimonadales; family UBA4665; genus CAVPPA01. The sequence continues at coordinate 12,269 of JBOHNR010000010.1, read as the reverse complement.
CGAGATTAGGTGACCAACTAAGAAGTATTAAATACCAGTCATTTTTGCAAGTTTGGCAACAAGATGCACCGGCGCTTGGCCTATATCAACCACGTTTATTCTATATTTCTCACGTTCCGATTTATGGTTTAGGTAGTAATCAAGTTAATACAGCAGCTGATCGCTTTAATAATGTTCAGAACTGGATGATTCAGACTGGCTGGGTAACCAACCCAACTTGAGTTTTTGCTTGAAAACGGATACGATATTGAGGATTTCTGGTATAGTTTTTGTAAATTTTAGGCGAATAATAAAACAATTGGGCGCGAGTGGCGGAATGGTAGACGCGCTAGTTTCAGGTACTAGTGAGGTTACACTCTTGGAGGTTCAAGTCCTCTCTCGCGCACCAGTACCTAATCACAAGCTGAATGTGCTATCATAACAGCAACAAGGCTATGGCTAGGGGCAGTAGTAAACAGATACTATGAACAAAATTGGCTATTACTTGCAAGATCATGTAACTGGGGAAGTAGTTACTTCAGTTGATGCTCGTCGATATTTTTCTACTGACAACAGCGTTTTATCACTCAGTCCAGCCTTAATTCTTTACCCTAAAAATGAAAATGATGTCCGAAAAACCGCTCGCTTTACTTGGCAGCTAGCTGAGCGTAACCGTATTATTCCAATTACAGCCCGCGGTTCAGGCACTGACCATAGCGGTGCAGCCATCGGTAATGGCATTGTTATGGTTTTTCCAGCTCATATGAACCGGATTTTAGAACTTGACACTAAAAGTGGAGATATAACGGTTGAACCAGGTCTTAACTATGGTAAATTACAACAGACTCTTCAGACTCACGGTCGCTTTCTTCCTCCTTTTCCAGCAACGTTTGAATATTCTACAATTGGTGGAGCAATCGCCAATAATTCTAGTGGCGAAAAAAGTATTAAATATGGAGCAACGGGTAATTATGTTCAAGCTTTGAGAGTTGTCCTGGCCAATGGTGAAGTTATTGCTACGCATCGCCTAAACAAGCGAGAATTAAACAGAAAGCTTGGTTTAACGACATTTGAAGGAGAAATCTACCGTTCTGTTGACACGATACTGGAGGAACATAAATCGACGGTTGATATGATGGAGCGTAGTGTCACAAAAAATTCTGCTGGTTACAATTTGTTAGGCGTCAAGAATAATGACGGTACGTTCGACTTAACGCCGTTGATTGTCGGCTCTCAAGGTACCCTAGGTATTATTACGGAAATAACATTAGATACTGAAATTCATAATCCTGAAACTTCATTAATCGTTGCTTTGTTTGACGAGCTTAGCCAACTTCAGTCAGCCGTGCTTGAACTTAAAAAAGCTAAAGAGATACCAAGTGCAATCGAAATGGTAGACGGTAATTTGTTATCGTTTGTAGACACAGTCAACCCAAACCAATTAAAGGGTATCATGGAAAAACCATACCCAAAGTTTATACTCCTTGTTGAATATGACGGTAGCGAACGCTTGCAAAAAAAGGTTGCCAAAAGAGGTAAAAAAATTCTTGAGCAGTATGCCGTTAATGTTCAACTTGAAACAGAATTTTCGACGCAGGAGCTACTTTGGAATATTCGTCAGGCTTCTACCTCGGCCTCCATACATTCCCTTGGAAACGTCAAAGCTTTGCCTATAATTGAAGATAGTGTCGTGCCAGCCGATAAGTTACAGGAATTTATAAATGGGATTTATGAGATATTTAAACGTAATCATTTACAACCGGCAATTTGGGGTCATGCTGGCGATGTCAGTTTATCGATGCTGCCGTATTTGGATTTGAGCCAAGTCGGTGATCGTCAAAAAGCATTTCGAATGATGGATGAGTATTACAATCTAGTAATGGAGCTAGGTGGTTCTATTAGCGGTGAACATAGTGATGGTCGATTGCGAGGACCATACTTACAAAAGATGTACGGCACCGAAGTCTACGACTTGTTACAGAAAGTAAAAAAAGTATTTGATCCTTATGGCACACTCAATCCGGGTGTTAAGTTGGGTGTTACTATAGAAGATTTAAAAGCGTTGCTACGCCATGAGTATACTATTAACCATCTCTACGAACACCTACCCCGATCATAGACCTTGCTATGCTTGAGTTTTGGCCTAAAAACAGATAAGATATGATAGTTTTTAAACAAGGCTGATAGGGTATTACTTGCGGACGTGGCGGAATCCGGTATACGCGTATGCTTGAGGTGTATATGCCGCAAGGCTTGGAGGTTCAAATCCTCTCGTCCGCACCAAGGGCGCTTAGCTCAGCTGGCTAGAGCGTCTGATTTACACTCAGAAGGTCGGGGGTTCAACTCCCTCAGCGCCCACCAAAATTGCGAACGCTAAAAACTATGCGTCAATCGCCAGAACACGCTAGGTTCTATAATTGGTTGCTTCAATATAATGGGTATACTTGAAACTTCGTTCGTTAATGAATTTTTAACGCTTAATGTTCCGACTTGGCTGCCTGCAGCTAAAGGTACCTGTAATTTTTCTAAAGTGACCGAGCTAGTCGTATCTGAACCGTTCCAAACTAAAGTCGACAAAGTGCGACTTGCGACAGCCGTAGTTTGGGTACCCCATTGTGTCGTGTAAGTTGCGATTCCATCGTCAGTATTAATAACTGTGAGATTTGTAAAGGAGTTAGCGACATTGCTAATTAACGGTAAAGCATCCCACATTGTAGTACCGAGATTTGGACCGCCCATAATCACTCCGACTATTCTTATGGTTTGGCTACCGACTACCTGATTTGCAGCAAACAGGAAACAACCAAGATCTTGGTCGTTATCACCTGTCTTAATACCCACAATTCCTTTGTCACCAAGTAAAAGGTTGACATTATTGATTACCCCCTGAACAGGGATTGTGGCGCTTTTTTGATTGATAATTTGGGTGATAACTGGATTAGAAAGAGCTGCTTTCCCTAAGGTAATTAAGTCTTGAGGCGTGCTGACAGTAGTTGGCAAGAATCCACTTGGGTCGGTAATTGTGGTATTTGTCATACCCAACTGATTGACATACGTATTGGCGTAGGTATTGTAGGCATCAACTGAACCGAAAGCCCAATTAGCCAAAGTTTCAGCAATATTGTTAGCTGAGGGCATGAGCATTGCTTCTAGAGCCTGGTATTCGCTAATCTTTTCGCCTACCGCTACTTTGACGACCGAGCCGTCTTCAGCTAGGTAACTATTGTAGGCATCAACGTCAGTTTGGTTGAGAGTAATGATCGGGCCACTTTGATTAATAACTAGTGGTGCTTTCTTAAGGACGGCTAAGGCAGTTACTATTTTGGCAACACTAGCGGTCGGTAATGGTGTCTGACTACCGTGAGTAGCGAGTAAGTTATAGCCGACAGCGCTAACTGCTGATTCGCCGTAATTTGGCCATGCTATCGAAACTGGTTTAGCCGATTGTGAAAAAGAGAATCTAGCAATGGGCTGTGAGATAGTCAGCGGTTCAGTTAAAGCATAGACTATATAACTTATGCAAAGTATAAGTATCAGGCCAATTATTACCCTACGCCTGATCTTTTTTTGCTGTGCGTTCATTAATAATCATGATACACCCCTAAAGTCTGACACTTGCTGTATAATTGGGGTGACGTAACAAGGAGAATCTCTGATAATGCTCGTACTAATAATTGTGATTGTCATCCTGGTTATAGTAATTGCCGCTATCGTCAGCATGTATAACGGTCTGGTTCGACTAAATGTCCGAGCTGATGAAGCCTGGAGTGATATTACGGTTCAGCTAAAACGGCGTTATGATCTAATACCTAACCTTGTGAACACTGTTAAAGGCTATGCATCGCACGAAAAGACCGTTTTTGAAGATGTCACTAAGGCTCGATCCAACGCACTTGGCGCTCAGGGAGTCCAGGCCACGGCCAAGGCTGAAAATCAGTTTTCACAAACGCTTAAGAGTTTGTTTGCGGTCGCTGAAAACTACCCAGATCTTAAAGCAACAGAGAATTTCCAACAACTGCAGGCTGAATTGACCGATACCGAAGATAAAATTATGGCTTCAAGGCGTTTTTATAATGGCGTTGTTCGTGATTTCAATACTAAACGGAAGGTCTTTCCAACCAAAGTTTTTGCTAATATGCTTGGCTATAAAACTGATAAGGAATTCTTCGAGCTTGACGAAACGGCATACAATCAAGCAGCTGAACCGGTTGAGGTTAAATTTTAGTTTAAGTGGCGGGTAAGCATAAGGAAATTATCTGACTATGTATAGCGATATAGCTGCCAATAAACGCCGGACCGTGTTTATTATGGCTGGGTTCATAGCTTTCGTCGCTCTGATTGCGTGGTTATTCAATCAGTATTTAGGTGGTCAACCGACAATATTTTACGGCGTACTAGTTGGAACGTTAATCTACGCTGTTCTAACCTATTATGCCGGTAGCCGCATGTCTCTGGCAGTTAACGGAGCTCATGAAATACAGAAAAAAGATGATCCCAGGTTATGGCGGATTATTGAAAACTTGAGTATCACTAATGGTTTACCAATGCCCAGAGTTTTCATCATTGATGATCCTGCACCAAATGCCTTTGCGACTGGTCGTAACCCGAAAGATGCAGCAGTTTGTGCTACTAGCGGGTTGCTAACTATTATGGATGATGACGAATTACAGGGTGTATTTGCCCATGAACTCGGCCACGTCAAGAATTACGACATTAGAGTATCAATGGTAGCCTTTGCCCTGACTGCGGTTATATCTCTGATAGCTGATGCTATTATCTATTTGACCTGGTTTCGGGGTAATCAGCGCGGTAATCAGAATAATCAAATATTTTTGCTCTTAGGTATAGTTGCAGCAATTTTAGCTCCGCTAGTTGCCACGATGATTCAGTTGGCGATTTCTCGTCAACGTGAGTACTTAGCTGATGCTACCAGTGCTCTCACTACACGCTATCCTGATGAATTAATCAGTGCCCTGCAAAAGATCGAAAGAACAGGTAGCACGTTGAAAAAACAAAACACAGCAACCGCTCACTTCTTTTTTGCTAGCCCACTTAAAGGACATAGTTTGACTAATTTATTTAGCACTCATCCGCCGATTGAGGAACGAATAGCCCGTTTGCGCGATATGGAAAGTCACGCTTAAAAGCATCGTTACTTCTCTGCTACAATAGATATATCATGCCTACCTCTGTTAAGAAGTCTAAGAAAACTACCCCTAAAAAGAAACACTTAATTGAGCCATCAGCACCTGCTTATGACGTCTTATTATCAGACAAACGACGTTTGCGACTTCCAGCCTATAAACCATTTCGTCTAAAGCGGATTAAACACCCGGTTCGTTTGCCAAGCGTCTGGCAGCTTACACAAAAGACGTCGATTTTATTATGGAGACATCGTTGGTTGTTCTTAGGATTGGCCTTAGTATACGGTCTACTTAATATTCTGCTGGTACGTGGTTTTAGTAGCGATGCAAATATTAGCAGTTTAAAAAATCAATTTTCCCATGATGGTCAACTTACCGCCAGTATATCGATTTTTGGATCATTGCTAACTTCTTCAGGCAGTAGCTCAAATGCATCGGCCGGCGCCTACCAGATTTTTTTGGGACTGATCGTTAGCTTAGCGACTATTTGGGTGCTTCGGCAAGTTATCGCCGGCGAGAATATTCGTTTTCGTGATTCGTTTTATAAGGGTATGTATCCTCTTATACCATTTATTTTAGTGTTGATGGTTGTATTGATACAAACCCTACCATTTTTGGTAGGCGGTGGCTTATATAGCTTAGTAGTAACCAACGGTATTGCTGTTTCTGTAGTTGAAAAGCTGTTATGGGGGTTGTTGTTTTTAGCGCTGGCTACTACATCAGTCTATATGTTGTGCTCGTCGTTATTTGCTCTATATATCGTGACGTTACCAGATATGACTCCAATAAAAGCGCTAAGAAGCGCTCGTCAACTAGTTCGATACCGTCGTCCTGCAGTCTTTCGTAAACTGCTTTTTTTACCTGTAGCACTATTAGTTTTAGCGGCTGTTATCATGTTCCCATTTATTGTCCTTACTGCTCTAATAGCACCTTGGATACTCTTTGTTCTAACAACGTGCAGCTTGATTATTATTAACGTTTATATGTACACGTTATATAGGGAACTGCTGCAATGAAACAAGTGAGCCTAGCAGACGCTAAGGAACGCGCGAGGCATTTGCGTAAATTAATTAATGACTATCGTTACCACTACCATGTCTTAGACGAGTCAATTATGAGCGAAGCCGCTGCCGATTCACTCAAGCATGAATTAATTGAAATCGAAACACAATTTCCTAAACTTATTACCTTCGACAGCCCAACTCAGCGGGTGGCGGGTAAACCACTAACCGAGTTTAAGAAAGTACGCCATTCAGCTCAAATGTTAAGTTTAAATGATGTTTTTAACAGTAATGAAGTAGTTGCTTGGTTTAAACGGATACAAAAACTTTCTCCAGAAGCCAAATCAGAATTTTTCATTGACCTTAAACTTGACGGTCTAGCTTGCGCCCTTATTTATCAAGATGGACAATTTGTGCAAGCATTGACGCGGGGTGATGGCTTTGTCGGAGAAGATGTCTCGGCTAATGTTCGGACTATAGAAAGCGTCCCATTTGCACTGCGGCAGAATAAAAAAAATGATCAGTTCTTAAGCGGCCGAACTGAAGTTCGTGGAGAAGTAATCATTTATAAAAAGGATTTTGAAGCTCTCAACAAGAATCGCGAAATTAGCGGAAAGCCCGTTTTTGCAAACCCTAGAAACTTGGCTGCTGGCAGTATTCGCCAGCTCGACCCAAAATTAACAGCCTCCAGATTTTTGAGATTCCGAGCATGGGACTTGCTACGTACTAATCCTGACGATATTCCGACAAATGCCTTTGCTTATGAAGCACTGCGCTCACTCGGTTTTGCTGCTGGCAAACAGGCAACTGTTTTCAAGAACCTGGGCGCTATCATGAGCTTCGTGGACGAATGGGAGGATAAACGACATAAATTACCGTACAACACTGACGGATTAGTTATAAAACTTAATAATCGAGCTGAGTTTACTGAACTTGGTGTGGTCGGCAAGGCTCCTCGAGCGGCAATTGCTTATAAATATGCTGCTGAAGAGGCTGTAACAATTGTCCGCGATATCGTGTTAAGTATTGGCCGAACCGGAGCCGCTACGCCGGTGGCGGTTTTTAACCCGGTTAAGATAGCTGGTACAACCGTTCAACATGCCAGTTTGCATAATGCGGCCGAAATTGACCGTAAGGACGTACGAATTGGTGACACTGTAATTGTTTTTAAGGCTGGCGATATTATTCCGCAAGTCTCGCGGGTACTGAATGAATTGAGGCCGAAGTCGACTAAAAAGTTTAAAATTGAAAAAGCTCTTATGCAGCTATACCCAGAACTCCAATTCATTCGTCCTCCGGGTGAAGCTATCTACCGGATAAAGGGCGTCAGCGGCAGACTTCTGCTTAAACAATCTTTAGAACATTTTGCTTCTAAGGCAGCACTTGATATTGATACGCTGGGTGAAAAAAATGTAGCGGCTCTCGTTGATGCTAAGCTAGTACACGATTTGGCCGATATCTATACTCTAACTAAACAGCAGGTTGTAAAACTGGAACGTTTTGCTGATCTTTCAGCTCAAAAACTTGTTGACGGCGTTCAGGCAACTAAAAACCCTGAGTTGCCACGCTTTATTTATGGCCTCGGTATTCGTCACGTTGGCTCACAAACGGCTATAGATATAGCAGAGTATTTTGGCGGGATTGAAAAGCTAAGATTAGCGACACTTGATGAACTGAAACAAATTGAAGGTATTGGTGAGGTTGTAGCAGAATCTATTCTAGCTTGGTTAGCTAGTTCTGATAATCAAAAATTACTCGAAAAATTTATGACTTTAGGGGTTAAAGCTCACTATCAGTTAAAAGCTCACGGACAGTTACACGGAAAAAGTTTTGTTATTACGGGTACGCTTGAGTCTATAAATCGCGATGAAGCAGCTGAAAAAATCCGGTCTCTCGGAGGTACTTTTCAGACCAATATTGGCAAGGACACCACATATTTAGTAGTCGGTAAGAATGCGGGAGCCAACAAACTTCAAAAAGCAGTTCAATTTGGTACCACTCAGTTGACAGAACAAGATTTACTAACTTTTTTAGCAGTAAAAAAATAGTGTCCACCAAGCGAATAAATGAAGTATTGACTGGTACTACAAACATGTTATGCTTAAAGTAATTCGTGCGCAAAGGGCGCGTAAAATAAAGACATTTCCAAAAATAAAATTTTCGCTCGCGCCAGGGTGGGCGTGCACGATAAAAAACCGGAGTAAAATCCGGTTTTATTTTTTTGTTGAGAACCTAACGCTTGAACTTGGGCAAAGGGCTGTTATTATAAGGGGAGCATTAGGAAGGGGCTATAGCGTAGTTGGCTAGCGCGTTTGCATGGCATGCAAAAGGTCGCGAGTTCGAATCTCGCTAGCTCCACCAATTTTTAGTGAGGGGATAAGGAGTACAGCATATGTCAATTCTTACAATATTAATTATCATTTTGGTTGTCTTATTGTTTATTACTGCTACTGGTGTGCGTATTATTAACCAATACGAGCGCGGCGTGGTATTTCGCTTCGGTAAAGTCGGAAAAGTAATTAAAGAGCCGGGCTTTCGTCTTATCATACCGATTGTTGACCAAATGAGAAAAGTTAGTTTAAGGGTTGTAACTTTACCGATAGAGGCTCAGAAAATTATTACTAAGGACAATGTATCAATTGATGTTGCGGCTGTCGCTTATTACCAGATTAAGGACCCAATTAAGTCGATTGTTGAAATAGAAGATGTGATAGCTGCCATCTATCAGAATGCGCAAACTACTATCCGAAATGTAATAGGTCAGAGTGCTTTAGATGATGTTCTTAGTGAAACAACTGCCATTAATAAAAAGGTCAGAGACATACTGGAGCATGTTACTGGGAAGTGGGGCGTGCTTGTTAACTCTGTTGAAATTAAAGATATACAACTACCTGATTCAATGCAAAGGGCAATGGCCAAGCAGGCTGAGGCCGAACGCGAAAAACGTGCCAAGATCATTGCAGCGGAAGGTGAGCAACTTAGCGCCGCTAAGCTTGGTCAGGCAGCTGATATTATATCGGCTCATCCGATTGCCTTACAGCTACGTAATTTGCAGGTCTTAAGCGACATTGCTGTCGAGAAAAACAGCACCATAGTATTTCCCAATCAATTTCTTGATACTATGAAAAGCATAAAAGAATTTATGGCTAAAGAGAATTAAGCCTTGGTAAGCCTCGGGCCTCAAAATGATGACCGTATCCAAGTTTCTAAAAGTCGACTTAATTCATTAAGAGCTGCTGTTCTCGGAGCTAATGATGGTATAGTTTCAGTCGCTAGCATTATCTTGGGTGTGGCTGGCGCGACTAGTAATCGTACAACAATTTTTACTGCCGGGATGGCTGGATTAGCAGCTGGCGCCTTATCGATGGCGGTTGGAGAGTATGTGTCAGTTAGTAGTCAACGAGATTCAGAAAGAGCTTTTATTACAGACGAGAAACGGCAACTTGAAAATCATCCCGCCGAAGAATTTGAAGAGCTGACGAGTATGTATGAAGCAAAAGGATTATCTTCCCGAACGGCTCACCAAGTGGCCCGAGAGCTAACTAATCGTGATGCTATCAAGGCACATTTAGAGGTTGAAATGAATCTTAACGAGACTGATTTAAGTAACCCGCTTCAGGCAGCTATAGCTTCATTGGCAGCGTTTGCCGTTGGCGGTATTATACCTCTAGCTACAGTTGTAGCAGCCAGCCAATCGACGCATTTGATAGCTACAGTCGTAGCTGTCTTGCTTGCTTTAAGCATTACTGGTTACATCAGCGCAACTGTGGGAAGAGCCCCTCGCTTAAAAGCGATGGCCAGAGTAATCTTGGGCGGGGCTATTGCCATGTTGCTGACATATGCGATTGGTCATGCATTTAAAGGTATCGTCGGTTAACGAACTCGGTTAAAACTCAGTTAAGTTTGTTAAGAAACAGACTTTAAAAAACTGACCCACAATTGAAAAAACACCTTTAAGAAGCTATCATTACATAAGTATTTATTCGGCGATTTAGCTCAGTTGGTAGAGCAGAGGCTTGAAGAGCCTTGTGTCCCCAGTTCGAGTCTGGGAGTCGCCACCATAAGATATTACCCATCCCTCTCAGTAAATATCAATCATCTTGCGGGTCTAGCTCAGTTGTTTAGAGCGCGTCCTTGCCAAGGACGAGGCCACGGGTTAGAGTCCCGTGACCCGCACCATATGGGTCTTAGCGTCTTTCGCTAAGGCTTTTTTGTTACCTACTAAGGTGATAAGTGGGCTGATTTCGAGAGTGTAAACTTTTTTATTTTCATTTACGCAAAATCCAGCAGGAAACATAATTTGTTTACACCGTTCTCTGTTTTCTGGAGTAGCTTCTAAAAATGTAGCTCCCATATTTTCGGCGAAATCAAACGAAAACCTCAGGAACTTCTGCCAGACCACATCTGATTTTTTCTCTAATTCTTCAAGTTGTTCATCTAGTGTCTCGATCTCCTGTTCTTTCTGAAGTATAGATTGCTGAATCCTTGCTTTTAGCTCTATGTTGCTTGGGTCAGACATGTCAGTGACCTGTCTTTCGATCGCTTGGTTCAGTGCTTTGATTTTGTGATTTATCCTGTGGGCTTCTTGCTCGGCTTGTGCGACTCTTTGTTTCCATACGATTCGCAAAGCTGCCAAAAACTCCTCTCGCCCCTCCTTTGTAATTGGATTGTCCTTAAACTGTTGCACAATGCCCCTATGCATCTCTTGTCGTGTTAGATAACGATTACATGAGCGACAACGGTATTTTTCGTATATCTTAGGGCTTTTACCGTTTGTATGATCAAAACCCACAAACCTGCCATTCCTCTTATTCAAACAGTTGTCGCAAACAGTGCCATTAGCAGGATACTTCGGATTTCCGTTTTCCCTAGGACCGGACTGATTTTTTGCTTTTCCATCCATTATCTTAATGAGCTTATAGTGCTGCTCTTTGGTGATCAGGGCTTCATGTAAGCCGTTTTCATTGCGAACTTTGACTTGCTTATTGATTTCAACAATACCAGCGTAAAACGGATCGGTAACAATCTTCCGGAACTTATCCATTTTGTACAAAGAGTGACCACTTGTCATAAACTCGCTTTTATTCAAGTCTTTCAATCCCTGAGTCGGTGTTACACGCTTGCTAACAATATCTAGTAATACTTTTTGCAATGCTATGCCTCTGACAGGATGTATCTCTGGAATACCACGTTCGTAACCTCGCTTGTAGCCAGGCTTGGGTGCGAACGTCCAACGACCCTCCTTTAATGCTGAAGTCTGGCCGTCAATAGACTGTCGTATACGATCGTCATTGCTACCTTCTGCCGATAAGTATTTCGTGAACTTAAACAATTTCGATGCCAAGCTACCTTTATTCAGCTCAGCGTCACAAGCATACCAAACTGTAACACCAATTCTTCGAAAAATAACCTCAAAGTATGCCGCCTCATCAATGGAGCGCATGAAACGATCCGGCTCATCTACAATTACGTAACGTATGGTCTTATCTTTTTTACACTGGCGTATGATCTCTTTTAAGTCTGTACGATCTAAGTTCGTACCTTTTTTACTTGAGACATTACCTGACCACCAATAGTCATCTGGAATAACAACACCTAGCTCATTAGCAGCCTTTAGAACTGCCTCATGTTGACGATTAAGACTACCGTTATCAAGTTGCTCAGGTGTAGAAACCCTGCAAATGGCGGCAGCCCTAATCTGCTTAGTCATAGTTGCCACCTAAGCATTGTTTTGTCCTTCTGCTTCCGCTTCGTCCATCTCTTGCTCGACAAACATATCGTACGCAAGCTGAGCAAGTGCCAGTGCATCTTCCTTGCGCTGCGCAACAAACTCACTAGAACTAGGCACATCGACTTTACGATGTGCAAGGGTAGCCCTTTCACCGGTCTTGAACTTCTTGCGTTGTCGCATTTCAAATGCCGACGCAGTGCTAGTAGACAGGGAAGAACTAAATCTTTATACCATGCATTATACCAAAAATTGCCTGATTTTTCAACGCTTACGTTATTTCGTGTAATGTGTATTATGTAAATAAATGAACTATATTTTGAGGTCACTGAAGGCTTTCCGATAATGCTCAACGTCCCTTAGCATCAATCTGTTATCATCATATATTTCTAAAGTTGCGATACTTGAGTGTCTTGT
>JBOHNR010000009.1:0-30279 GCA_050730755.1 Saccharimonadales bacterium (SeqCode) | reverse complement strand
AAATTAGGTTGAAATTTAGGCGAAAGAGTCCCCGCTACTGGACTCTTTTGCACCAAGTGTGGCAAAGCCGACAAATGTAAACGACAGTTTCGCAGGAAGGTAGATTAATCTAAATATGACATACAGAATAAATAAACCGGTGGCTTCGGCTAAGTCTAGACTGAGACGGCCGCTGTTAGGTCTTATGGCAGCGATGTTTATGTTGTTTGCCTCTGCCCCTTATGCATTTACAGTAGAAGCTGATACTTCAACACCTGCTGCAAATGCATCATGTACACCAGTCACTCCAGCTTCTACTGGTGTTACCCGGCCGACGGGATCAGACGCTTCGACTTATACTTATAATTCTTGCACGGGTCTTTATGTGAACCAGTATTATACCTGGAGCCCGGCAACACAATCGGTCACGCCTATAACGCCCTATGTTTATACGTGTAACACTTCAAACTGGAAATGGACGTACCAGAAGTGGGTATATATTGCGTCAACCGGTACTTGGCAGCAAGTAACTGTTACAGTCTCCCAGCTACCAGTTGGTGCTGAAATTGGACCTAACTCATTGACAGTTTGCGCGCCACCCCCACCAGTGACAGTTGCTACAAATGTTGATCCCAATACTTCGGACTCGACTGACTCGACCACGAACACAAGTAATGGACCTAATGCGACGACATCAACCGACACTACTACTTCTAACTCGACGACGCTTGATAGTACAAATACAGCTACTTTAGACAACCAAGTCAATTCACAGGCGACCTCTGGCAATGCTGCGGTGGAAGGCAACACTTCGGCTGGAGACGCCATCACTGGCGACGCTAGCTCAGAAGAAACTGCCTTAAATTCTTTACAGTCTTCTACGAGTGCTCCAATAACTACGTTTGTGGCTAATATTGACGGTGATGTACAAGGTAACTTAATAGTTGACCCAAGCCAATTACAACCTGCCAGTGGCGATCAAACGCTGAATACGACTAATAATCTTACGGTTAATTCACAAAATACTGGTCAAATTAATAATGATGTAACTTTAGATGCAAATAGCGGTAACGCAACGGTTGCCGATAATACTAGTGCCGGCAGTGCCACCAGTGGTAATGCAGAAGCAATTGCCAATGTTGTCAATATGATTGATTCCGTTATAAGTTCTGGCCAATCGTTTATTGGTGTCATTAATATTAACGGCAACTTAACCGGTGACATTCTAATGCCGCAGAACTTTCTTAATAGCTTAATAGCTAGTAATGCCCCAAGTACCACAGTCGATATATCCAATAGTGTCGCCAATAGTCTAGGTATCAAAACCACCAACAATGAAACAATTAATAACAATGTAGCCAGCAATGCAACCAGTGGCAATGCCAAGGTTAGCAACAACACTTCCGCAGGGACGGCTACAACGGGTAACGCATCTACGGCTGTGACTATCTTCAATCTGACGGGCAATGAAATCATTGGCACAAATTGCTTGTTGGTATTCGTTAATGTATCAGGCACCTGGGTTGGTGTAATTTTGAACACTCCGGCTGGTGTCACGGCTGCTGCACTTGGCGGCGACACGACTGAAAGTACCACCAATAACACCAACATTGACGCCACCAACAACGATTCGATCACTAATAATGTTAACGTTGCTGCTGAAAGCGGTAATGCTACAGTTGCCGGCAATACGGAAGCTGGTGACGCTACCAGCGGCAACGCTGAAACAGCAGTTAACTTCCTGAATTTGGATAATACTCAATTTGATCTAACCGGCTGGTTCGGAATTTTGTTCATAAATGTCTTCGGTAGCTGGATTGGTAACTTCGGGGTTTACACACCGCCCGACCCGAGTACTACTACATCAGCTTCTTCAACTTCAACTACACCGCACGTCTTTAGTTTCGTGCCTAAGTCTAACACAGCGACGGGTAGCGGTAACACGATCGATAGCTCGATCGCAAATGCCCAACTGACGAGTGCTGTAAGTCATGTGCTCGGTGACAGCACAGTATCTGATCATGGTCACGGTATACCAACTCCCGCCAAGGACCCAACCGTTAATGACCAATTTCAAATAGTTGGCATCATACTTGTAGCAGTTGGTCTATCAGTAATAGGCATCGAACGTTTCGTTAGTTTGCGGCAGACCCATCGCTAGGCAACTTCGGCTTTCAATAACTTGAACCTCTGCCTGTTAATAGGACAGGTAGTTAGAGGAGCATAACTATATTAGTTAATTGGCTATTAGCTTGCCGTCTTTTAATAGAAAGGCCAGATCAGTCTTGCCAGCTATGGAAAGGTCATGAGTAACTACGATGATAGTGGTATTTTGACTGCGAGCTAAGGCTAATTGTGTTGCTACTGCTGTTGGCAGATTGCCCAAGTGCCGGAGATATCGAGCCGATAGTTGTTAATTGGTCGGTTAGAGTTTAGCTCAAGCTGACAATATTAGGTAGTTGTTTTACTTTGTCTAACTCGGTCGTAGTTAGTGAATCATTGACCTGGCTGAAGCCGCTAAATCCAGCTGGCTGGATAGTAATTGTATTACCAATCGAGCTTTTAACGGAGTTAATCTTGTTGCCAACAGCTTGGTGGCAATCAACATAACGAGGCTTAGATACGTTCAGTAGCTCCTGTATAGCTGTTTGTTGATGACCGACTTACTTGCCCGGAGGATAAAGGATTGTTTGAATCGCGCTCTGAATCTGATTGTAGTCGCCAAAACCGGCAGTTGGTATGAGAGCATCTTCATTGCCCGGCGCATAGTAATTTGTAACCAAATCTTGGCCATTGATATCGTTTAAGTTGAGAGATTGGATATTGCTGTTCTTGATATCTTTGGTGTCATCGTAGAGCCTTATCATATTGCCAAGACTTAGGTTTGATTTAACGTTATTACCAAAGGCGTCGGCCAGACTGGCTATCTTAAGAGGATTGGTGATTACTCCGGCAGTAACTGCCTTATCCTTAAGGGCGATTAACATCTCCCTCTGGTACATAGTTCTAGTAAAGTCGCTATCAGGAATGCCGTAAGAAACATCACCAGCTGAATCATCGCCTCGAGCCCTGGCAAGATCTAGAGCTTCTTGACCATCTAGCGTGTCTTTGCCGTTTGCTAGTTGCAGATGAGTATAGGCGTCATAGATGCCGCTTGGATCAGGGCTTTTTATGTTGATTGTTATGCCGCCGACTGCATTAACAGCGTCCTTGAAGGCGGCATAATTAATCAGAGCCGAATAATCTAGGACGATGTTGAAGTCTTGCTGGACAATTTGAGATAGCAAGCTCATGCCCCCGTCTTCGTAAGCCGAATTAATTTTAGCATTGCCATTACCGGGAATATTGACCCACATATCGCGGGGGATGCTGAGTAAAATAGCGGTGTTATCGGTTGGATTTATGCTGATAACCATGATTGAGTCAGTCAAATTTGCACCCTGGTGCCCTGGATCACCAGCTGAATTACCAGCCAATAAGATGTTAACTCGGCCGTCTGTTTCTTGGAGAGGTCCCGGATCAAATAGGCTGAAAAGATCTAAGGGGTTTTTGTCACCGGTGATTTTACTGGCGTCAACGTATAATTTCCAACCTAAAAAACCAATAATTATTAGAACAATCACTACCAGCAATAGAAAAATCCTAAGGACAATCTTACGCCAACTAATGGGTCGCTTAGTCTTTGTAAAGTTACTACTGGGTTGCTTGGAGTTTAAAGCTCCATAACCTTTGTAGTGAGGCGAATAAGACGTATATGCCTGAAGCTGTTGTTTTGTCGGTTGCTTCAAAGCAATCTCCTATCTTTAGCTACAGATTATATTTCGATAAGCTGAGAAATTCATAAAGCCCCTGACTCTTTAGTCGGACAATTCGGGCATAGAAAGTAAGCTATCTTGGCGGGCTTGATACCAGTCTTAAGATAATTGTTAGTATTTAACTATCGTTGCTATGGTCATTAAACGAGCGAGCGGGGTTTTCTTCACGAGGACGGGCCACACTGACAGTTACGGTACGACCTTCGAGATCTTTACCATTAAGCTCGGCGATTGCCTTCTGAGCTTCCTCATCAGTACTCATTTCTACAAAACCGAATCCTTTTGACTGACCAGAAAAACGATCAGCTATGACTTTTGCTGATTCTACTTTGCCGATCTTGCTAAAGAAATCGGACAGTCCGCTGTCGTTGATGGCGTAAGCCAGTCCACCGACAAATAATTTTGTTGCCATATTGCTCCTAATGTTCTGTTTAAGGCACCTGGCAACCAAAGTACATCCAGAAGCTGCTCCCTAAAACGAAAACTTAATTGTTAATGACTAGAACCCAAACAGCAGCTGGTTTTCTAGTAGATATGAGTATACAACAAAAATTTTGTTATTACTATGAAATAAAAGCTTATTTATAGCGAGGGAATTCGAACGAACCTTTGGGCTTAATCATGCCAACCTAGTTTTAGCCTGTCAAAAGTTAACAGTTATGCCTACTTTCGGGTCTATTTTTATAATCGCTAACATGAATTACGTAATTCATATTTTGCGAGTGATTCTTATCTGTTATTTGTAAAAATAATTATTTCTTTACTTATACATATCTGTATAAAGATAAATTGTAAAGATTATTAGTTAGGCAATAGGGCTTAGAACCTAAACAGAATAACTCTTCTATTTAAGATCACTAGAGAGAGCTCACATCTGACGATAGTTTTCCCAAAAAGATGAAATGAAAAATTACTTGTAAAATTAACATAAGTAGTATATAATAGTATATATGTCAAATAGATCAGAAGCCAAGACGCCAGAAGATAATTCCGTTCAAGGAGATCTATTTAATGCCTCGGCTTATGGCGTACCGCCCGAGACAATAATTTCTCATGCTCCAGCCATCCCCAGCTTGTATATAGAAAAAGAAGGACCTTCAATTGGCGTCCAAGACCGTGTCCAGCTGCTTTTAAAGGCGCTCGATTATTTCTCTGCTGATAATTCAGGCGAGGGTTTAGAGCGCGCTTTCGAAAATGATGCCCCTAATACTGGTCTTGACCAAAGGTATGGTCCGAATTTATCAGAAGTCGTAAGAGGGGTAGCTTTTAAGCGTGATAGACTTCAAAGGGATGGGCAAACAGCCTTTACCGGGGCTCTGGCAATTTCGCATTTTACCGAATCAGAGTTTCAGGAAGGTTTGAAAGGTTTAAAAGAGGAAGACAGAGCCTATTTCGATCCTAGGTTTATTCTTCATAGCTTTTTTAGGAAGTATTATGATGGCGAGCTTAAAGACTTTCAGACACCGCAAGGCGCCAGGGAATCAGCTAAAAAAGAGCGCAGCCGTTTGCGTTACAGGTTAAATAAAGTCGACGCGGTTTATTCTAAGCTAAGTGGTGGACATGAAACGATTGCCGAGCAAAAGAAAAGGGCTAAAAAAGCTAAATCGTACTAGCCGGCGACTAAGAGATTATCAATATTCTTAGGTGCTATCCTTCAACAAACGTTAAAGCATAGCCAATTCGACCAGCCCTTCCGGCTCGTCCGATTCGATGGATATAGTCATCATATGACTGTGGCAGGGAGTAATTTATGACATGGCTGATGTCTATAACATCTATGCCCCGGGCGGCAACATCGGTCGCTACCAAGACATTTATTTCGTTTGATCGAAACCTTTGAAGAGCACGCTGTCTTTGGCCTTGTGATTTTCCGCCGTGTATAGCGTCTGCTTGAAAACCGCGTGATTGGAGCGCCTTACTAAGCCTCTCGACACTATGCTGAGTATCGTCAAAGACTAGAGCCTTAGAAATATCATTTTGTATCAACAGGCTATGAAGCTTGTCGATTTTTTCGCTTGTTGTCTTATAGGAGACGGTATTTTGTTCGACGGTGTCAGTTGTGTCGCCAGTTTTAACCGACACTGTTACTGGATCTTTAGAAAATCCTTTTATTAGTTCGTTAACCTTATCATCGACAGTGGCGGAAAAGAAGTATGACTGACGCACAGTAGATACGTTTTTTAAAATCTGGCGCATATCAGCGACAAAGCCCATGTCGAGCATTCGGTCGACTTCATCAAGAACTACGATATTGAAATTTGATAAATTCAGGCTACGACGTTCCAAGTGATCTTTAATCCGCCCAGGCGTACCAATCACAATTTGTGGTTTAACTCGGAGATCATATAACTGCGGGCCCATTGAACTGCCGCCAATTAAGATTGCTCCTAATAAACCACTACCCTTGGCTAAAGTTCGGCATTCGACCTCAATTTGCTGAGCTAATTCCCTAGTCGGAACCATAATCAAGGCGCGGTTTTCACGGCTCAGCATTAATTTTTCGAGTAGCGGCATAGCGAAAGCGATGGTTTTGCCGGTACCAGTGTTAGCGATACCAATGACATCACGTCCAGCTAACCCATGTTCAATCGCTTGGTCCTGAATTGGAGTTGGCGTCACAATGCCTTTGGTTGCCAGGTTGGCTTTTAGAAGCGGATTGAAATCAAAGTCAGCAAAATTGTGGGTCGGTTTATAGATTACTTGAGTTGCGAACTTGGCTGGGCGCACAAAATAAGCTGGATTAATATATTGTTTACGATTACTGCGTTTAGCTGCCGAATTTCGATGAAAATTATGTGGACCCGAAGAGCGACCACGCTGATGAGCTGAAAAGTGATAAGGCATAAAAAATGAATCCTAACGGTTTAGTAGTTTTTAGTCGATTGCAGTAATGAAATCGAGTAAATAAGCTAACCGGACCCGGATTCATCAAAACAATAATCCGATTTTAGCATAAATACTATTACTACGCAAATAGTCTTCGTAATAGTCCGCTTCAGATCAGCTGAAGAATAGCAACTCCTATTTAGTGATATGAGTGTAGTTATTCAATCAATTAACGACACGCTAGTGGTTGATTAGTTTGATAGGGTAGTAAAATATTTGTTCTTATGGTATAATTTCATTGAAAGGGAGCGCTATATTAGCGCTTTATTTTATGTCCAACACTCAAGATCCGACCAAAATTCGGAATATTGCGGTTATTGCTCATGTCGATCATGGCAAAACCACTCTTGTTGATGGCTTGCTCAAACAGTCCAAAACATTTCGGGATAATCAAGCTGAAATGAGCCAGGATTTGATTATGGACAGTGGTGACCAAGAGCGCGAACGCGGTATAACTATAACCGCAAAAGTAACGGCAGTCCAACACGGTGACTATAGGATTAACATTATTGATACACCAGGGCATGCTGATTTTAGCGGCGAGGTAGAACGGACACTCAATATGGCAGACGGTTGTTTATTGATTGTTGATGCACAGGAAGGCCCCATGCCCCAGACCAAATTCGTGCTTGGCAAGGCTTTAGCTTCAGATTTAAAACCAATAGTTATTATCAATAAGATTGATAAAGTTGGCTCACGCCTAGCTGAAGTTGAGGATGAAATTGCCGATTTATTTTTAGAGTTAGCTGTTCACGAAGACCAGCTTCATTATCCGACCTATTATGCTGAAAGCCGAGCTGGTAAGGCCTGGGAAACTATGCCCCAAAATTATGAAGAGGCGGCTGATTTAGATGTTATTTTTGACGCTATTATTCGGTTTATTCCAGCCCCGGGCATTGAACTAAATAAACCATTCCAGATGATGATTACTGCCCTAAATTGGGACAACTTTAAAGGAAAGTACGCCATCGGCCGGATTACCCGCGGTCAAGTCAAAGCTGGCGATCAGGTTAGCGTGTGTAAAAAAGATGGTTCGATAGCTAAAGCTCGGGTAGGCAATGTTTTTATGAGCCACGGACTCACTAAGTTTGAAGTACCGGTTGGAGTGGCTGGTGATATTGTCCAATTAACGGGTATCGCTGATGTTCAAATTGGTGAAACCTTGGCAGATGATACTAAGCCTAAAGCCTTACCGGTACTTGAGATTGAGGCGCCGACACTTAAGATTTACCTTGGCCCAAACAGTAGTCCACTTAAGGGCAGAGAAGGTGATTTTACGACTAGCCGGCAAATTAGCGAACGTTTACAAAAAGAATTAGAAACGAATGTTGGCTTACGAGTAGATGAAGATGGCCTTGGTTATGTTGTTAATGGCCGTGGCGAGTTACATTTGAGCGTCTTAATCGAAACAATGCGCCGCGAGGGATTTGAGTTCGAAGTCGGGCGTCCACAAGTAGTCACAAAAGAAGAGAATGGTCAGATAGTGGAACCAATTGAGGAATTATTAGTAGAAGTACCGCCTGAGCATGTCGGCACGGTTCAGACGGAACTTGGTCAGCGCAAGGCAATCCTCAAAGAGCAATTTGCCAGTCCAAAAGGCGTCACTAAATTGGTTTACGAGTTGCCGACAAGGGCCCTGCTTGGTCTTCGTAGTATTTTAATGACTAGCACTAAGGGCACAGTCATTATGAATAGTCTGACAATTGGCTACGAACCATTAGGCGCTTCTCTTAAGCAGCTACGTAATGGCGTACTGGTTGCCTTTGAGGCAGGCACGACGACGCCCTATGCGCTTCAAACTGCGGAGGAACGAGGCCTTTGTTTTGTTGGCCCGATGGAGATTGTCTATGCCGGACAAATTGTGGGTCTCAATAGTCGCCAAGAGGACGTTGAGATAAACGTTTGCAAAGCTAAACATCTGACCAACATGCGTAGTAAATCATCCGACGGTGTGGTCCAATTGACCCCACCGACCATCCTGAGCCTGGAACAGTGCCTAGGTTTTATCGAAAATGATGAATTGCTTGAAGTTACACCCAAAAACTTACGACTTAGGAAACGCGAACTCGATCCCACCAAACGAAAGCGCCAGAAAAACTCACAAGATCATAAATAGCCTTCTTCTGAGGACTTATGAATCTCGACCTTACCCTCTCCTTGGACTGTCTTTTTATCTAGGCTGATTACGAATGCGGTGTTCTCGTCAATTCCCAGCCAAGCCGAGCTGATTTTTTCTGGTCCCTTTTGGGTAATTCTTTGTAATATTTTCTTGTGTTTTTTCAGGCGATTAAAATGCGGGAAAACAGTGTAATCAACTAAGCCAAAAGCCTTTTGCCAAACTGTATCGGAATTTGAAAACATTGCCCTAAAAGGGCTGGCTAGAACAAAATTTCCCATCACCATAGCGCCAGCTGAACTACCTGTTAGTAATGCCCCTGTTTGAAGGCGTTTTAAAACAGTTTTCCAAAGAAGGCTGTCGTTTAAGACATCCATAAGATAGCCTGGATCACCGCCTGAAAAGAAGATCCATTCAGCTGGAATCAAGAGATCAGTTAAGTCTTTATTGTTAGAATCTTCCTTGTTGAATATTGGCACTGGTATCACAGTCAAATGAAATTTAGCATAATGCTGCCTGGCCATCTCGATCCATTTTAGGGCGTCTTTTTCGGCTCCAGCGGCAGTTGGTAGCACGGCTATGTTATGTGGTTTGAAGGTAGAAATTAAATATTCATCGATACCGTCTACGGACGGAGTAAATTCACCCGAGCCGAATAGAGCTAAGTTCATTAGCTATATGATAACAAAACAGTTAATCATTAAGTTGAAGACTTGACGGTACGTGAGACTAATTGACTTCAATTTGCTTCAGGTTTGACGGCGGTTGGCTTATAATCGTTAACGATATGGATCAATACGGTTCTTGGGCAAAAATAGTAATAGTCGAAGACGACTCTAGTCTAGCAGATATATATAAAACAAGACTTGAGTTAATTGGATATATCTGTTTTGTAGCTCATGATGGTATTGAAGCCCTAGTCATAATCGAAAAAGAACGTCCGAGTTTGGTGTTGCTAGATATTATGCTGCCTAAGGTGGCTGGCGATCAAATACTTAAAGTTATGCGCGCTACCGAGTGGGGAAAAGATATTAAAGTATTGATTATTTCAAACCTTAACGAAGCCGATGCACCAGCTGGTATTCGGACTTTAGGAATCGAGGGTTATGCTGTAAAAGCCAACTTGTCTAATGACCAAGTGGATCAGCTAGTCGGTAATATCCTTAAGCCAGCCGATCAAAAAAAATAGTATTCAATCAGATAATTCTAATGGCTAATGCTTGATAAAGTTTATAGAGCCAGGGATTGGTTAATAAATGATCGATAAAAATAAATTAGATAAAAAATTTTGGGCTGTTCTCTTGCGTAAGGGTAAAGGTTGTTTTATTGTTTTCTTCCTTAAGTTCATAAGTCACATGATGGTAGTTTTCGGGTTTGTCATCTTTGCCGGACATCGGACTCCAATGAGTAGTCTTTATAACACTATAAGGCTCGTAGATTAATACAGTACCTTTATCGACATAGCTTTGTCCGTTCCACTCACCGCTCCAGGTGATATTGTCACCCTTCCTCCAGTCGGCGTTCATAGTTGCGCCATGTAAGTATTGTCTTACTAGGTCAGGATTTATTAATACTTCCCAGACTTGCTCAGGTGCTGCATTAATTTCTATCGAAACTTTTGCGGAATAAGTCGTTTCCATAATGCCGTTATAAGCAAACTACGATAAAACCGTGTAGCACCCATGAAAGAGTAAATAAAAAGGTCAAGAATTTGTATAGTGAAAGTTCGAATTTTCGGCTTGGCTGGGGCGGTAGGATTCGAACCTACGATCTCCTGCTCCAGAGGCAGGCGCCTTACCGCTTGGCCACGCCCCAGTGTGAATTGATAGATTTAATCTCTTGATGAACAAGGTGATTATATAAAAGCTTTCGGGGTTTGACTAGGCTCCGATATAGTAATGACTAATATAATTAGGTATATTGCGGTGCTTTTCAAAGATGACCAGCCGAAGTTATTGCGGTATAGTAAAAGTAGATTACCTATCAGAGGACAAACATAGTGGATTTTTGGCGATTTCTTAGTCGGTATCCGTTACCCTGTGAGGATAGATTTTTACGCAGCTTAGTATCACGCTTTTGGACTATATACCCTAGAATGGTTCAAGAGGTGACTTATGGATAACACTACCCTAGGTTTGTTAAAGGCTAGTGATTTTAGAAAGCTCCTAGTCGGACAACTTATATCTGGGCTTGGCGATTGGCTGGCGACATTTGCCTTCATTGCTTTTATTTATGCCTTAACTGGTAACGCCACGAGTGTTGCCTTTATTCTGATCCTTAGACTTGTACCGCCCATGTTTGCAGCACCGATTGGCGGCGTTCTGGCAGACCGCATGTCACGCAAGACAATCATGGTTACTACTGATATACTGCGAGCCGCGATTATCCTATTGGTCCCATTTGTCAGTCTTTGGTTTATTTATGCGATAGCTTTTGTCCATGAATTTATTTCGTTATTCTTTATTCCGGCTCGTGATGCGTCAATCCCTCAGTTTGCTCCCAAGCGTTCGCTGGAAACAGCTAATGGGCTGATATTGGCATCCTCTTATATTATGTTGCCTATAGGTGGTGCGATTTTTGGAGCCATCCACGGCGCCAGCGGTCTGTATCCAAGCTTTCTTCCCTTTAGCCATCGAATTGATGGACAGCCGGAAACGTTGGCTTTCTTTGTCGATGCCGTTACTTTTTTATTTTCGGCACTAATGATCGCTAACATGAATTTCCACGTTGACAGAAAACGTATCGCTCAACATCAAAATATGAGTTTTCGTGAGGATTTTATAAAAGGAATCCAAGCCGTCTGGAATAACAAAACCATTCGTGGCTTGGCTTACGGTATTACCGCTGCCATGTTCGGCGGCGGAGTTCTGTTTGCCGTTGGTATTGGTTATGTCAGCGAGACTCTGAATGCCTCTTCAGCAATATTCGGCTGGCTGGTTTCGTTATGGGGTGCCGGTATGGGAATCGGCCTGTTGGCGGTTAGGCAACTAGTTCACCGAAAAGGCCGGGCTTATATCTTCGGTGCCGCAATTGCTGTGCTTGGAGGCATTGTTATTAGTATGGCGCTGGTACCAATTATTGTTGTGGCCCTGACTCTAGCTGTACCATTTGGTATGGCCTTTGCCCTAGCCCTGACTCTAGCTATGACTATAGCTCAGGAGTCAGCCGATGAAAACAACAGAGGTAGCATTATGGGCGGCATCGAGTCATTATTTAGTATCGGCTTAGGAGTTGGAGCGATAAGTATTGGAGCCCTAGCTACGTCTATATCTTACATTCATATTATTGGTTTTAAGTTGGACGGTAACCAAATCGGAATGCTAGTTGCCGGCTTGTTTGTGATCGGTGGCGCTCTCGCCGTTATCAGAACATTTAACAAGCTTGATTTAAATTGACGCTGGCGACGTAAAAACACCAACCAGGGTTGTCTGAGTAATAGTATGGTCGGTAATAGCCTCGCTAACCTCTTCTCGTTTGGCACCTCTCGTGACATCTAACTTAGTATCTAAAGCGAATAAAACAAATAAGTAATGATGGGTGCCCGCTGGCGGACAAGGACCGCCGTAGCCTACTTTTCCAAAATCATTTATGCCTTCAACCGCACCCTCTGGTACTTTATTTTCATTGATTGAAGCTAGATCAGGGCTTAAATTCCAGATTGTCCAATGCAGATAATCACCGGACGGAGCATCAGGGTCGTGCATAATCAGAGCCAAGCTTGTCGTCCCGTCAGGTACACCACTGATCGTTAACGGTGGGTTAATGTTCTGGTCCTTGCAGGTATATTTCTCGGGTATGGGGCTTCCATTGGAGAAAGCTGCACTTTTAAGCTGGAATGAAATCTCTGAGTCCATAATCCCCCTTCGTACTATCTCAATGAAACCATGAAGTTTTATGTTTGTCAGTGAAAAATCAGTTTATAAAATAGAGAAATGTCGGGTGAGCGTAGGGGTGTATGGTGATACCATACGCGAAAGCTGTTAAGCAATCCCCCCACGACTCACCCGTTGCGCACCACGTTTCCACGGAAATTAGTCACCATATATGATGACTCGATTTTTCGGCAGAGAGACTGTCTAGGCTTTTTCCCTCGACAACCACATTCCACCTAAAACCGTTAGAAATGCTACACCGTACCAGTAGCCACCAAGATAGTAAGTTCCGGCGCAGGCCAGTGCAGCAAAATAGGCGATCACGAGACCCATAGTAAAGTCTGTCCAATGAACTTCAAAGTCTTTAGTAATGCCAAAGAAGACAAGAACAGGCAGGGCAATCGCGAGTTGCTGGTGAGCATAGTAGTTCAAAAAGCTGGCGACGGCAGTAGTGCTTAAGATAATTAGGGATATTCCCACGAAAGTACTACCTTTCTTCCGAAGCTGACCGGCTTTTGCCATGTAATTTCGATTGGCCATGTTGGCGCTCCTAAACGAATGGTTGAACATTGAAGATAAACTCTAATTGAGATCACTTCGTACTAAAACTTATGCTGGTAACTTGAGAACCTCACGTGATGGGTTGTTTTCCGTAGTTAAGGTGCGATTGCTTAGTGAAAACGTTAAAACGCATCAAAAGCAAACAAATTATAGCATAGAAACGATTATAAAGCAAGTGTTTGATGCCTTAACTAGCAGCAGCATGACCCCCCAATTTGTTGACAGTAAGGGGGTATATCGGTATAAAATATAATTAATAAATAATAAGGATAAGCATTATGGCTGAGTTATATATTTACAGCTTCATCGCCGGGTTATTCGCGGCAAACGGCGTGCCTCATTTTGTTAAAGGTATCACAGGTAGCCAACACCAAACACCATTTGGTCGCCCTTCGGCGGCCTGGGTCAACGTACTTTGGGGTTGGGTTAATTTTGCTATAGCAGCTGGGCTTCTACATTACGCCCACCCATGGGATCATGAATATCGTGCGGCCGGTCTATTTGCGATAGCTTTTCTACTGATGGCTCTAGTATTGGCTTACGCCTGGACTTTACATCCCGAATATAACAAAGCTACCAAGCATTAAACTATCTGTTATTGGGCTTATTGAGCCGCTTTTACTGCGTGGCTTTTAAGGTATTTTGCCGGAGATCGTTACTGTTTGAACTGCCTAATTGCCGATATTGAAAAGGTTAAGCTTGCAATACTATTGCGTAATGGTAAAATATGTGCAACTTGATCCTTCAAGATAAGGGCAAGGGTTCATTTACAAGGTAGCAAGGAAAATTTAC
Organism: Saccharimonadales bacterium (SeqCode); assembly: GCA_050730755.1. Classification (GTDB taxonomy): domain Bacteria; phylum Patescibacteriota; class Saccharimonadia; order Saccharimonadales; family UBA4665; genus CAVPPA01. Next base: position 16,258 of record JBOHNR010000009.1, on the reverse strand, counting down.
ATAGGACTAATCTGATTTTACGAAGTTGTCAACACCTCAGATATCATCGCATCATAAGATAAGACAATTTATCTTACAATGCGGTGATATCTCGACGTAATACCAACTATCAGTTAATTCACATTACGAAGAGGATGCGACTACATCGAAATCAGTGCAAAACCTCTAAAAACACTCGGAAGGTAATTCTGCACTCCTTACGATGCAGTTGGCAACTATTCACTCATAAAAGGAGGTGATGTTAAGTAGCTCTACCGATAGGAATATCAAAATCGGTGGGTATATTTAATGGCTCAAGGTAGCTTTGAGTCTAGGAAGAATCCACCTGGGATTAGCGCGGTGAATTTAAAAATTGGTGCAAAAGCGAAGGGTCTATCGACAACAATGCGAAGACTAGCCTTGGCCACAGCTGTTTCAGTTGCAGCTCTAGGGTTCTATTATGTGGTTTTGGCTGCGACTGACGTACAGGCTGCATCAACTGCCGTACCGACTCCTCCGGCAGGCTTCGTTGGCTTAACCAATATCAGCAATCCTGCCACGGTTCCTGGAGCGACTTCTCAAATAGTCACCCTGCCTGGCACAGAGTGCACGGCGATGGAGGCAGCCGAACCAGCCGGCTCGATTCCCAACTGCCAGGTGTTAATCTATTCAGGAGGCGCCAATCATCAACCCGTTCCTGGCGTCAAGTTTGCTGCAAGAGCAGCGACTGTCTATTGGTACTGGAGTTGGTGGTCGGCAGAATGCTCAATCTACGGCTGCTGGTGGTGGAAGCTAAATTCTACTGAAGATGGTGTCGCCGATGGTGCACACGTCTACAACTGGAATCACGGTTGCACTCCATCGGGATACGACACAAAAATCACATACTGCGGAGTCAACTTCAACGGTGGTGGATGGCCGCGCTACGGGGTACAGTACGCATTGAATGGTGACGCCTGCGTCGGCCCTTACGGCATCGGCTGTTTTGCACATGGTATTCGCCAGTGGATCAACGACTCAGGTGAAGCTTACGGATTCTCGGACTTCTAAAGGAGATCCATGAAGATAGTCAAAACCATAATGCTTATCGTCGTCGTCGCTGTATTGCTTTTCGGAGCGGTACGGGGAATCGGTGCAGCAGTAACCAGCAAGGGTCCATCGGGAGGCTGTAATCATATAGCCTTAATTAGTGGACATCCAGGAAAACACTGTACGTCGTAACTCAAGCGAGAGAGGCCATCGTGGCCTCTCTCGCCAGTCCTGAGTCAGCCTGATGGGCAAGTAACTTGTCTTAGTGGCTGAGTAAATAGGGTTTGTTTTAGAATGAAAATATAACAGTGAAGTGTCGAGGGGATATATCAAATGATTGCATTTACATGCATACCTCTCCACTTACTCCCTAAAACACCATCCTTGCTACTTTAAATTCTAAATTAATTTCCGCTAATTTTAATAATAAACCTGAACAGTTTTGGCACTTATATTAAAGCGCGAAGGTGCTTGGATTTAATCAAATATAATTAGTATTATCCTTTTTGTTGTGTGTTATCGGATTAAGCCAATCAAAATAATATCGAATGTCTTCTTACTTTAGGAAAATACTATCGGATACCGCTGAAGTAGTTGCTCCACGGCTACTTGGATCTTATCTGGTGCGCGAGCTAAACGGGCATAAACTTGTTGGTAAGATTATTGAAACGGAGGCTTATGACCAGATAGATGCCGCTAGTCATAGCTACCACGGTCAAACTCCGCGAACAGATGTTATGTTTGGTGCGCCAGGCTATTTGTACGTCTATTTTACGTATGGCATGCATTATTGCTGCAATGTCGTAACTGGGCGTCCAGGAGAAGGTTCGGCTGTGCTAATCCGGGCTCTAGTGCCATTAGAAGGCGTGGAAACTATGAGTAAAAATCGCCACGGTGTATCTGAAATGAACTTAACTAACGGTCCGGCCAAGTTATGCCAAGCTTTTGAGATTAATAAAGATTTAAATGGACACGACCTAAGCCTGCCACCATTGCAGCTGGTCATCAAACCTCGTCTCATAAAAAGCTCCATTGTCCAAACCACGCGAATCGGCATTCGGCAAGCTAAAGATACACCGTGGCGATTTTATTTAAAAAATTCGCCATATGTATCTCGCAATGGCTAAGAATTAGCCTTGAAATTGCCATAACTTAGACATAAGCTAAACGATAGGAAGTGTGAGGCTTCCTAAATGACCCGGGTTCGTCCCGGGTCATTTAGTTTCAGTCACGTGTGAATGTCTAGATAACCATTCTTATGATTATATTGAAACATTTTATATAATAGATGTTATGAGACCGCCAACAGTTCGTAAAAAACATCGAAGTCACGCATTGTTCGTGCTGATCTTGGTGATTTTAGTTGGTGCGGTTCTGTTTTGGTGGACGCAGGGCACATCCTCTAAGCAGTCATTAGTAGTTGACCAAGCAAAAGCAGCTAAAACCACCACTAAATCAGCTCCTAATCCCTGCGCAAATAACACTTTGTCACAAAATATAATCGTTAGTATAAGCGCCAGGCACCTCTGGGCCTGTTCAATAAATAAATCACTTTACAGCTCGCCGGTGGTTACCGGTATGGAAAATTTGGCCGCTGACCTAACTCCCACAGGCACGTATCGTATATATGCCAAAGAGACCGACGTTCATCTAATCGGCTCGGACAGCACTGGCAGCTGGAATGACTTTGTCTACTACTGGATGCCATTTCTAGATAATCAGTATGGAGCCTATGGTTTCCACGATGCTACTTGGCGGTCGGCTACAGCTTTTGGTAATATCAGCCCTTATTCACCGGATGCTTCGCATGGTTGTGTCGAATGTCCGCTGGCTACGGCTCAATGGCTATACAGCTGGTCATCAGTCGGAACGACCGTCACCGTAGAGAGTTAAACCTGATACAATAATCTTATGCTTCTTGTGGTGGTAGTCTTATGTATAGTGCTGGGTGTCGCACTGATTATTACAGCTATTTATTTTTTTGGCCAAAAAATGCTCCTCAGTTTAACCAACGCCAATAACACGCAAAGAAGTAAAAACCAGAACGAAATTGAATCAGGCGTCAAGGGGATTTTGGGCGACAATCAAAAACTCTTAGAACAAATTACTAAAGGCCTCGAAAAGCAGCTGGAGAGTAACCGCAGGGATGTTGGTGACTTAAAAGTCCAGAATGCTGCCATTAGGCAACAGCTTGAAAATACTGCCAAAATAACTGAGGGTCTCCAGGTTTCAGCTGAAGGGCTTCGAAATTTGCTATCAAACAATCGACTTAGAGGTGATTGGGGTGAACAAATTGCTGAAGATTTGTTGTTAGCCGCAGGCTTTGTCGAGAGGTTGAACTATACTAAGCAAACAGTTACCATGAATGGCCGGCCAGATTTTACCATCCTGCTGCCTGATGGTTATAAATTAAACGTTGATGCCAAGTTTCCTTTTGATGATCTAATAGCATACCAGGAAGCAGAAACCAGTGAGGCTAAGAAACAATCCTTAAACTCGTTTAGAACTGCAGTTAAAACTAAAGTCAAAGAAATGTCCGAAAGGGATTACATTAATCCTGAGAAACAAACGCTCGATTTTGTGATTATGTTCATTCCTAATGAAATGATCTTTAGTTTTATCTATGAAATGGTGCCCGATATTAACCAGTACGCCAATGAGCGAAAAGTTGTACTAGCCGGGCCTTTTGGGTTTACAGCTGTGCTTCGACTTATTTTGCAGGCACATAAGAGTTTTCATCATGAAAAAAGCCTAATTCAAATCTTAGGTTTAATCGATAAGTTTCAAGGCGAATATGAAAAATTCGGGGAATCGCTGGAACGGCTTGGTAAGCAAATAGATACTACTAAAAACACATATATCGAAATCGAGGGGACTAGGGCTCGGCAGCTGACTAAAGTCATCCAACAAATTTCTGATCACACCGAACCGAGTCTAGCCTCATCCAGCAAACTAAAGAAAATTAACGACGTGAACAAGGAGGATTAACGTTTTAACAGGTCAATCACTAGTGCGGCTGTCCAAGAGAAGTTATCATTGCCCAAGCCCTCTCCGCTCAACGGATTAAAATATTCAAAATAACCGCTTTTTTGAACCATATCTAAAGTGCTTTCGCGCAGAGTCTCGGCATGATCTTTATAGCCATATCGATTTAGGCCTTCAATAATCATCCAGTTTGTGTTAACCCAGGTCGGGCCTTGCCAATATCGCTCAGGGTTAAACCAACTGGAGTTGGCTGGTGTCGATGGTACCGGGAATGATGTCCCGAAAACATTTTCGTTTTCGAGTTGGCTAACCAGCAGGGCGGCATGTTCTTTACTAATGCTGCCAGCGTAAAGCGGCAGTAAAGTGGCAATCGAGGGTTCTTTTAGTAATCGATGAGTAATAAAGTCACGCGAATAATATTGCTCTGTATAGGGATCCCAAAGTTCTTCAATGGCCTGTTCCGCCAACTCCATATGCTTTTTTAGCTCATCCGGCAGCTCTTCTCGCAGGGTAGTGGCGATGTTTCTTAAATGTTCATTGGCCCGAACTAAAATGCAATTAAAACTCAGGTCTTCAATGATAAAAAGCGAATGATCAAGAATTTTATTGATGTCATAGCTTTTGCGGCGAAGACGGAGTTGAGTGTCAAACATGGCTAGAGCCTCAATATTCGATAACCGTTGGCGAGCCGGGATGTGATGCGTATCGTTTCGAAACAAGCCAATAAGGCTATCCAGATGTATTTTTTGAATAAACCGTATCCACCAGGGCAATAGGTGTTGGTTGAGCTCTTGCATCCAAGGCGGCGTGTTATCTAAACCGGTTTCCCAGGGGTGAATTTGTAATACTAGCCCCTCTTTGTGAGGATCGCGTTCGCTGTATAACCACTCATGATAGACAAGCAGATTTTCCCAAGTTTGCTTATACCAGCTTCGGCGCTCGGTTAAGGGTAGCTTCTCGCCAATACTAGTAATGGCTTCGGCTAAAATAGGTGGTTGCGTAATGCCGCTAGTTGAAATACCGTACGGAGCCAAGGGACTTCGCCAGCTTTGCCAAATATTATCGTAAATAAAGTGTTTTTTGCTTGGCTCAAAGATCATATTAGGCAACATGCCATTGCTCCACTGTCCGCGAAACAGGCTTAGGACCTCCAGTTTGGCTCTTTCGATATCGATATGCCTTAAACCAATCGCGATGAAGCAACTATCCCATAACCACTGATGTAGATAATGTTCCTTAGCCGGCCGAGTATAACGACCCTGGTCATTGCCCTCAAGCACTGCTTTAGCCGGCTCGAAGAGTTCATCGTAAGCACTCATGTTTTTAAGTATACATTAGGGAAAAGTAGAGTATTCTAGACCGGCCAAACGCGAAAATCGAAGCCACACGTCACATTGTTAGCTATCTGTATTATACTGAATTAAAGCTATGAGCTATCAAAATCCACGCATTGCCGCAGTCGGAGATGTTTTAAAGAAGCAATTTGAAACCTCGGGCCATAAAGCTGACGTTTTAAAAGCAGTTGAATTGAAAGCTTTGTTTGATGAAATAAAAACATTGTCCCCGGCAGAACGTGCTAGTTTTGGCAAAGAAGCTAATGAACTACGAGCTGAGTTAGAGCAAATGGTGGCCAGCTATCAGGAAAAAAGCGAGGCTCTACCACCCTTGGACGTAACGGCGCCGTTTGATATCAATACGCCGGTTGCTGAACAACCCAAATTGTTGCCAACTGAACTTGGCAGTATTCATCCGCTAATGACCGAGTTAGAAGCGATTCTCGATATCTTTTACAGAATGGGTTTTACGGCCGTCGACAGTCGTGAACTAGACGACGAGTATCATATGTTTACTAGCCTGAATTTTCCTGAAGGTCACCCGGCTCGAGATGATTACGATACATTTATGACGAGCCAGCTTGATTCCAAAGGCAAGCCCTTGATCGCTCCGGCTCACACTAGCACGATGCAGAATCGTGTCCTCAAAAGATATAAAGACAATTTGGGGCAGGGTAAAGCTATTGCCGTAGTTATACCAGGGCGTGTTTTCCGAAATGAAGATTTAGATGCCCGGCATGAGCACACCTTCTATCAGTTCGAAGGTGTCTACGTTGACAAAGGCATTAATGCTGGCAATCTTATTGCGACTTTAAAAACATTTCTCCAGGCTTATTATATGAAAGACTTGGAGGTTAAAACTCAGCCGTTTTATTTCCCTTTCACCGAACCTTCTTTTGAATTTTCATTATCATGCCCGTTTTGTGATAAAAAAGGCTGCTCGGTTTGTTCCCAGAGCGGCTGGATTGAGTTACTGGGCTGTGGCATGATTCATCCTAACGTAATGCGTGAAGCTAGTATCGACCCCGAAGTTTATACTGGTTTCGCTTGGGGAGGCGGCATTGATCGCCTAGCGATGATGAAGCACGATATTGAGGATGTCCGCTATTTTGAATCCGGCCGATTAGACTTTTTGAGGCAATTTTCATGACAGAAATTAATATATTTAAGATGATTGAGTCAATCGCTCTGTTAGGGTTACTCCGATGAAAATAAGCTTGAATTGGGTAAAACAATTTGTTGATGTAGATATTCCCGTTGATCAGCTGATAGAGGTGATTGGAGCGCGCCTGGGCGCTGTCGAATCAGTCGTCAATCTGGGTGAACGATATCAAGGAATTGTCGTGGCGAAGGTCATAACCTGTGAAAATCATCCTGACGCTGATAAGCTTCACGTTTGCCTGATAGACGACAACCAGAAAGCCGAAAACGTTGAGCGCGACAATGAGGGTCTAGTCCGGGTTGTTTGTGGAGCGCAGAACGTTCATGCCGGAATGTACGTTGCTTGGTTGCCTCCAGGCACAACGGTTCCTGAAAGCTACGCCAAAGAGCCATATGTAATTGAGGTTCGTAATATCCGTGGCCAGAAAAGCAATGGTATGTTAGCCTCGCCAAAAGAACTGGCGCTGGGCGATAATCGAGAAGGTATTTTGGAGATAGATTGCCAGTCAAGTCCCGGCGACGACTTTGCGGTTTTATACGAGCTAAACGATTACATCATTGAACTTGAAAACAAGATGCTAACTCATCGTCCAGACTGTTTCGGCCAACTTGGAATTGCCCGGGAGATTGCCGGCATACTCGGTAAACAATTTATTTCTCCCCCCTGGTATAAAACAAACGCCCCAATGATTAGTAGCGGTAACACCGGTTTACCGCTAGAAGTACGTAATGAACTACCTGAACTGGTTCCGCGATTCATGGTTGTTGTAGTAAATGGAATTAAAATTAATCCACTGTCTATTTTGTTGCAGTCGTATTTGTCGAGACTAGGCGTCCACCCAGTTAACAATGTCGTCGATATTACTAACTACTTAATGATGTTAACCGGCCAGCCAATGCATGCCTATGACTATGACAAAGTAAAGGCCCTGAACAGCGATCATAAAGCTAGGCTGGTTGTCCGTTTCCCCAAGAATGGCGAAAGATTAAGCCTCCTGAGCGGTAAAGAAATCGAATTGTCTGGCGAAACTATTCTAATCGCCACCGATCAAAAAATAATTGGATTGGGTGGCGTAATGGGTGGCACCGACAGCGAAGTTGACGACCAGACGGAGCGGATTATCTTAGAGTGCGCTAGCTTTGATATGTATTCCATTCGTCGAACTGCTATGGCTTATGGTTTATTTACGGATGCGGTGACCCGTTTTACGAAGGGGCAGTCACCACTTCAAAACGATCGCGTCTTAAAACAGGCGCTAGAGTTACTCGGTAAATATGCCTCTGGCAAACAGGCCAGCGACGTGATTGACGATAATCAACTTCATGATCGGCAGTGGGTCCATCCGCCCGTGTCAGTCAGTCCGCAGTTTATAAATAGCCGGTTAGGACTCCAATTGGACGCAGGTGGTATGAAAAAGTTACTTGAAAACGTCGAGTGCAGTGTTGTCGAGCAAAACCAAAACTTAGTTGTAACGGCGCCGTTTTGGCGGACTGACATTGAAATTCGGGAAGATGTTGTGGAAGAAGTCGGCCGTTTAGACGGCTATGATAAGTTGCCAATGGAATTACCAAAACGAAGCCTAACGCCAGCGCCTAAAGACGAATTGCTTGAACTGAAAAACAAAATCCGCCGGAATCTCAGTAAAACAGGAGCTAATGAGGTATTAACTTATAGCTTTGTGCGGGCTAGTTTAATCGATCAAGTCGGTCAAGATAAGACGCTAGCTTTTCAATTATCGAATGCCCTAAGCCCGGATTTGCAATATTACCGCTTGAGTTTAACACCCAGTCTACTCGATAAAGTCTTTCTAAATATTAAGAGCGGCTATGGTCGTTTTGCTTTATTTGAAATAGGCAAAAGCCATGCCCTAAATGAGTCCTATCCGGATGAGCCAGGCATCCCAAAAGAAGTTGATACACTGAGTCTTGTCTATGCTGATAACAAAAACTCCAAAGGGGTGGCTTATTACGAGGCACGGGCTTATCTCTTAAATTTGCTTGAAGAGTACCAAGTTGATGTAAATATCCGGTTTGATTTATTTTCGGAAGTTGATCTTGGTTCAAACCCGCGTATTCAACAACTGGCAGCCCCCTTTGAACCAAATCGAAGCGCAGTGCTACGCGATAAAGACGGTCTAATTTGGGGAGTAGTCGGCGAATTTAAAGCAGCTGTTAAAAGGTCTTTGAAGCTGCCTGCTTTGTGTGCTGGCTTTGAGTTTGACCTTTTGTTGCTAGCCGGCGGAGAGCAGAAATCAAATTACTTAGCTTTACCGCGATTTCCTAAAGTCGAGCAGGATATCTGCCTGAAAGTAACAGCCACTATGACCTACCAGCAGCTCTTCGATTTTATCCGGCAACGTCTAGTCGAATTAAAACCCGATCAGACAAGAGCGAGCCTATCAGCGATTGATATTTACGAGCGCCCAGACGATAGCGCGCATAAGCAGGTTACTTTCCGCTTAAACATTGCCAGCTATGACCGCACCATGACGGACATTGAAGTTAATACCCTGCTTGACCAACTTGCCGAAGCTGCCAAGAAGCAATTTCAGGCTGAACGGCTCTAAAAGTCTGAAATTCGTGTAATATGATATGATCGATGACTAAAGTAAGAGACAGAGCATTCGCATGGGTCGGGATAGTAATCTTTACGGTTTCCGCTCTGGCTTTGAGTGCGGCAGTGATCATTCAGCAGTTTGCTACGTCAAACTCGACGCCAGCTTCAAAAACAACCCAGACTTGCAGCGATACGTCAGCTGAGCCAACTATCACCCCGCCGACTCCTTTCATACCTTCAGGACCAGTCAGTAGTTTACAAGTCACTAACCCGACCGTAGGGACGGGCCAAACAGCTCAAAGCGGCGATTGCTTGGTGGTTAAATACTACGGCACACTTGCCACGACCGGTAAGGTATTTGACGAAAACTTTACTCAGCCAGTTGGTTTTGCCTTTACTCTGACACAAGGTCAGGTTATCCAGGGGTGGGTTGAGGGCTTGCAGGGCATGAAAATCGGTGGTATCCGCCGTCTTGTTATTCCAGCTAGTCTGGCCTATGGCAGCCAAGCGACTAGCGGTATCCCAGCTAATTCGGCGCTAGTGTTCGTCGTCAAGCTACTGAGTATCCAATCTTAGGTGGCAAATTGTCCACAAAAACACAACATATAGCGCTATTGCAAAAAAGGTGGGCGCTAGATATAATTACAGACGGTATTTAAAAATAGACAAACATAACGAAGGAGAGCATTTATGCCTAAGAGAATTACTATCTTCACCACTAATAGCTGCGCTTACTGTGTCATGGTTAAGAAGTACTTAGGTGCGAGAGGTCAAACTTATGACGAGGTTAATCTGGACGAACACCCAGAACGTCAAGCTGAAGCACTTGAGCTATCCGGCGCTTTGACTGTGCCAGTGACAGTTGTAACCAAGCAGGATAACAGCCAAGAAGTTGTTGTCGGCTTTAATTTGTCTAAACTTGCTCCGGCCATTTCGTAATTACTCGATATCCAGCCGGTTTATACTATGAATGCCAGATTGCTGGTTATCTTAAAGCAACTGCTATATTTGTATAATATAACTTGAGATTTATAAGTTTAGTAGAATAAGGACATTATGGATCCCACAACAATTCCCAAGCACGAAGTTGTAATGGTCGGGGCCGGCCCAGCCGCCTTGAGTGCGGCGGTCTATACCACCAGGGAAGACATTGACACATTGCTATTTGAGCGGGCGGTCGTCGGCGGATTGGCAGCGGTAACTGATAAAGTCGACAATTATCCAGGATTCCCTGAAGGTGTCGAAGGCTTAACACTTGCTGAAAACCTACAAAAGCAAGCCGAACGCTTCGGGGCTAGCATTGAACTAGGCGAAGTCACCAAGATAGTTGACGAAGGAGAATACAAACGGCTGCAGACTACTAGTGGCGAGATACTAGCCAGAGTAGTTTTAGTGGCTACTGGCAGTGATTATAAAAAAGTAGGTGTTCCCGGCGAAAAGGAAAATTACGCTCGTGGCGTGCACTACTGCGCGACCTGCGATGGAGCCTTTTATCGCGATAAAAGGCTAGTCGTGATTGGCGGCGGTAACTCGGCTGTTCAAGAATCGCTTTTTTTGACGCGGTATGCCAGTCACATAGATATGCTTGTTCGGAGCTCTCTAAAGGCCTCAGAAGTCTTACGGCATGAGCTTGAGGGGGCAGTCAAGGCTGGTAAAATTACCGTACATTTACAAACGGCTACCGATGATATCATCAGCGAAAACAATAGAATTACCAAGGTTATCGGAACCGACAAAACTACCAATCAAAAAGTTACATTTGAAACGGACGGAGTATTTGTTTTTGTCGGTTTAAGGCCTAACAGTGAATTTTTGCGTGATTCAGGAGTAGAGCTCGATGAAGTTGGCTTTATCAAGACCGACACTCATTTACAAACTTCGATGCCGGGAGTTTTCGCAGCTGGTGACATTCGCTCAGGTGCTACAATGCAAATCGCCAGCGCCGTTGGTGAAGGCGCTACAGCCGCGCTGATTATACGTGAATATTTAGAAGGTAAATTAGTACCGTACTCTGAATCAACTAAGGAAGTCGCGCCTACGCCAAGTTCCTAAATTTCGATATAGCCTGGGAAGAAGTCGGTCACGAACTGGTGCTTCTTAATGCCGCTAGAGTGTAGATCATTAGCTAGACGCTCAATCATTGGTTCAGGGCCTGAAAGATAGACCAATGTATCGTCAGTTGACTGGACCAGCCCAAGGATTAGTTCTGATGATAACTCGCCTTGTTCGCCACCCCACGCTTCTGAGGGTTGATTGACGACAATGATGGCACGAATTCCAGCTCGTTGAAACGTGTCTTGGAAAATGATTTCGTCCTCGTTACGAACCCCGTATATAAATTGGATGGAGCGCTTTTCATGGTTTTTCGCTAGCCACTCAAACATGCTATGAAAGGGTGTCAGTCCGATACCACCGGCTATAAAAATTAATGGTTGGGTTAGATTTTTAGGCAAGACAAAATCACCCATCGGTTCTACCATCCGGAGTTCTGTACCAGGTTGCAGGTTTTGTAAAGCTAGCTTGAAGGAACTGCCAGGCTTGCTCAGCTTCGTTGTGATACTGACTAAATCGTCACCTGGCGAGCTGCTTAAAGTGAACCATCGTTTTTCGCCTCGATCATCCGGATTGTTGTGTTTGAGCGTTAACTCAATAAATTGTCCGGCTGTATAAGTTATCCGTTTTTCGGGTCTAAACCAAAAGCTAGTAATGTTACCGGCTTCAGCATCGGAGTGATCGAACCAAACCCTCATATTTAATAGTATACATAGTTAAGATATAGTTAAGCAGTCCAAGCAAATGACCAGATAGTGTACAATATTTACGAATAAGTAAAATATTAGCTAGACCAAGGGAGATTTTTAACAGATGCCAGACTTTAATAAGGTTCTTACGCCAGGAGATTATGCTAACGGTTTGGTTAACACTGTGATCGAAATTCCCAAAGGCTCGACAATGAAAATCGAGTGGGATCGTCATCGTGCAGCCTTTGTGGTTGACCGCGTCGAACCCAGCATTTTTGCGAAACCAGTCAACTACGGCTTTATTCCCCAGACTATTGATGAAGACGGCGATGAGCTTGATACGTTAATTGTGACGGATCAGCCAATTCCGACAGGCGTTTGGCTGTCAGCCAAAATTGTCGGTTTGCTAAATTTTGAAGATGACCAGGATATGGATTATAAGGTGATCGTTGTGCCGGCTGATGATCGTAATTCTGGGGATCAAGTAAAAAATCTTGACGATCTAGGTGAACGCTGGAAGCAGCAGATTGAACACCACTTTACTCACTACAAAGACCTTAAGAAACCAGGTAGCACGAAAGTTATGGGTTGGGGTGACATCGAGGCTGCTAAAAAAGTAATTGCCGATTCGATCGAGCGGTTTAACCAAAAAGCCTAATTTATACAACGAACGTTAACCGCTTCTTGCATCGGCGTGCTTATGCTTTTACAATGAAAGTGTTAGAGGGTATAAAACTAATAAAAGGACGCACGCATGAAAACACGTCTAGCAATTAACGGTTTTGGCCGAATCGGTAGAAATGCTTTTAAAATCGCACTTGATCGCAATGACTGTGAGGTAGTGGCAATTAACGACTTAACGGATACTAAAACGCTGGCTTATTTGCTTAAGCATGACAGTAATTACGGGACTTATGATCGAAAAGTCAGTTTCGAAGATCAAAACATAGTTGTTGATGACCAGCATATTAAAGTCCTAGCCGAAAAAGACCCAGCTGCATTGCCGTGGAAAGATTTAGATATAGACGTTGTCATAGAATCTACCGGTTTCTTCGTTGAGCCGGATAAAGCTAAGACTCACATTGTAGCTGGTGCTAAACGAGTTGTTATTAGTGCCCCTGCCAAAGGCGAAAGCGCCGATTCGGCCACGACCGTTGTACTCGGCGTCAACGAAGATAAATTAGAAGGGCCCAATGAAGTAATCAGTAACGCCAGTTGTACGACCAACTGTATAACGCCAGTTTTAAATGTTATCGAAAATAATTTCGGAGTCGAAAAGCTGATGATGACCACTATCCACAGCTATACTGCTAGTCAGAAATTGCAAGATGGTCCTGGCAAGAATCTAAGAGAAGATCGAGCGGCAGCTCAAAATATAGTACCAACTACGACCGGCGCTTCGATTGCTGCCGCAAAAGCTCTACCAGCACTCAAAGACATTTTCGGAGCGTTTGAAATACGGGTACCAACGCCAGTCGTTTCGCTTAGTGATTTCGTGATCATCACCAAACGGAGTGTCAGTGTTGAGGAAGTTAATGAGGTTTTTAAAAAGGCTGCCAAAGAACCCTATTATCAGGGTATATTGGATGTTACAGAAGAGGAGCTCGTGAGCACCGACTTCATAGGAAATTCGCACTCGGCGATCGTTGATTTAGCAATAACGGCTGTCGTTGGTGGTAACATGCTAAAGGTGGCCGCCTGGTACGATAACGAGTGGGGATATTCGAACCGTTTAGTTGAAGTAGTTGCCGACGTCGGGCGTTACCTGCATAAGAATCAAACAGGTGACGATCATTCATAATCAGGCATAGCTTAAAGGGGTGGCAGGGTGAAAATTTATATTGGTGCTGATCACAATGGGTTTGAGTTTAAAAAGCAGATTATTACTTTTTTAAGCAGCAGTGGTTACCAAGTATTTGATGATGGTAACCAAGGCCTTGATCAAACAGACGATTTTCCTCAATTTGCCACCAGAGTTGTTTCGTCATTACTAGCCGATAAAGATCAAGATAGTCGTGGCATTCTGATTTGTGCTAGCGGGCAGGGCATGTGTATGGCCGCAAACCGTCATAAGGGTGTCAGGGCCAGCTTATGCTGGAACCTGGAGGAAGCTAGGTCAGCCCGCAACGATGACGACAGTAACGTACTTTGCCTATCTTCTAAATATCTGAGCCTAAAAGCGACCGAACCGATTATAATTACCTGGCTTAACACTCAGTTTGCTGGTGCCTCAAGGTTCAAGCGGCGCATTCAAGAATTGGATAATTTATCATGACTAAAGCTACCATCTGCCCAACAGTTACAGCTGAAGACACTAAAACTTACAACAAGCAGATGAACGTCATTATGCCGTTTGCCGGCCGAATTCATATTGATGTCGCCGATGGTCAACTAGCTCCAAGACGACTGATCGATCTTGATCGCTTATGGTGGCCGGGTAACGTTACCGTAGACATTCATGTCATGTACAAAGAACCGTTTGAGCATACCGAATTAATTATTGTTCAACATCCTCAGCTGGTGATAGTTCATGCTGAAGCTGACGGTGACTTCTTAACTTTTGCGAATAGGATGCACCAACACGGTATCGAGGTTGGCGTTGCGCTGCTACCGCCGACGAGAGTTGAAATGATCCAACCGGCTCTTAGCAATATCGATCATGTTTTAGTTTTTTCGGGTAATCTAGGCTATCAAGGAGATAGCCAGGTTAACCTGGGTTTACTTAAAAAAGTTAAAACACTAAGGGAACTTAAGCCAACCGTTGAGATAGGCTGGGACGGGGGAGTTAACAGCCAGAACGTTCAATCCCTGGCTGAAGCTGGAGTTGATGTGATTAATGTCGGCGGCTTTATCCAAAATGCTGCTGATCCAAAACAAATCTATTCAACCCTAGAGTCGCTGGTAGGGGCAATAAGATGATAAGTCCTCAGCCATCAGTGAAAGCCTTAGAAGAAAAAGCCAACCTAATTCGCGAGGATATCATAAGGATGCTAGAGCGAGCTGGCAGTGGCCATAGCGCCGGTCCGCTCGGCCTAGCTGATATATTTGCGGCACTCTATTTCGCAATTCTCAAACACGATCCAAAAAATCCTGATTGGGAGGAGCGCGACATCTTAATATTATCTAATGGTCATTGTGTGCCAGTCCGTTATGCGACTATGGCTGAAGCCGGATACTTCGATAAGAAGGAGTTGATGACCTTACGCCAATTAGGAACACGCCTCCAGGGTCACCCAGAGCGGAAGAGACTGCCAGGATTGGAAACGACAAGCGGTCCGCTCGGATCTGGTTTAAGTCAGGCCTGTGGCATGGCTTTGGCTATGCGTATCGACAAGACTTCTCACCGTTGGGTTTATGTGGTTATGGGTGATGGAGAACAAGATGAGGGCAATGTGTGGGAGGCAGCTATGCTAGCCGGCAAGTATAAACTGAATAACCTAATTGCTATTGTAGATCGTAACAACATCCAAATCGACGGGCCTACAGAAACGATCATGCCGCTTGAAGACTTGAAATTAAAATGGGAAAGTTTCGGTTGGCATGTTCTTGAAATAGACGGCAATAATATTGAGGCAGTCATAGATGCCTGCAAAATGGCCCAAGCAATTGTCGAAAAACCGGTTATGATTATTGCCCACACTGTACCGGGCAAAGGGGTGGATTTTATGGAATATGACTTTCATTGGCATGGTACTCCGCCGAACCACGAACAGGCCAAGCTGGCGCTTAAGGAGCTACGAACTCTTGGCGGCAAGATTAAAAGTGAGGCTGATTAATGAGTAGCATGTATTTAGTAGATAATCTTATGTCCGCTAACTTAACCAGTGAACCAATTCGGGCTGGCTTCGGTCGCGGCCTAAAAAGAGCCGGTGAGGCTGATGAAAGAGTAGTCGCGGCTTGCGCCGATCTGACAGATTCGACCAAGATGAATTTATTTGCTGAGGTCTTCCCTAATCGCTTCATTGAGGTAGGAGTAGCTGAACAGAACCTGGTGACTATCGGTGCTGGTCTGGCCGCTATGGGCAAGATACCTTTTGTTAGTAGTTACGCTGCTTTTAGCCCCGGCCGTAATTGGGAACAGATCCGCACCACGATCTGTTTAAACGATCGATCAGTTAAAATTATTGGTTCCCATGCCGGTATCAGCGTCGGTCCTGATGGCGCCACTCACCAGATGCTTGAAGATATTGCCCTAATGCGAGCTTTACCCAATATGGTGGTTATCGCGCCATGCGATTCAGTTGAGGCGGAGAAGGCGACTATGGCCCTGGCAAAGGACAAACGACCGAATTATATGCGTCTAGCTAGAGAGGCAACAGCCGTCTTTACAAGCGTGAATACGCCGTTTGAGATTGGCAAGGCATATATATTTGAAAGTGGCGAGGACGTTTCTGTCATAGCCACTGGAACAATGACCTATCATTCTCTGGTCGCCGCCGAAAAGTTATTTAAAGAAGGTATCGATGCCGAAG
>JBOHNR010000008.1:0-149264 GCA_050730755.1 Saccharimonadales bacterium (SeqCode) | reverse complement strand
AAGCGGCGCTAAGGCATAAAAGAAAAAGCGACCGACTGTTTGCTGCATACTAGTCAAAATTCCGGTGACCGTGAAGATCAAGGGATTGAAAGCCAAGAAACGCATAATCTCAACCGTAGTGCCAAGTTGCTGAGACGACATGTTGGGCGCTACGACATACTGAACTAGAGGCTTGGCAAAGATAAAAATAACGACCCCAACCACAGTCATAATGACTGCCAAAAGATTCAACAAGCTAGAAGATAGTTCCCACATGCCTTGTCGATCGCCCTTGTGCAGGCGATCAGCCAGAACTGGCATAAAAGCGACACCCAGCGCCCCAGCTGCAACTGTAAAGAAGAAGAAATCGGGTATATTAAAAGCTGCAAAGTAAGCATCTGTACTGTGTGGGCCAAGTGCTGAAAAGTTAGCATTGACCAACTTGGTCCGCAGCAAACCCAGTACCTGGCTACCGATCGTAAATACAATCAACAGAGAGGCGGTACTAGTTAGGGTAGTCGTTCTTTTCTTTTTGTTTGGCTGCGATGGATTCATGTAGTAATTACTTAATAAGATTTATTGCTGTTTGTCAGTATAAATCAGTCAAGGCTGCGATAACACCCCGCGGCATAGTGTGTCCAATCTGACGCCTATTCTTTAAAGTCAACCGTACCTCCTGAAGAAAGTTCATGCAATTCACCATCGCTCTTTTGACTGGCTACGGCAGCTGAAGAGTTCCGACGGCGATGCCGAGAGCGATGACGCTTCGGTTTAGGCTGCTCAACACCAGAAGCAGTTGGCGATGTCAGATTAATATTCTCAGGCGAAGAATAAACAGTAGCCTCTTTGGGCGCAGCTTTCTCTGACTCAACAACTTGAGATACTGGATTAAGCTGGGGCTGAATGATTGGTTGGGATGGTGACACTGCATGATTAGTTAATCCGGCTGCTGGCGGCAAAGCTTTATCTAATAAATAGCGTTCGTTAACAAACCGCGCAACATATTCTCGGCTAGAAGCATAGAGACTTCTGGAATTTTCAATAATTACATCTGTCTCATCAGCCTTTTGCTCAGGTAAATTAAGCGTCACAGCTGAGAAGGCTGGTACCTTTTCGCCCTCAATAGTCATGCTGATAACAATATGACGGTTATGCATATGTACTAGATCGTACTCTGTAAATTTCGGCTCAAAGTAACGCTGCATGGTCCGAGCGTCGTCAGCGCTCATCCGGAAGGCGGTAATCGAACCGACGTTACCAAAAACGGCATCTTTAATCTCAATCGGCATTTGAGCAATATACTGGTTAGCAACGGTTAGGCTGAGGCCATATTTACGAGCCTCACTTAAAATAGCAGCGAAACTATCAGTAGCAAAATTCTGGAATTCGTCAACATAAAGATAAAATGGAACTCTCTTTTCGGCTGGAATGTCAGCCCGACTCATAGCTGCCAGTTGAATTTTCGTGACCATTAAGGAACCTAGCAAGCTAGCGTTATCCTCTCCAACTAAACCATGGCTAAGATTGACTATTAAAATTTTGCGCTGGTCTATAATTTGGCGGATGTTAAAGCTGCTTTTGGGTTGACCAATAATATTCCGAACGAGCGGGTTAGCCGTAAAAGCACCGACTTTATTCAGAACCGGTGCGACTGCCTCAGCTGCAAAACGATCATTCCAACTGGCGAATTCAATTGTCCAGAAAGATTTAACGACAGGGTCATCAACATACTTAAGAACTTCCATCCGAAATTTCTTATCGGTCAGGATGCGTGTAATGTCGAGCATCGTTGCACTTGGGTAATCAAGTAAAGCGAGCAAACAATAGCGCAAAATGTATTCAAGCCGTGGCCCCCAAGATTCGAACATTCGTTTCAAGACACCAATGAGTTCAGAAACGGTATGTGTTTTTAATTTTGGATCAAGTACTTCCATTGGATTAAAGGCAATTGGAAATTCAGTATCAGCCGGATTAAAGTAAATGACGTCTTTGGCTCGCTCACGCGGGATACGCTTTAAGACGTTCAGGGCGTAGTCACCGTGCGGATCAATGACAGCAAAACCGTAGGGGCTGTAAATGTCTGAAATAGTTAAAAGTTCCAGCAAACCAGACTTACCAACACCAGTTTGACCAATAATGTAAAGATGCCGGCTACGATCGCTCCTAGGCATACCAAACATCGTATTATGGCCTCGGAAGTTAGTGTTGGCGACCGGACTTAAGTCTTCACGATAAACAGCCGTAATAATTGGTAAATTAGCCGGTGGTTCACCGGTCTGAGCACTAGCCCACAAAATATAAGGCGTTTCAACGTTGGTGTGAGGCAAATGATACATGGTCGCCATTTCTTCGATATTTAATAGCAACCCTCTGTGATTAAAGGTACGAGCCCGGTATGAACCTAAAATAAAGGGATCGTTTAAGACCCTATTAGATTCAAAACCATTTAAATAAGTCATATTAAACTGCTTATAGCTGGCAATGATTGATTGCATCTGCAGTCTAGCTTGCGGTAGCGGCACATTACCCCGGTAAACAATACGTACAGCCACTTCAAAGGCTAGTTTTTGGCTTTTGGCTTCAGCGCCTGAGGCTCGGACTTGATCGTACTCGGCAACCGAACTACCAGAAGACGTTTCTTTAAAGTCTGGTGGCGCCCAGAGTACTTCTAAAAGTCCTGACATACTGGTGCCTGTCCGGCTACCTCCGCTATGTTTAATACCAGCTATATAGCGCTCACTTTTTTTATGCCAATTTTCAGGCGCCGGTCGAATAATAAGTTGGATCCAGGCCTCTTCTTCTTCGGTAAACTGAGTTAAGGTAGCGGTAATAGCCGCTAGCGGGTCAACCTCAAAACTTTGGAAGGTCTTGATCGGCAAGGCCTCGGGAGCAATTAGTTTTAGTTCAGTCGTCAGGGTCGTCATAAATTGAACATCTGGGGTCAAAGAATAATCAGGTACCTCGGATATTTGAACCGATGGATATTGGGCATAGACTTGTTCCTCGACATAACTTTTTAGATAGTTTGGTACCCAGACATAAAAACCGATTCGCTTTTCAAGAGCGGCTATTTCAAAGCTAAGACGCTCGCGTATTTGAGGCGACAAAAATTTTTGGGTAGGAATTATCAAAAGCCCGTAAAGGCTGGCAAACATTTGCTCAGCTGCTAACTCTTTGTTGTCATTAGTTCTAGGCACTTGTAGCAATAACACCACGCCACCGTCGTCATGTTTAGTAGTACCTTTAAAGTTATTGAGTATCGACATATTAAATAAAACCAATAACGGTTTTATACCTCATTTTCTCATTTTTGATCTTACAAATACAGCGTTTATCCAAACAATTAGTCAATCAGACTGTCCTTGGCATAACCGTGTAACCGGCCGGAATTAGCCACTTAAGTCAGCTATTTTTAATAGAGAGTAGCCGCTTTAGGCATCACCGACCCTTTAAAGACTTCGGCCACCTCTTTACCGTTGACTGACTCTTTTTCCAGCAAGACATCCTTTAGAGCCTTGATACGAGCCAGGTTAGCTTTAATGACTATTCGGGCTCGATTGGCAGCCTCGGTAATAAGAGCTTCAACTTCCTCGTCAATTAGTTTAGCCGTCTCGTCAGAATACTCGCGCTCGTGGACCAGTTTTTCAAACATCATGCCGTCGTCGACATGAAAGACCTGATCACGTAGTTTTCTGCCCATACCTTGATTGATAACCATATCGCGGGCGATTTCGGCCGCTTTTTGAAGGTCGTTGCCGCCGCCAGTTGTAATCCGGTCAGGACCATATAGAACTTCTTCGGCAACTCGGCCGCCAAGAGCCCTAGCAAGAACATCCTTAAACTCGATCAGCGAAGTGTAGACACGGTCTTCAGGCGGTAAAAACCAAGTCACCCCACCTGTACCTCCCCTTGGTATGATTGTCACTTTATGAACCGGATCACTGTCTGGTAAAACGTGACCAACTATAGCGTGACCAGCTTCATGGTAGGCAGTTAGTTCCTTCTCGCTTTCACTCATAATCTTACTTTTACGTTCCGGTCCAATGGCTACTCGCTCAAACGCTTCAGTGACGTCTGTTTCGACGATCTGGGAGTGATTGTTGCGAGCGGCAATGATAGCCGCTTCATTGGCAATATTGGCTAGGTCAGCGCCGGAAGAACCAGCACTCTTAGCCGCCAGTGAGTCTAGGTCAACCGTTTTGGCGAGCGGTTTTTTGGTAAAGTGAACTTTTAAAATAGCTTCTCGGTCTTTACGATCTGGCAAATCAATGTTAACTCGCCGGTCAAAGCGGCCAGGGCGGAGCAGGGCTGGATCGAGTACATCAGCTCGGTTAGTGGCTGCTAACACGATAACGTTCTGACCTTGCTCAAAGCCATCCATTTCAACCAGAATTTGGTTGAGAGTCTGCTCACGTTCATCGTGGCCACCACCCATACCGCTACCTCGACGGCGGCCAACGGCATCAATCTCATCTATAAAAATAATGCATGGAGCATTTTTCTTAGCCTTCGAGAATAGATCGCGAACCCGGCTAGCACCGACACCGACAAACATTTCGACGAATTCCGAACCAGAAATACTGAAAAATGGCACTTTAGCTTCACCGGCTACCGCCCGAGCTAGCAACGTCTTACCTGTACCTGGTGGACCAATCAGAAGTACGCCCTTTGGGATACGAGCTCCCACGGCGGCAAACTTTTTAGGAAATTTCAAAAATTCTACGACTTCCTGCAAATCTTGTTTAGCCTCGTTACTACCAGCAATGTCTGAGAAGTCCATCCTTTCCTTTTCATTGCCATAAAGTCGAGCTCGGCTTTTGCCGAAGCTTAAGGCCTGGTTGCCCTGACCCTGAGCGCTCCTGAGCATAAAATACAAGAAACCACCAATCAAAACAATCGGGATGACGTAACTGCCGATAGTTAACCATGTGGTAGCCGACGAAGTCTCTGGTTCGGCTGCAACTGTTACTTTTGAAAAGTTAAAACCTTCTTCCTTTAAGGTGGCGTTCGGTTCGGTATAGGTTTTCAAAGTAGCTGTTTTTTGACCCTTTTTTGTGATATCTAGCTCGTTACCATTAATTTCTATTTTTGAATAGTCTCCGGCATTAGATTGCATGACAGCATTAGATAAAGAAATCGTCTTCATTTGGGTAGTTTGGTTGGTAGCAGCCACAATTATTAAACCGATCAGTACAAGAAGAGCAATAAAACCAATGTTTTTGGCATTTCTATAATTTTTACTGCCGTTAGAGCTCTTAGTATTCTGTCCAAACTTTCTGTCCATTTAGATTATTATAGCGTGTCCTAAAATGTTTTGCTAGCGCTCTAACCCCACGAGTGCTAAAGAGTCTTTTTTAAGATTAAGCGACACACCATCAATAATATCGATCAAAGCTCCCGCCTTACCCACCTTAGCCGCGATCACAATTCGTTCCAAAGTCGACGCATCATAATTTCCGATGTTTTGGATACGAAACCAAGTAGCTAAAAACTCTTTGGCAACTTCGTGAGGCAAGCTAATGAACCAGGTCCGGTCCAAGTATTGCAAATTTAACTCATTCTGCATCAAATTAACAAGCTGCTTATCCAGTTCTTCGTTAGTCTGGCGTGTTTTTTCAATAATACTTAGTAACTGTCTTCTCTGTTTAGCTTGAAATTTAACTACTATCTGATGCCGGACGTAGTTCCGGAGATACCTCTCGTCATCGTTCGTAGGGTCGTCATACCATTTTAGTTGCCGGGCTTTGGCATAAGCCAAGATTTCCTTTTTTGATAAATGTAGCATCGGTCGAATAAGTAAAGGTCCGCTTCCGAGTGACGTTAGTCCCCGGCGATTTGTCCCCCGCAGGATATTTAGAATGGCTGTCTCAAGTAGATCATCTTGATGATGGGCGGTGACGATGGCTCGGGCGTCGTTATTTTTACGAACTTTTTCCAAAAATTCATAGCGCCTTTTTCGAGCCATTGCTTCACTGGTAGTTGGTCCAAGTTCTCCACTTTCGTATACGAAAGGTAACTTAAGTTGTTTGGCAATTTTCTGAACAAATTGCCGATCTTTTTTTGAATCAGCCCTAATTCCGTGATCATAATGAGCAACGACCAATTGGACTGCCGGTTGGTTTTTGAGCAGGTCAAGCAGGACAATCGAATCCACACCGCCACTAACACCGATGACATAGTTGCCTGGATTTAGCTCAATAATCATGGCTTTAGTATACTAAAGCTACTTTATGAGTCTTGAAGCTTATCTTTTATAGTCAACAGATAGAAAGCGTGCTATATTACCCTTTGGCATAAGATCCTTAAATCATGGCGGTGTAGCTCAGTGGTTAGAGCACAGGACTCATAAGCCTGGGGTCAGTGGTTCAAGTCCACTCGCCGCTACCATATACGTATTGACGTGCTGAGTACAATTTGATACCATGTAGTCATGTCTAGTAGAATTATCCCTGATAGTGTTTATACCCCCGAACAAGTTGCAAGCATGTTGCAGCTCTCTAAAAATACCGTGTACGACCTAATTAGTCATGGAGAGCTTGTGGCAAAACGATTTGGTAGGGTTTACCGTATACCGGCAAGTTCTATATCTTTTATGTTTAATGGTTTAGACGCAGATTTATACGAAGCTGAGCAAGTAGACAGTATCTCGCTACCTCAAATACAAAGAGAACTTTCGGCAGTCCGCAAAGAACAGTAGCCATGAGCAACCACGCCTCAATAAGAGTCTTCATTGACTCAGATGTCGTTATCTCTTCTCTAATTTCAAAATCTGGTGCTGCCTATACTCTTCTGCAGAACAACCAGCAGCTAGAATTATATGTCTCAAATCTATCCATAACAGAGCTTGAAAAAGTCGCTAGTCGACTTCGTCTTGCAATACAAGACCTGCACGATCTAATAAATAGTCAATTAGTGGCTATTAATATTGGCCAATCGCTCAATACAGTGAAGCAACGATTTGCGGGATATGTAAGCGACATAGATGATGCTCATATTGTGGCTGGTGCTAAAGAAGCTAAAGCAACTTTTATCGTCTCTTATAATATCCGTGACTTTAAGGCAGAAAAAATAAACCAAGACTTTCAAATCGTCTTGCTTACACCCGGATTATTTCTACAATACCTTCGTAGCTTATAGCCTCTTACTTTATTTGTTCTACTATCCGCCGTGTAGCTATCAGCTCTCGCATAATTTTGTTCCAATGAGTTCCTACCAAGTGAGCCAATGTAGGTATTTTCTAGATTCTTTTTCAAAGCTTTTACTATGGGATTGAACAATTACGTTAGGACAAAGATTAGGTGATGGTTCAGGCGGCTGTATCTCGACCTTATTTAGGTCTGGGTTATTGACCATCGAAACAACGACTGAGCAGAGTTGACAAGCCAGAATTTTCCGAGTCAGACCGTCTACTTGCCTCTGTGACTCGACTATATAAGTCGAGTTGGCTAAAATCATCTCTTCTTGTCTACTCGAATGCTGCGCAGCATCAATCACGGCCGATAGACATTTTGGCGGGAATAACTCAATTATCTTCCGGTCTTCAATCTCCATTGAAATTTTCCAAATTACCTTACAAAAAATAACAATAACATAACTAGGGTGTGTCGGCAACATAGCTGGCGTTTAGCCTTATTTAAAAATAAAAAAGCCCTGGCTAATCCAGAGCTGCTCCTTTAATTTAGGGACTTATCTAATTTATATTTTACTTAGTATTTTATCTATCTTCAGAAATCTTTGATCAGAAGAGTCTACGTAGACATATTCAAACGCTAGATTGTTACTATTTTTCATATCGTCTCCTTTTAATTATTGATTCTTTTTTATTTTTTAATACAACAAAAGATATTATACACAAAATCTATAATTTGTCAAATATTTAAAAATAGAGCTACCTAATAACTAAACCGATCTAGAGGCTAAAGCATTAGCCCTTCCTTACAACATTCTTGTCCTATCTCCCAACTCTGGATCCTTTGATATAGTATCTTGGTGGATCGAGAGAAATCTGAAATCCGAGAGATAATCGAAGCAGCTATTTTGGAACAAGTCTTTCCCGGCGCTGTAGTTGGCTTTGTTAAAGACAACAATCTGAGTATCTTGCCTTTTGGGCATCTGACATATGAAGCTAATGCCGAACAGGTTACTAAAGCAACCGTTTATGACCTAGCTTCATTAACAAAGGTTATTCCGACAAACTCAATTATTTTATCGCTGATTGAAAAAGGATTATTATCGACCGACGATCAAGTAATTGAATTTATTCCAGAAATAAACACTAACAACCGGGATAAGATCTTAATCAAGCACCTGTTAACCTTTACGACCGTCTTTGACTTGCCTAAACCTTTATCTTTTTACGCCCACGGTGGCAAGGCGGCTATACTCAGTACAATCTATAACGCTCCATTAAAATACCCATCAGGTAAGCGGTATCAATACTCCAATATTCCAGCACTTCTGCTCGGTATGGTGGCGGAAAGGATCGTCAAAAAACCTTTAGATATAATTGCCGATGAGATGTTTTTTAAGCCTCTTCAGATGAACAGTACTACATTTTACCCTAAAAGGCTCGCACCGGCTTCGATCGCACCAACAGAGATTAATGAACGCGGCGAGGTTTTGGGTGAGGTTCACGATGAAACAGCTTGGGCTCTACACAAAGAAGGTCTAGTTAGTGGCCATGCTGGGCTCTTTTCGTCGGCTAGGGACTTATTAATATTTGGCCAAATGCTGCTTTCAAATGGTCAGTTAAATAATCGCCGTTATCTTGAGCCTTCGACTGTCAAAAAAATGAGACTTGAAGTTATCAATAACGGGGGTTACGGAATGTCTCTTGGTTGGGAAATGAATCAATCGGACTATATGGGCTCTGATGTTTCGCCCAAGATTTTTGGCAAAGACGGTTTTACGGGAACTATGTTTTTAGCCGATCCATTTAAAAAAAGATGTCTAGTCGTGTTATCTAATCGGACCTACCCGAAAAGGCCAAAGACATCTGAGACGATTAATAAAGTGAGGCGTAAATTAGCTGGTATCGTACTGGCATAATATCCAGTTTCGCCTTCAAACCTACCAACTCAAAGACACTATTGGGCTACTTTTGTCTTTAATGTAATAAAAACCCCTATAGAAATATAGAGGTTAAGATACCCATGGTTGAGCGCCATGGTCTGGAATCCCAAGTCAATACACCTCATATTCTAAGTAATAACAACATAAGAAACGATACTTCTAGTTATCGGTAAAGCTGGCTGTGAGTGCCAATGTGGGTGAACATAGCCGTCTGGGTATCTACTAAGTGATAAATTGCCCGGTAGTCACCAGTAATATTTATACTGTAACTGCCCCTATAAGCCGTATTAAGGGCATGATTTTTTAATACGGGCGTTAGTGGGTCTTTACTAAATAGCGTTATGCGCTTCACCATTTGAGTCTTTAATTTTGGAGACAACTTTGCTGCCATCTTATCAAAACGCTTATGGAAAATAACGTTCATAGAGTACTAAGATGGCTGGCAACATCTTCGTGTTTGGAGTAAACCTTAGAGGTATTTCTCCCCTTCTTGTAATCATTAATAGCCACACCAAGCTCTTTTTCAATCTCTGGTTTTAGCCGGGGGAAGGCAGACAGGGTTAAAGAGCGGCTACGTACAAACTCCTTGAGACTAGCGGTGACAACCGTAGTGAGAGGTACGCCAATCTCATTAGCTACCTCCTGAGCTTCATGCTTCAAACTCTTGTTAACCTTCAAGTTAATAATGGTTTTATCTAAACTACTCATATACCATAGTATATACGATGGTATAATCTTTGTAAAGCCTCTTCTTCGCCTAATAGCCTATTGTGCTCTGCTGATGGTAAGTGTAGCCCAACCATTATTAACCACTTTGGCTCTAAGTTCTTAGAACCAGATTAATTTCAATCCCAGTATAAAATGTCCGTAAAGTATAGACTCTACGGACACATATGCTCTAATCAGTTTGGTGCGGGGGCAGGACTCGAACCGAGTCACTAATATACTGCTGTCGCTTTTGCGGCTCGACCCATGCTAGCATAGTGCCTACCAATGTCATAATCATTATCTAACAATAATAGTATTGCGAATTGTTAGTAATTTTGTTATAGTTCTCGTATGACAACATTAAGTATTTCATTAGACGAAGAACTAAAAAGAGAGATAGAACGATTCTCTAAAGAGGACGGTGTTTCTAAGAGCGTCATCGTCCGTCGATTGTTAGCACAAGCCGCCTGGGAACGGACCTGGAAAGATATGTCGACACAATTGCGCAAAAAGCTCGATTCCCTGAACCTAACGAGTGTTGACGATATAGAAAAATATCTAGGATGAAACCCGTCCGTGTAGTCTTGGATACTAATGTCTACGTCGCGGCTGCTTTAAATCCGCAGAGCATAATTTACAAGATTGTCGAAGATTCAGCTGCCCAATACTTAGGCACCTACTATACTTCGCCAGAAATATTGCAAGAACTGCAAGATAAGTTAGAGAATAAGTTTGAATTTCCTCGAGATACTGTCGTTAGGTGGTTAAGTCGGATAGAGGAAGCTGTGACCGTCATTAGACCCCGCCAAAAGGTAGATCTGCTAACAGAGCGTGACCCGGATGACAACAAAATACTGGAATGTGCGCTCGAAGCCAAAGCCGATTTAATCATTACTGCTGATCCCGATTTACTACATCTTAAAGAATTTCATAATACAAAAATTATGCATACAAGCTCAGTAAAGTATTTGTTTCCCCACCTAGAAGATAAGTAGTTATCAGCTTACTCCTATGAACCGATATGGGCATGGGCATCGGTCATGGAACGCGGTCTAGTCTGGAGGTGTCCAGCCCCTATGGTAGTAATAGGTCAGTTTTGGAACCTGTGTAAGGAGTTAACCGTAATGAAATGATGTTCTGGGTGGTTCGAGCCAGTCTCACCTAGGTCTCCATGGTATTAATAGTCTAGCCTTTTGGGTAGGATCTAACAGGGGTAAATAAATAGAGACCGGTCATGGAACACGGTCTCGTATTTTTGATGCATGATCTGGTTGCGGGGGCAGGACTCGAACCGCCTCCCAATACCACCTGGTTTCAAGCTTACTTCACCTTAGCTTGCATCCTTTAATTGTAAACTACTTTATTTGCTCTTCTCTTCGCGAAAGTTTGCTGCAATCATCCACTTTTCGCGCATTCTAAATGCTGGAATAGTACCGCGGCTTGCTTTATTGGCTGCAATATTGCCGGCTATGCCATTTGCCTTAGCCCATGCAGATACGGTAATGGTCTTTGGTGCCGATAGGAGAGTAATTCGTTTATAGAGTGACTCGATCAATAAACTGGCAAGTAACCCCGTGAAGTCGTCGTACTTTCCAGTCGTACGATAGGCATCGAAGGCTGGATAGTAACTAGTGTATTTGCCCTTGTTGGGAATGATAATGGGTGGATAACCTCGTCTGGTGAGTTGCTGGTTTATAATGACACGACCTATCCGACCATTGCCATCATTGAAAGGGTGGATGGTTTCAAACTCCGCATGAAACCAGGCGATGCTATCCAGAAAATAGCCGTCATCCTGTTGTCCGTAATCCTTTAGCAGGGTGCTCATGAGACTGGGCACAAAATCGGGGTTTGCTCCAACATACCCACCAACGCGTACCCATTCCTTGCCTCTACGAAACCGACCAGCCCAATCATCACGAATACCCGAAAGTAACATTTTGTGGAGTGATAAGATAAGCTCAACGTTTAAGGGCTTATCTGAATTTTTGAGTAAGTACTCAGTAATATTGGCTAAGTTTTTGGCTTCGTACACCTCTCGAATATCGTGGTCTTTTTTGATTGTATCCCGGAGCAAAATATCCTCAGTGTCTTTAAGCGTAAGTGTCGAGTTCTCTATTGCGTTGCTGTTATAGACCATCTCAGGAATCTCGGCTAACGCAATTTCACTAATCGCCTGCGTCTTATTAATCGCTAATTTTTTGTACTTGTCAGAGAGGGTTGTAATTCGACTTTTAGTAATTTGGTTGATCATACTACCATTATATCATACTCATCGTGAAAAATAGCAATAATATATAAATTTTCACGATTAACTATTAGGAACAGCCCTGGAACACGGTCTAGTTTTGAGGCATCCAGTACCTATGATAAGGGTTGGACAGTTTTAGAAACTGTGCTAGGAGTTAATTGCGCTACAATGATGCTCTTGGGCGGTTCGAGCCAATGGGAATAGGACTCGAACCTAATTACAGAGGTAAAGTTCTAAGAAGAAAAGAAAAAGACCGGTCTAGGAACCCAGTCTACCCCTGTTGGTGCATGACTTGGTTGCGGGGACAGGACTCGAACCTGCGACCTCGTGGTTATGAGCCACGCGAGCTGCCGCTGCTCCACCCCGCGATACATTTGAACTTTACTGTAACCATAACAAACAGGGGTGGTTTTGTCAATCTGTAGCTTGCTTACGATCAAGGAAAAAATTCACCCAGGCTCTAAGATTACGCTCGTAAAGTGGTGATTTGGTGACTGGTTTTGATGATGCAACTTTTGGCTCTGGTACTGTATATGATAAAGCCACATTTTTAGGCACGATAAGTTCAGTTTCGCCAGGTGCCGCTAGACCAAAATTCTGCCTGGCTGAAAGCTCCAGGTACTGGTTACTTTTAAAGTATTGATTCTGTAGGTTAATATTATTATTTTCTAATTTTTGGATTTCATTCTGCTGCTGTATGGTTGTAATTTGTTTTTGCAAAGCATAATTGGCATCAATAGCCTTAACACCGCTCCAGCTAACGAGAAGCACTATGACTACAAAGATCACTTGACCAGCAAAACGAACGTCACGTAATTGATTAACGTATCTATATGCGATTTCGCTGTATTGTTTGATTTTATTCAATGGCAACATATGACCTACCGCTACAATCTAGTATACCTAATCTGGTATACTCATCTCTGTTGACCTAGGGCGTGGGGATGTAGCTCAGTGGTTAGAGCAGTCGGCTCATAACTGATTGGTCGTTGGTTCAAATCCAACCATCCCCACCATATTTTATATTTATCAATAAATTAGTCTTAGATTGCGTCGCGGCGCAGGAAGAGCACCCAGCCGATAACCCAGGCAACTATCAAGTAGCCGGCAAAGACCAGAGCTGCTTTGGAGGGTGTTAAGCTAGTTGTTACCAACTGGCTATGAGAAGAGGCTCCAATTACTTCGTTTAAAGAAGTGAACGGCAAATAAATGGTACTATTTTTAAGTAGTAACGACAGTAACGACTCTGCCAAATCCGGTACCAAAAATAAGGTGGCTATGGAAGCTACTTGATTACGAGCGATAACAGCGATCAGTAGACCGGCCATGCTGTAGCCCCAACCGTAGAACAAGCTTCGCCAAGCCAGGTCCCAAACATTTAGAGTCTGGTGAACTAGCGTACCGCCGGCAGCATGAATACCAAGATCGCTCATCAGAGGCGATAGGATTGCCACAATTGTAGCTAGAACCAAAGCGTAAACACTAATTACAATAACTTTAGATAGTAGGACTCGGCTTCGGCTTTTGCTAGAGGTGAGAGTATACATAATTGTGCTGTAGCGGTACTCGTGAGTCATCGCTAAAATAGCGACAATTGCTCCGAAAACGGTCACGCTCAGGCCGCCTAAGACATCACTAGATAGCAAAGTCGGACTATGAACGATTGGGCCGCCGGCTACCCGCCAACCTTCAACGTAAAACGCTACAAAAATAACCAGAGCTATAACTAGCCCCGTGATGATATAGGTTGAGCGAATAGTCAGCAGTTTACGGAATTCGGCTTTAAGGGTCGATATCATTTCTTTCCCCCGCTCGGTATCTTGAATTCTTCAGCCCCTTCAGTCAGATCCAAGAATGCCTCCTCAAGCGAGGCGTTTTGTTTAGCCAATTCTAAAATCGGTAGTCCAGCCGCAAAAGCTAGTTTGCCAATTTCGTCGGTTGCCACCCCAGTAATCTTAAAGCCGTCATCCTCTTTGGTGAAATTAAATGACTTTTGCCTAAGAACTTTCTCTAGCTCGGCCGTTTTAGTAACTCGGACAAAGATGCCCGTGCGGGAGCTGTCAGCAATGATCGTTGCCATCGAAGTATTAGCTATCAGCTTACCTTTGCCTATCACAACGACGTCATCAGCCATCTGTGACATCTCGCTGAGTAAGTGGCTAGAAACAAAGACGGCGTTACCTTTATCGGCATATTCCTTTAAAAAATTACGTAGCCAAGCAATGCCCTCCGGGTCTAAGCCATTAGCCGGCTCATCCAAAACCAAGTATTTTGGCTCTCCTAGAACAGCAGCGGCGATACCTAAACGTTGAGCCATCCCGAGTGAAAATTTACCTGGCCCTTTTTTGATTTCGGTGGTCATCCCAACTAGGTCAATCGCCTCATCGACCCGCCTCATCGGTATATTGCCGGCATCGGCTAAAACCCTTAAGTGGTTACGAGCTGTCCGAGTCGGGTGAAAGGCTTTAGCCTCCAATAAAATACCGACTACCTTGGAGGGTTGGCTGTACTCACTTAATTTCTTACCACCAAAAGTAGTCCGGCCACCACCGTTGTCTAGACTGAGCATCAGACGCATGGTAGTCGACTTACCGGCTCCATTTGGACCAAGAAAACCAGTTACTTTACCCGACTGGGCTTCAAACGAAATATCGTCAACAGCTAATTTTTTCTTAAAGCGCTTAGTTAAGTGCTCGGTTTTAATCATTTGCCTAAAAGTATAGGCAATCATTGGCTGTTGACCAAATCTTTATGTTGATTTAGCTCCAGCAAATTGAGTAGATCATCGATGGTTTGGCTATGCATGAGCTGTTCCCGTAGCTCCTTGGCGCCATCAAAACCTTGGATATAGATTTTACAAAACTTGTTAAGCGGCAGTAGTGAACGGCTAGTTCGGTTCCAGGTCCTGGCAAAAAGTTTGACGTGGCTCTCATATAGGCTGATTTTTTGCGACTTGGTATAGCCTGGCCATAGGCTGTTTTTAGCAAACAGAAAAGGGTCTTGAAAAATGCCGCGACCGATCATAATGCCATCTAAACCGTACTGCTTAGCCAACTCCATGCCTTGGCGGCGGCTAATTATATCGCCGTTACCAACAATTTTCGTGGTTGGCGATAACTTATTGCGAAGAGCACTAATCTGGCCTAAGACTTCCAAGTGAGCCGGCACCTTACTCATTTCCTGTCGGGTACGTGCATGGAAACTAAGCGTCGCTAACCGCTGGCCGAGTAAGAACTCCGGCCAGCTTAAATCGATGCTGCTAAAGCCAAGGCGGGTTTTCAGGCTGACTGGCAGCCGACCGGCTGCCCCTTCTAAAGTAGCAGCAATGATTTCGGCCGCTAACGGACGATTGTTAATCAGGGCGCTACAGGTGCCGTTTTTAACGGCCGTTTTTTCCGGGCAACCCATATTAAGATCAATGCCGGCGAAATTAAGACCCTTAGGCAAATCTAGTTCATCGGCAAAGGTGCCGTCAGCTAACTGTTGGGCCGTTTTATAAAAGTTATTGGGATCCTTACCCCAGATCTGAGCTATCAATGGTGTATCTCGGGAGCTAAACTTTAATTTATCTAAAAGTTTAATCCGGCCAGGACTTTGCAAGCCATCAACATTGACAAACTCTGTAAAAAACAAATCTGGGGCAGCGAGGCTGGCTATCACCTGGCGGAAAACTGTATCTGTCACATCATCCATCGGCGACAGTACGAAAAATGGTTTTGGCAAATTTTCAAATAAATCCATTATCATTGACCAGTCGTTCAAAAAGCTGCCTTACTCCCAACGAAAGAGTCGGAAGGCGATGGCATAAACGATGACTGTCCAGACAGCCATTACGTCAAGCTGGGGCGCGATATCAATCAGTGACTTCCCTTCTGTCGCAATTAACCTAGCGCCATCAATAACTGGTGTTAAGGGCATATAGGTCGTAATGCCCTGTAGCCAGTCAGGCATTAGGTACCTCGGGAAAAAGACGCCAGTCAGAAACATCATTGGAAAGACAATGATGTTAGCCAGTGGGGCAACTTGACGTTCGTTCTTAGCCCAACCGCCAAGGGCCAGGCCGATGCCCAGCACCATAACTATGCCAAAGACCAAAAAGGCCGCCAGCTCAAAATAGTTACCGATTACTCTGAGGTGGAAAACAATCATGGCAACTACAAACATTAAAGCTAGTGACAAAAAGCCGATGAAAGCGTAACCGAGCATTGTCGATAAGAAGTATTGCCAAACCCGCAGTGGTGTGGTGTGTAGCCGCCTTAAGATTCCCATTTTCTTTAGTTCCGGAAAAACATTAATCGGGCCGAAAATACCAGAACCTAAGATAGCAAACCCAAGCAATCCGGTAAAAGTATAGTCAAACTGCGACAAGCTAAGAGTATTAGTTTGCTTGGTGGTGACCGTAAAAGGCGTTATTGGCTTAATAAAGCTGGCATTAATACCCTGGAATTCAGCCTGCAAGACTGAAGCTAAAGTCTCAGCTGCTTGCTGGTTATTCTCGGTGTAGTGAACAATGGCTTGCCCCGTCGGATAGGATTTACCAGGCTGAATAACTCCAAAACTAGCTGGTAATTGAATCGTCGCATCGAGCTCGCCTCGGCTCATCTTATCATTAGCCTGAGCTAAGGTTTTGACGCTGTTGTCGACTTTCAGTGTTTTTTGTTTGCTAGCTTGAGCGACAAATTGTTTAGAAAACGCCGAGTGGGAGTTATTAATAATAGCCACGCTAAAAGTTGTACTTTGGTTGCTACCAAAAAGACCGCCGAAAATGAAGAGAAATATTAGCGGGAACAGGAAGGTAAAAAATAAAGCTACCCGGTCCCGAAAAACTCGGCGGGTATTAATTAAGAAAAACATCCAAACGGTGTAAAGTGGGCGCTGCCAAGCAGTGAGTGGCAGTTTGGCCGGTTGGGCCGAAACGGAAGTCTGAATCATCTCAGCAGTTGATTTTTTAGTCCTCATCAGACGGCGTCCCAATTGGAAAGCCGCAAAGGCCACCAGAGCGATAATAATATAGACATATAAATTACTCATTATTCTCTTAGGTCCTTTCCGGTCAGGTCAATAAAGACATCTTCGAGGTTGGCCTGCTCGACGTGCTGCTTCTTCTTAAAGCCACGGGCTAGCAGTTCCTTGATCAGAGTTTGGGGAGTATGAAGAGTCATAATTTTGCCATTATCCATAATCGCTACCCGGTCACAGAGTTGTTCGGCTTCGTCCATATAATGAGTCGTTAAAATGACGCTAATGCCCCTCGAACGGACGTGGTTAACCAGGTCCCAGAGATTACGTCGAGCCTGGGGATCTAAGCCAGTCGTCGGCTCATCCATAAAGAAAACTTTTGGGTTGTGGACCAGGGCGGCGGCAATACTGAAGCGTTGGACTTGGCCACCGGACAAATTTTCAACGTAGGAATTGGCTTCGGCGCCTAGGCCGACACTATCTAAAAATTCTTGAGGGTTAACCCTCTCACCGTAAGCAGCGGCGAAAAGTTGTAGCATTTCGCTCAGCTTGGTTTTATCCTGAAAACCCGGTTGTTGAGGTTGGACGCCAATCATCGCTCGAATTTTATACGGCTCAGTAGCAACATCGACACCGTCAATGGCCGCCGTACCGCCGTCGATGCTACGGAGAGTTTCAATCATCTCGAGGGTAGTCGTTTTGCCAGCTCCATTAGGGCCTAAGATACCAAAAACTTCACCTTTTTTAACTTCAAAGCTGACGCCTTTAACAGCTTGCTTGTCACCATACGATTTTTTCAAGTCTTTAACTACTAGAACAGTTTCGCTCATACAGGCTGTGATTATACAGAGTTAAAGGAACGGACACAAAAATACCCGACTTTTAATTAGCCGGGCATTTCACCTTTAGTTTTCTACTTATTTATTTGCGCTTGACAGTTAGAAAACCGTTGCGTGGGTTCTCGTTGACCATGAAACCGGCTGGTAACTCAGCTGCTTCTGGGCGCTGGTCTTTACTGAAGTAGTAAATCGTCTGCCTTTTGCCACCACGGAGCGTAACGTCCTTTGAGTTTAAGTAGTAAGTTACACCCTTTGAATTAGTGTGCTTGTATGCCATCTCTGCATCTCCCTCTCTTGTAATTAGTTGGTATCCTAAAAATACTCTGTTGGCTTTTCACTTGTCAAGCAATTATCCTAACTTTTATGACTTATAACCCCTTTTGACCTCTGTTACTAAAACATATATTTTTAGCAACATTTGTTTGGCCCTAGCATAACCATCTTGCTTCACCAAAGCTGTTGTACTACACTGAAATCTGATCACTAAGCATAAACCTTTAAAAGAGTGGAGAAATTATATTTATGGATTTTATCAATCGTGTGACACCAAACCAACCGCCGTCTCGTGTTGCGCCACCACCCGATTCAGTCGACTTACCTAGCAGCCGAGATAAAGCTGAAGCTAGGCATGGCGGTAAAATGAAGCCTGATCTTTTTGGTCGGTGGAGCCGGATTGGCACAAACTTACTGCTTTTCGTGGTTGCCCTTCTAGTTGCTACAGTTGCTTGGCTGATCTTCACCTCATCGCCGAATTCGCAGGCTAGCTATATCAACACCTCAAAGCTCCAAGCTATTTTCCTGAATACTGGTCAAGTCTATTTTGGTAATATTCAGGCTATGAATAATCAGTATGTCGTTTTAACCAATGTTTTTTACCTCCAGACAAACAGTAGTAGTACAACCACTACAACTTCGTCAGCTAACCAAAACGTGACTTTGGTTAAGCTCGGTTGTGAACTGCATAAGCCATATGACCAGATGATAATAAATAATAGTGAAGTTACCTTCTGGGAGAACCTACAGCCGTCCGGCCAGGTAGCTGAAGCGGTCGCCCAGTTCAACAAAGCTCATCCGAACGGTCAGACTTGTACTCAAACCCAAGCACCGGATACTAACTCAAGTACGCTTCAAAACACAACTAGCAAATAATTTAACTAAAAGGGAGCGTCTTTAAGAACAGTTAGGCAACGTCTAGCTCCTAGTGGCGATGGTCCGTTAGGCGCTGCCATGACCAAAGAACGGCAAATGACAAAAAACTGACGATCGTCACAACTAGGCTCCAGCCGGCTAGATCCGGCGACAAAGCCGGGCTGATAAAATCAAACTCGTACAGGATAACTGGAATATTCGGCAGTTTAACACCGTGACTTTCAACATACTGCTGAATACAGGGCACCCGGTTGTGACCGGAGAAGTCTGTTGGGTCAAGCGACTGGCAATAATTTTGGGCATTGGTGTAAAGTTGGGTATTATCGGAGTTAGCTGTCGAACCGGTCGCTTCAACGGCCCGGTCGTAGGAATACTCAAGTTGGATCGGTGGATAGGGAGCGTTCGGGCCAGTTGATAAATCAGTGTTCATGTGCGAGTTCACATAAACTTGCAGGTTTTGGAGTGCTTTAATGACATCACCGTTGTTTTTATCGGCACTGTAAACCTGATTGCGTAAACTAACCATTTCTAGGTTATTGGCTCTTAGAGCAACGATACAAACGATTCCGGCAACCAAGGTAATGACCAGCAAATACCAGGGCTTGAGTTCTTTCAGCCGATCGCTTAGGGTTTTTCTGTCTACCCAGTCCATAAGCCCTAATTATACCGATACTTTTTAATCAATCCGCATTCTATATACTTAAGTTCATGCATATCTTCTTCTCCGGCATCGGTGGCACAGCGATTGGACCACTGGCTTTAATCTCTAAAGAAGCTGGCTTTAACGTTTCCGGCTCGGATAAGCAAACATCAGGCTATATTGATTATTTGATCAAACACGGACTTTCCGATATTCATATCGGTCAGACTCGGGATCAAATTGCTAATATCCATAAGGATCGTCCAATTGACTGGTTTGTCTATACTTCAGCCCTTACCCTAGAAAACCCTAACCCGCCGGAGCTTACCTACTGCCGTGATCAAGGTATTAAGATCTCCAAACGGGATGAGCTACTGAATTTCATCTTGGAACAAAAAAAACTAAAGCTGGTGGCCATCGCTGGCACCCACGGTAAAACAACCACCACGGCGATGGTGATTTGGCTTTTTAAGCAACTTGGGCTGCCAATCAGCTATTCAGTTGGCGCTAAAATCGAGTTCGGCGATATGGGCAGCTACGATCAAAATTCACAGTATTTTATTTATGAAGCCGACGAGTTTGACCGTAATTTTTTGGCTTTTGCGCCCTATATTAGCTTAATTTCCGGGGTAACCTGGGACCACCATGAAATCTTTCCGACCCAGGTTGATTACCAGACGGCCTTCGTTGATTTTATTGGTAGCAGCCAACAGACTTTCATCTGGGACCAAGATGCCCAGTACTTAGGCCTTGATAGTTCGTCGGCTAAACTTAAGATATTAGACAGCCATGATCCGGTCCTATCGAATCTTAAGTTAGTCGGACCGACTAACCGGCTGGACGGCTGGCTGGCCCTAAAGGCTGTTTCGGCTATCACTAACCAGCCGTTGGATAAGTTGATCGAGCTGAATAACCATTTTCCGGGTTTGCAGCGGCGGATGGAAGAAATTGTACCTGGGTTATATAGCGATTACGCTCACACACCGGAAAAAATTAGAGGTGGCTTGGGTGTAGCCCTAGAAATAGCCAAGCTTAAAAATCAAGCGGTCGTTATTATTTACGAGCCACTGACTAACCGGCGCCAACATTTTATTATCGACGACTATAAAGACTGCTTTACTGGCGCTGCTAAAGTTTACTGGCTGCCGAGCTATCTGGCGCGGGAGGATCCGAGCCAACGAATTATGCCACCGGCTGAGTTAATTGGCCGTTTAGCTGATCCAGCTCTAGCCGAACCGGCGCAGCTTGATAATAGTTTAAAAAAAGTTATCCAAAAAAATTTAGCCGATGGGGCGATGGTTGTCGGCATGGCTGGGGGTGGTGGATCTAGTCTGGACGAATGGTTAAGACGGGAATTTCAAGCTGGATAATCCTTCAAAATCCAAGACACATCTTTGATTTTGGAACAACTTGGCGTCAGTAATCATGACTTAGAAGCAATTGAATTATCGGATTAAGATAAATCTAGTTTTGGTCCAGCGCCTTGGCGTAAAACTTCAACAGCATCATCAACCATCCGGATCAGGGTTGAAGGCTGTCGGCCGGATAGGTCACCACCGTCTTCATAAAAATCGACTCTGTTACCCAAATAGCGTTTAGCTTCAGCTACCGTATTAGCGGTTGGATCACCTGGCGTATTGGCACTGCTAGTTAGTAATGGTCCGGTTTGGTTAAGTAATTGGTGTAATTCTTCATCGGCTGGTATACG
The DNA here is from genome assembly GCA_050730755.1 of Saccharimonadales bacterium (SeqCode). Taxonomy (GTDB): domain Bacteria; phylum Patescibacteriota; class Saccharimonadia; order Saccharimonadales; family UBA4665; genus CAVPPA01. The sequence continues at coordinate 127,959 of JBOHNR010000008.1, read as the reverse complement.
AACTGCTAAAGACGATAAGCCAAGGTGCAAATATTCTAACTCTGCCGAGCCACAAGAAATAACGACACTAATGCTGCCTGGCCAGAACTGCTCAACGGCCTTCAGATAGCGGCGTTTAAGGTCCAAACTGACCAACTGTTCGATATCGGCGGCAATAATCGTGCCAGGTTTATGATCACGTTTTTTTAACTGATACAACCGCTCAACGGCTACTTTATCAGTGGCCCGAGCAACTACACCGTAAACCGTGTCAGTCGGCATAACACCAATCGAGCCGGGATGCTCAAGCAGTTCTTTGGCCTGGCTAAACATAATGTTTAATTTTTGGTTTTCAAATAGGCGTAGACCATCAGAGCGGCTAGGCCGAGCACAATTATAACGGTCGCTGAGATAGCTAAGCCAACGCCGCTACCTGGCTGTTTCGGTGGTTTAGCGACACTAGGTTTTTTGGTGTTCTTGGGAGTCTGCTGGGCTTCGTCTTTAACTGGGGCTTTAGTCGCTTCCAGGGGTTGAGGAGCAACGACATCCATAACTGGTGTGATCGGCTTTTCAGTTGGCTGCCCCTCAGAGGGATTAGTTGGTTCCATACCTATTAGCTTAGCACGCTCCGAAAGTATAAGATTAGTCACTAAAATACTTTTGCTGAATATCTTCAAGACCTTTTGGGTCTAATTGATAAGTTTTTGACAAGGAGAGATAGGTGTTGAGGGTTGGGGGGCGATGCGATTAGGCATCAACATCGCCCCCCTAGGTTATTAGTTCAGCTCTTCGCCGAATTGACCCTTTCGGAGGCGTGTGTTATATAATCCTCTAAAATGGAACATCTTTGGGTGAGCCGCTGGAAAAAGCTCTTGAAGCCACTTAGGCATTGAGCGTTCCCGTTCGATGAAACCAGTGATTTTCGATTCCTCTTCGCTAAGAGGTTTGATCGAATCGATCTGTGCCTTGACCCAGCAAGTTTCTTCCGGCGCATTGGCAGGAGTTACTTGTAATGGAAAACCTGGACGACGCTCGGTAGAAAACTGGCATTGATACCCCATTTGTGCCAGCAGAGTAAATTTATCACCACCGCCAATGATCGAAACCGACCTAGTCATAGGACACCAGTCCCCCTTGTCAAATGTCTCGGTTCAAGCTCCGGACCGCTGTTACTAAAAACTGACGTCTTTAGCCACCTAACGATTGCTAGGAATACTCCCTATAGAGTAATTAATTATTACCATAAAAGGGTTGAAAAGTCCAGCTAAAATTGATATACAGCATAGTTGATGTTAAAATAGGCCTACTTTGTTGAGGTAGGTCTTTATCTCCAAGGTACTTTGACAATTTATTGACCACTAAGATCAATCTCAAGGTGAGAAGCGAGCCTGATAGATAGCTACTTGTCGGTTGGCTCCTCATCTTGGGGAATTGGACTATTAACCTGATCAAAAGGAGTTAGCGCCTTGAGGGCCAGCAATAAATCTAGGGAGAAAAGGCGCCGAACAATTTTAGTCGACTTCTGTCTCGTCTTTTGTTACTTCATCACAACTGCTGTGACGATTAATTCCCATCAATCGTTCGATCTGATGATGACTTCTATCTTCGCTGCCCTGGTAGCAATAGGTACCTTGTCAGTCAGGATATGGTCAGCAACTTCCCTGAGTTCTATGTGACCAACTGTTAACTGATAGATCATAAAATAAGGAGAATTGGTTGTGCTTAGGTATCTTCTGCCCAACAAGTCGAAGTTATCAGTCAAAGAGTGCGACTTGGTTCTAACCGTTTCACTGTCAACTGGTCTGACGGTTTTTTTCTTCGGCGCCGGTTTCTTTCTCCAATGGGGTAAAGCCAGCCAATTTAGCCTGGCTTGGTCCATTGGAGCAGCCCTGTTGCTACTAAGTGTCTGGCTGCTGATTTTCTTCCCAATAACCGTCTTAGAACGAAGAGACAATGCCAAGTGGCGGGAAAGCTTCCTAGCTGATTTAAAAGAATACAGGGATAAAAATAGCGATTTGTAAAAAGGAGAGACCCCGTGCACCAAGTTCCGAGCGAGACACCGCCCAGGCAGGCATACTGGGAATGGAAAAAGGAGGAGTCTTTTTAAAAAGCCGATAAGATAATCGACTGGGGGTTGCACTACCTGCCGGCTTATGCCGCAGCCCTAGTGGGCTCAGCCGTTGCCTGGGGCATTGCTTTCTTGCTGGCAATTTGGACGTCGTCAGGCTTAATCGAGCAAATTGCTATCAATCTAGGCTTGCTGGCTCTAGTCATTCTAGCCATCGCTCCAGTCTGCTGCTTGGTTTTTTGTGCCTGGCTAGTCAGCGAAGTTCAAGATACTTCGTAGTTTGTTGGTGAAGTTCTAAAAATAGAACTCCAGTTAGCCGCCTTTCAAGCGGAGAAAAAGGTGATAGTCAGGATTAAGATACTCTCAAGACCACGCCATGCCTCTTCCAAGCACACCAGACAGGCTCAGGTGATTGCCGAAGGCGGTCACACTCTTTGGCACTGTCAACATAAGCACCGAAGTGATAATGCCGCTCGAGATTGCGCTAAAAGATGGCTGGCTAGCACTCCATTTATGGAGCGATGCTAACAGGTTAATTGCCAATTTTTGGCTTTAAGGAGGTTACCTGTGAACAGACCGGCTGACCAAGCTGAGATGATAACCTCGGAGCTTGGAACATGAATCCGACCTGGGTCCTGCTAGTCATACTTTTGTTGGCTACTATCGTCCATGAGGGCACCCACTACGTGGTTCTCAAAGCTGGCGGCGGTAAACCAGTTTCAGCTCTGCTGCATCATTCCAGCAAACGACTAATTTGGTCGCTTGGCTTGGGCTGGGCCTATGACCCTAAGAACGTAAGCCTCAAAACAAGGCGTTGGAGCTTCCTGTTGGGACCGCTGGCCGAGTTAATGGTATGGTCAGTTACGGCAGCGCTTCTAGGCGGCTTAATTGGGCTGAGTTGTGCTCTAATAGGCATCGTCATGCATATTGGCCAATGGCTTCTTCCGGGTGGTGATGGCCGTAAGTGGTTCCAGCTGAAAAGGCTCGCTTAAAAGTGACCAAGTGGTCAAAAAGTCATTTTCCCGGAGGGGAGAGGGACATAATTGTTCCAAACCTCTCCGGGGTGATGGCCTGGATTTGATTTTAACTGCTTTTTGCAGTTTTTAGTCTCCAGGTCATCGATTTTCGTATCCATAAGTAATATTTTCTTATGCTGATGAGCTAAAAGGAAAGCGAAATACGAGAAAGAGTTATTTTTTAAAAAATTTGGTTAGTTATAGTCGTTATCAACTTCCTGCCAGTAAGTCTCTTTTTTATCTGGCCACTTTTTGAGTTCATATAAGCTAGTAGCTAAAAATTTGATATCAGCGGAATAAAAATCGAGTTCTCGTTTAACTACTTCGATCATCTTTCTTTTCATCATTTTTGTCTGGCAGATCATTAAGATGGTCGGCGGCTTTGGTTTTAGCCAATCAATATTGACAAAATAAAGGTAATTTTTAATTTTCCGGCTGAGTAGAAAATTAGGGACGGATTCTTGATAGTAATCAAGAAAGTAATTTTCATCCGGATAACCGTTCCGGCCGGCTTGGCGTAGTAAGGCATCTGGCAAATAGTCTGGTAAATCTGGCTGACCAGAGAGCTCACTCTTGGTAAAAAACTGGAGCTGATTTTTATAGAGCCGCTGGATTTCAAGGTAGATCGTAAAGAGGCTCAGGCAATGGTCAATATGGGCTTTAGAAGCATTTTTATCATGATAGATATTGTTAAGCACCTTCTTAGATGTATCGGGTTGCGACGCTAAATTACGGATAGCTTTAGATTTAAGATAATAACTGGCTGGTTTGTCTTTAATCCGGTAACTACTGTCATAGTTTTGACCAATAAATTCTTGATCACGAAGTACTTTTAACCGATCATAAATAACTCTGACCGATCTACCCTGACTTTTAGCTATCTGGTAACTGCTAGCGAAACGGAATCTATAAAGTGTTTTTAAAAGTTTTATTTGCGATTTATTTAATGGTCTTCGATATACGGGAATGGTCTTCATGATTGACTCTTAATCCCACCATTAATATAAGTAAGTTTATGAAGTATATATATTATATATAAAGGATAGGTAGAAAAGAAATTAAAAATAACAGATTAATTTTGCTTTTTTAACCTACATTTGCATAGGCTGGTTTCAATTCATTGATTAGCCTGCGATTTAGAGGCTTTTTAGGCTGCCTAGACAGCCAAAAAGTTTAACTTATTTGAAAGATTATTGACAGCTGATGTAGACTAAATTTATGAGTACATGGCAGAAACGACCAATTCAGCCCAGCCCAGCTAGATTCAATATTGAACAGATACATAAACATCTCGGCAGCGATGTCCAGCTTCGGACGATTCTCAAAAATCGTGATATTCAAAGCGCCAAAGAAGATTCTGAATATTTTTTAACCTATCAACGGAGATTCTTAAGACATACCCATGATGACCTTTTAGGTGCTTTGGTACATCGTGGCCGAGAAATTAGATTGGCTGCCTTAGCTGAAAGAGTTTGTGAGCACGGCTACACGGGGCCCGCCAAAGATGATCGGGTAGATCTAGGTTTGAGTGAGGATTTCTGGGAAGATATTCCGTCCCTGACGCCAGACCAACTAATAGCCGAGGCTGCCCGGGTTGCCAAAGACATATCGACCGATAATTTTATACTGCCCGAATTTGGTCCAACTGCTTAAAAAAATAGTCTTGGTGAATTTTAGCTTATGTTGTGACTTCGAAAATTATGGAGTCAGTCGGTTTATGTCTCTTGGAAACAGTGTTGCCTCTTTAACATTAGAAAGACCAATTGTTTTTTCGACAAAACGATCGATCCCGAAGCCGCAGCCGCCGTGTTGGGGCAAACCGTATTTAAAGGCTTGTAAATAGTATTTATACCCCGGGTGATTAATGTCTAAGCCGGCTTTTTTCATTTGTTCGATTAATTTCTCGTAGTGATATTCGCGCAGCGGACAGGTAGCGATTTCCAAACCACGGAAGAGCAAATCACCCCATAAAACGGTACTTGGGTCATCTGGGTTAACCTGATGATAAAATTTCATGGCTTCGACTGGAAAGTGAGTGGCAAAAACTAGTTCACTGCCCATCTTTTCCTTGGCATAATCGCAGATGAAACGTTCTTCCTCTGGTATAAGATCCTTTTCTTTAGTCGTGTCTTTGTTCATCGCTTGGCTATAAAGTTGATGGATTTTGGTAACGGTCATTTTAGGCACCTTGCCGTTAAGGATTAGAGGCGGGGCGTTTAAAGACTTCAATTCCGGTTCGTGCTGCTGGTAAACCTTTTTAAGAGCATAGACCGTCATATCGCCGATCATATCCAGAACTTCATCGTGGCTATTTACAAAACCCATTTCCAAATCAAGCATCATGACTTCACTCATATGCCTGGTGGTAGCGCTCGGTTCAGCCCGAAAAGCTGGAGCGATTTCAAAAACTCGCTCAAAGGCACCAACCATAATTTGCTTATAAAGCTGAGGACTTTGAGCTAAGGTGGCTTCTTGGCCAAAATAATCGACCTTAAACAGTTCGGTACCGCCTTCAGTGGCGCCGGCAATTAGTTTCGGCGTTTGAATCTCAATGAATTCATGGTCGGTTAGAAAGTCTCGCAGATAACCTAGCATTGCTGAGCGGATTTTAAAAATTGTTTGTTCGGTCAAATTGCGAACGTTTAAAACACGGTACTCAAACAAGGTATCAAGATTCTCGGCTTTGTGATCGATTGGTTTGTCGATTTCAATTGGCGGCTCGGCGCTAACTGGCACCATAATTTCCAAGCTGGCGTCATGTAGTTCAGCCCCGCCTGGTGCCCGGGACTCCGAAACGACTGTGCCGTTAACTTTTAAAATCGTGCCAATTTGCAAACCCCGTAGTTTTTCAACCTCAGTTTTATCTTCGAGAACAACTTGGATAAGACCACGGCGGTCTCTAACGTTTATGAAAGTTAAGCCACCGAGCAGACGCTTTTTGTGAAGCCAGCCTTCAACCTGGAGTTTTTCACCAACGTGGTTTTTGACGTCATTACTCAGTATTCTCATCTATACTCTTTCCCTTGCTCAGCTAAATTTATTACTCTAGCTATGAGCCTAATCGGCTCTCGGCTCATCTTTGAAGTTATTCTACCACCTCAGATGAGTTTTCAATTACATTTTCTTCTAGTTTTGGCTCAGGCAGCGGATCATCCGGATGGGTATAACGGGCGGCCACCGCTTTACGGTCGCTATGACTTTCAGCGGTTTGGCCATCATCGGTACCTAGTAAACGATGGAGAGTATCGTGCAGGGTGATAATGCCAACGTATTCATTAAAGCCATTGACCACAACCAACAGCGGCTGCTGCGTTTCATAAAATGCCCTTAGACCTGCCTGCAGATTATCCTCTTCGTGGACATAGGCGACTCGTCGTTCATAATAGTCCTTGATTTTACCTTGAGTAGTTATATCCTTCAGGTGATCGATCGAAAATGTACCGACTATGTTGGTCGACTTACTCTCATAAACCGGAAAACGGACATGACCGCTAGCATGTAGCTCATCAAGTAAGACCGGCCCGATATTATCGTCCAGATTAAGCGCTTTAACTTTTCGTTTAGGTATAACTAAATCCCTGACGTGGTGGTCGCCAAACTGCAAAACATTGCGCATCAGTTCCAGTTCTCTTTGGCCAATCCGGTTATCTGGTTGACCTTTTTGTCTTTCGATTAGCTCAAGGACATCGTCTGTTTCATAAAGACCGGTGTGCGGATCGGCGACATAGCGGCCGCTATAACTAGCCATAAAGACGGCAACTGGATGAAAAATTCTTAAGACTTGGACCAGCGTTGGCGTGCAAATCACCGCCAGTTTGACGCCGGCATTAGTTAGCCGGCTACGGGGTATCCACACAAAAGCTAGCCAAAGGCTGATCACAACAACTAAAAATCCCAAGTAGGCCGGAGCAAGGCGAGCCAAAAGAACGAAGCCGCCAGCGGCACTTAGCCCGGCTATAAGCCAGAGCAGTAATTTTAGTTCCGAGCCGTACGCTTCAGCTCGGTACAAAGTTTTAGATAGTGGATCACCTAGGACAGCCAATCTCTTTAATTCCTTAGCTGGAAGATTAAAGTAAGTCTTTTCGAGGGCTAGAGCCACAATAGCTAATAAGATCAAAATAATTGCTAGTATAAAGGCGATCATACTATTTCTTATCTTAGCATTTACTAAGCGCTTTGGGCTATGGTGATTACTCTAGCCAAAAAGGCTTTACATTTTGTCTTTAGTACAGTGTTGTATACTAACTATTACTAGTCAATTCTAGTTGAGGAGAATAGCCGTCATATGTCAAAACAATTTTGGTTAGCAGTTATAATTATCGCGGCTATACTTGGTGGCATTGTCTTAGTGACTAATCATAATCAGGCAAACTCAGGCAATACTAACACTAAGCCAACTGAGCATGTCGAGGGCAGTGACACTAAACATGTTACCTTAATCGAGTATGGCGATTATGAATGCCCTATTTGCGAAGAGTTTTACCCGACAGTTAAGCAAGTCGTGGCCGATTATATAACTCAAATAAAGTTCCAGTTCCGTAATCTGCCGCTGACCCAAATTCACCCTAATGCTTTTGCCGGTGCTCGGGCAGCTGAAGCGGCCAGTGACCAGAATAAATTCTGGCAGATGCACGATTTACTTTACGATAACCAAACCCAGTGGGTATCATCGAGTAACCCCCTAACCTACTTCGATTCCTATGCCAAACAACTTGGCTTAAATATGACTACTTTTAACAAGGACTACGCCAGCAATCAAGTCAATAACGCTATCAACGCTGACATCGCTGCCTTCAATAAGACTGGCGACGAAATGGCCACACCCACCTTTATTCTTGACGGTAAAACTTTAAATAACGAAAATCTGATCGGTTCTAACGATGAACCAAGCGTGGCTGCCTTCTCGACCTATCTGAATGCGGCCATAGCTAAGCAAAATCCAAGCTAGAAACTTATTGAAAAAATCCGATTAGACCAATCTTAGGTTGGTATTTGAATGAATTGACACCTGGTTGATCGGGAAATAGTTATCTTAAATTAATCTTTACTTAAATGACTGTGACTTTTGGGTGACTACTAAGTTTTAGGTCACACTTTTGACAGATGCCGCAAGGTCCGCACATTTTCGGTTTCTCGGTTTCTTTGGGTGGTACCTGGCAAACAACGCAGTACATCTTTTTATCAAACTTATACGAACTAGCTTCATTTGTCTTATTCCCATAACCGGCCTTTTGAAGATCCGATTCAGACGGCCCAAGCGTAGTACCACAGCTGTTGAAACTAAGACCTTGAGCCTGAGCTTTGGCGCCGTCATTGGCTACTTCAGCCATTAGATTGTGGGGTAGTCCAGAGGGGTTAAACTGGTAGTCATATTTAAGCTCTGAATATCGCTTGAAACGTTTGGCAAAAGTTGCCGCCACGTTATAGTCTAGTTTTTCAACCCAATCTGAATTATCTAGCCTGGACTGGACATAATAGTGCAATAAATCAGATTGCCGCCTGACAAAGTCATAGGTGTTGTCGGTGTCTCCACTACTTCGCCCAGCATACCAATGACCACCGTATTGATCAGTCAAAGACTTATCATAAAGACCAGTTAAAAAATCATCCAGATAAACTTGCTCTTCCTGGGCAATTTCAGTGAAGATCCGCTGGCCTAACAATTCGCCGTCATTTGGTTTAAGTCCGAAATGAGCGTAAATAGCCTCCAGAGCTGGGCGGTTGGAACGATCCAAGCTCTGCGAGATCATTCTCAGCGACCCGCCAGCTTGCCGCGTAATGACTCTTAACATCGTTTGTTGGCGGCTTTTATTATAGCCACCCATACTTTCTTTTGCAGTCATCAGTTCAGGTGGAAAGTCCGATACTACTACCATGGTGTTATGCTTTCCACTTCGTGCCAAAGCCAGCATATCCTGATACTCTTCTAGTTCGATTTGACGTCGTCTTAGTTCGAATAAAAAATTAGGTTGGCTTTCGGCTAGTTTCTCAGCCGCATTTATCGAATCCTGAAAAACAGACTTTAAGGCCTGGCCGTCGTGACTATAAAGCTCTTCTCCGTCAAAGCGGAGTAAAAACTCGGTCCGCATGTTGCCATCAAGAGTTTCGGCGAATAAAGTCGAAGCTTCATCGTATAAACCTAACTGACGATCAATTTGATCGTGATTGTCATATTGTCCAGGTAGCTTTTCAGCTCTTGCGGCCACTTTTAAAAAATACCCTCACTCTTTTGCCGAGCCAGGGTTTTTTAATCAATTCGCCGCTCCTGCTCGGGAGACTTTAACCGTATCTGGCTATAACAGTTGCGGCACAGCCAGGGAATTTCACCCTGATTCCGGTTTTGATTGTTAACGTTTAGTATTATAACAGCCTAGACCAGCGCCCATAAATACACTCAGGTGTCTACAAGAAGTAATATTATCAAATTAACATTTTCAAAAGGCGTGTCTTATTTCATGCCTAGTTGCAGCCCAGGCTGTAAAATCGATCCATCAGGACTGGTTAGAGTCTTTTGATGGGATGGATCGCTATTAGATCCCTCAATAGCCGTTACATAAACACCGGTTTTACCAAAATTAGTTTCTAAATCAACTATTTTAAGGGCATTATCGCTCTGAGGATCATAAGGCTCAAACCGGTATTGACCACCTTGGAAAGGTATGGCTTCAACTACTACCCGGCCAATAGGCTCGTCGACTATAGCACCTAGCCAGCTTCCTGTTAGAGATTTACCATTTTTAATAAGTACTATCGGTGCTTCAATCGAGTTTAAACTCGGTTTGGCACCTATATAGTCCAATTTCCCATACAATATCTGGACATAAGCCTTTGAACCGCTGTTAAGCACTTCAGTGTAGGCGGCTGCCGCGGAGGCAGCTTCCTGAGCATTTATGACATTTGCTTTTAGATCTTTATGTAGTGTGCTAATTTCTTGTTTCTGGGAATTAACTTTATTTTGAGTATTTGAAACGTAAGCCCCGGCACCAATCAAAAGTCCGGCAGCTGCTATACCAGCTGCAACTTTTCGCTTAAATTTTTGATTTAATCTAGACGGTTTTTCTGGTTTTGGGGATAGTTGTGATAACTGTGATGTTTCTTTTGGCAAGCGCGGAAACTGATTTTGTTTATGTGGCATTATACTACCATAGCACAAATAAGTACTTTTAGCAAGTTAATAAGGTCTACTAAATTAAAAAGCTTGCGTTTTAAAGTAGTATGTTTATAATTCTGATTAATGACTACTGTAGAGGTTGGATATGACGGCAGTGATGCTCCTGCTTTTCTGCCTGGTTTTGGTAAAGTAGAGGTTAGTCGAGAAATTGTTCCAATTGATAGTGATGCTTTGACAGGCGTTAGGGTCCACTCATCGCCTGGTGTTTCCGCGGATTATGAAATTTCAACACCTGTTGAGAGTCTATTAGAAAGAAATATTGGGGCGTTTGTTATTCGCCCTCTAGGCGGAAAAACCGAAGAATTAGCGGTTTCAATTCGTAAAAATGGTTTTGAACTGACTGATAAAGCCATAGGGGCTATTGCGATAGATGCTTTGGCGCAAAATAACACGACTGCTGCCTTGGAAGACTAGATTGTCTAAAAGTTTAACTCATAAATCCCCTAGCCAATTCAACAAGCCCTAAAAAACTGGGCGGAAGTTAGCTCGGTTTATTGCAGGTGAAAGCTCTCGACTATCGAGCTGAAAATAGAGTAGTCCGGGTTCGTGTTATTGTCAGTATAAACAAGTAAAACCTGACGCTGATCGCCACTACTTCCAACCAATGTGATATCATTAACACCCTCAGCTGAGCCAATTGCCACGACATCTCGTTCATAATTAGCCATATCACAAATAAAGCTGACACCATCCCATTCGGCGGCAGCTGTTCCGGCCGAAACGTCTTCCGTGGCAGCGGGAGTAAAGTTCGTACAGTTATCTGAGGCATTACCAATCACATTAATGTGGTTGTCGACAGCTTGAACGGGTAGCAGATGATTAATCGCCAGGTTAGTTGGTATATCACTAATATAGACATCAAGGTGGCGATCAGCGTCAGTCCCAGTACCTTGCCAACTATATACGTTGTATGGGCTACCTGGATCAGGAACGCTGTGCCAACCGACCGGTAAGTCAATCGTAAAATTTGGTTCGCTAATCAATTGAGTGGCCGTATTGCCAGCTGAGTAATAACTACTGCTTGAGCCAACTTGTTTGAGAGTAGTATTAGGGCGTAAAACGTGCTGAAAAATAGATACGATTACTACCAATGCTATAACCAACAAGCAAAGGGTAATGTACAGCCGATAATGGCGTTTAATTCTATGGCCCAAGCGATACATAAATACTTTTTTTGTTTACCTTTTGTATTATAACCCTTAAGGTTAATCTAAGCTGGTCGGCGATCGGTAGAGCGTTTTTTGAGTACGCTCAGACGAGATTGGAAGCTTTGGGCGGCAGCCTCCAGACCAAGCACATTCAAGGCTCCGACTAAAATATATAAACCATTAAGTTGGCTGTCACTGAAGAGTCCACCTGATTGTTCAACTTGTCTGAAACTGTGTTCGACCTTTTGAACCAGCCATTTTTCTTCGGCCGGTTCAACCTGATTGGTCGTAACTAACAACTCCCCTACCTGGTTGGTTAACTCTATAGAACGAGCTGAGTAGCCGCGCTTTTTTAAATGACCGCGCGATATAAGGTTATTAACATGCAGTGCTACCGTTGCCACGGAAGTATAATTAAGCCCGGTCATTATCTCCCGATAACTGGGACTGTAGCCGTGTTCAGTAATAAACTGCTCAATATATGTCAGTAGCTGGCGTTGTTTCTTGGTTGGTCTGAGCATTTTTGAGGGATCAGTTAGTTTCTCGCTCATACCTAGATCCTACTACTCAGTTTACGACTATTCAATTAATGACCGCCGCCGGTAATCTTCAGGCTTTAGTCGCTTAAGCGGTATAGTGCAAGCAATAGCCGCCAAACCCCACCATAAATAGCACAGCGTATCATCAGTCCAGGCGGGACTTAAAAGATTAGCAAAACTGATCCCAATCAGAGCAATTAATAAGCCTAATGCTAAAGGATGTGCCCGGCGGCGCCAAAGAGCAACTGCGACTGCTAGATTAATGGCTACAAATAGGGCTAGACCAATCCAGCCGGTTTCTTGACCGATTTGGATGAAATAATTTTCAGCAATTCGAGCTGGGTGCCCACTATTATAGACTGATGCCGGACCAGCTGTGCCCGGTCCCCGTCCGAGCGGCTCTGTCAAGACATTACCTAGTCCACTTTGAATATCTGAAACGTGACCTTGATCTGAGGTTGATTGAACGACTGAACTCGTTTGAGTGTGAAGAAAAATATTTTGAAAAGTTGCATTATTTCGTAACCCTAAACCGACAACCACCGCAACTATTAGACAGACAACTAAGCCAACTAATGTCCATTGCCGCTTGCCTCTACTTTTTAGCCCAATCCAAAATAATGTGATAAGACCTAAAACAAGGCCAAGCCAAGCCGCCCGAGAAAAGCTAAAAATTAGAGCTAAAGTCCCAGCTCCAGCTAGTGCTACCAACCACCATTTTTTTTGTTGACGCCAAAGGACGATAGCCAAACTTAAGACCACAATCAGGTAGGCGCCCAACGGATTGGCGCCACGCAAAGTAGACATAATACGAATGTAATGAATATTACTGTTAATATCTTCGTAAGGAAAGATAGTGGCTGAGCTATAGCCAAAATGAGTCATAAAGTTATAGGGCAATATAAAATACTGCAATAAGCCGAAAACAATAACTACTGCTGCCGGCCAGAAAACAATTTTCGGCCAACTATTTTTTATTTTTGGTGTAGCAGCGGCGATAATCCAGACATTTAAAAAGAAGATAAAATAGCGGTTATCACTAATCCAACTGTAACCAAGAGCTTTAGTGCTTACTTGATGCGTTAGGTAAGCGACTATACCCCAAAGTAACTCTACAAAAATGAAGGTGGCTATTAGCCATGTCAGCTTAGATTTGAATAACTGAGTCCGAATTTTTTTGTTTTTGACAACTATGTAAACGGCACCAATGGCGAGGAGTATCATTAAAAATTCTTTCCAAAGACGAAGAATTGTGTAGTGGCCAAACAGCTGTGATAAGCCGACAGTCAAGATACCCTGAAACGGGACAAGCACAATAATTAACAGTGCTACAGTAGGCATAAACCATGTGATCCAGTTAACAAATTTTTGGGTATACATAGGTGTTACACTAAGTATAGCTCATGAAAAATAACGCTTCGCTAGTTTACAGTATCTCTTTGGTTGTGGGCGATTTTTTAGCGCTGGTGGCTGCTTTTCTAGCCGGTTATGGTTTACGAGCGGCATCAAGCTCTCCGGTTCATCATCCGATTCCTGTGCACACATTTATAAATACATTTTTGTTAGTACTGCCATTCTGGATTCTAGTTTTTGCGCTAGTCGGGTTATATAACAGCAACATCTATGAACGACGTTTTAGTGAGTTGCCTAGATTATTTGTCGGCTCATTCATAGGGCTGACATTCCTTATCTTTCTAGATTTCATTAGTGTTAAACCACTCTTTCCAGCTAAATTAGTACCAATTTATGGCTTTGCGCTAGCTTTTATTTTTCTAGTTGTTTATCGAAATTTAGCCCGTCTGATACGCAGCCAGTTATTCGGCTACGCAATTGGTCTCAACCGTGTTTTGATCGTCGGCAACACCGAAATGTCACGACAGTTGATTAATGCCCTAACCAATACTCGACATTCTGGCTATAAGATAGTAGCTGTTGTTGGTGGCAAACTAGCCTTGGGTAATCACAATTTAGCGCTTTATGCCAATTTCATTCAATTTTTAAGAGAGCATCCCGAACCTAATCTTCACAGCATTTTACAGACTGAGCTTTACGTTGACGAAAGTAGAAATACTGAGATATTAACCTACGCCCAAGAACACCATGCTACTTACCGTTTTGTGCCGGGTAATAGCGAGTTATTTGTCGGTAACGTTAAGGTTGAGTTGTTCCAAGGTTCAACACCAGTTATTACAGTTAATCAGACAGCACTTCTGGGCTGGGGGAAAGTTGTTAAACGTATATTTGATTTAGTGATTGGTACGTTACTTTTCATAATAGCAATACCAGTCATAGCCATCATCAGTCTGTTAATGATAGTGTTCGACCATGGAGACCCGATATTTACTCAAGCTAGATTAAGCCGCTTTGGGGAGATAATTCAAATTTACAAATTCCGAACGCAGCTTCATAGCTATCACCGGATGACACCTGAGGAAGGTTTTGCCAAGATGGGTCGCTCAGAGCTAGCCAAACGCTACCGTCAGAACGGTGATTTTTTGGAAGATGATCCGCGGCTTTCTCGACTTGGCCGATTTTTGCGCCGAACAAGCCTAGACGAGCTACCTCAACTACTAAACGTCTTAAAGGGTGAAATGAGTTTAGTTGGCCCCCGACCACTAGAGCCATTTGAGCTCGATAATTATGATAAAAAGAACCTAATGTTAAGTGTTAAGACCGGTTTAACTGGTTTGGCAGTAGTCTCCGGTCGACGCATTATTAGTTTTGAAGATCGCCGTCAACTCGATCTATATTATGTTCAGAATTGGAGTTTTTGGCTAGATCTTGTCATACTATTCAAAACAGTCAGCGCGGTCGTCTCTCGAAAAGGCGCCCAGTAAACGTTATGCGAAAGCGAAACTTGAACACTGCTGTTATTGTCTGGACCAAGTACTTATCTAGAATTGCAGGATATATGACATGGTAAATGATGTTTCAAAAGAACCGCGCTCAAAATCAAAGCTCAAAGTAGCTATTGTTCACGATTGGTTGATCGGTGGGGGTGCTGAGTTGGTCGTTGAGCAACTGCACAAGTTATTTCCTGATGCTCCAATTTATACTTCCTATTGCAACCGTCAGTGGCGCAAGAGGTTAGATGGTAAAGTCAAGACGGGAATACTTCAGTACTGGCCGTTATCGGTGTTGCGCAAATACATTCCGGTATTGCGTATTTGGTGGTTTACTCATCTAAGACTTAAAGGTTACGATCTAATCATTAGTAGCTCCGGGGCTGAGGCTAAAGGCATTAAGACGCCAGCTTCAACTGTACATATCAATTACTGCCACGCACCAACACATTATTACTGGAGTCGATATAACGAATATCTACAAAATCCCGGTTTTGGCGCTTTTAACTGGTTAGCCCGGCGTAGCTTGAAATTTCTAGTTGGACCGTTAAGGCGATGGGACTATAAGGCTGCTCAGCGCCCGGATTTCATCATCGCCAACTCAAATCACACCAGAGCCGAAATCCATAAATACTACGACCGTTCGTCAATTGTCATCTACCCACCAGTCCCGACTGATCGTTTCAAAATTTGGTCAACTAATAGAAACCGATACGGCTTTGTAATTTCGGGTCGTCAGACCCCTTACAAACGATTTGATTTAGCCGTATCAACCTGCACTCAACTAAAGCTACCTTTGACTGTCATAGGTAATGGACCCGATTATAAACAGCTCCATAAATTAGCCGGACCATCAGTCACTTTCCTAGGTAAGGTGTCCGATGAGGTGGTAGCCGAGGAATTTGGTAATGCAAGTGCTCTCCTCTTTCCGGGGATTGATGATTTCGGTATTACACCTCTTGAAGCCATGGCTGCTGGCACGCCAGTTATTGCCTGCAAGGGTGGCGGTGCCCTTGATTATGTCGTGCCTAATAAGACAGGCTTATTCTTTGAAGAACAATCAGCTAAGAGTCTAGCTCTAGCTATTAAGCAGTTTGCCAATCGTAAGTTCAACAGTGAAGCTATCTCAATTTCCACCGATAACTTTTCGCCTCAACATTTTGATAATAGAATGTCCTTGTTAATTAAAAAAATTATGGCTAGCCCTAGCCTTAAGGCTCAAAAACAACTACCAAAATAATAATTCTTAAATAATTCAATTAAGTATAATTCCAATAATTATTATCATAAAGTGTAATGTTTAATGAATAATATTTACTATAACTATAGAACTGGTATACTTTAACACCATGTGCGGTATTGTTGGCTATGTTGGCCCTAAAGCTTCTCCAAAAATTATCATCGACGGGCTCAAAGCACTTGAGTACCGTGGGTACGACTCGGCTGGGTTAGCTGTTATCACTAAAGATCATAAAGCTACCCTCCTAAAAGAGGCGGGCCGTGTTCAAGAACTGGAGAAACTTATAACGACAGCTCACTTAGGTAGTAGTGTCAGCGGTATTGGACACACTCGGTGGGCTACTCACGGGGCACCAACGGTTAATAATGCCCACCCTCACACGAATAGTGACAAAACCATCTTTGTCGTCCATAACGGTATCATTGAAAATTATCTGGACATTAAAAAGCGTCTTACAGACAAAGGCTATGCCTTTGTCACCGATACTGATACTGAAGTTATTCCCCAACTTATTGATTACTACTACAAGAAGACAGCTTCTTTTGAGGAAGCTTTTAAAGCAACAATTAAGGATTTAAAAGGCGCATATTCCATCGTTGCTATTACTACCTATGAGCCGGATAAACTTTTTGCGGCTCGGCTTTCGAGCCCCTTAGTATTAGGAATTGGCAAAGACGAAATGTTTATTGCCTCTGACCCAAACGCGTTAATGAAGCACACTAATCAAATAGTTTATGTTGAGGACGACGAAATAGTTGTAATTAACAAAAAGTCATATCATCTAGTGAATCTTAACAAGCAAGGCCCAGTTAACCGCAAAGTTGAATTACTAAATTATGACGTGACACAAGCCAGTCTCGGTCAATTTCCTCACTTCATGCTCAAAGAAATTTTCGAAATACCTCAGATTATACAATTAGCAACTGCCGGACGAGTCCATGCCATTAGTGGGACACTTAAGCTTGGCGGCTTAGAGTTGGTTGGAAAGCAACTAGATCGTATTGAGCGGATTGTAATTGTGGCTTGTGGAACAGCTTATTATGCAGGACTTGTCGGTGAATACCTGATCGAAGAGTTAGCCGGCATTCCAGTTGAAGTACAAATTGCTAGCGAGTTTCGGTATCGCGATGAGCCTTTTTCTCGCGGCACTGCCCTGCTTGCAATATCGCAGTCTGGCGAGACAGCTGATACGATTGCAGCTCTTAAAAAAGTTGAAGATTACGGAGTTCTCCGGCTAGGGGTTGTCAATGTCGTCGGCTCAACTGTAGCTAGAATGACCGATGCCGGTGTTTATTGCCATGCTGGGCCGGAGCAAGCAGTTGCCTCTACGAAAGCATTTATTGCCCAGGTCATTGTGTTGTTGCAAATAGCCTTAGGTCTTAGCCGAGGTAAGCATAAATTATACAAGCCTCTACTAACCGAGATTGAGGCTTTGCCCGGAAAAACACAGATTTTACTAAATCAAGCTGGGACAATCGAGAGATTAGTTAAAAAATACAGCCAGTACCATGATTTTCTATTTATGGGTAGACGATATGGTTATCCGTGCGCATTAGAAGGAGCACTTAAACTAAAGGAAGTCTCGTACATTCACGCTGAAGGCTTTGCTTCAGGGGAAACCAAGCATGGGCCGATTGCCATGATCGACCAAAACTTTCCAACCCTAGCTATTGCGACAGATTCTGACTTAATGCAAAAAATTTATTCTAATATAGAAGAAATCAAAGCCCGCCGAGGACCAATTCTAGCGATTGCCACTGAAGGCAATAAAGTTATTCAGAAGTTAGTTGATGATACTATCTTTATACCGAAAACCCTTGAACAAACAGCGCCAATTTTGCAAACTATTCCGATGCAATTATTCGCCTATTATATGGCTCTTGAAAAAGGCTTCGACGTTGATAAACCTCGTAATCTTGCCAAATCGGTTACTGTGGAATAATCCGATTACTGATGCGTAATTTCAATTCATTGAATCCTAACAAATACTAAATTACTCAGCTTATTAGCAGCTATGGTACGTATATAGATATAATTGTATCGGATTATACTAAAATTTAGGGTGCTATACGGTAGAAAAGCTAATTGATTTCCAGTATTAAATATAGATAATGCAAGTGAATATGCCTTCAATAAATAACATTTTAGCTGCGTACTCCAAAATAAAGCATTTTATCCTTACTAAAGATTTCTATCTATCGATAGTAGTTGCCGTAATTGTTATATCGTGTGGGGTGTTTTTAGGGTGGTATAACAACAAAATCGTATTGACAAACCCATCAGTAATCGCCCACTACAACCAAGAACAAACTAATCCCCTTAGTTTTTTGTCGAATTGGGATGGACCAGACTACTTGAACATTGAACAAAACAGCTATACCAGCGCAACTCAAGCTAATTTTTTCCCTTTATATCCTTTGATTGCACGAATAATTAACATGGTTATTAGTTCCCCGCTTAACAGCGCTCTCGCTGTGTCCTGGCTGAGCTTTGTTGGAGTAATTTATTTTTACCTCAAAATCGTCAAATTTCTATTCAAGATCACAGACAATATGGAGGCTATCAAAGGGCTTCTGTTTTTCATACTATTCCCGACAGCCGTATTTTTTCTAGCTACTTATACAGAAAGCCTGTTTGCGTTTCTATCTTTAGGGGCCATTTATAGCGCCCTGCGCAAAAAATACCTCGTGGCGGCATTATTGCTTATGCTTGTAACCGCTACACACGTAACCGGTATATTCGTATTGGCACTATTAGCTATGATCTTGCTAGAACAAAAGGCAAAAATAAAAACTTTTGCGGGAACGATCATTGTAGGGAGTTTGGGCTTACTCGGATACATTTTGTTCTTAAAAGTTAACTTTAATAAACCTTTAGCCTTTATTACTTCACAGGTATCAAATCATGGCTGGCTGCAACACGGTTTTTCCAACCTACTAACTACAGTCGATTTCTTAAATCTAATTTTTATAATTCTACTGATCATTACAGCTATATATTGGTGGAACCGTAAAAGAAGTTTTTCGATTTATTCATTACTATTTATTCTTATTCCATTAGTCGGTAAACAATTTGGTGGCTTTAACAGATACGTCTTGATGGCTTTTCCTTTAGAGCTTATGCTCTACGGCTATCTACGCGATAAAAAACTTGGTTACACTTTCGCCTTGATAGTTACTAGCGTTGTTTGGACATATTTTTTGTTTCAATATGCCGGCGGATACATTGGAGGATAAGTTTAATAATTGAATCTTCTTGATTTGACAGTTTAGCTTTCTAGACATAATCTGTAAATAGCTAACACTTGAAACGTGTCGGTTGAGCAGCATAAACGTAAGCAAAGGTATATCCCCCGTGGATGCACTCACCAAACAAATCGATTCTTGTAATACTGCTAGTAATTTTGTTACTGGGTTGGTTATTTTTATTGTTAAAAAAGACGACCGGTGGCAAATTTATCGTCTAATCATGGAGCTGCTATAGCTATGAAAATGTTAATTACCGGTGGTGCAGGCTTTATTGGGTCAAATTTCGTTCACTACACAGTTAAACACCATCCTGAATACGATATGACTGTTGTTGATGCTTTAACGTATGCCGGTAATAAGAAAAATCTCGACTCTGTTATTGATAAAGTTAAGTTTGTTGAGGGTAATATATGTGATGCCCAATTAATGAATAAGTTAGTTGGCAAAAATGATTTAATTGTACATTTTGCCGCCGAAAGTCATAACGATAACTCGCTCAAAAAACCGTGGCCTTTTGTTGAGACGAATATAATTGGCACTTATACAATCCTCGAAGCCGTTCGTAAACACAACAAACGTTTACACCACATCTCAACCGATGAAGTTTTTGGTGATCTAACGCTTGACGACACTTATCGCTTTGATGAAAAAACACCTTATAATCCCTCAAGCCCCTACTCTTCATCAAAGGCAAGTTCTGATATGCTGGTTCGAGCTTGGGTACGCAGTTTCGGGGTCAAGGCAACAATTTCAAACTGCTCCAACAATTATGGACCTTATCAGCATATTGAAAAATTCGTACCGAGACAAATTACTAATATTTTATCGCAAATTAAGCCTAAACTTTATGGTAGTGGCGAACAAATCCGCGACTGGATTCATGTCGACGACCATAATAATGCCCTACATCTCATCTTAAACAAAGGTAGTTTAGGAGAAACTTATATAATCGGTGCCGACAATGACTATTCGAATAACAAAAAGGTCATAGAACTGATCTTGGAGTTAATGAATAAACCTATAGATTGGTACGATCATGTTAAGGATCGTCCTGGGCATGATATGCGCTATG
The DNA here is from genome assembly GCA_050730755.1 of Saccharimonadales bacterium (SeqCode). Lineage (GTDB taxonomy): Bacteria > Patescibacteriota > Saccharimonadia > Saccharimonadales > UBA4665 > CAVPPA01. The sequence continues at coordinate 107,635 of JBOHNR010000008.1, read as the reverse complement.
CAATGAATTCAACCAAACTTCGTAGCGAACTTGCTTGGGAGCCTAAGTATAAGGGTAGAAGCGGCCTGAAAAAGGGACTAAGGCAAACTATTGATTGGTATTATCAGCACAGAGATTGGTGGCAACCACTAAAGCACCGAGTTGAAGCAGGATACGAAAAACAAGGACAATAAGAGAATGAAGATAATAACGGCATACAAAAACTACTTTGGAAAGGAATCAGAGTTATGAAAGGTATTATTTTAGCTGGCGGTTCCGGCACACGGTTGTATCCACTTACTAAAGCCGTTTCTAAGCAACTCATGCCTATCTATGACAAGCCTATGATTTATTATCCTCTTAGCACACTTATGATGGCCGGAATTCGCGAAATTCTCATCATCACCACACCTGAAGATAAAGACATATTTAAACAATTATTAGGTGATGGTTCCCAGATGGGGTGTCTATTCAAATACGCACTCCAGCCAAAACCAGAGGGTCTAGCGCAAGCTTTTGTTATAGGGGAAAAATTTATTGGTAAGGACAAGGTTGCATTGATACTAGGAGACAATATTTTTTATGGTCACGGGTTTGGCAATAGTCTTAAACGTTGTGTAAACCCCGATGGAGGTATCGTGTTTGCTTACCAAGTATCAGACCCAGAGAAATACGGTGTTGTCGAATTTGACACTAGTCGGCGTGCTATATCAGTCGAAGAGAAACCAGAAAAACCAAAATCCAACTATGCAATAGTGGGCCTATATTTTTATGATAACAGTGTTGTAGAGATAGCAAAAAATGTTAAACCAAGTCGTCGTGGAGAACTGGAAATCACATCGGTCAATGAAGCATATCTGCAAAGGGGTAAACTTAAAGTTCAGACGATGGGTCGTGGATCAGCTTGGCTAGACACGGGAACTTTTGAATCAATGAACAATGCCACTCAGTTTGTTGAGGTTATTGAAAAACGAACAGGTTATAAGATCGGTTGTATCGAAGAGGTCGCTTGGCAAGAAGGTTTCATAACAAATAAACAACTCCTAGCGCTTGCAGAACCACTTAGCAAATCTGGCTATGGAAATTATCTGTTAAGATTAGTTTAGTACTATGCAGAGTGCGGATAAAAAAAGTGTGGCGCTTGTTATCCCTGCCTACAATGAAGGTAAGGTCATCAAGCATGTCGTTACTGACCTCAACAAAGTGTTTAAAAAAACATCTTATAACTTTAAAATTATTGTCATTGATGATGGGTCAAAAGACGACACAGCTCAGCAAGCTCAGTCTGGTGGGGCCTTAGTGATTAAACATATTTTAAATATGGGTAGTGGGAGTGCCACTGCCACAGGTTTAAGCTATGCTTATCAAAACGGTTTCGATATTGCTACCACCTCAGATGCTGACGGTCAACACTCACCCGAAGACGTCCTAAAAGGCACCGATTTAATGGCTCATGGTACTATTGATCTTCTGATAGGAAGCCGCCTCCTTAATAAACAAGATATGTCTCAAATAAAAGTCATGGGTAATAAGGGTCTAAGCATCATTACTTATTTGCTATTTGGTATTAATGTAACCGATTCACAGTCTGGTTTACGAGTGTTTTCGAAACATTCGCTTGAAAGTCTCAAATGGAAGACTAGCGGATATGAATTTTGCTCTGAGATGCTGTGGAGGGCAAAACAACTCAGTCTAAATATCGACGAGTATCCTATTAAAACCATATATACAAACTACTCTATAGCAAAAGGGCAAAATAGTTGGAATGCATTTAACATCGTTAAGTCATTACTACGGAGACGTTTAGTGGAGTTCTTTAATGAGTAGATATCTTATCCTTGTAATCTTAAATACACCTTTGGTTTTGGCAGCACTTTTAAGCGCAGTAGTTGACTACAAAATGGGTAGGTTCTCTCGCAAAATTTTTACCAGACATGTAATTTTTTGGCTAGTAATTTTTACAGGGTTAGCATGTGCACAGCCTATTTATGACTTTTTATTTTCAAACAAATTAACCCAAACTGAGCCATTGAGTTTATTCGACGTTATTGAAATTACCGGTATTATTGTGATTCTATACATGGAAAGCCGTTCGCGCATAAAACTGGATACACTAGAACATCGGGTACAGGACTTACATCAAGAATTATCGATCAGACTATCAGGTACTGGCACTTCCCGACCAAAAAAAGATGATTAATCCACCCAACTCTATGCCTAGTTTAAATAAAATACGCATAATAAAGAGTAAGGGTCCGTGGGAAACAAAATCTGGTGGCAAGCTTGACGTTCTAGCAAGCATACCTTTTGACCAAATCATAAATCAATATTTTCAGTATGATAACTCAGAGATGAAAAAAGTTCCGATAGATATTAAAGGTTTAAGGCTTTATACGGTCAGCGATATCCAAAAGAAGCAAATCGGCGCAAACGAATGGCATAGAATCCGTAACGAGTTGGTTTTTAATATCAAAGGGTCAGTAAAGTGGACATGTGAAGACCTGTTTGGCAACGAGAAAGTATTTAATTTAAGCCCCAAAAGTGGACTATGGATACCACCCTTTATATTGCACACTTATGAAGTAAAAAATAAAGAAACTGTACTTTTAGTAATTGCCAGTACTCTTTTCATACCTGACGACTCACAAACACATGATACATACTCAGCTGTAGCTTTTCGTAAACTCCAAGCCCAATACATATAAGTTAGCCTAGTAGTTAACAGTGGTGTTAGCCTATTAAATCTGATAATGTAGATGAAGCGTAACTAATCTTTAGGAGTTGTATGTTTCGAGGCAAATCCTTGCTTATTACAGGTGGTACTGGATCTTTTGGCAACGCCGTTCTTAAGCGATTCTTAGACAGTGACATTGCGGAAATTCGGATATTTTCTCGTGACGAGAAAAAGCAAGATGATATGCGGAAAAAATTTAAGAACGAAAAGATAAAGTTTTACATTGGCGATGTTAGAAATCTTGAAAGTCTACGAGAAGCAGTCAAAGGAGTAGATTACATTTTTCATGCTGCTGCACTCAAGCAGGTACCTTCCTGTGAGTTCTTCCCCATGGAGGCGGTACGCACTAATATTTTGGGAACTGATAATCTATTGACCGCAGCAATAGACGAGGGTGTTAATAAAGTAGTTTGCCTTTCTACCGACAAAGCTGCTTACCCAATTAACGCCATGGGCACTTCGAAAGCTATGATGGAGAAAGTAATCATTGCAAAATCTCGAAATGTCGACCCGGCCGTCACAACAATTTGCTGTACTCGTTACGGCAACGTTATGGCATCTAGAGGTTCTGTGATACCTCTTTTTGTTGAACAAATTAATTCAAAACAATCAATTACTGTTACAGACCCAGATATGACTCGCTTTTTAATGAATCTTGATGAAGCAGTCGATTTGGTTTTGTTTGCCTTTGAGAATGCCAAACAAGGTGATCTTTTTGTTCAGAAATCTCCCGCCAGCACCGTAGGTGATTTAGCCCAAGCGGTTAAACAACTTTTTAAGTCAGGTGTCTCAATAAAAGTAATTGGCACACGTCATGGAGAAAAGGCTCACGAAACTCTTATGACGCGTGAAGAAAAAGTCAAATCAGAAGACCTCGGTAATTACTATCGTATTCCTGCAGATAATAGAGACCTTAACTATGGAAAATATTTCGAAGAAGGCAGTAAAAAAGTTAATGAAGTCGAAGAATATACTTCACATAATACTAAAAGATTAAATGTTCAAGAGACGATACAAAAGATATTAACGGTAGACTATATACAAAAAGAGTTAAAAAAATCAGGCCTTAGTAAATGAAAACTGTTCTCGTAACTGGAGCTTCAGGTTTTATAGGTAAGAATCTTTGTTCGCAACTTATGTTAACCGATGGTATTAAAGTTCTTAAGTATACTCGCAACAATACTCTCAAAGAACTCGCTAAATTTGTGCAAGAAGCTGATTTTATCTTTCATTTAGCAGGTGTTAATCGCCCGAAAGATGAAGAAGACTTTACAAAAGATAACCAAATCTTAACTAAACACATAATTGAGCTATCACGTAGTACAAATAGCAAAGCTCCAATACTTTTGACATCTTCTACTCAAGCTAACCTTGATAATCCTTATGGCAAGAGTAAGCTCGCCGCAGAAAAAGCTTTACTGGCGTGGAGTAATGAGTCCAATAACAGTATCTATATTTATCGACTGCCTGGCGTATTCGGCAAATGGAGTAAACCGGACTATAACTCAGTTGTGGCAACATTTTGCTATAACATTGCCCATAATTTACCTGTACAAGTGTCAGACCTTAAAAAAGAAATAACACTAGTATACATAGACGATGTGGTGGATATGTTTATCAGACAGCTTACTGGAAGCTTTATCCCGTCTAAAGATAGTTTCTACACTATTCCAAGAACGTTTAAGATGGACCTAGGTGATCTTAAAGATAGAATAATTGCCCTTCGTGGTGTTCGTACAACATTGGTGGTCCCAAATTTCGAAGATATTTTTAATAAATTTCTATACGCAACTTACATCTCCTATTTAAGTACCAACAACTTTTCATATGATCTAGAAATGCACGTTGACAATCGAGGTTGGTTAGCAGAATTTATAAAATCAAAACAATTTGGCCAGGTCTTTATTTCAACAACGAAACCAGGTATATCAAGAGGAGATCATTGGCATCACACAAAGATAGAGAAGTTTTTGGTTGTGGAGGGTGAAGCAGAAATATCCTTTCGCAACAAGATAAACAGCCGAAAAATAATACGATATAAAGTTACCGGAGATAAACCAACTGTTTTAGACATGCCGACCGGATACGTTCATACGATTAAAAATACAGGATCAACGGATCTGATTACGATTTTCTGGGCTAATGAAATTCTTGACAAGAATCATCCTGACACTAATTATGAAAAAGTCGAAATAGTAACCGGAGGTAATGATGAATAAGTTAAAGGTTATGACAATTATTGGGACCCGCCCAGAAATCATAAGATTAAGCGAAGTTATGAAGGCATGTGATAAGTATTTTAATCACCTTATAGTACACACTGGTCAAAATTACGATTACTCACTCAACCAGGTATTCTTTGAAAACCTTAAGTTGCGGAAACCAGATTTTCATCTTAATTGTGTGGGCACATCTCTGGGTGAAACTATGGGAAATATTATTAGCAAGTCATACGATGTTTTGCTTAAAGAAAAACCAGATGCAGTTTTGTTGCTCGGTGATACAAATAGTGCGCTGAGTGCTATATCCGCTAAAAGACTCAAAATTCCAATTTTTCATATGGAGGCCGGAAATCGCTGTTTCGATCAGAATGTCCCCGAAGAAATCAATCGTAAGATAGTCGACCATATATCTGATATCAACCTTCCATACACAGAGCATTCTCGCAGATATTTATTGTCAGAAGGTATACGTAAGGAGCATATATTTGTTACAGGCTCCCCAATGGCGGAAGTGCTTGAAAAACACTTGGCTGAGATAAAAAGCAGCGACGTTCTTCAGGACTTAAAGCTTAAGAAGGATGAATATATGCTCGTATCTGCTCATCGTGAAGAAAATATTGATAATGAGCAAAATTTCAACTCTTTGATGACCGCTCTTAACAACATTGCTGACAAATATAAGTTGCCAATAGTTTATTCAACGCATCCCAGGAGTCTTGATAGGATTACTAAAAGAGGTTTTAAATTACATCCCCTCATACAAATACTTAAACCTTTTGGTTTTTTTGACTATAACCACTTACAAATGAATGCGTTTTGCGTTCTTTCTGACAGCGGCACGCTATCAGAGGAAAGCGCAATTTTAGGTTTTTACGGGGTTTTGATCCGAACATCAACCGAAAGGCCTGAGGTCCTCGATAAGGGTTCCATACTTATAGGTGGGATTACAGGAGAAGACATTGAACAAGCAATTGAACTTTCTCGTGAGCTTAAGAAAAACGATGAGCTATTTGTTTTGTCAGAAGACTATCAAGATCAAAATGTTTCTATAAAGGTTGTGAAAATCATACAGAGCTACACAAAAATAATAAATCAAACCGTATGGGAAAATAAGATATTTTCGGTATGCGTAAAGCTACAGCCAAATATTTAAAAGGTCAAAATATGAGTAATGGTAAAAAAACGATACTTAACACAAAGAGGGCTAATCAGCAATTCTTTAGCAAATTCTTTAATAACTACATTGAAACTTCTAACACCAAGATGAGTCATACGTCAGAATCTATATACGACGTGCGCTACTTATTTTTATGTTACTCGTTATAAGGAGATGTTTATAGGCTTGGGTAAGGGGCATAATTGTACATCAAAAGAGCCAAAGACTCAGCTACTTCACTAAAAATTACTATGCGAAAGGAAAAGATATTAGTAGTTTGCCAACATTTCTGGCCAGAATCTTTTCGGATAAATGATATCTGCGATTTTTTTGTAGAGAAAGATTGTGACCTCGAAGTTTTGTGCGGAATACCCAACTATCCCCAAGGTAAGTTTTTTGATGGTTATTCCTATTTTCGCAACAGAAAGCAAATTCATAAAAGTGTAGAAATACGGCGCACATTTGAAATACCGAGAGGTAGCAATACAAATATACGCATATTTTTAAATTACATGTCCTTCCCATTTGCTAGTCTCTTCCATCTGCCGAGACTTTTAATCAAAAAATATGACAAGATTTTTATTTATCAGCTATCGCCTGTAATGATGTCTATAGCTGGAATAATAGTCGGTAAAATAAAAAGGATCGAAACAACAATGTACGTACTTGATCTGTGGCCTGAAAATTTATTTTCAGTCTTAAAAGTAAAGAATCCGCTTCTGCGCGGCTTTATGACAAGATGGTCCTACTGGCATTACCGGCATGTCGATAAGTTAGTTGTGCTGTCCGAAAAGATGAAGGATCAACTCATAGACATCACTCAAACTTCAGCAGAGAGGATAATTGTGCTACCTCAAGCTTGCGAAAAAATATTTGAAATTGAAACACATGATAATCAATTAACAAAAAGGTTTACTAAGGGCTTCAACGTACTCTACACCGGCAATATCAGTCCCGCTCAGTCATTTAATACAATCATCAGAGCAGCAGCTATACTTAAGAAAGCTGGTTTCAAGAATATAAATTGGATAATTGTTGGTGACGGTATGTCTAGAAAGCAGGTCGTGAATGCAGTGATAAAAGCTAATCTTAAGGATATATTCTACTTTGAAGGCTTTAAGCCAATTGAAGATATACCGAAATATACCGACCTGGCAGATGTGTTGCTTGGGTGTCTAGTAAAAAGTGAATTACTTGAAGCTACAGTACCGGCTAAAGTAATGTCGTACTTTGCTGCGGGTAGACCAATGGTATTGGCAATGGACGGAGAGGTACAAAAATTAGTTAATGACACTATAGGTTGTGGTTTTGTGGGGCCAACAGATAACTCAAGAAGACTCGCTGAAAATATTAAAAAAGTTTACTCAATGTCGATAAAGGAAAGAAAGAAGATGGGAGATTTGGGTAAGGATTATCATTTTAAACATTTCGAAAGAAATCTAATTTTAAATAAACTTTATGATTTCATCTTTGTATAGAGTTCTATAAAATACAACTAGATGTCAAAAATTATCTTAGCTGTGTACGTTTTAGCCACATCATCTGCGCTTGTAGTTTTGAAACTTGGGACTAAGACTGGCGCACCGGTAAATTATATAGATCATAAACTACAATTTAATATTAATGCGTACATCGTAGCAGGAGTTGCTCTATACGGTCTAAGTTTTTTTGTGTACCTATATTTAATTTCAAGATATCAACTAGGCTATATAATTCCATTAACGACAGCTCTGGTATATATTCTTATATTTACTGCTTCATTTTTTATCTTCAATGAAGCATTTACAATATTGAAGATCGCAGGCATAGCTCTAATTGTAGTAGGCCTAGCCTTTCTAAACTTCAAGGGATAGCTTTATTTTTTATAAAATTAATATAACTTCCTTATTTATAAAGACAATCGTCGATCGCAATTGACTGTCGAAAATGCCGCCACTTATCAAGACTGCTGGTTCACGAGGTTAACATATCGCATTAATATCAAAGAAAAATACTTTGCGCAATTTGCGATCCTATTAGAAATAAGAGGCGTGAACTTAACTTAGTAAGTGATTACATAATAATAAACCACTGTTAGAAGTAGGCAGAAACAACTAGTTATTCCGAATATAGAAGGTGCCATCCTTTCTTTGATACTAACTCTTACGGGCAACAATATGGCTACCGCTAAGAATATAGGAATAAGGAATGGTATAAAGTATCTTCCCTGAACCCCCTGTATGACAGCACTAGTTGTAGGAGTAAAAGTAATAAAAAATGAAGCAAAAATGCTCCCCAATCCTAAAATCGCGAATCCTGATAGCACAAATATTTTTCCCCTAAATTTAATAAATTCATCTTTCGCGTGCATGGTCGCAAACACCGTAATAATGCTAAGTAAAATGATAAAAAATAAAGGTAAACTTACATAATTCCAACCTACTAATGTAGTCGATTGCTGAATGTATGAATCACTGTACTGAAGCAAGCTTCTGATAAACAATTCAATAAAATGAAACGGGTCGTGAACCAGGTTGGCAATCTGATTGGCAATAATCACTTGAACTCCATCCGGACGTTGCGATATTGAGGCCTGTCCCGTTACTTTAGCTAGTGTCGACCACAGTAAGCCAAAGAAAATCGCAAGGCTGACCCCTATAAATTTTATAAGGATAGATAAGTTCTTTGATTTATACATATTATACGGAACCAACAAAATTGCTAAGCTAAGGAAAACATAATTAACTTTAACGAGGGGAAGCAGTACGCCTACACACATAAGACTTAGAAAAAGTCTTTGCGATACCGCTTCATCTGAATTTTTGAATAATCTTATTAATAAAGCTGCGAATAGAAGTGATAATCCTATCAATATATTATCTGCTGTAACAACTGAGGCTTGAAACATCACAGTTGGCAAAAGTGCTATCATAAAAAATAACCACTTTACTTTTGTCCTTTTTAGTACTAAAAGAGCAATAACCACAGTTGATACATACACTAATAAAGTAAACAACCGTGCAAGAAACAATGTATTTCCTATATCTAAATTTACAGCTTTAGCCAATAAAACACCTATTATTGGACCTATGTAAGCAACTGGGGAATAAGATGAACTAGAGGGAGAATTGTGCATCTTCGTTGAGAAATCTTGTTTTTCAAACTGTACATATATACTTTCGTTGTCTACATCCTTCCGACTCGGTCCTAAGTTATTAGTTTTATCGTCTACCAGATCGCCAATAGAGTAATTTCCTAGATTGTAAAGATTTATTGGTACTTTACCCCCATAATTATCCGCAGTTCTATTAGGGATAATTTCGCCCCTGGTTATTTGATATACCCTGTCGAAATGAGATGGCTCATCAAGCCCCCATAGAGGTGGAGTAATTTTAATAAATATTAGCCCAAAAATAAGAGCTATTACCAAAAAAAGTACGTGGGTTTCCAGTAGACTCTCAAGAATTTTTTTCATTTCTAGGTGTTAGTTTATCATGTTGTGTGATAAGTAGCTCTTTGGGTAGAATCCTCCTTATGGGAAAATAATTATGTTAAAATAAACGAGAAGTTATTAAAATAAATACATGCCTAACAAATATTATCGTTTTTCGAATCGCAAAAAATATTTATTTTTTGTAACCGGTATTATATTGCTGATTGTGTTGGTAATGGGTGGCTTAGAACTAACTGGGTTCGTTCATTTATTCCAAAAACCTCCGGCAGCATTTACTGGTCATCTCGATACCAGTGGCGGAGGAAGTAGTAATAACCAAAAAGGTGAGCCTCAAACTAACCCTTTACCTGGTACTTCTACACAATCAAACGGCAATAAGAGTGGAGTCAGCGGATCAACAACTAATGAAAGCCTACTAATGCCTATGGGTGATTTTGTAAGCGACCACCACCCAAACCTAAGCGGTTCTCCTGCGCCAAATACGATAACTTCTGTTTGTAATACTACGCCTGGAGCCAGTTGTATTATAAGCTTTACCAGTAACGGTGATACAAAATCTTTACCAAGCCAAATAACAAACAGTGATGGGTCAGCATACTGGAATAACTGGACATTACAAAGCATAGGCTTGACTGTTGGGACATGGCAGATACAAGCTACTGCTAACCTTAATGGGCAAAATAAAACAGCATTTGACGCTATGGACCTGAAGATATCACCATGAAGCATGGAATCCGTGTTCTGGTCTTACTGTTTATAGCAATAACGTGCTGTTTATCGCTTGTTTCCAACGCTACTGCTGACAGTTTTAATCCAGACAATATTATTGATGATGGAGTATTTAACAATACAAACACAATGAATGCTACCCAAATAGATAGTTGGCTAAACTCGAATTTTGGTAGTACGAGCTGTATAAGCACTGACGCTGGTTTTAGTGCACCAGACCCTACAGGATATAACCCAACAGATGGTTTTCTCTACGGAAGTAATGTAAGTGCAGGACAAGTAATTTATGATGCTTCGCAAGCCTATGGTATTAATCCTGAGGTCTTACTTACGACGCTCCAAAAGGAGCAAAGTCTTGTTGACGGCAGTTCTGGGTGTAGCACTTTACGCTACGCGGCAGCTACTGGCTATGGATGCCCTGATGGTGGTACTGAATATAATTACTCTGGGATAGAACTATATTCCATCAACGGAGTCGCTGTAACATCCGTTAGTGGCACATGTGTCAATAAGTCGCTAGAGGTTGGATTTTCGCAACAAGTCATTCACGCTGCGTGGTTACTTGAGTTTGGTGACCAAAGATCAGAAGGCAATATAAGCTGGGCGGTAATCCAAGGTAATTGGAATAATTCCGATGATCCTCAAACATGCTACAGCGGACCTATGACACAAGGAACTTGGCAGATTTGCCCAGGCGGAGGCAGCACTTACTATGACGGCTACACAACGATAGACGGCTCTTCAGTTCAGATGGACGATGGGGCAACGGCAGCTCTTTATTGGTACACTCCACATTTTGCTGGTAACGAGAATTTTTATAACATATTTACGTCCTGGTTTGGTTCGACCATATTTGCTCAACCCCTAGGAGCATCGCTGGATTACCAACAGTCAACAGGTATGATTTATCTCATAACTGGCTCAAGTAGTTATTACATCCCTAACTGGGATACTATGATTAATTACGGTCTTAGTATTTACCCAGTGCAGACCGTATCTGATGCTACATTATCCCAATATACAAATGAAGGAACACTTTCAAATCTAATATCTGATAATGGGAACGTCTACTTAGTTAATAATGGTTTTACTTATTATCTTTCCCCGACTATGTGCACCGCCTGGGGACTAAGTTGCTACGATGATACGGTAGTTCAGGATCTAGGTACTACATTCGAAAATCAGTTTTTGCAAACTGGTTGGCCACTTACAAATCTAGCTGATCAAAATGGTGTCATATATGAGATGTCAGCTGGACAAAAGCTACCAATAGCAAATCCCCAAACATTAATTGATCTTGGCCTCAATAGCACGGATGTCCTCGTATCATCCGCTGAGAACTCAAATCAGCCACTGGGATCTCTTCTCATGGCAACGCCAGGTGTTTTGGAATTTTCACCTGGCTCAACGATTTATTATTATGATGGATCTACTTACTATTCAGTACCTAACATGGAAAGCTACTACGATTGGGCTCTTAATAATGCCCCAAAATTAGCCGTGCCAACCTCCAGTTACACAACAACTCCGCCCAGTTCTTTAACCCTAAGCCCATGGTATGAGGACTCGAGTGATAGTTTATACATAATTAACCAAGGGCGTCGCATCCAAATCCCAACATCTCTTCAGAGCGTATGGCAATATGCGACATTTAATAAACAGCCCCAGGTTCTTGCAAATAGCTTGCCAGAGACCACTTTACAGGAATATGTGTGGACCGGGCAAGATATTTATGAGCTAAGTAACGGAATGACTCACTATGTACCAACTATGACGGATTACTATAACCTGGGGATAACAGCAGATCAGACAACAAACTTGGAGCCAGATAAAGTACAGGGCGCAACCGAGGGTAATTATGCTCTTGGTGACGGTACTATTATTGCTATTCAAGGAGACAGTCAGCAAAAGCTGTATGTTATAAATAACGGTGAAACTACATGGATTCCTAGTCCAACCATTTTCAACGCTTATGGGTTTAATTGGGGAGGTGTAATAAATTGTCCTTCTACAATAGTCAGCGATTACCCCGTGGCGTCATTACCTTTAGGAAATAGTCTGGCAAACAATGTCTATTATATTGTGGGTACAAATAGCATGTATAGTCTTCCATCGGGAATTGCTGGTGATTACGGTGTAATCAACTCACAATTTCAAAGTGCTAGCACTCAAACAATAAAGAACGTTCAGGCTCCTCAGCTTTCGCCTTTCTTATACGATACAGATAACAGTGAAATATATTATGCATCAGGTGGGGCAATTCATTATGTCGCTACTATGAGCGCTTTCATTGCGTATGGCGGACTAAATCATCCGGCAAGTGTAATTAATAACGCTGATCTTTCTCTATTTTTGATTAGTCAAACTCTTTACTGACAATAGATTATTGTATTCAATTCCGCATCAACGTATCATAGGTAACATAAAATTAATAATATCTGAGAAAATACGGAGTTTTTTTGCGTAGAAATAAAATGTTTAGCTACGATGGCTATAAAATACCAAAAGAATTAATTTTTTTGACCGGTGGCGGAATTGATGATTGGGAAACTATATCCCAATATCACGTTGAAATGTACCGTAAGTATACTCCATTAAATCCTAACGATTTTGTACTTGAGGTTGGTTCTGGTGTTGGACGTGATGCAATTCAACTAGCTAAGATTCTATCCGACAAAGGCAAGTATGTCGGTTTTGACATTATTAAACCAAGTATAGATTGGTCGCAGCAGAATATAACTAAGCGCCATGGAAACTTTAAATTTTACTATTATGATATTAAAAGCCAGATTCATAATAGCAGTGGCTCTATAACGCCAAGGGATATTAAGCTTCCAGCAAGAGATAACTCAGTTGATAGAATATTTTTGCACTCTGTTTTTACGCATATGTTTGAGGGTGATATAGTTTATTATTTAAAAGAGTTTGGTAGAGTACTTAAGCCTGATGGATTAGTTTTAGCATCTTTTTTTATCATTGACGACAAAGCACTTGATTCTCTCAATAGAGGTAAAAGTAAAGGGCACCGCCATCCCCTATCATTCAAGTACAAGATGAACAGGTACTGTTATATCAATGACAAGGATTATCCTGAAGGCGCTATTGGATATACGCCTCGGAAAATACGATCAATGCTTAAAAGTGCAAGTCTAGGAGTACATGGTAATTTTGCCCATCGTGGTATGTGGTCAGGTATGAATGGATCAAATGGTCAAGATATTTTAATTCTTGAGAAAATTTCTCGTTCGGAATCCATACTTCAAAACATTAAAAACCTAGAATTTACTGAGAGATAGAGTACTTTTTTATCTCAATACTGCTTGATATCGCTCCAGATCATCTCAAGTTGCCGGGACCATGTGTAGCCCAAAGAATTAAGCCCATTATTAGCAATCTTTCTTCTGAGTTTCTCATTTTCAATCAATAATGATATTTTCTCAACCATGGCGGAGGCTGACGGCTCGCTAAGTAGGCAGTTTTCGCCATCCTTGAGTAACCATAAATTATCTTCATTATTATTTGTTACGGTTGCCATCCCAGACGCCATAAACTCGAACGGTTGGTATGAAGGATGTTTGGATAGCATATACACGAAGCCTATATCACAATTCCTATAGAGGTTTGCTACTTCACTAACTGACTCTATTAAGCCCAAATTTGTTATTTTACCGCGTAAACCATAAGCTGACTCTTTCCACTTCGCTCCTGCTGTTATGATTTCAATATTTTTCCCGTAATTATCTAGCAATTGCTTGATAATTGTGATACCTAGATTGAATGCATTCCGAGGGTTATTGGGTCTAGCATAAAAGAAAACTCTTGTTTTTGTGGCTTTCTTTCTTTTTGGATCAGGATGGTATATCGTTTGATCTACAGCGGGGATAAAACTAATTCCCTCCGTACCGTGTCGTTTGTTGATAGCTGCAAGCAGTCCAGGTGTGTTTACCAAACCTTTAAACCCAAATCTGTATGTAGATTCTGCGAGGGCATAAGTTGAACCGCCGGGGTAAAAAAGCGGTTCGTAGTCTTGAATGAAATAGTATTTTCGTTTGGTTTTATTAAATTTAAGCAGTAAGTAAGCAGAGACCCAAAACGAACAGATTGCAATATCGCATTCAGGCAATTTATTTACATCGTCGTTATTGTGGTCAAAAATTATTATTTCGTATTTTTTTAAATTTGGGAATTTGTCTTTGATATCTAATTTTAATTTAGCAACATCAAAAGAAGGTTTGTCGTAAATAATAATCCGATTTATTACTCCCTCAGAGGAAAATTTTTCAACAAACCGGAATATCGTAAAAATACCACCAAAGCTAAGATGATCGAAGTTCGGTACGAACCAATTTGCAGTTAATATTTTAGTTAGCTTTGTTCGCTCCACTAATAATTGACTTTCTCGAATATCTTCAGATGTAATTTGAAATATGGGGTTTGAGACAAAAGCATATTCTTCCCATAGCTGTTTGTAGTATTTCCTGTCTTTCCTTCGGAATATAGGATCTGTCGTTTTTCTATATCCAAAACGTAGAGTTTTTTTTACAAGTGCTTTACTGCCCTGGTTTTTATAAGTATTAGTAGCCTTTTTAACTAATTTACTCCTCATATTTACTCCTTAAGTCTACCGATTCATTCATAAGATCTAAGTTCTGATTAAAATATGGATCTTTCCAGTCCAGATATGGTGTGTAATACGTTAGTGATCTATTATAGTCTCCTATAATACCGTTATCATATGTACCAACTGTGACACTTTCATAATGAACGAGTTTCACGAATGGCCAATATACCATCTGATATCCTTTTTCATAAAGTTTAATACAAAGCGCTACGTCGCTACCGGCAACTATCATTTTTTCGTCAAAACCACCGATTTCATCAAATTTTTGGACACTAACTACTAAGCATGCGCCAGTCACCGCAAGATAGTTTCGTGGCCAACTTGCCAATCCAAATGGAGTTAATTCATCCTCTTTCCGCAAACGAAAGACGTGACCGGCCATAGTTTTCATACCTAAAATAACACCAGCATGTTGGATCCTCGTATCAGGGTAAAGTAGCATCGGTCCGACTGCGCCCGTATTTTTTTGTGCAGCAACTCCGATTAGTTCCTCAAGCCAATTATCAGTTAGAACTTCAGTGTCATTATTTAAAAATACTAAATAATTTCCTGTTGCTTTTGATCGTCCAAAATTATTGATAGCAGAAAAATTGAAAGGTTTGTCAAATTTATAAATTTTTATTTTTGGACTAATTCTCGTGGCATTTTGCAAATATTTAATGGTTTTTTGCTCAACGCTATTATTTGAGATAAGGATGATTTCAAAATTAACTCCGTTTGAATTCTTAATAATAGTGGGTATTAGTTTTTTGAGATATTCAACTTTGTCTCTAAACGGAATGATGATTGACGCTTTTGCGTTCTTGGGCAGGGTATACTGTAACCTGTAATTTGTGGGACGGTCTTCTATCGCTACTACGTTAGCTTTAATATTTTGGCGTTTAATATGCTCTGTTAGAGCCCTTTGACCTGCGTCGTCAGCATATTTTTTTTCGCCGATAGCTCGAGCAGTTGATCCTGCTGCCATCCTCCAGTGATACAAGATCTTTGGAATATGATAGATTTTTTTAGTTTTTTCAGTAATTCTAAGTAATAAATCATAATCTTGAGCACCATCAAAACCGAGCCTTAGACCACCAACACTATCAAAAAGCCTTTTTTTTATGACTAAAAAATGAGGCATGTAGTTAACTCCTTCTAGGAGAGATGGAGACCAGTCTGGCTTAAAGAATGGGAGTAATCGTGACTTGCCGTCATCAGAAAGTTTATCTTCATCGCTATAAATTATTTCTGCATTAGGACGTTTATTTAAAAGCTTGACTACTTCCATGAGCGCATGGGGTGAGAGTGTGTCATCGTGATCAACAAAAGCAATATATTCACCCCTGGCCAGCTTTGAGCCTTCGTTAGTATTACCTGCTATACCTAAATTCCTCTTCAACTTGATGTATTGAATTCGAGAGTCTTTCCCTGATGCACTTTTTATAGCCATCGCTCTTAAAGGATCTGTTGAACCATCCGCTAGACAAAGCTGCCAGTTTGGATATTTCTGTTCGATCAATGAATAAATAAGTGGCAATATATACTTGTCAGGAGTATTAAATGCCGGAACAACAATAGTTAGAAGGGGTTTGAAAGAAGGCAGTTTATTTGTAGTAAATAGTTGTGGCTCACAGTCTTTAATCCACTTGGAGTATGAAATGTCAGGAAGAACTCCGCTCATGCTTAAATTTTTTTTAAAACGGGAGATAATCTTCTTAACCATCAGTCTACGACTCGATCCTTGGGGCAACAGCTCGCTGATCATTTTTCCTGCGGTCATTTCTTCACTTTTCGTAACATTTGTTTAGTTTTTATAATAATCTTTGCGGGTAACAATTTCTCGTATTGATTTATGCGTGTCTGCAAATTTTTATTTATCTTTTCGCGTTCTTCGGCTAGGTTCATATTAAACATATATAGATCTTCATAGTTTTTAGACTGCTGGGCTGTTTTAATAATTAAGGTTGTAAAGTAATCATTTATTTTTTCAATCAATTCTAATTCTATGAGCGGTTCAATTGGATTATTGAACTTACTCATTGCCTTATTCAAGTTCGTCGATTCATCTTCATTTTCTAAACCACAAAGAATTTGTCTATAAGAAGTTATATCTGAGCCACCACCATCATATTTAAAATTTTTATTATAAAACTCATTTAATTCAATTAGTTTTTCTGCGCCAAAAGTAAATTTTGAATTCATAAATATGGCCTGTTGCATAAGAAACCAGAGCTGACTCTTATTGCTGTAGAATCGGTTTGTAAAAATACCATGCTCTTGTACTTTTTTTTCGAGCAAATCAAAATCTGGGATCTTGTATTCCATATGCTCTTCAAGCCATCTGTGCGATTTGTGGTGCAATTTTTTATATAAATCGTTTAATTTTTCCTCAATTAGTTCATTCTCTGGGGTTTTGTTAGGAGCGCATATTATGATCCCCCTTTTAGCTACTCTTTCACACTCTTCTATAAAGTTGTCTCTCTTATTAACAGGTATATGTTCTAGCGTGTCGAAACTCACAACGAAATCAAAACTTCTAAATGGAAACGGCAAATCAAAACCACTGCCTCTTACGTATCCCTCTTCTTTGATGTCGTAAAGATCTACGACCGTTACGTCATCTGACGGTAAGAAATCTTTGCTTCTACCCTTGTAGCCACCAACATCCAAAATAGCCAGTGGCTTTTTATTTTTTTTCAAAATTTTTAGGATAATGGAAACTTGAAATTGTCTACTATACTGGTCAAATGGAACTACTTTCTCGAGCTCTAGTGAGTTCATAATCTTATTTTATTTTCCAGGAATCTTCTGGAATCACTTTCCCTAGGTAGCCCTTTGGGGTATTTACAAAAAACTTAACTCCTCTATCTATAATGTCATATTGCTTTGCTGAATTACCGTCTAGTAGAGCAACTGTTAAATTATACTCACCAATATTAAATGGCAGTTTCTTGATGGTATACAAGATACTCTTATTTTCAGTTGAGAAACTATGACCGCGGCTGTTAGGACCCGCGAGATTAATGTTGTCTTTGTCATGAAACGCAAGACCAACAGTGATTTTTTCTGGAGTTTCCAGAGTACTATCAACTTGAATCTCAATGGTAAGCTGCTTACCTTGCATAAATATAGCTTGTTCGTTTCTATTGCTCCCGAGGAGACGAATTTTTTTGATATAAACCTCTCCTTTTTCCCTTTTTTCAAAATCGATGTTTGTGGCACTTTCATGATTAAGTTCATTGTAAATTGATACCGCTTCTGGAACTGAATATAATCCGTTTATCCCTGCTTGTTTATCCAGAACAAACACTCGGCCGCAAAAACGTTCTACATTATCCATATCGTGCGTTACAAAAACAATTGTTTTACCAGAATCCTTTATTTTGGCAAAATAATCTAGGCATTTTTCTTTAAAACTTTGATCGCCTACTGCTAGTACTTCGTCAATAAGTAGGATGTCTGCATTGGCACGAATGGCAACCGAAAATGCTAGTCTAACCTGCATACCTGAAGAATAATTCTTGAGCTTTTGGTCCATAAATTTATCAAGCTCGGCAAAATCAACAATATCTTGATACATAGCTTTCATTTCTCGGCGATTAAATCCAAGAAGAGCACCATTCAGAAATACATTTTCTCTACCAGTCAACTCCGGGTTAAAACCAACACCAAGTTCGATAAAGGGCGTTAATCTACCATTTATATGGATCTCCCCTTTATTTGGTAAATAGATACCAGCTAACAATTTTAGCAAGGTGCTTTTACCCGAGCCGTTACGGCCAACTATACCGAAAAATTCACCTTTTTTTATTTCTAGGGAAATATCTTGGAGGACTCGTTGATTTTCGTAACCTTTTTTATGACGAGTGAAATCAATTAGAGCGCCTTTTAGAGAAGAAGCTTTTTCGTGTGGCAGCTTAAAAGTTTTACTGATATGTTCGACTTTAATGGCAACGTCTTTATCCATTCTAGATATCCTCCGCAAAATATTTGGATTGTTTTCTAAAATAGAAAACGCCAATAGTAGCTACTACTACAACCACAACAAATGGTATAAATTTATAATATTCGCTTCCAAATAACCTATAAACAGTTACCGTGGAATGAGTAATAGTTGTGTACCGTGCATCTTGTATAGCTTGAGCCATGGGATTGATCATGATAAATTTTTGAAATGTTAAACCAGGGATTCTAGACAAGGGGTAAAGTATTGGTGTTAAATAAAAGCCAGCCTGTAGAATAACCTCCCAGATATAGCTTAGATCACGAAATTTGACGAATAAAGCCGATAAAAGAAATGATAGTCCCAGCGCTAATATATAAACTTCGAGTAAGATCAGTGGCAAAAATATCGTTGAATTAAGTAATTCAACGTGGTTTATAAACATAAAGACAGTTACCACTATTAAGTTAAGGCCCAGGTTAATCAATGCAGCCATACTAGTAGAAAGTATAATTATCCAGCGTGGAATACTGATCTTACGTATTAGCTCACCGCGTGAAACTATAGAAGTTAAACTCTGGGATGTCATTTCAACAAAAAAATTCCAGATGACAATACCAAATAACAGATAAACCGGGTAATGAGGTACACCCGTGCCGAGCTTCAAGAATTTCACAAAGACGACATACAGAATTAAAAAGATAAGCAATGGACGCAGTAACGACCACGCATAACCAAGAATTGATCCTTGATAACGAAGCTTGAAATCAGTACGGACCAGCTCGGCAAGCAGGACGCGATTCCGCTTTGAAAATATGCGTTTGAACATCTGTTATAGGGTATTATAGAAGAAGAATTGATTCATGTCGATGCGAAGCACAGCTGTTATTGTACTCAATTGGAATGGTAAAGATTCATTAAAGCCGTGCCTGGAATCATTATTAGCTCAAAGCGTTCAATCTACTATTTTTGTAGTAGAAAATGGCTCAACAGACGGGTCATTAGAATATTTAAAGAAAAGCTACCCAGACTTAAGATTAATCGTTAACCAAACAAATTTGGGGTTTGCTGGTGGCGCAAACTGCGGCATCCGCGAAGCAATCCGTAATAATTTTGATTACGTCGGATTATTTAATAACGATGCGGTAGCTGACAAAGATTGGCTTAAGAACTTAGTAAGTGTTCTCGATGATCGCGCTGATATTGGTATCGTGACTTGTAAGCTGGTTGATGCCAACAATAAATACCTAGATAGCACCGGTGATACCTACACCGTCTGGGGGTTACCTTATCCAAGAGGGCGAGGTGAACTTGTATCAACGAAATATGACGATAATACCGATATATTTGCGGCCACTGGCGGGGCCAGTTTATACCGAGTAAAAATGCTTGAAAAGGTTGGCCTTTTCGATGAAGATTTCTTTGCCTATTATGAAGATGTCGATCTAAGCTTCCGAGCCCAGTTAACCGGTTGGAAGGTTTGTTATACGCCTCGAGCCATTGCCTACCATCAAATTGGGGCAACCAGTAGTAAAATAAAAGGTTTTACGACTTTTCAAACGATTAAAAATTTACCCTGGCTGTTAGTTAGAAACGTGCCTGGCGGATTATTATCTACAGTCTGGCCAAGGTTTTTACTAGCCTATAGCTTATTTATTGGCCGGGCTGTTGGCCGGGGTGATGGTCTAGCAGCCTTTAAAGGCCTTCTTGCCTGTCTAGGTAAAATGCCTAAAAAATGGCGGCAACGGCGCTTTATCCAGTCCCAAAAATCAGTTGGCAATGACTATATTTGGAGTATGATGACTCACGATTTACCAACTAACGCCTATAATTTACGTAAGTTGCGCACCTGGTGGTGGCAAATAAGAGGAAAAAATGAAAAAAATAGTAATTGATGCTAGAGAATTACGGACTAGTACCGGCCGGTATATGGAACGACTGCTTCATTACCTGCAAGAAATCGATACCGATTTATCTCATCGCTATGTGGTACTACTAAAACCAAAAGACATGGAAACTTGGGAGCCGATTAGTAAGCGATTTACTAAAGTTGCTTGCCCTTATAAAGAATTCACTTTTGCCGAGCAAATAGGGCTACTTTGGCAGCTTGTCCGGCTCAGTCCTGATCTAGTACACTTCGCCATGGTCCAGCAACCGATATTGTTTCAAGGTAAGGTCGTAACTACAATGCACGACCTGACAACACTTCGTTTTGATAACCCTTCCAAGAACCGCATGGTCTTCCAGGTTAAACAATCAGTTTATAGGTGGGTCAACTATATTGCTGCCCATAAATCAAAAGTCATCATAACCGGTAGCGAATATGTTAAAGACGACGTGGCCAGAGTAATGCGCTTAAATAGCCGCAAGATTACTGTTACTTATGAAGCTGGTAAAAAGTTCGTAGACGAACCGGAGCCAATTGTTGGCCTGGTTGATAAAAAGTTTATTATGTACGTCGGCCGGCCTAACCCTCATAAGAATTTAGATCGCCTGATTGAGGCTTTTGCCGTTCTCAAAACAGATATGCCTGAGCTAAATTTAGTGCTGGCCGGTAAGCGCGACAGCCTATATAAGCACTATGCTAGCGAGGTTGAGGAGGAAGGTATAAAAGATGTCTATTTCACCGGTTCTGTGACTGACGGGCAACTACGCTGGCTCTACGAACACACGGCAGCCTATGTTTTCCCTTCATTATCAGAAGGCTTTGGCCTACCTGGGCTGGAAGCGATGGCTCATGGAGCGCCGGTTGTTAGTAGCAATGCTACCTGTTTGCCAGAAATTTATGGCGAGGCCGCTTACTTTTTTGATCCGCTTGATGTCGACAGTATGACCAAGGCTATTACAGATGTTTTAACTAAACCAAATCTGAGGGAAAAATTAATTAATGAAGGCCAGGCGCAAGTTAAAAAATACTCGTGGCGACGAATGGCCGAACAGACACTCTCAATTTATAAGAACATCTTAGGTGAAGCGTCATAACTTTCTAAGGCTATAAAATATGCGGGTATAATAAGAGTAATGATTCAGGCTTATCACAGCTAAATGATCTTAAGTTCAGTGTCGCTCGTGGTGTATTTGAATTAAGCCGGAGAAAGTAAAATTATATGAAATTAGTGATCATAATCCCCTGTCTTAATGAAGAAAAGACGTTACCGACAGTCCTAAAATCAATTCCGAGAGCAATTTCGGGTATTGATGATATCGATATTTTGGTCATTAACGATGGCTCAAGCGATAAAACGGTTGAAGTCGCCAAAGCCAACGGCGTTAGACACTTCATAAACCACGCCAGAAACCGCGGACTGGCTCTGTCGCTCCGTGATGGTATGAGGGGAGCTTTGGAGCTAGGTGCCGATATTATTGTCTTAACTGACGGAGATAATCAGTACCCCCAGGAGCGTATACACGATCTAGTACGACCAATCGTCGAAGGCAAAGCCGATACGGTGATTGCCGACCGCCAAGTACACACTATCGAGCATTTTTCAGCTACTAAGAAATTTCTCCAAAGACTTGGCACCTTCGTTTCGAATAAGGCCTCCGGCACCCAAATTCCAGATAGTACCAGTGGCTTTAGGGCTTACTCTAAAGAAGCAGCTATTAAGCTCAATTTGGTCGGCCGTTTTAATTTTGCCATGGAAACTAACCTCCAGGCCGGCTATAAACGTTTAGCGATTGCTACTATCAAGATTAAAACCAACCGCAAGACCCGTGAATCAAGACTATTTAAGTCTTCTTGGGAACACATTAGAAAATCGATCTTTGCCCTGCTCAATGCCTACACCATGTATAAGCCTTACGCTGTTTTTTTGACGCTGGGTGTCATACTGCTGCTCGGTGGCCTAGTTCCGTTCATTCATTATTTGTACATTATTGTCATCGACAAACAGCCGTTTGGCAGTCATCACTTGCAGTCGTTAATTGTCGGCACAGTGTTGCTAAACGCCTCGTTTATTTCGTTTACTCTCGGTGTGGTGGCTAACTTAATCCGGATAAACCGGACTCTGATTGAAGACATTTTAGAAGAGCAAAGACGCGCTCGCTACAGCGATAAGCCAATTAATCATTCAATTATCACGACCCTACGGAATGATCCAAAACTGGCTGGGGGGGGTCTTTTTGCCTTTGACGACGACATGGTTAGTCACGTGGCGAACGGCAGCGTTAGCCTTGACGACAGTTTGGTTAGGCCAGTACCAGGTCGAGTCACTGCTAGCGATAAACGTCAAAAATCCACCACCTTGCATAAATAAAATAAAAGCTACAAAGACAGCAATTAGTTTATAAGTCATCCGGTTACGAAGTGCCCAGCTAAAAGCCAGTGCCGCCATAGCGCCCAGCAGTAGCAGTACCGGCAACAGATAACGACCGTTCATTAGTTCCAAAACGCCGGTGTATTTGTAGTACTCGTAACCTTCAAAGATAAGAGCCAAGATATAGATCAAGCTAGCTAGAGCCAGGAACGAAAGATAAGGTTTCTTATAAAAAAGACGCTTATACCACCTAATGATAGCCAAGGTAGCTAGGGTAGCTATCAAGGCGCCGCCTAAAGCCGGTAGCGGTAGCGGCGGGTAATTAACATAGTTACTAGTTGGACCATTTATAGAAAAGAATAGGCGGTACCACATCCAATATAACCACTGGCCGACAT
Organism: Saccharimonadales bacterium (SeqCode); assembly: GCA_050730755.1. GTDB lineage: Bacteria > Patescibacteriota > Saccharimonadia > Saccharimonadales > UBA4665 > CAVPPA01. The sequence continues at coordinate 84,182 of JBOHNR010000008.1, read as the reverse complement.
AAGTAATCGGGTCGTGGGAAACTAAGGCCGGATCGGCGACGACCTTTTGGTGCCGCCCTAGATCGGTTGAGAAAATACTGTTCTGGTCGCATTGTTTTAGGCTTAAGACCTGGCTGCAATTCGGGGCGATAGTACGATAGGTTACAAGATTAACGCCGTCCCTCTCGGCAAACATGCCAAGACTAAGAAGGAGTATTAAAATTAAGATTATCTTTGAAAACAGGTTCAGATGGCCAAAGCTATCCAAAAGTTCTTGCCAGAATTTTTTAAACTGAGATCGGTAATTTCGAAATATCAAATAGAGTACAAACAGAAAAATGGCCGCAAAAATCGGTAGGAAAGCGTACTTTACTAGGCTAGTCAGCAAACAAACAGTGATTAATATGATTAAACTTTTGGCCGACGGTTTCTTTTGTCTAATTTCATCTATAACTTGAAAAGTTAGCAGACAGCTCCAGGCGACCAGCGGGAAAAGTAAATTATCGTAGTTGATCTGACCGGCAATTAGGGGTACGACCGGGATAAGGGTAAACAAAAAAAGTGTCGTGTTAGTCAGCGCCCGAGAAACGCCAACTCGAAGTAAGATACGACGAAATAGAATTAAACCGATGCCAAAGAAGACAATATCGATAAAACGAAGCAAAATTATCTGGAGCGTTTGATTGTGAGTGAAGAGTGTTATCAACCGGTAAGGAAAGCTCATCAGGTAGTGAAAAAGGTACGAAGGGTCGCGAGCTACCGCTCCAAAGGCATCACCCCCGGGTGGTTGGTGGGCAAGAAACGGCAGCCAGTAGTGAGAATAGAGCTTGATGAGGCCAAAATGGAAGTCCTCATCGAAAGCTTGGGGGTAAACGGCCGACAGGGCAATCCAGGCTGACTCAAAGACGAAAAAACCTAAAATTAATAGGTAAAAACGTCGGCTACTCAGTATTGCCCAAATCTTACCGGCTGCAATCCTCGCCATGAATGTTATATTAATATCCTATTACTGTATCTAAGCTGAATCAATCTGTCATAAATTATAGACTAATGGTCATGAGGTCTGTAAAGTTAAATCAAAATGAATAAAACGCTGCGGCGAGTCGTTAGTATTGTGCTTCTAATAGCCGCTCTATCTTTCGGTGTTTATTACCTGATAAAACACCGTAGCTTGCTAACCCAGCTAGCCCATACGCCAGTTTGGGTTATCATAGTAGTTCTGTTGCTATACGTCGTTATGCTGGGAGTTTTACTAGTCGTACTCGATGCTAACCTGAGACTATGTAGCACCAAGATAAAAAATCAGGAGAATTTCTTACTCAATGCTTATACTCTCCTCATAAACTTCTTTATCCCGGGTCAAAACGGTCCAGTCTATAGGGGTTACTATTTAAAAAGGTGCTATGGCCTAAAGGTCCGTAATTATATAGCCATCACATTACTTTACTACTTGATCTACGGCATTATCAGCTTAATGCTAATCTCTCTTGGCAGCCAGCCTTGGTGGTATACCCTACCGCTTGGCATCTTAATGATCGTAGCTGGAATTGTCCTTGCCAGGTTATATGCTAGGCGTTCTAAGTTTCATATAGCTGAATTTAATTTTGGTCTAAAAAATATTGCTTACCTAGTTCTGGCTGTTATTTTGCAGGCTATTATCCAAATCATTATCTATGCTGTTGAGTTACACGGTAGTTCTAGGGCCCATATTGCCCTTCATCAAGTTATAACCTACACCGGTGCCGCTGATTTGGCGCTCTTCGTTGCGTTAACTCCTGGAGCCATTGGCATCAGAGAGGCCTTTTTAGTCTTCACCGAACATTTGCATCACATTAGTAGCGGCCACATTTTAGTGGCTAATGTCATTGATCGCTCGGTCTATTTAGTTTTCCTGCTAATTATTTTAGTAGTTACCTTAAGCCTTCACGCCAGGCAAAAACTGAGCGACAAAAAATCTCAAACTAATTAATTGGGTGAAAGGTAATAAATTACTTGGCCCTGATTGCCGTCACTGGTAATCGTATTGGCTTCCATTTCGCCGTTACCAGTAGCCGGGTCTATTCGACCGGAGTCGCCATAAATAAATGTCGGTGTCTGGCCGCCACTGACAACTATCTCGACATGTCCACCCGAATAATCAAAGTAAGCGACGTCGCCGGGTTGCGGGTTGTAGCCTTCGGCGCTATGTTCTGTAAAGCCCATATACTGGATGTCGTTGGCATTATATTCATCCCAACCATTGTTGCCACGTTCGCCTTGTGTAAACGGATGGCCGGCTTCTCTATAGATATAGCTGACAAAATCAGCACACCATTCTTCATAGCCGTTGCCATCACTGTACTGATTGAGAAGTGTCGCATGGCTCGGTGAACCAGACTGCCAGATCGTCCACTCTTTTTCGGCGTAGCAGGCAACCCTTTGGCCCTCAGTGCCACGATTACAAGACATGCCACTAAGATTAGTGCCATTGGCCGTAACGGGCGTCCACAGCTCACTGGGCTGCGATAGAATGTTACAAGATGAAATTATTAGAGATACGCCTGATTGAGAGTTCGGCACGTTAAGACATAAATCACTATTGGGGTTAGCGTAACCACCTCTATCTCTAAGCCAAACCTGACCCGGCGCATTACTGCAAGTGTTAAGAACAACATGACTGCCCTTAATGGTGGCGTTATTTTGAACACTTAGACATTCAGTGCCAGAGTGTTTAACAAGCGTACCATTAAAAGACCAATCCTGGGCCTGGGTACCATTACAGCCCCAGGCGTCCACAGTCGCTCCAGCGGCGGTATTATTTCCGTAATCGTCTAGGCAATAGCCGTTAAGACCTGATTTGATTTCGGCCGAATCGGCATGCGCTTTAATCGTTAAAAAGGCAAAGCACCAAATAACGGCCAGAAATACAACGACAGCAATAATAAAGCCGTGGTGGCTCTTACTAGGCTGAGAAGATACCCGGCGTCGGTTTGGCTGCTGCGATTGTCTAGATCGAGTATAAGCGTAGGGCTGCATAGTTAGATCGTTTTTGTTTTTGATGGCTCGGAAGCTTTTTGGCATCATTATTATATAACATACAAATGCCTTAAGTAAGCTGAAATGTTTTAGTCGGCAGGTTTAAGTATAATATGCCGGTCACGCCCTTCATCGATCGACTCGGTAGAAAGGCCGGCTTCTCCGGCCACTTTATGGATAATACGTCGATCAGAGGCATTCATAGGCCTTAACTCCATCGGCTGAGCGCTAGTTTTGACTTGCTTAATCCAATCTTCGGCGATTCTAACCAGTCTATCCGCCCGCTGTTGTTTGTAGCCAGCTATATCAACGTTTACTCGGCTATAGTTATAGTTTTGGTTTTTCAAAACACTGCCAACTAGGAACTGTATCGAGCGCATATTGTCACCATGCTGACCAATTAGAAAACCGTTCAGGCGCGATGTTGGTACATTTAGTTGGATAACGTCATCGTCGTGGCTGGCATGGACATCGGTATTGAGGCCTAAAAATGACAGTAAATCTTCGAGGTATTTTTTAGCAAATTGGATCGCCTTCTCTAAATCCTCTTCAGTGCCCTCCGCCAACTTAGGGTCGTCAATAATAGGCTTGTCTTTTGATACTTTCGATTTATTTTTACCAACAGTCATCTCCTCCTCCGTTTCTTACGCTTCTGCTTTTTTGTTTTGACCGAAAAATTTTGGGCTTTAGGTTCAGTTTCGACTACTTCAGCCTCGGGAATTGAGTCGACATCCCGTTCCTTTACTCCGTCGGCCAGCGATTCGAGCTGAGTCTCATCCTCCCGTAAGGCTAATGATTGTTGGCCGTAAGCAATCAGGCCGCCAACAAACCAATAAAGACTTAAAGCCGACGCCAGCCTAATATATACGATAAAAACTAAGACTGGAATGAAATATCTGGTTGAACCGTTGACGGCTGAGGTTATCTCAGACTGGTCGGCCTGCTTACCGCTGCTGGCGTCTCTTAAGATATCGCGTAATTTTCGCATATTTTTATCTGTTACCAACAGCTGCTTACTTTGGAAATATTGGACAACAGCACTACCAAGAGCCAGAGCCATGGCTGGTAGATAAATGCCCGGACTGCCGACTGCGACACGAGTCAAGTTGACGACACCAAACAAGGTAGCATCAAAATCATGAATATTGTGTGACAAATGAACCATCCATGGCAAATGCTGAAGAGCCGGATAAGCAAAACTAACAATCTGGTGCGGGTTACCGACTACCCGTCTTAAACTGCTGTAGAGGGCAATCAAAATGGGCAGCTGTAAAATCAGGATACCGATCGAGCCAAAGGGGCTAACACCGTGCTCCTTATAAAGCGCCATGACCATTGTCGATTCTTTTTGACGATCACCCTTAGTCTCTTTTTTAATGCGCTTCAGCTCGGGCTGAAGCTTTCGCATGGCTTTGGTCTGATGCAGTTGCTTCCTAACTAAAGGCCACAGCAACAATCGGATGATAGCTGTGAAGATGATTATCGCCAGACCAAAGTTATGGTATGGGATGAGAGCATAAATCAGTACCAACAGATTAAAGAGAGGTTGCTCAATAAATGTCGTAAAAAATGCTAACATAGAGCTCTACAAACTGTCCTTTTGTGTTTTCACTATATCATGGGACGGATGAACTGACTGATTAGCATTGGCTATAGCGCCTGCTTTTTTGAGCAAGCCTTCCACTTGATCAGTTAATTCCCCGATTGGGGTATCGACCACTTGGTCGGAAAAGATGCTAAAAACTAAATCATAGGGACCAACAATATCCGATTGATGGGTCCTGATAACTTCATACAAACGGCGCCTGATTCGGTTTCGAACTACCGCCGATTTTTGAACCTTTCGGCTAACAATAACAGCCGCCCGAAAAGCTGTCTGGCGATCATTAAGGATAAACCTGAGTGATATATGTTCATTCCGTACCGTCGACCCGCGGCGGTAGACAAAATTTAAACTACTATATCCGTGAAAACGGTGTTGTCTGGCAATCATCTGGCAAACTCCCGAATGCACCGGTTAAGCTTTTGTGTCTAGTGTGACAAGCGGGCTCGTCCCTTGAGGCGTCGTCGAGCTAAAACAAGACGACCACTTTTCGTGGCCATGCGTTTCAAGAAGCCGTGCTCCTTTGATCTTTGGCGTTTCTTGGGTTGATAGGTGCGTTTTGGCATTTGATTATTCTACTTTAATTTTTTGATAATTTCACATCTTACCGACCAGTTAAGTATGACGGCGAGGCTTAAAGAATACCAGTGCTGTTTCTATTTATTGGGTTGATGGGAGCTTAAAGGACATCCACCAAAAGTCAACAGTAGCGTGAAATCGACAATATTTAACCCACCAAGTTTAGTAATTTTTCCACTTATGATCAAACAATATCCACAACTTTCAAGATTGGATAATTGGCTGTGTATAAATGTACTTCTAAGCGGTCGTTTTATTTTGGCTTGGTGTAATATTTGCCTATATGTGGAAAAGTCATGGTTTTTCCATTATAGTTTGACCTACTGAAACGAGAGGGCAGGCAAATTATGCCACAGAGTGGCTTATGGCAAGCAGTGCTAGGTGAAGTGGAACTTTCAGTGTCACACGGCAGTTTTGTGACCTGGTTTAAAAACACGAATTTACTAAGGCAGGATGGTGATGTAGTTATAATCGGCGTTCCAAATGTCTTTATAAAGCAGCAGTTAGAACGTAAATACGCCGATTTATTAAGAGATATGCTCAAAAAAAACGGTGTTTCTCCTAAAGACTTATTCTTTAAAATCCAAGAGGTAGCTAGAACTAACGAAGTAGACGAACGGGCGCTCACACTGCAAGGTAACGAGCCGAAAGACAGTTTACCTAAACAAACTAGCCTGCGTAGTAGTAGTTCAGATCGAACCTATAACCAAGGCCTTAATGAGCGTTATAACTTTGAGAACTTTATTGTTGGTGCCGGCAATGAATTAGCTTTTGCGGCCTGCCAGTCTGTTATTCAAACACCTGGTAAAAAATATAACCCCCTATATTTATATGGTGGAGTTGGAATTGGTAAAACTCACCTGATTCAGGCTGTCGGTAATGCGGTTTTAGTAAAGAATCCCGACGCTAAAGTACTTTACATATCGACTGAACAATTTGTTCGGGAGTTTGTTGAGGCTATCCGTTTTAAAAAGACAGCTGCGTTTGCTAGTTACTATCGAACAGCAGATGTCTTGATTGTCGACGATGTCCAGTTTATCGCCGGTAAAGAAAAGATTCAGGAAGAATTTTTTCACACTTTTAACACCCTACACCAGGCTAATAAGCAAATCATTTTGAGTAGCGACAAACAACCTAGGGACATTCCGACTATCGCCGAACGGTTGCGTAGTCGTTTCGCTTGGGGTATGACCATCGATATGCAAAACCCGGACTTTGAAACACGCTGTGCTATAGTTCAAGCCAAAGCTCAAGGCCACAATGTCGAATTGCAAACTGACGTAACAGAGTACCTGGCGACCAACATACCAACCAACATCCGTGAACTTGAAGGAGCGCTTAATCAATTACTGGCTTTTTGTGAAATGCGAGATTTGGAGCCGAATTTAAGTATTGTCACTAGTTTACTGGGTTCGGCTAAAACCAGACCTAAACATTTAAGCGCTAAACATATAGTTGAGCGAACGGCTCGCCATTTTCAGATTCCAATCGAGGATATATTAGGACCTAAACGCGACAAAGATATTGTTGTTCCTAGACAAGTAGCAATGTACATGTTACGAAGTGAGCTACATTTAAGTTTTCCAAAAATCGCTCATGAGCTCGGCCGAAAAGACCATACCACGGCCATACATTCAGTTGAAAAAATCGAAAACGAATCACGATTTGATAGTAATATTAGAAATGCTATCGCTGATATTAAGGGGCGTTTATATGTTTAAAAATTTATTAAATTATTTAATTTTTATTTATTATATCCAAATTTTTATAAATTATGTTTGTGTAAATAGCGTTCAAAAGCTGTGGCAAACAAGTGCTCAATTAGTTGACATATACACAATTAAAAAATTTCCAACTCAAGTCTGTGTAAAAACAAGATGCTTATACCGCTACCCTTCCACCGTTTATACAACTATTTATAAACTTTCTAATTTAGGTAATTTTATCTTTAATTTTAATAGTTTTACACCTAATCCACAGGACCAATAACAACAATAACAATTTATAAATATAATTATTGTAGGAGGAATAAAATATGAAACTACAAGTAACCCAAGAAAATCTAAACCGAGCTCTAAATACGGTTGCTAGAGTAGCAAACTCCCGTAATCCCCTACCAGTTTTAGCAAACGTATTAATAAAAACTAGTGGTAATCGCTTAAGTATCGTTGCGACAAATCTAGATATTGCTATAACTCAATATATTGGTGCAAAGGTTAGCGAAAACGGATCGATTACAGTTCCAGCTAGACTAATGCAAGACTTTATTAATAGTCTTCCTAGTAGTGTTATTGATCTAAAGCTTGAAGATTCACGTCTTCATATCACAACAAATAAATACAATTCCGTCATAAACGGTATTTTAGCCGATGAATTTCCGGTTATGCCAACTGTTAGTGGTGGAACAAAATGGTCAATTCGAGGTTCACTATTCAGAAGAGGTTTACAGCAAGTGGTATTTGCCGCTTCTAATGATGAATCTCGCCCAGTTTTAACAGGTGTTTTAATTCATACTCTTGAAGGTAAGTTATATATAGCCGCAACTGATAGTTATCGGTTAGCTGAAAAAGAGCTCGGTGATAATAAAAGTAATATAAATTTATTGATTCCAGCGAGCGCTATGCAGGACCTACTACGGATTATTGGTGAAAATGACGATGAGATTCAAGTTACACACGACGAACAACTGGTTCGTTTTCAAGTTGGTGATATAGAGCTTGTAGCGCGGCTGCTTGAAGGTAAATATCCTGACTACCGAAAACTTATTCCTCGAAAATTTACAGTTAATGCAAAACTAAAACAAGACGATTTTTTAAACATAACTAAAGTATCAAGTTTATTTGCCCGGGAGAGTGCCGGCAGCGTGACTATCGAAGCCGATGAAACTAAACAACAACTTAGTATTCGTTCTATCGCTTCACAACTTGGCGAAAATACCGCTAACGCTACCGCTAAAGTTAGCGGAAACGGTAGTATTACTTTAAACTCGAGGTATCTACTAGACGCTCTACAAGCTATTAGTGGCGAGGATGTTACTTTTGGGTTTAACGGTAAATTGGAACCAACTTTAATTAAAGATACTGCTAGTGTTGATTATTCTCATATAATTATGCCACTAAAATCATAATAAGACGTTAAAGACAGCCAGTATAATGGCAGATGATGGTTCAGTCTATTCAACTCCAACACTTTCGGTCTTACAAAAACGACTCATTTGAGTTTGGACCGTCAGTTAATATTATTGTCGGTCCGAACGCCATTGGTAAAACAAATCTCTTAGAGGCAATTCTGGTTATTGCTCGCGGTAGCTCATATCGGGTAAGAGACGCTGAGCTGATTGAGTTTGATCAACCGTGGGCTAGAGTTGACGCCTCAGTCGATGGTTATCAAAGAACTATTAAACTAGTAAATGGGCCTAAATTAGAAAAAACCTATGAGCTGGCCGGCCGAGCCTATAAAAGACTTAATTTTGATGACAGTTTGCCGGTAGTTATGTTTGAGCCTAACCATTTAATATTACTAACAGGGTCACCTGAAGGTCGCCGGGAATACCTCGACACTTTGTTAGTACAGACAACCGTCAGTTATAACACTAGCCTACGATCTTTTCAAAGGACTCTAGCACAACGCAACAGGCTACTTAAAGACGCTCGCGTTAACAGCGAACAATTGTTTCCTTGGAACGTCAGGCTAAGTAAACTAGGCGGTATCGTAGCTCGGGGAAGGGTTCAGCTAGTAGATTCAATTAATCAGAAAATTGGTCAGCTATATAAAGATTTAGCTCACAGTAAAATTAAGGTATCTATAGAATATAATTGCTCCTTCAACCCTGAAGAATACGAGAGCCATATGTTGCAACAACTCGAAAAGCGAGTTCATGAAGATATAACATTAGGCTTTACGTCGTTCGGTCCCCACCGCGAGGATTTCTCGGTTATATTTGATGGACACCGCGCTGAAAAAACTGCCTCGAGAGGCGAAACACGCACGTTTGTAGTAGCTCTTAAACTAATAGAGCTTGAATTACTAAAGGAAATGCGCAATAAAACCCCGTTTTTGTTACTCGACGATGTTTTTAGCGATCTAGACGGAGCTAGGCGTAGAGCTTTGACTCTTCGCCTCCAACCCTACCAGACTTTTATAACAACAACTGATGCCGATATAATACTAGAACACTTTAATGAGCAAAGTAATGTTGTTCTTATATCGAAAACATAATTTTTTTGTCTAGATTAACTCTGACTTATTACACCAGAATCAAAAACTTGTCTATTTGACTTCGTTAACAATAGGTCTATTTGGCTCAAATTAATACAGTCAAGTTTTGCCTTGTAATTTATATTGTTTATATTAACGGAAAAAGTATAGACGTTAATTAGTGAAGTGTTGCCGGCGCTTACGGGAGGTAAATCAATGCTGCCAGTATTAATTGTTACATTAGTAGCTTTGTTAAAAAAATTCTGGAAAGCTGATTGTAATTCTCCAGCCTGGATCGATGTAACCCCCAAACTCACTAAATCATTAATACCACTGTACTTAGTGTTCGAGTTAGTTTGTGATGATGCAGCATAATTTTGTTGTATACCATCAATGGCTACACCCGTACTTATAGTCCCACTAAAGTTGTTAATAGTCACAACAATACGGTGTGATTGGTTTTGTGGTTCAAACAATAGACTAAAATCATAGGAGCCTAACCTGGATTCGTTAATAGTTACCTTACCTAAAATACTCAGGTTGCTGACCTTTAGGTTTTTAGTATGTAGATAATCGTCGATACTGGCAATTGTATATCTGTACGAAATTTGGGGTAGCCAGTTTTGAAGTATTGCTGGATTAGTTACGATTGGCCTAAATGAAGGTGCTGTTTGTGTCAGCGCAAAATCATTGCCGCGTAGGCTATAGATAGTTATGCAAATCAATAAAGATATAAACAAGACTCCAATAATTACTAGTCGCCGCAAAATTTGTCTATTATCCGCCAGCATGTTGAGTCTCCAGATTTTGGACATATGCCGCCACGTTGTCCGGTAAGCTAGATAGGTTAGCTGGATAGCCAGAGCTATTGGCGTTATAAAACCCGACACTCCATTGTCGTTGAGAACTGTTATAGTGCATAGCTAAATCAATATCCTCAGGAGCAACAAGCCCAACAAACCAGGTATTATTGTCGAACCATTTTATTAACACTACCTGTGGTGAACCAGCCGTACCTACGGCGCCGATTACAGAACTAGCTATAGCGGAAGCATTTCGTTGCCTAAGTGTCGGTTTATATTTGGTTACTCCGAACAACCCAACATGCAATGTTCCCTGGTAGGGTGTTATTGTTGGCGATGAAATAATAATTTGGTAGCTCCCAGGACGCATTTTTAATATATGAGTAGTAACGGTGTGGTTATTGACATTAATCGACATTCCAGCTGGCACGTCTAGTTGGACCGTACTATAGCCATGAACGATAAGAAAAATGAAAATCCCGCAAAGAATCAATAAAGCTAGGATGATTATATTAAGAGAAAACAATTGCCTGCGGTTTCGGTTTTGGTAATAAGTCGAATAATTTTCCATCTATTAGATTCCTTTACGGTGCCGTGGCAGATTGATATCGAGAGGTGGTGTAAATTGGCTCCGACCAGCCTAAATAATTTGGTGACCAGGCCATCATGGTTGTCTCCGGTGCAATCCAGATTAGACCATTATGGTTGCCACTTGGATTTTTGCCAACCACTCCGGGACCAATCACATCTGTGGACATAACCATATTGTTGCCCAGATAAACGGCGACATGATTAGCAAAAGTCCAAGACTTATAAAATAGCAAAGCACCAACTGGCGGGGACATTGCCACTGAAGGGTTAGTAGCGACCGGATGGCCATAACCTTCTCTTACCATAGCTGCCCAATGGTTAGACGCATACTCATAACCAGATGCGGTATATCCCCACTCAATAGCTACGGCCGTATCACACAGTCCCGTGCAAGCGGGTATAACATGCTCGTTATTGCAAACCTTTTCCCATTCTTTGTAAGCCTGGCCAGAGCGATTATAAACCAAATCTTCGGCGTTATTACAGAGTTGCGTGACTGATATTTCTTTGGGGCTGGTGGTGACTGCCGTACTGTTAGGTGTAAAAGGTCCTGTGCTTGAGCCAAAGTTACATCCAGACACACTACCGCCCCCGCCGCTACAACTCGAGGGGGCGGTATTTGCTGTATTAGAGTTCGAAGCTGCCTGTGCAGAAGCGCCGTAGAGCGCTAGTATGGCTGTAGCGTATCCTAAACCAGCTTTTTCTGCTGTTTGAATTTGTCCAGGGCTGCCATTTAGCATTACATCAGGTAGATATTGAGTTAATACGGTGTCGGTGGCGCTTACTATATCTGTATCGGTTTCAAGTATCTGTAACGCAGACTGTCTGTTGGTGGTTAATTCTTGCCACACGTAATCCAGTTGGACCCCCAGATTAGTCGTTGCATTTCCCTCGACAGCCGCTAATTGTATCAAGCCTTGTTGATCAGCAGCTGTTGACCATTGGGCAATACCAAAACCAATATTAGGAATTGGTAATGGGTCAGACTTACCATCCGCTGTGGTAGTTGGTACTAGTCCATTGGACGCATTGTATAAGTTACCGAGTAATGCGGCGACTTGAGTGGTTGTTAGTACATTTTTAGCCATAAAATAATTAAATGCTCGCGTTATATTGTCAGTTCCAACCAGAGTTGGTGTGCTGATACCAGTACTCTGTCCGCAGACATTTGGTATCCAGGCAGTCCAATCGTTATTGAGCGCTTGGCAGTCTAGGTTTGACATACCAGCGGGACAGGTGTTTTCTGCCATAACTTGACCTCCGATTTGAGCGAGGGACATAACCAAAATAATAACGCAGAGAATTACTTTCCTCCCATTACTGTGCGCTAGGTTTAGTAGGTATAGCATTTATTGACCTCCTGGCGAAGGGTCGGGATTTAGAGATCCAGCTGGAGCCATTGAAGAGTCAAACATAACGCCTGACCCTTGGATACTTGAAAGAATCAGCAGACAAGGATTCGGAGTAGTAGCAACTGCCTGGCCATTGTTGGTGTCTATCGTTTGAGTGTTAAGCCATGCTTGTTCATAATTGCCTTGGCAGTTATCATCCCAGTACTGTTGGGGATTAGGCGGAATTGCGCTATCTGGATAGCCGTACTGTATAACGCCGAAAGGGTCTGGTCGAGCTGGGACGGCTGCGAAAGCCTTATCGGTAGCAAATATATCCGAGAATATGCTCGCAACACTTCCAAGAGGATTACCGATGATGTCAGCCATACCAGTTTCGAAAGTTGTCAACGGATTGGTTGTTGGCAGAGCCAGGGCTATAATCGAAACCAGAGAGTACGGACTTGAGGTACTAAAAATTCTAGCAAAGAAAGACTGCGAATCAAAATTAGCTTTTTCGCCGCCTAATTGTTGATTACGTAATGTTGCTACTTGTTGGTTGGATAATTTTTGACAACCTAACTCTACTTGACAGCTATTGTTATTCGACACGTCGGCACCAGCTGCCATCATATCGAAAGTCCGTCCCCCGCTCATGTTCTCGCTAAATGGAGAAGATATGACGTGACCCACTAACCACGAAACAGCGGCACCAGCTAGCTGTTCACCACCGCTAGCTAGCTGACTGCAACCCGGTGAAACGTCGCAAACAAGTCCGAAAGCCTTAAAAACAACAGTAAAAATGGCGCCGAATACGAAGTTGCTGAGATCGTTAATAACGCCCAAGGCAGGCGTCAAAATGGGGATATTAGTAACATCAGATAACTCGTTTGCTACATTATTACCTCGATCAAGTTGTTCCTCAGGACAAACTAACTGACCACTTGGTACTGGTTGCCCATTATTGCATTTATAAGATGAATTGGAAGTTGTTGAGCCACCGTCGTATAGATAGCTATAAAGCGGGGTGCTAGTTGCGTCAGACTGATTGGTACTAGATTGATTGAGATTAGTATCGAGTGACTTTGAGAATGAGCCAAGTTCGGTAGAATCCATGTGACCACTTTTCATTTCTGAAACGACCGTGTTGTATGTTTGCCACAGGCTGACAGCCGCTGCAGCCTCTGCAGCATAGCTCATTACACGTAGGGTTGGGCCAATTTCGGAGGCTATGTGGTCAATATTAGCAACTAATAAAACCCAACCAACAACTGGCACTGCCGCCTCTCCAGCAGTGGCCCCCGTATCGCTACCAGCTACAGCGGTGACTACTTTTTCAGTTATAGTTTTGGCTATAGTGGCTGTAAATCCGTTTTTCATTATGTCGTTAGCTTGGCTTACAACACCAGACAAAGCTTCAGGATCGTCTGCAAGAGCACTTTGAAGGGTTTCTTGCATCTGTTGCTGGACGCCACTTACCTTTTCTTGAGTATCTCCTACGGTCGTGTCTTCAGCTGCAGTCTCATCCTGACAGCCCCCCGATATTACACAACCCATAATCAGACTGAAATTGCCGTTAAGTGGCTCTAAGACTCTCATAACCACGTTGGCCTCCGCCGATTTGAGTTTCTGGCTGACAGGATAAGCGAATTTATCGTAATAGGCGCAGGATATGACACATAGCTTGACACCATATTTACTCTCTAATAGGGGACCAAACTTAAAACGGAAATAGGCTTTATCCCATAAAGTAGAACCCTCCAAAGCTTTGTCGATAGCTTGTCTAACCTCGGTTGTGCTCATCCGTTCCACTCCTCCACCCAGATCGAAAATCGACTTTGTGCCGTTTGCCACTTGATCAAGATCTTCAGCGCTAGCTACTGTTTCGCCTCCAACAGTCATATATAACTGACTACCCTTTTTACCGATAATAATATTGTAGTTTTTTGCAAGCTTTTGTTCTAGGTGTTGTTGCTTCCAAGCTTGATATAACTTGCTGATTGGACCTGACCCTGAGGTCGTAACAACACAAGTAGCATCTAAAGTGCTGCCATGACAACCAGGAGCACTATATGCCCGCATTACTTGCGACATGTAACCACTGAACAAATTATTAGTTTCTTTGGATAGAGCATATTCAGAGGTTGAGGCAAAAGTATTTTGTAAGTTGGTCACTATATCAACTAGTTTGAGTGGTAGTAGAAGAAAAAAACCGATGACAGCAAGACTAATGATCCCAGCTACACTGCCTCCAGTTATCAAAACCCATTTTTTAGTTAAATTACCAGGTAACTTAGACAACAAATTTGGTTTAGGCTTGTTGCTAGAACTACTTGTATATCCTTTACCAAGTTGGTCGTCTTGATCGGCTAAAGAACTTAACTCATCTGCTTCGGCCTCTGCTGCGGGATCACGTTTTGGAACGGGACTATCCTCTGCCACTAGCAACCATCCCCTCTATCACAGCAATATGTAAAAGCCGATCGGAGTGCCGAGTCAGAGTATTGATAAAATTTTAGCGACTGCCTAGTCATCACCTCGTTTGTCTTGCTTATGGTTGACCTTACTATACTCCTGGCTGTGGTTGGGTGCTAAGATTTATAGTTCCCTGAGGTTGGCTCAGTTCACCCTGTTCTACTGGCTGTGTTTGTCCTGGGTTTGTACTGATAAGGCTGGTTTCAGTTGAGCTAGCTACTACTTGTATGTGGACATGATTTTGACCAGCAAAAAACAAGCCCTGGCCAACCGGAAACTGACTAAGCCGCTTTTTCTCTTCAGTTGTTAGTTTGAAAACTTCGGTTAGCATATCGACTGCCGATGGTGATTGCTTGAGCAGAAATTGCATTGAAGCGTTAGCTACAATTGCTCGCCCCATACGAGAGCCCATGAAATCTTCTACATCCTGAGTTATGGTTGTGATTCCCAGGTTATATTTTCTTGCCCGTTTGGCGATCGAAAACAAGAAATTAGCTGAGTCTTCGTATTTCATTAGCTGCCAAGCTTCGTCAACAATCAGAAGACGTTTTCGTTGATCGGTTTTTGTCTTGTTCCAGATGTAGTTTAGAATTATATACATAGCAACCGGACGCAGCTCGTCTTCAAGATCACGGATATTAAAAACGACCATCGGGTTATTAATATAAATGTTACTTTGCTGGGAAAAAATTCCCGCAAAACTCCCGGTAGTATATTTACGTAGGCGCTGAGCGAGCTGAGGTCCTGATCCACCCATGTGGAGTAATGTATCGTAAAGATCGTTAATAGTTGGTGGGACTCCAGTGTGTGTTAAAGGATCATTAGTAATGCCAGCCTTGGCATATGTTTCAATCAGCGCTGCGTCAAGATCGGCTTCTTCAGACGGATCGAGTGCTGGCATAAGTGTAGTGCTACCGCCTATAAGTTGAGATTGAGCCCCACCCATCATAAGGCGTAGTAATCCGTGCAGGGTGATAAGGTTGCTTCGTAGTGCAGTGTCTGCCTCTTCCGTATCAACGACTTTAGGCAGGTCAAACGGATTCAAGCGGGTTGTACTATTTAGGCTAAGTTGAACATAAGCACCCCCTACAGCATCACACATACGTTGATATTCGTTCTCTGGGTCGATAATAAAAATTTCGGTACCAAACATCATACTTCTCAGTGCTTCTAGCTTGACAGAGAACGATTTTCCGGCCCCAGACTTGGCAAAGACTACTGAATTACCGTTCTCCAGCGAAAAACGATCAAATATTACTAAACCGGAGTTATGCATGTTAATACCATACAAGATCCCATTTTCCTGGGTTAAGTCAGCACTTGTGAAGGGGAAACTGGTTGATAAAGCACCAGTGGCAAAATTGCGACGGATTTGTAACTGATCGGTAAATTGCGGAACTGTACTGTTGAGCCCTTGCTCTTGTTGTGAGGTAGCTGGCTTTGAATAAATTAGTTGCTGCCCGAGAATTGATTCTACTTTATGCGATACGAACTCGAGTTCATCTAAGGACATCCCATAAACCGTGAAATATAAGCCAAAACGATAGAATTTCTCCTCACCAACTTGCAGTTTGTCACGCATTTGCTCGGCGTCTAGAATGGCAGCTTGTTTCGCCGGGTCACGAATTCTTCCTTTTTCGGAATCGATCTGAATACCAGCCTCCAGTTGGGTGACTTTTTTCCGTAAGTTTTCAAGCACAACCTGACTCTCAACGGGGTAAATATACATACTGACATCTATGATCTCGTCTAAATTTACCAAACTAGACAGCCAACCCGTAAATACTTGTCGAGGATAACCGTATACATAAAAGGTTCGTCCAAATCGAGTTCCAAGTTGCAGATAAGTACTAAACAACTCAATTGAACTAGGAGCTACGAAGTCCCTAAGAGCAGTAATGCCTTTTTGGAAGGCAGCGCGCACTTCCTGTGTTTCGTTAGCGCGCTGCTCCTGGGCGACAGCTACCGGATCTATCTTTGACTTTCTAGCCATCAGAACGCCCCGCAGATTAATGAATTTTGGGCTTTTAAGGCATTTGGGAATTTCATTGTAGTTCTCTTTGCAAATGTGGTTGTGTTGCCATGCCCTCGCCCTTCGTCACAATATCAGGAGTTAGATCGTTGAAATTTCTAAGCTGTTGACGTGTTGCTGTGTCTGGGTTGTAAGTGTCGTAATAGAGCTCGATTAGTTCTTGCGTATCTAGTGGTAATCCTTGGACTCCGCACTGCAAAAATCCAGATAAAACTAACTGTACACGGTTTCGTAACTCAGTTTTTGCATTTTCTAGATCAGCTTCGTTGACCGTCACGCGCTGTTCCTGGGGCATGAACAAGGCCTTTAGTCCGCTCAAAAAATTCTTACTTTGGGTTAGCGCTTTCTGAACGTCAGCTGTCGGGAAGAATGGGATAACGACATAAAATTTTTTATCCATAATGTTAGTCTGTTGAGATAGGCCGTCGATATAGTTTATGTAATCTTCCATGAGCATAGCGAGAAGCATATTATCGTGTTCGGTACGAATTTTATCGAGTTTTTCTATGTATGGCTTAAGGTCGACCTTTTGGGAGCGAATAAAAAATTGAATTGGAAAATAGAGTGAATTCAAGAATCCTTGATAACTATATTCAACCGCCTCCTGTTCTTGTTGGCTCATCAAATCAAAATTAATAGATTTAACCATTACGACTGTCCGAAATGACCCGTCGCTCATTATAACAACGCCGTCACGAATTTCAGCGATTAGGAGTGTGTTTTGCGTACTGTTGGGGTTTGTTCTGGCTATTGGAGGAGTCCCGGTGGTAGACGGCGCAGTGATATCAACTGTTGGAGACGCATAAGACTGACCGTTAGGTGGCTGAGGTCGAGACACCTGATCGTCATATATGTACGGTGTTACTGGAGTATGCTGTCCCAAATTGGGCACTGGGGTAGCCGCCGATTGAGGTACTGGCACCGGTTGCATGTTAAAATCAGGCTGGTTTTGAACGGAAGGATTCATTTGAGTTTTTAGACCCACTTAAGAATTATGATTGTGCAGCGATATCACTACTTCGTTTGGTTGCTTGTCTTGTTTATTCGCTATCCTTCCGATAGTAGTGATGTTGAGATCGTTCCGGCTAGCTAGTAACATTTTAGCAGGATCAGTTTGCGGTGTCACTGGTGGCAACTGGGTGCTCTGATCATTATTAATATTTTTCTGGTTCGTTCGTTCCCCAAGTGGCTGTATAACTTTCATATGTTCATAATTGATAGCCTGAAAATTTTTGCGATTGGCTTTCAATTTTTCAGCTAGTTGTTTTTCGCCAGTTGTGACTTCTGAGGATTTAGTACTAAAAGCGGGCACTTTATTTTCGTCATTTCTAGTAACAACCGGAGCATCCGAAAAAGTAACATTATCACCTGATGGTTTAGGTACATTGATTGGCTTGTTTAAGAACCAATAGTCTGCTGGTGGTGGCAGTTGGTCTGCATGATTGCTATTTTCGCCCCCGAGCTTTAGTTGTTCAACAATTTGTTGGCGTTGCGTATCATAAGATGCATGAACTAATTGATCCAATTTTTGAGCGAGAGGGTTATTAAGCTCGTCTAGTATATCGTCACTGGCGGCCACATCAACCGAGGGGACCTCTCGTGGTATATCATTAAAGTTAATTAAGCGGTCGGAATTGGGGACTGAAGGAGAGTGTATTGGATCGTACAAGTTAGTATTAACATTTTTTATAACCCACCCGCGGCTATCTACAGTGTTTGCAAGAGCTGTTAAACGACTATGTACTTCGTTTTGAGTGAGACCGTTAGTATATATCCTTTCGATATGTTTAGGTACTGTAATTGTAACTAAATCTTTGACGCCACTCTGGTCCCAAATCCGTCGTCTCGGTTTAAGCCAAAAACGAATTTTGGCTAGTGCCCAAACTTCGGTTGGTTGGTTACCTACCCATGGAATCGCAAAGAAAGCTGTAAAGAGCATCACGGGTCCAAAAATAATTATTAAAAATGCAGCTCCCTTGGCGAGAGAAACGAATGATAAATATGCACACAGTGCCGCAACAGCGCCATAAATAAATTGCCTTAGGCTTAGCGGTCCGACTAATTTATCTTCCGCTTCGATGTCCTGAATAACTGTGTATGTTGCCATTTGTTACTAGAAGTATATAACGAAGAGCTAACGATAAGAAGTTTAAAAATAATGTAAATAATTCAACCCAGTGATAGTGTCCTCCTCGACACAATTTCTTTGAGATCACTAAGTAGGACTTGTTTTTTGTAAACATCTGCACGTGGCAATATTCTTGCCCGCTGCATTATTCGGTTATTCCGAGCCGATGATTTTTTAGCTTCTTGGTTTAGTTACTTCATTCTCCAAGTATCTTCCTAAATGATTTAAAGCCTGTCCATATCGCCAGCGAGCAAATCTACTTTCCAAGCGCCGTACTTCCTTGACAGGTCGGTCTTTTTCGCGGGCGGTTCTGACTAAATCATCATGATATCCGACAGGAACTCCCATAGATGTCAGCTCAGCTCTTCGAAGGGCTATATTTCGTAAACGAGGCGTTTCACCCCGTACTGTATCAACAACATAAGTCGCAAGAGTTTTACTTCTTCTGTCGCTTTGTCTTGTAAGTCGACGACCCCACCGAAGATCTCTACTAACCCTCTTATCTCTATCGTTTTCAGATTCCCCTGGTATCTCGAGGTTTCTTATACTGTCTTGAAGTTGCTCCGCATTATTTTTTTCTGGGAGTACCCAAAGGTCTTTCTGTTGACGTCTTAAGGCCTCACCATGTGATTCGCCATTTTGAGGAGCATGGCTTGGTCCTTGTGGAAGTTTATAGTTTTCGGGATGCATATTATGGACTATATCATATATTGGCATAAAAAGCAATATTTTAGCTACAACAATTTGTATTCATTTAACTCTTTGCGAGATCTTTAATGTTGTTCTTCAGGTTCTTGTTGTTCTCTATTGCGCACTTGATCTGTGCTCCATACACTTGCTCCAGCAGTTAACTCGCGAGCAGTAACAGGCGAAACCGCTTCTCGTTTAACAATGCCACGCTCAACGTCGGTGCGGTTGAGTTCATTAATCGAGCGACTCATTGTATCAGCTAAGGTTTCACTAGGTGAAGCAGGATCAATGCTTTGATCGGCCATCCATTTATTTATAACCGATTTATTTTCTACAGTGGCATAATTTTTTGAGTTTTGCATTTCGAGGATTGCTTGGCCTGCCAAGACACGCTGTTCGGAATTACCGTTCTCCATCATATATTGGATCGATTTAAGGGTCTGACCAACTGCCCTAGGATGACCCCTACTAAGAAGTTGACTTACACTAGTTCTCCTTAGACCGTCAATACTAGTGGCCACAGACGTAGCTTCCCGAGCGCTCGTTGTCCTACCTCGTTGTACAGCGCTATTATATAGCTCAGCAGCTGATTTCTGAACCTCTTCAGTGTGCCAACTACCCCCAAGATCTGACCGTCCGGCTTGTCTGGAATTAAATTGAAATCCATAGGCCAAACTGTCTTCTAGGCTCTTGTTGTTACCAGCTAATCTATGAATACCCTCTTGAATAACCTCGTAATCTCCCGCTGCCACAACCCGACTCTTATTTTGGGCCAAGGTAGTTAGTGCCGCCGTAGCATTAGCTCGCGTGATACCAGCTGCTTGGGCGCCATCGATTGCCTCCTGCGCCATAGCTGTATCGCCAAATAGTCTATGTGCTGCTAAGACCGCCCCAGCACGGGTACCCCCACTAAGCGCCATAACTGCGTTAGCAGGATCGTCATTAGCCAATTGACTAAGTTGTGGATTGGCTTTCATTGTTCCTTCAATATCGGCGGTAGATTGTTGGGCCATAACTTTTTTCCCGACCCCTCCAAAACCATAAAAACCAGTTCTTCCGGCTCTAGCGTGTCGACCGACAGTGTTTGCTACCTTACCTAGTCCTGCATCCTTATAGCCACCGGTAAGGAACTTTTGCTGGCGACCTGCCCATCGAGCTTGGCGCCTTTTACTAATACCCTCAGAAACCCCCTTGGTAACGCCGTTGTTAACCACCGCTCGGCTTATGTTGCCCATTAAACCACCGGCCAAAAAGTACGAGAAGGGTAACATAAGGAGCGGAACAGCCAAGGCGGCAACTGCCATAAAATCCCAAGGTAAATTTCCAGGCGAAGCTGTTGTTTTTGCTGTTTGACCAGCTACATAGGATAGCGCCAATCCAGCGCCCAAGAAAGCCATAATTATTGGGAACATCATCATAGTGCTAAGAAAAGTTTTCCTCCACAAGTCCCAAAGTTTAGAGGTTCCAGGCAAAACGGATGAGGCAATAGCTAAAGGAGCAAGTATAACGCAAACAACAATCACCAATTGTCGTATGGTCAGTATCAAGAAAGCGACAAATAAAGCCAGCAGTAAGGTGCCAATAAAGCTTATAACCAGAAATGCGCTAACAGCTATCGCTATTACACCACCTATAAGATCAGCAATGCCCCCACTAAAAGCAGTGCTTGGTGTACCAGCATTAGGGTCACTCGTAGCTGCTAAGATAAGTGCCTGAGCCCAGGTGCCAATATCATCAAAGAAAGTGATTACAAACTGTAATATCGGCCAAGCTATAGCCATCCCTATAGCAGCTATAACAATTCGCGGTAAAGCTCTGCGTATAGTGTAGGCAGCAAACATTTCCATTCCAACTGCTTGACTTATTACCATTACTAGGCCAGCCATAACCAGTAATGCTTCGCCAATATTTCTGAAAGTATCAAATGTTGACTGAAAACTATTTACAAAACTACCAGGCACATATAAAAAATCTTGAAGCCAGCCACTAAGGGTTGTAATAGCTGCTTGACCAATAGTTGCAACTGGGCATAAAAGCCATTGAAGAGCGTCACCGTCGTTAATAGGGCAGCCTTGGTCAGCCGTGTTCTGAGAAGCTATGGCAGTATAAGTGTTAGTAAGGGATACCGTTTCAGGCGGGAAGGTTTGACAGCTACTAGGAGGCGCAAAGGAGCCGAGGTATGAGTCAGAGGCGGAGTTGGAAGTATAAGCATATAAGGTTGCGGTTGTGACGGTTGTATAGGGTGCTTTGACTACAATTTTGCTTACATTTTTACAAGTTGTCGGATCATCACCGTTATCTTCCGATGTATCGGTCAGTGTCATGGTTGTACTGGCGCTTGGCGGCTGTGAGCCATTGTATGTGAAGATTACGCCGTCTCCAGAGGAATTTAGCTGGAACGAACCACTACCTGGACCTGTACTGTTATAGGTAAGCTCAGTGGTGCTTGTCCAAGTAGCCGTAGCAATCCCGCTGGCTGGTGGAGCAGTAATTATACCAAAAACTTGAGCAGAGCTTAAAACTGGCACACTTAGTGCTACTAAAAACACCAACAATATCAAACGAACCCCAGTTACTTTGCAAAGTATTTTTGTCTTCATGCCGGTATTGTTTATATAGCTCCACTATAACGAATGAGATGCAAAAAAACTAGATACCCCAGTTGTTATTGGATCTAGCGAATGGCTGGCCTAATCGTTGTTTTGTAGCATTGTTTCTATAGAACCGATATTTGCTCTGTTGTAGATAAAAGACACCAGAAAATTCAAACTAAAACAATTAATAATCTAGAATCTATAAATTGATGATTAAAGCAAGCCTATTTTAGTAATGCTTACTTCCCAGAGAGTGGTTTGTGTTTTATTAGAACACATTCCTCTCTCTGGGAAGCTGTTCGAGCGACGTCATCGCAGGCAGTACATGATGGTGGTATTAACCAACATCGACACATTAGGAGGATGAGACTGCTACGTACGAAGTTATTGGTTTATAGGTGCAGATAGCCACCTCAGTATTCCAATAATAGGGAGGTGCATCCGGTAACGACGCAGCAGCGGTTGGGGATAGATTCTTCCCAGACTTACAATCTGCTTTTGCTGTAGAGATTGGCTCTGGTGGTGCAACGCAAGGTGATCCCTCGGTTACGTTATGAGCTTTATCCCAAGCGTAATCGGCACAGGGGTTTGGCACAACGTTACCGCTTGTGTCAAATAATACGAATGCTCCATCCTCTGAGGTGTAGCCTTCTATGTAAAACCCGACTTGGCACTGCACAGGCGAACCATTTATGGTTTGGGCTGATTGAATGACTCCTTTGAGATGTGAGCAGAGTTGTTGTTCCTTCTGACTGACTAAAGGAGAGATAATTGGGGTTGGACTAATAATAGCTGAAGGGGGTGATTTGCTAGGGGAAACGTTGGGTGAATTCGTTACATTGTGTGCCGAAAACACCACGATTATCACCAGAATTAAAGCAATACAGCCAAACCCTATCGCAGATCTTATCAAGACTCGCTTAAGATAGCGACTCATGACATCAGGCCATTGTTATCGCGAACCGATACTCCGCGGACTACCATCTTAGGGTATTCCTCCTAAATTTCAAGCGAACTTCCGTCACGAGACGAACTAAAAATAATATAACACAATTCTCAAAGTTTACCAACTATTTACTGGCCTGCGGCAAGACTTAACCTGAAGGGTATTTTATGTTTTGAACTTAAATATTTACTGCTTATGCTCTATTGAACAGCTGCACTATTAGAGGTATAGTCTAGGCAAGGTATAGTAAAACAAATCGTACATGAAACAGTTCCTGAACAATATTAAACTAACATTTAGTTGTGTAGTTTTCTTATGTCTAGTCGCCTTAATCATTCCTGCACCTCAGTACGTCCATGCTGCACCAATTGGTAATTTTGCCGCAGCTGCGTCTACGAGTTGTACATTGCCAGATGGTTCAACTGGAAAAACCCAGACTGACGGGCAGACCTGTTGCCCAGCAAATGATGAAAAATCAAGCAGTACGACCGATACACAGTGTTTGTTTAGTAAATATGTTAACCCCGTCATAGATTTATTATCGGCTGCGGTAGGAGTAGTGGTGGTCATAGCAATCATCATTGGCGCTATAGAGTACACTAGCTCAGCCGGTGATCCACAGAGATCAGCATCAGGCAGACAGCATATAATGAATGCTCTACTAGGGCTGTTTGCATATTTCTTCTTGTATGCTTTTCTGCAATTTATAGTACCGGGGGGATTATTCAATGGTTAGTTTCTTCACTTTTTTTGCAGCAGCTAGCGGTAGTTGTGCAGACAATACGTTTCTTGGTCTGGAGCCCTGGTATCACTACCTGCAGGTAAAAGCTAATGCCGCAACAGGAGCTTGTGAGGTTACTTCTTTTCATCTTCTGGGCTCTAATAGTAGCTTGCTTCTAATTCTCCTAGCTGTAGTCGATGATTTGTTCCGAATTGCGGGGTTGTTGGCTGTATTTTTTGTTATTTATGCTGGCATTAGATATATAACAAGTCAAGGATCACCAGACGAAACGTCCAAGGCTCTGTCCACGCTCATCAATGCACTAGTTGGACTGGCAATTGCAGTAGTTGCTATAGGATTGGTATCTTATCTAGGTAGCCAAATTGGAACCGGTAGCGGGGCTCAGGGTACTGTTGTATCAGGGGGACGACTAGACTTAAGTAGTTTACCTAACCCAGCCGGTGCAGCCGGTGGTTCTATTATCCAACTAATATTACAGATTCTGTTTGCCATTATTGGCGCTTTGTCGTTCTTGTTTATAGTTATTGGTGGTATGAGGTTTGTATTTTCTAGCGGTGATCCCAAAAATGCGGCCCAAGCCCAAGGTACTGTTATTTATGCTTTAGTTGGGTTAATTGTTGCCATTGTTGCTGAGTCAATCGTATCGCTTGTGATAGGCAAATTATGATAAGTAAATCAATTAATATTGGAATTATCTTAGTTATCCTTTTTGGTATGTTCTCGATGCCATCAGCCGCATATGCTAATGGCCTTTTTGGTGTATGTAGTAATGGTGCAGCTAGTGGCTCAACTTTATGCGGTCAAAGTAATACTTCATCTAACCCTTTAGCCGGACCCAATGGATTATTATTAATAATAGCCAATGTTATTGCGATAGTTGCTGGTCTAGCTGCGGTAATTATAATTATAATTTCAGGATTACGTCTCGTCACTTCTGGAGGGGATCCTTCAAGAGCAGCCGGCGCCAGAAGCGCACTGATATATGCTATTGTTGGTCTCGTCATTATAGCCTTAGCCGATACCATCATTAGCCTTGTGTTAAGTAGGATATAATTTAAAAAAGAAATATGAAACGATTTGCGATATTACTCTCTATAGGTTTTCTTTTAGCCGGTGTATTAGGCGTCATATTGAATGGCTCAACATATGCGGCTAATACCCCCGCATCGGAAGCATGCCAAGGTGTTGCGCTAACTAGCGGTGGCTCCGGATGCGGGGACAATGGTGCACAAGTTGGTAATGTCGTTATAGTAATCATTAATCTTTTATCTGCGATTGTCGGAATAGCGGCAGTCATTATGGTTATTATTGCCGGACTGAGATTTACAACTTCTGCCGGAAATCCTCAAAGCGTGGCTGGAGCAAGAAGCGCTTTACTATATGCCTTAGTTGGTTTAGTTGTCGTCGCCTTGGCTCAGGTGTTAGTCCATTTCGTCTTGAGCCAAGCCATCAACGCATAAGAGCTGGACAACAGTGGTAATAAGCAATAGAGGGTTGAAGACTTGGATGGTGCATGCTATAAACATAACTAAGATATATAAAGAAAGGTCATAAATGATTAGGAAATTAAAAAGTCTCGGTATTGTGCTGAGCATGCTGTTTGTGGCAGCAACTCCAGCTGTAGTTGTGCCGTCTATTGCGTTTGCTACGGCAAATATTGATAGCAACTTATGTTCCGGAACTAATTTTGACCTAACAGGAGGCAGCGCAAGTTGTGCATCGGGTGCAAGTACCAGTAACTTTAATACCCTACTTGCCCAAATTGTTAATATTTTCTCAGCCATAGTTGGCGTGATTGCCGTTATTATGATAATTGTTGGCGGTCTGCGATACATTACCTCTGGTGGAGATTCCAGCCGTGTCGGAGCAGCTAAAACTACAATCCTCTATGCCCTTGTCGGCCTAGTTGTCGTCGCCTTGGCTCAATTAATTGTTCACTTCGTACTCGGTCAGGCACAAACAGTTACCGGTGGTAGTTCGGCAGGTTAGACAAAAACGAATCCGTTGTGGTAGCAAAAAATAAGCAAGCTTCGATGCTTGCTTATTTCATATGTGAAGTAAAGTTTTATCTTTACAGTTAAGAATTTATAGAACTTGTATTTTTTTAACAGTGTCTTGCTTAACTTTACCGAAGCTTATGGTCAGTACGCCATCTTTTAGAACTGCTTCAATCTCTTCTTCTTTAACCGGGACTGGTAGAGCAACGGTCCGTGAAAACTCACCCCAGTAACATTCTTGAAGAAAGTAGTTCTCGACGTCCTCTTCGCCTGCTGATAAAGTACCGCGAATGGTCAATTGGTTGTCAGACATACTAACATCTAATTCATTCTTATTAACGCCAGCCGTACGAGCTTTGACAACTAACCTTTCCCTGGTTTCATAGACATCAATTGCCAGTTGACCTGGCATTTCTGTGGCTTCTTGATCCCACTCCTCTTCAGCCGTTGGCACTGCAGCCGTTTCAGCAGCCGGCGTGCCATTTTCAAGTTCATCGCCCAAAAATGCAGCTGTTAGTTCATCTTCTTCAAGTAAGAGATCATCGTCGCGATTACGTCGCGCCATTATTGTTACCCTCCAGACAAATTAATAAAGGAATCTTGCCTTTTTGTATTAATAGCAGTATAGCTTAGTTATCAAACAGAGTGCAACCGTTATATCATTTATTTACAACGCTTTAAATACAACGAAATAATAGGCACAAGATGAAAATTATTGTCTAACTTTTTAGTACATTGTCGAATTTCGTTGCAAATTTTTGTAAGAACTTTAAGTAATTAACTTGGCGGAGGGGGTGAGATTCGAACCCACGAAACCTTGCGGCTTGCCAGTTTTCAAGACTGGTGGAATAAACCACTATCCGACCCCTCCAATAACTTTGATTACTATATTTAATTTTATCGCAAAGTAGCACCTATTAGGCGTATTGCTAGATTAACACTTCTATTAATTATTAGTCGATGATTTATTTTGATTAAGTAAGAATTAGATTATATAAGCACTCACAAAATACATGACTAACTTCCCGAGAAAACATATTATAATACGGTAGCCTTATAACTACGGAGAGGTACCCAAGTGGCTGAAGGGGACGGTTTGCTAAATCGTTAGGGGGATGCAAATCCCTGCGAGGGTTCAAATCCCTCTCTCTCCGCCAAGAGTAAGGCTCAGAAAAGAACTTCTCACTTACAGACTAGGCTAGCTTAAAGCAGCGATGCCCACGACGAGCGCTGTTTTGTCGGCTTTTAGCCGCGAAATTTTTATAAGTTCTCCCGCTGCAACTTCAGGAGCATTAGCACAGGCCATAGATATTTCCTCGTCAGTTAAAAGAGTATCTTCATCGCCCGTTATACCATCAGTGACTAAAAGAATTTTATCACCCCAATTGAGTCTCCGGTGACCTGCTTGTTCAACAGTAGCTGGTATTTTTGGGTAATCTTTTTGACCCAAATAATTTGATACAGTCCTGCCGTTGCCCTCATCTCGGGATAATTGGTCTACTTTGCCACCGCTATAAACATAAATCCGTGAATCCCCTGCGGCAGCCCACACAACGTAAGGCTTTAACCGCTGATCATTTTCTTCGACGGAGATAATACGTGCTGCCACACAAGTAGTAATTCCGCCATCTGCCTCGTTAGCTACATCAAAACTGGCTCTTTGGACCATACTTTTAAGATTCAGTTCTAATCCGGTTATGTCTTCAACATTAGCCCCGTCAAAGCTGCAGAGCGGTATGTCTGACAGACTGTCAAGCGCCACCTCCGCCGCCAAACCGCCATTTGGCACGAACCTTACTCCGTCAAAAACGGCAAAAAAGGCCTCATCTTTTCTAACTAAGCTTCGATCTTCTCCTGGACCAAATAAAGAACTTTCAGCCAGCCCGATATCGAGGCTAAAGGGTTGTAACGCCCGGCTCTCATAAATACCATTGGTACTAAACGGAGCCCTTTCCATAAGCCATATCGTAGCATGTTTTATAAATTTATAAAGATTATGCTCGTGCCTTAGCTTAAGCTACTTTTAAAGATTTGTTCAGCCGATGTACAATTAACGCGTATGGATCAAAATAAATCTTCGTCCGATCAACAGGATGAACTGAAGCTATACAAACCCGATGATGTTGTTACCTCGGATCAAGCCGGTTCAGAAACTACTGTACTGACTACTCAATCACCGCTGCCAATAATTAACGACAGGGTTCCTAAATCTAAGCAGCTTAAGTCTAAAGTCGTCAATCAGTCAAAAAACATCACCTGGACTGCTTCAGAGTTCATTGCACATTCTAAATCCATCGGCTGGTACGCGATGCTTGTGATAGGCGCAATAATCCTGGGAGCGATTGTTTGGTTACTAACAAAAGACGATTTCTCGACTGCGCTTGTGATCATCGGGGTTTTATTGCTGGGAGTCTACGCTAGCCATAAACCACGCCAGGTTACATACGCTGTAGATGAACAGGGGTTGACCATCGGCGATAGTCATCATTCATTCAATGAGTTTCGCTCGTTTTCCGTTGTATCAGAAGGTGCCTTTTCCAGCATTGAGTTGACCCCGTTTAGACGTTTTGCAATGTATTCGACTATTTATTTTGACCCAGCCGATGAAGAAAAAATCATTGGAGTCATGAGCAATCATATGCCAATGGAAGAACCGAGAAACGATCTCGTTGACCAGCTGATGCGTCGCATACGCTTCTAGCCGACAGTAAACAGACCACGCTTCCTCCTCAGCTTGGCAAGTCTATTTTTGTTGCGCAGGCAACCCCTACCGTCGATTCTGAACTAAGCGATATTTTGCATAGAACTTACGTTCCATCCGCCGCAGGAAACGCTGACGCCGTTCTTGGTTATCCCATCGATCGAAGTTTTCCATGAGTGTATCCTCGTCGTAGCGCATTATCTCCTCCTTTTATTTTGTGTACTTTCATACTAAAGACCCCAAATTGATTAAGCTGTAAGCTTTCTAACATCTGTTCGCATTGGGTTAGTAAAACTGGCTTTGCTATAGTGAAGAAGACTATGCATCACGGGCTTGCCGCATTTCGGACGACGTTTGATAAAATTGATCTCTACCAACGTCACCATAAACGGATCGGTTTTTTATATGCAGTTATAAAAAAATACCAAGAGGATGAAGCTGGCCGGCGATCAGCCTTATTTACTTATTACGGTTTCTTGGCCTTATTCCCGTTTCTATTGGTTCTAACAAGCTTGCTGAGGTTATTACTTAATGGCAACAGCCAAATTAGCCGGCATATTATGAACGGTGCCATCACCTACTTCCCTATTATTGGAGAAAACTTACAACTCAATATTCATAGCAACAAAACTGGCTTAGTGCTGGTAATAGCTCTTTTGCTGTCGCTTTTCGGTGCCAGGGGTGTGGCAGATGTCCTCAGAAACAGTTTGGAACATATTTGGCAAGTTCCGCATAAGGAACGAAGTAATTTCCCGGGCTCAATATTCAGGAGCCTGGGTATTATAGTTGTCGGTGGTCTAGGATTGATATTAGCTCCAGTTTTAGCTGGTTACACGCTCGTCTTTAGTGACAGTATTTTTTTCCGTTTCTTGTCCATTTTAATCAGCCTTATCGTATTATTCTGGGTTTTAGTTTTCGTCATCAAGATGAGCTTATCAGTCCATCGCTCCCTAAGAGAGGTATGGGTGGGGGCAGCAGTGGCGGCCATCTGCCTAGCAATATTACAGAGTCTAGGGGGTTATATAGTTGCCCGTGAGCTTAGAAACTTAAATGATTTATATGGCACATTCGCAATTATCTTAGGAATGCTTTATTGGATTTACTTACAGGCACAAGTCATATTCTATGTTTTTGAGCTTGATTCAGTGAGGATTTTGAGATTGTGGCCCCGGAGCATGCATAAACCATTTACAAACGCTGATTATCAGGCTTTCCAACTCTACAAAGACCGAGCTAAATTTCAAGATATCGTTGAACCTGAACAAGCTAATCAAAAGCTGAACTAGCCGTCCATACGGCAATACTGACTTTGTTAGATTTCGACTACTCAGTAGATTCTTGGTCTGGCGGTTTTTGAGTGTAGCGTTTTTTCCGGGCACTATTCAAAATGTTGCGTAATTGTCGCAAATGGCGTCTATACCTCAGATCAAGCTCCTGGAAGCGGAGCTCGCTAAGACGAGATATAGAAGCAGTTGCTAATCGAACTGGATTAGTTGACTTTCTTGGAAGTTTAGCAACCATAACCGGACACTTTCCTTAGCCTTTATGCAGCGTGACAACGGACACTAGTCACCGATGCTGGTTATAACAAGAAGAGCCTCCGAAGCCACCACTCTGAGACTGATTATAGTTAATTTGTCGAACCTTTAGAAGCTTGCGTGATCAATATCACTGGCCCTCACAAAGTTGCAGTTTTGAAGGCTACTGAGCTACCATGTAAACTATAGATTGTGATTTACTATTTCTCTTCTTGGCTCTCATGGCTCGATGGCTACACCGATGCTCTGCAACATTTTATTTCCGCTCAAACTGTTTTGTCTCCCCTGTTATTACTTTTCGTTGAAGAAATGGGTATTCCTATCATCGTTCCCGGTGACGCTATTCTGGCCTATATGGGCTACAAGCTTTCTTTGCCTCATAATGCTCACGAGTTTTGGCCGGCCATTATTTTGGCGGAGATCGCAGTCCTAAGCGGTGCCACAGTGCTATTTTTCTTGTCTCGACGCTGGGGACAGCAGATCCTTGATAGGCTAGCGAAGTTTGCTTTTGTGAAAGATCAACATGTCCGCCGCGCTGAGCGATTATTCGTGAAATATGATGTTTTTGCCATTATTGTTGGGCGCCATATCCCTGGCCTTCGAATAATTGTTACCGTACTGGCCGGTTCATCTGGTGTCCGTTATCTGACATTTCTGGGAAGTACGTTTATATCCGCCACAATTTGGATTCTGTTTTTCATATACCTGGGTAAAAGATGGGGCGCTGACTTCCACGACCTAGTACAGCATTATGCTGGGCTCTCGATTATTGCGATAGTTGCTGTAGTTGCCGGAATTATTGCCCTTCACTTTGTTGGTGCCTATCGCATAACAAAAAAGACTCAGAATAGTCAAGCTCAGAGAAAGAATTTTAAATAAGAATAGTTTAATGCCGTCAAAGCTCCAGCCGTTAATTTCAAGACGTAAAATACAGATTGCGCTTGGATAGTAGCTCTCCCAGCTGGTTGGCGGCGTTAAATGGATAGACAGGTAATTTCATAAATCAGGCCGGGAACAGGGTAATCGTCCTAGTCTTAGCCATCCAAGCGGTTATTGGCTAAGATAAGCAAGTACAGATTCCATGGCCAAAACCTCGTTTTCGTAATATTCGTCCTTGCAAGGAATGAATATTGAAGATTCTGAGAACAGTTCAGAAGCCTCGACAATAAATGCCGCAACAGGTGTCCGGAAATTGGCGTTAATATCGCCTCCCGATACTAAATCATGCATCATTTGGAGTCCTGAAGCGTCATGCTCCCACTCGAGCTTACTTTTAGCTACGATGTGAGCCAGTTTGTTGCCATTTTCGGACAACTTTTGCCATCTCTCCTGTAAAGTTAAAGGTAAATTGGCATTTTCGTGGCTAAAATAGAATATCGGGTTATTTAATGCTACCGCGATACTTGCTGGAGGGTCGGAACTTTCAGAAGTTTCATATATAGCCGCCAATTTATCGGCTACGTCTTTTTGTTGTTTAGCTACCATACTTGGATCAGTATTTATTTCTACGTCAGGTAATGATTCAGGGTTTGACATTAAAGAATAATATCATAATATAGCATGAATGTCAACGATATGCGAAGCAGCAAGTTGCCCGTAGCGGGTAAGTTCAATGTTCTTAGAACGTGTTATGGCTATATACCTGATAGTGAAGTGGTTCTAGATGCACTTGGTTTTATTCTTACCGCTGTACCGTAAGCTACAACTTCATTCATCTGCTTTCCGAGACCCCCGAGTCAAAACGCATCATAAGTATTGCATTGGCGCCTTTTAAGACTGCTTCTTCGCCGAGGCGAGTCATTGCTTGCTCTCTAGTCCGCGTAATTAATTTTGTATAACCTCTGACCTCACCCCCAAAGATTGTGCGCAAACTTGCCCCAATATTACTAAAGAGATTTCTACTACGTACTACTACGCCAAAGACTTCTCCATACACTTCGGTAACTTCGTATCCAGGTATGTCGTTAGTTGTTACTACAATTAAATCCGTACTCATATATCATCCATCTCTTGAGTTAATGAGATAATAT
The DNA here is from genome assembly GCA_050730755.1 of Saccharimonadales bacterium (SeqCode). Taxonomy (GTDB): domain Bacteria; phylum Patescibacteriota; class Saccharimonadia; order Saccharimonadales; family UBA4665; genus CAVPPA01. The sequence continues at coordinate 52,214 of JBOHNR010000008.1, read as the reverse complement.
TAACATAATATACTGCTCAGGGTTGATATCCTATATTCCGAGAAGTCAGCAACCCTATCTAAGACAAATTGCTAATATACCTTTGTTTAATTAACTTGAAAGATTGCTGGCTCTGGTTGTAATTCTTAGCTAGTGCCCAAGACCACAGTCAGCTTAATTGTGTAAATCAAAGTCCAAGCACAGTAGCTCTAGCTAGTAGCTGAGGGAGACAGGTTGTTAACTTGCAACCATTGCTGGAAAATCTCAACTGCCTTTGGGCTCCACATGGCTTCTCCAGGCCGACTGATACCAAGATCGTTGTAAGAGATTACATAAGATGGGTCATTAGTAAATAAATTGCCACCAACCTGTTCTTTGACAGCTAGGTAAGCTTCCCATGCCTGAGCGCCATTCAGGTGAATACCTTTTTGGTCAGCCAGGTCCACTAGTGCGTTGGTGTAACCGTCGCCCGGTTGGACGAAAACGTTATCATGAAACCCGTCAGTGATACCCGGGCTAGGTGGGATTGTCGGTGTTGTCTCAGGAGGAGGCATAGTTGGTCTCAGTGGCGGCCTAATGCGAATGTGAGGTCGGGGAACTGGGTGATTAATACTTAATTCACTATGGATCCACTGACCCAATACCCCAAAAGCTAGACCGGTAGCCGCGCCGATAACCACCGCACCCAGCATTCGATCTCTGTTACGGGTGATTGCCTTTTCAGTACCTGCGGCAGCAGCATCAGATAACTCTTTGCTAGATATTGCCCGCTTCTCTGTGCGCCAGCGTTGTTCCTGTAGCTTGATTACTTCTTCAGTCTGTCGCTCGACTTGAGCCGTGACAACCAGGGGACTTTGGGTGTTGTGACTATCAAGTTTTTGCTTAGCTAAATTACGTGCCACCCCGCGCGACACAGCTGCGGTTACTCCTGCTCCGACAGCTCCCACGCCGAAAGTTCCTACAGCAGCGCTTACCACCAACCCGGTAGCAGCTCCCATAACTGCTAATGCGCCCATTTTTTTAAGTGTGCCCCGCCGCCCAACCGCATCGCTGCCTTGCTCCGCCCACCAGCCGTAGAAGCGGTTGAAAAACCTGCTTTTGGTTAACGCTAAACGTTGCTCAGCTATGTTGGAATATAAAACGCTGACCTCGTCGATAACCGCTGCACGCGCTGCTTCTTCAAATGCTTTACCTGTGCCATTCTTATCTTGATGTTGCTTACGGGCTGCCTCCACTAAATTGTCTCGAAAATCCGTATAGTCGCTTCTTACCTTAGTCACTTTGCGTCTGGTGGCTTTAATGGCTATCATGCCGATACGCTGGCGGCGCGCTAGCAGTTCTGCGTAGTCCTTACGTTTCTGATCCAGTTTTTCTTTGTCTTCATGAGCGAATTCAATTATGGGAACAGGTTGTGCCGAACGTAGTGTATTGCCATCTGTTGGCCGCTGGCCAGCGGTTTTGCTAGTAAGCACTTCGGAAGCTGCCAGGATAACGTCAATGTCATATCCCTGCTCTTCCAAGACAGTCCGCTTAACCGGCCGCATTTTTTCTTCAGCGTCGATAAGGTAAAAGTGTAGTCCGCCACTATAATTCATGGGGGCGACGCCAAAATAATCCACCATAGTCCCGGCGCTTATTACTTCGTTAGACGGCATAGCAACTCCAATCTGTAACTATTTAGTATCATCGGATCCAAGACTAGATGCAAGCAGTAGCGGTTTAGGTTCTGAAGCTAAAATGTTTAATCAAAATTGACAGACGCAAAACTGCGTGTGGTACACCGTAGTCTGCGATGTCGGAACTGGTTTTCTTATTGACACGTGTATACCAAGGTAATACTATGTATATATGACTAAAACTATCTTAAATATTAAGACTGATCCAGACACTAAGCGGCAAATCCAAGTATTTGCCGCTGAGTTAGGTGTGCCAGTTAGTGTTATTATGAACGCTCAAATTAAACAAATGCTTAGGGATAGAAAGATTGTTTTAAGTACCGAGCTTGAACCTACCCCATATCTTGTAAAAATCATGGAGCAGGTAGAGGAAGACCTTAAAACCGCCAAAAACATGACTAAGGCTTTGAGTATTAAGGAAGCCATATCCTACCTAGATGCATTATGAAAATTAAATTCCAAAAGAGCTTCACAATAAAATTTATAAAACTCCCCAGTTATCAAAAACGATTAGTCAAAGATGCTCTTGAATTATTTGATGAGAACACTATGCACGAAGATTTGCGCAACCACCCCTTAAAAGATAGGTGGTCAGGGTATCGATCTATTACAGTAGACGATAACTTACGTCTTCACTACCGAACCATAGATAAAGATATAGCTTTGTTTGTGGCCGTTGGTACTCACAACGAACTATATAAACAATAATTACCCATAAACATTTTGGTATGGTACGCGTGATAGGATTCGAACCTACGACCTTTGGCTCCGCAAGCCAACGCTCTATCCAGCTGAGCTACACGCGCTTGGAATGTAACAGAGGTAATCCTATCATATCCGACTTTAGATTCCTAGATTAAGATAAGTTATTTAAGCAATTCTCTAATTTGATAGAATAATTGAGCAGCAGATCTATACCTTCTCTGGCTACATCAGAGAGTTGAATCCATTACTGCTACAAACTAGGAGAGGTGCAAGAGTGGTTGAATTGGACGGTCTCGAAAACCGTTGTGCCCGTTTGGGTACCGAGGGTTCGAATCCCTCCCTCTCCGCCACACGAAAATAGTTATAGAATAAAATTATGAACGACTCGATATTCACGAAAATTATTAAAGGCGAAATCCCCTGTCACAAAATTTACGAAGATGAAAAAACATTTGCTTTTCTTGATATTCACCCAATTACTTCTGGTCATACCCTTGTTGTTCCGAAACGACAGATTGAATTTGTCTGGGATCTATCATCTGTAGATTACAGGGCCTTGATGCGGGCTTGTCAATTAGTGGCCAAGCAGATTCAAAAAGTACTAGATGTTCCTTACGTCGGCTCACAAATTATAGGTGTAGATGTACCACATGCTCATGTGCACCTTATCCCGTTTACAACTGTGGACCAATTTCATAATTTACCCAATACATCAACTGAACCTGACCATCAGGTGCTAACAAGTATTGCTAGCCGGCTTGCGTTCTGATAAAGATATAGAGGTATATGTCGTCAGCTTTAATTTCACTTATGTTTGCTATTGGCAGTGGAGCGTTCGCTTGGACCAAACTGGCTCGTGGTACGGGTAACGCTGACCCCAAAAAAGTAGCGGCTAGTGCAGCGGTCGTTGGGATCATCGCTTTTCTTTTCTTCTTCTCTCTTTTGAATTTAGTATTCTAGTTGATAATACTTAGGCAGACCTTTTCGTACTGTTACACTTCTATTTTAGGCATCAGACTGGTACTATATGGCTATGAATATAGGTGGGAAGCCAGTCCGCAGTCATGGGGCGTGGACCTCGCTGCTAGTATCGATAGTTGTAGCGTTTGCCGAGAAAGAAACTTATGTCCCAGCTAGATGAAAAAAGTATGGGTAAGCGGATACAAGTCGCTCGACAAAAAGCTGGTTTAACCCAGCAGGTCTTGTGCCAGAGAGCCAATTTGAGCTATTCAACCCTGGCTAAGATTGAACGTGGTGCCATTAAATCGCCATCAATTTTTACAATTCAAAATATAGCCTCTTCATTGGACATAAGTGTTGACGAGCTGGTTGGCGCTACCCCGTTAGGTAGGCAAAAAATACGGTTGCGGTCTAAAAGCGGTGTTAGCTTTGTCTATTTTGACATAAACGGTTGCCTGCTCCACTTTTATCAGCGTGCCTTTAATAAGATCGCCGTTGACTGTGATTTGTCCCCTGATGTGGTTGAAATGGCTCTTTGGCATTATAACGACCGCGCCTGTCGGGGCGACATGACCATGCAAGAGTTTAATGAAACTATAGGCAAGAGGCTATACTTACCGAAATTCGATTGGGAAGTTTATTATATGGAGGCTATTAAACCTGTGCCGCATATGCACGAACTTGCTGAATGGGTCAGTCAGCGTTACGGTGTTGGACTATTGACGAATATTATGCCAGGGCAGATTGACGAACTACGCTCTAATGGGCTGATACCCGACCTTGCCTACGACGCTATTATTGACTCTTCAAAAGTACATTTCCTAAAACCAGAGCGAAAAATCTATGAACTGGCTATTGAGCGAGCCAGTTGCGACCCAAGTGAAATTTTATTTATTGATGACTCGCGGACTAATCTTATGGCTGCTGAAAAATTGGGTTGGCACGTCTTATGGTTTGATGGTCTCCATCCAGAGGAGTCGATTGCCCGAATCCGTGAAACTCTAGAACCAGCTTAATAGCACGCTTTACTTAGATCTATTCTGCCGGGCTAAAGCGCTTGTATTCTTGCTCAATTATTGCCAATTGGACCTTAGCTTCAGCCAGCTGTTGCTTAGTTTGTTTAACTATCGTATCGGGTGCTCTGTCAGTGTAGGTTTTATTTGCTAAACGACCTTCGAGCTTCTTTATAACTTCTTTTTGAGTGGCTAGTTTGGCGTCTAGTTGCTCGACAATACGGCTCGCCGTTGACGGTTCGATGTCAAGCCAGCAGCGGTACGGTGTGCCTGTTAGATAAAACCCAGTACCGTCTTTGACTTCGGTCACATTAGCCAGGCCTGTTAGAAGTTTGATGAGTTGAGCGTTCTCGGCTAGGAAGGGTACAGCTGTGTAATACAGTGTTGCGTCGCTGGCTCCAACCATTTTGGTTATGAAACGAGTTTCCGTGACAATAGGCTGGATATCGGCAAAATACTGAGTTTTCTTCTCGTCAGCTTTTGGTACATCCGGCCAAAGTCGAGTTGTTAATAGACTGTCACCTGTCCAGTCGAGAGTTTGCCAAATAGCTTCAGTCATAAAAGGAGCAAACGGATGTGCCAAAACTAAAACAATCTCCAGTATTTTGGCTAGTAAAGCATCATTAGGTTTTGCCTTACTAGCTTCGATGTACCAGTCGGCAAGATCATCCCAGACAAAATGATAAAGCAGTTCGTAGGCTTCGGCGAAGCGATAATCATCTAGATTTTGTTCCAGACTGCTCTGTAATTGGTGTAGTTTGCTCAAAATCCAGTGGTCATAGACCGTTTGGGGCTTGGCTGTGGAGTGGTCAGTTGTGGCAGTAGTCAAAGCTTCGATATAGCGAGCGATATTCCAGAGCTTATTGCAGAAATGCCGAGCTTCTTCAACTTTACGATGATCGTAACCCCGATTTACGGCAGGAACTCGTCCGGCAATAATGCCCATCCTTAGCGCATCAGAACCGTATTTGTTAATAACCTCTGGCGCGTTAACGGTGTTACCTAATGACTTACTCATCTTTGAACCATCTTCGGACATGACGTAGCCGTGAATATAAACTGACTTAAATGGAATCTCGTCAGTTACATATAGACCGAGCATAATCATCCGGCTCACCCATGGGTATAAAATTTCACCACCAGTTTCCATTAGGCTTAGTGGGTAGAATAGCTTAAAATCTTGGCTATCGGGGTAATCAAGCGTGGCATAGGGCCAAGAACTACTTGAAAACCAAGTATCAAATACATCTGGATCACGGCGGTAGGTCTTACCTTCGACGATTATGATTTCATCGCCTACTCTTTCGTCGTAAATCCACTCTTCCGGATCGTCAATATTTTGGAAGGCTGGAATCGGGATGCCCCAGGCAATTTGGCGACTGATATTCCAGTCTTTCAGGCTTTCTAGATACTTGATTAACTGAACTCGCTTAGCGGTTGGATAAAAGGCTATCTTATCCGTTTTAAGCGCCTCGATTGCTCGCTTGGCTAGAGGCTGCATATTAACGAACCACTGTTCACGCAGCAAAGGCTGGATGACAGTGTCGCATTTGTAGCAATGACCAACACTATTTACATAGTCTTCAATTTTAACTAGAGCACCCTGCCCTTTTAAGTCAGCGACTATTTTTTGGCGGGCAGCTTCAACATTTAACCCTCTGTAAGGTGCCGGTACGTCGTGAGTTAATTTGCCTTCATAATCAATGACTGTCATCATCGGTAAATCATGGCGCTTCCCCGTCTCAAAGTCATTGTGATCATGCGCTGGAGTCAGTTTGACAGCGCCAGTGCCGAAGGACATATCGACAAAAGAGTCGGAGATTATTGGTATTTCGCGGTTTGTAAGCGGTAATTTAACAGTCTTCCCTACCATCGAATTGTACTTTTTGTCTTTTGGATGGACAGCTACTGCCGTATCGCCCAGCATAGTTTCCGGTCGCGTTGTGGCGACTATAATTTCACCACTACCATCGGTCAGCGGATATCTAATGTAATACAATTTGCCTTTTTGGTTCTTGTGCACGACCTCAATATCAGCAAAGGCTGTACCGTGGAAAGTACAAAAATTGATAAGGCGCTCGCCTCTATAGACCAAACCTTCCTGCCACATTTTTTGGAAGGTGGCGTAAGCTCTGTGAACTATCTTGTCATCTAGTGTAAAACTAAAGCGACTCCAGTCGACGCTTCCGCCTAGACTACGAAATTGCTTATCGTAATTTTTGCGATTTTGAGCCACAAAATCCCAGATCTGCTGGTATAATTCTTCCCTGGTAAAATCGAAACGGCTCTTGCCTGCCTCGGCCAGGCGTTTTTCGTAAACAGCTTGAGTTTCAAAGCCAGCATGATCGGCGCCAGGCACAAAGAGGGCACGCTCGCCTCTGATACGATGATAACGGACTGCTATATCTTGAAGACTCATGGTTAGAGCGAAACCGATGTGTAAGCTGGCGTTAGCATTAGGCGGTGGAACAACAACACTGTAAGGCTTGCCACTACTCCGGGGCTTAAAGGCACCGCTTTTTTCCCATAGGGCGTAGATGTTAGCCTCATATTGGTTTGGCTCGTAGGTTTTGGGGAGTTTCACTATGCTTTTCATGATACACCTCTTGAGGTCGATAGAAAACAGGGGTGTTATTGGAAAAAAGATCAATCAAAAAACAGATTTACTTCTTTCATGTGAAGCTGGGTTGGCCTAAAAAATCAGACCAAACTTCTAACAATTACATGCTGAGGTTGGGTTGGATATCTAAACTGTAAGGGTTTGCTTGAGGTTGGTGAAGCATGGCCTTAAAGCAACCAAGAGTAGCAATCATCGCACCGTTATCAGTACAGAGCTTTGGATCGGGATAGGCTATTTGGAATGGTAAACGCTTAACCATTTGCCGGCGGAGTTCTTGGCTAGCCGCCACGCCGCCGGCAATGACAACAGAACGCGGGCTAAATTCTTGGAAGGCAGTAACCGTTTTGTCAACGACGGTTTCCATAGCTATCCTCTGGAAGCTGGCGGCAATGTTAGCCTTCTGGGCTTCAGAGAGACGCTGTGGCAGGTCTTTAGAGGGAAATGCGAAGCTTTCACCAATCTGCGCTTGAGCCAGCCTTAAAACGGCTGTTTTGAGGCCAGAGAATGAAAAATCGTATTTCGCCGCAAGTTTAGCCTTAGGTAAGTCAAACGCAAACTGATCACCCTCCGTTGCTTTTTGACCGATGCTTGGTCCGCCGGGGTAGGGTAGGCCAAGTATTTTGGCTACCTTGTCAAAGGCTTCACCTAAAGCGTCATCATGTGTCTGGCCGAGCAGGCGATAGTCAAAATGGTTCTTAAAGAGTACTAGTTGGCTGTGCCCACCTGACACGATTAGAGCTAAGATTGGGAATTCCGGCTGTTCCCGTCTAAGTGCATAATCAGATAAGACTGTACTTGTTAGGAAGTTAGCGTAAACATGACCCTCAACGTGATTAATGGCGTAAAGTGCTTTTTTCTGGGTAACGGCTAAAGTCCGAGCGGTCAGTACACCTATCAGTAAACTACCGCCAAGCCCGGCACCGTAAGTCACGGCAATCGCGTCAATCTTGTCCCAATTTGTTTTTGCGGTGGCTAAGGATTGCTCAATGACCGGGATGATGAACTCTATATGACTGCGTGCGGCAATTTCTGGCACAACCCCGCCATACTGAATGTGCAACTTCATCGAACTGGCAACTTCATTTGAAAGCAAGTGGCGACCGTCTTCAATAACGGCTGCTGCAGTTTCATCACAACTGGTCTCAATACCCAGGACTTTCATCTTTTACACCATAGCATAAAGTTATTACCGATTTGCTCACTGCACCTCTGGATAATATAACTTTGACGCCGTATACTGCCTTAGAAGCTATGCGCGCCCTCGTCAAAAGATTGATCCCGAAGAATTTGTTTCAGATTATCGAGCCTTATGGTCATTTAGGTGAGGCTGTTTTATTTAACACTTTAAATGGTTTCCCAGGTCGGGGCATGAAGGTTATTGGCGTGACTGGAACTAATGGCAAGACAACGACCTCGTTTCTAATTTATCAGATGCTTCACGATGCCGGCTACAAAGTAGGCTTAATGACTACAGTGTCATACGGAGCCGGTGATACCATTCGGCCTCAAATTCATCATATGACTAACGTACCGGTGACGGAGCTTATGCATCGGCTGAAGTGGATGCGCCAGCGCGGTGTTAAATGGTTGGTTCTAGAGACAACCAGTCACGCCCTGGCCCAACATCGTGTCTGGGGAGTCCCTTACAGTGTGGCTGTTATGACGAACGTTACCCATGAACATTTGGATTATCATAAAACATTCGAGAATTATCGAGACGCTAAGATAAAGCTTTTTAAACACGTTAATCGCCGACTAAGCGGTCTACGAACTGGGATAGTCAATGCTGATGATCCGTCTTGGCGCTATTTTGCTGATGCCGTGCCTCATGTTGTAACCTACGGACTAGATCACGGAGAATTGCGGGCCAGTGATATTCGCTCGACACTTGCTGGTAGCGATTTTGAAATGACATATAAAAATACAAAATTATCAATTCATGTTAATTTACCGGGTAGTTTTAATATTGCCAACGCTCTAGCTGCCGCTGCCACTGGCGTGGTTTTAGGCCTAACTGATCGACAGATTACTGATGGTATTGCCGCTTTAAAGAGTGTCGAGGGACGGATGGCTACAATTGACGAAGGTCAAGCCTTCAGCGCAATTGTTGATTTTGCCCATTCTCCAGACAGTTTTGAGAAGCTGTTCAAAGACTTAAAACCATCAGTTAAGGGTAAGCTAATAGTTTTGTTTGGTAGTGCCGGACGCCGCGATGAGGGCAAACGAGTCGAGCAAGGCGCCTTAGCTGGGCGATATGCTGACGAGATAATTATCACCGAGGAAGATGATCGCGATATCGATGGAAAACAAATTATGGATCAGATTGCTGCAGGGGCTGAGCAGGCGGGTAAAGTACGAGATGAAAATCTGTTTTTAATCAATGATCGTACGCAGGCTATTAACTTTGCTGTTAACCGCGCAGGCAAGGACGACAGTGTTTTATTTCTGGGGAAGGGCCATGAAAAGACAATCGAGCGAGCTGACGGCGAACACCCTTGGGATGAAATCAGCACTGTTCGACAAGCTATTCGTAATTTGACTCGCAAAACTAAATAATTCCGAAACTGCTTAACAAACTGGCTAGATTTTTTCACGAGGTCCCAATTTTAATAATTATCAAGAGTTAGAGTGGTCCAACGCATAAATCCACCGCCTTTGGCTAATTCCTGAATTTCCGGAGTCAGAACCTTGAATCCTTGGGCCTCTAAATTTCGCCTAAAGATAGGTGCACGAGACGTCATTATGACCACACTGCCAACAGAGATAAGTTCACAGGCATAGCTTTTCTTTGGCTTCTTGATCGGAAACTTCGATCTTTTCTACATTATTAAGTTTTTGAATTTTAGCTTGCTTTTAGAGGAAAATGCTTCTGGGCACCAGGTGATCAAATTTTTTTGCTATTAGTAGGTATCGTCGAAATAATCGGTACCAGACGTTAGGACGGTTTGATTGAGATGGCTAATCATTCGAGCCAATTATGCCCATCATTCTTGACAGAATCAGCCGGTCAAGGCTATGATTGAAACAACGTTGGCACTCGACCTTTTAAAGTGCTAACTACAAATCAACAATGGTGTATGAAAGGAGAGTGTTTTGCAATGAGTGCAAAAATCCAACCGCTGGCCGAATTTGTAGTCGCCATAGGCGAAGAGCCGGCAACTAAGACTGCCAGTGGTCTTTATCTACCAGATAATGCGGCAGAGAAGTCTAAAGTGGCTAAAGTTGTTGCCGTTGGCAAAGACGTCAAACAGGTAAAAGTCAATGACCGGATTATTTATAAAAGTTACAGCACTACCGACGTTAAAGTTGGCAGTGATGAGTACATCCTAGTTAAAGAAGAAGATGTGCTGGCAACCGTAGTCTAAAGTAATGGAGTGAATCAATATGGCAAAAAAAGTATTGTATGACGATGTCGCCCGTAAACGGGTGCTGGATGGGGCTGAAATTTTATATAACGCAGTCAGGACAACTATGGGCCCTAAGGGGCGCAATGTTGTCATTAGTAAATCCTACGGCCCGCCAACGGTCACCCATGACGGAGTAGCTGTCGCCAAGGCTGTCGAACTCGGTGATGTTGACGATGAAACACTAGGTTACAAAGTTGGCGCCGAACTTATTAAACAAGCCGCTTCCAAGATGAACGATGTAGCTGGCGACGGCACAACTACTGTCACAGTACTTACCTATCACCTTCTAAACGAAGCTAATAAACTGATAGCCGCTGGCCACAACCCAATGCTCCTACGCAAAGGCCTTGAGTCTGCCGCTCAACAGGTGATTGCGAAGTTGAGCACCATCAGTGAAGACATTGAAGATAAGAAAAATCGTGTCGCTGAGGTAGCTACAATTTCCGCCGGCGACCCGGTTATCGGTAACTTAATCGCTGAGGTGATGGCAGCGATTGGTAAAGATGGCGTCGTGACAGTTGAAGAAGGCCAAGGTCTAGCCCTTGAAAGTGAAGTCGTTGAAGGCTTTACGTTTGACCGCGGTTTCGTCAGCGCTTATATGGTGACCGATACTGGACGGATGGAAGCAGTCTATGATCGGCCATCGATTGTTATCACTGATAAAAAGATTTCAAGTGTTTCGGAATTTTTGCCGCTACTTGAAAAATTAGCCCAAGCAGGCAAAAAGGACCTTGTCTTGATTGCTGACGATTTGGAAGGCGAAGCGCTGGCTACTTTGGTGCTGAATCGCCTGAAAGGTGTATTTAATACTGTCGCTATTAAGGCTCCGGCCTTTGGCGACCGTCGCAAAGATATGCTTAACGACATAGCTATTTTGACTGGCGCTGAGGTCATAACAGAAGACCGCGGGATGACTTTTGAAAATGTTGAGCTCGATGTTGTTGGTTCAGCCCGTAAGATAATTGTTGATAAAGATCAGACAACTATTATTGAGGGTGGTGGGTCGGTAACTGAGGTGGCCGCACGGATTAAGCAAATTCAGCAACAAATTGAGGCTGCCAGCAGTGAGTATGATAAAGAAAATTTGGAAAAGCGTCGGGCCTCGTTGAGCGGCAAAGTGGCGGTCATAAAAGTAGGTGGAGCTACAGAAACCGAGATTGAAGAGAAGAAGTTTCGGGTAGATGATGCCGTAGCTGCTGTTAAGGCAGCTTTAAGCGAGGGCATTGTGGCTGGTGGTGGTGTCACGCCAATCAACCTAACTAGCGCCATTTCATCTCTTAAAAGCGAAGATGACTCTGAGCAAGCTGGTCGTCAACTGCTAACGAACGCGCTTGAGCAACCATTTCGAATTTTACTGGATAACGCTGGAATTAACGCTGACGAATGGCTACCGCAAGTTAAAAAAGCAAAAGAGGGGCAGGGAATTAATGTTAATGAGCCATCTAAGCTCGTCGACATGAAAGCCAGCGGTATTGTTGACCCGACACGGGTTACCAAGGGTGCTATTCAAAACGCTGTTAGTATCGCTGGTACCACCATGACTATGGGGGCTCTAGTAGTTGAGGTGCCTAAAGAAGAGAAGCTGGCCTCACCTGATATGGGTGGCAGCGGTATGGGTATGATGTAGGGCGTTATAATAGACAGTTCTACCTTACCTGAATCGATAAAATCATAGTCTGATCTAAGATGTCTATGCTTGCAAAGCTATTACGGCTATCTGATACTATGGTTTATGGTTAATCCAGAGGCTGGTCAAACATCTTCCGAGGTTGGTGATGGTTTTGTTGGCGAAACTACGAACCCTGAGATTCCGAGTTACCTTTTTGGTCGTGACGACCCCCGTTCAATAGATTTATATCGAGAGATGACACTGACAATGTCAGTTAAACCAATGGATGAATTTATTGCCCGTTGGGAGAAACCCATCATTCAAGGTGGAATTGGGAGCAATAAAAACAGCGCTATGGTTCGCCAATTAGTAGAACTTGTGGCCGGAATGCCAACCGAGCTACCAGACCATGAACGCTTGCTTATATGGCACTACATACTTTCATCTGATTGGGTGCTACTTTGTGGCGATGCTAACGATATTAGTAGCACCATAAACGATTTAAGAGAAAACTTAAAGGATAATAGAGACGAGGGTTTTGTAACTAGCCTTGGTGGGCTACTGGAAAATGTTGTGGCCCAAAAAAAGCAATTACTAAAGCGCCCAAGCGACTTACCTCAACAATCTGAAGAGCCTTTAATGACTGATCCTAATTCCGAGATATCAACTGAAGTTGATAAATTGGTAGATATATATAACGAAAAATTTTTACTGCAAAACTCGCTTAATGTCCTCTCAACAATCTCTCACCAGGCCGGGTTATAAGTTCTACCCAAAGAAGGGCTAGCAACATGCTGGTGCTTGTATCTGATAAAGGTAAGGGTAAAATATAAATATGTGGAAATTTGGCAAAAAATCAAATCAGCAGCCTAGTAAACCTGAAGTGCCGCCCGAGCTTCAGCAATACTATTATGCCCAGCAAGCTAAAGTTGCCAGAACTCGTCTCATTTTGTCAGCTTTAGTCTTAGCTGTCTTGATTGTGGCAGCCATTTTTGCTGGCTTGTGGCTACATGGCCGAGCCACTAATAACCCTTCCCAACTGGCAACTAATCAGTCAACTCAACACCAAAAGAGCAAGCCTAATAATCAATCCAACCAAAATAATAACAAATCTATCCCGGTATCAACCCCAAAGACGACTACTCAAGCTCCTAAAACTCAAACACCGTCCAGCGTGATGCCAAATACAGGACCTGGATCAGGGATTCTTTTTATAGCCATCGGAGCCGGACTGCTCGGTGCAATCCTCTACCGCATCCGGCAAATTCGTTCAGTCCGTCTGTCAGATTAAAGTTCAAATCAAATTCTTAGTTTTCTTTTTTCGAACTGAAATAGTTAATTTCATTAATCACGTCAAGTAAAGCCTGCGCTCGGTCTTTGTCATCGCTAATACTTTCAGCTGCCTTATATGCTTCGCCGATAAGACTTTGATCGTCTGCTGCTTGAATCATCATCATGGTTGTTTGAAAGCGCTCTTGGGGTGTCTGGTCAAGATGGCCGACTAAAGGTTTAAGCTGTTGCAGGGCGTTTTGTTTGATACTTAAAAGATCGTCGGTGCCACTGTGGGCTGGTGTTGTTGGTTCAGGTAAACTTGGTCCCGGGGTCATAGAGTGTGGTGGTTCTATGGGTAGAAGTGATGGGCTATCGTGGGCTGTATGTTCACTATCGGAAGAGGCGGCTAAGTCGCTTGAGCCGCTGCCGGCATCAGGTTTACCAAGCGTACCGTCTTCAACTGGTTCTTCCATTGGCATGCCCTGGTTGTCATTTTGTGCCGTATTATCGTCGTTATCGTGCCCGAACATTGCTGCCCCCCTAAAAATAATTACTCTTAAGTATACTATATATAGGTAAGCTAAAAGCACAAGGATTTAACGGTATGCTAGATGACCTAAAATACATTCATGATCGAGATTCTGTCGACACGCTAGGGATTGCCGAAAAACAGTGGCAACAGCTGAGTTATCAGTTCCAAACTGGACAAGCTGAAATCGATGTCGATAACATTGTATATGCTGGTATGGGTGGATCAGCTCTGGCAGCATTAATTAGTCAGAGCTGGCCTGGTTACAATAAGCCGTTTGAAATTGTCCGCAATTATGATCTGCCCGATTACGTGTCTGCAAGAACCTTTTTTATCGCTTGTAGTTACTCCGGTAATACCGAGGAAACATTAAGCGCCCTAATTCAGGCTGAAAGGAAAGGCGCTCATATTGCAGTGATTGCTGGTGGCGGCAAATTATTTGATATTGCTAAAGAAAAAGGTTATACCTTAGCTCTATTACCGAAAGCCGAACAACCGAGGTATGCGGTTCTTTATAATCTCAAAGCCTTAGTAGTCCTTTTGAGCGATGCTCAGCTTGTTAACCCTCAGATTGTTCAAGAACTAGAGGTTGCCGCGCCATTTCTACAATCTAGCGTCGCTAATTGGTTACCGACAATCAGAACAAGTAATAATTTTGCCAAACAACTGGCCCTAGAATGTATCGGTAAATCAGTCGTCATTTATGCTGGCCCGAACTTATATCCGGCAGCCTATAAGTGGAAGATAAGTTTTAATGAAAACGCCAAGCAAGTGGCCTGGGTTGGTCAATATCCTGAATTTAAGCACAATGAGTTTATCGGCTGGAGTAAACAGCCAATCGATAAGCCGTACGCTATTATTGAGTTAAAAAGCAGGTTTGAGCATGAACGTATCCAAAAAAGCTTTATTATTGTTGAGCGTTTGCTGTCGGGCTTGTGGCCGCATCCTAATGCCATTAATGTCGAAGGGGCCAGCCTGTTAGAACAGTTACTATGGGTTATTACAATTGGTGATTTCGTGACGCTATACACAGCCCTTCTAAATGGTCTAAACCCAGCTCCGGTTGAACTGGTCGAGAAATTAAAGCAGGAAATGTCTCAATAGCGCAGTAGAACTGCCGATTATGTCGGCTAAGAACTTTAACCTTAAGCAACTCATTGCGACCCCAGATAACACCAGGCATAACCTGATATACTGGTCCCTAATGAAGCGCGAAATAGAATCGGTCATTCAAAAAGTCTGCAAAAAGACGTTTGACGCTGAGGCGGCAGTAGAATTGACTCGTCCCGAGGAACAATTTGGTGATTACTCTACCAACATCGCTCTGCAACTGGCCAGAAAACTCGGCCAACCGCCACAGGGTATTGCTGATCAGTTGGCCGATGCACTCCGAACGGCCTTGGGCAGTAAAATATCTTCAATTACAGTAGCAGGCCAAGGCTTTTTGAACGTCCGATTGAGCGATCATAGTTTACTGGAGTCAATCCAAAAGATTAATATTTCCAAACCCTTTGCCGGCCAAAAGGTAGTCATTGAAACAAATAATCCGAATCCGTTTAAAGACATTCATATTGGCCACGCCTTTAATTCCATAGTCGCTGATACGGTGGCCAACCTATTGGAAAGTGGCGGCGCCGAGACGCACCGAGTAAGTTATCATGGCGATATTGGGTTACATGTTGGTAAATCAATGTGGGCCATCTTGAAATTTATTGATGGTGATTTAAATAAACTAAGTAGTATTAATGCCCTCGAGCGCCCAAGCTTTTTGAGTCAGAAATATGCCGAGGGAGCCACAGCCTATGAACAGAACGAACTGGCTAAAAAAGAAATCGAGCACTATGCTCAAGAATCTTTCGCCCCAAGTGAATCACTATTCAAGCAAGTTTATGACATTTGTAAAGACTGGAGTTTTAGCTACTTTGGTGAAGTGTTCCAAATGACTGGTAGTCATCCGGTTGAGCGACGTTATCTTGAAAGTGAGGCTGATAAAGCCGGTCGTTCAGTAGTAGAGGAGCATATTGGTAAAGTCTTTGAACGTTCCGATGGTGCTATCGTCTTTCCAGGCGACAGGTATGGTCTTCATACCAGGGTTTTTATATCTGGTAAAGGCAATACTCTCTATGAAGCACGTGATCTGGGCCTGATGCAACTTAAGCAGAAAGACTTTAGTCCCCAAGCCAGTTATATTGTGACGGCCGTTGAGCAACGAGAATATTTTCAAGTTATTTTTAAGGCCGCCGAGCTAGCCTTGCCCGAGTTGGCCGGTATAACTAAAAATATACCTACCGGTACGGTTAAACTCTCCAGTGGCAAAATGAGCTCTCGAGACGGTACGGCCACAACTATCGGTTGGCTCTTCGATTCACTTCAAAGAGCTTTGAAGGATCGAGGTGCGCCAGTTGGTAGCATCAATGATGAAATGGTCGGCGCTCTACGCTACACTATGCTCAAGAACCGGGTCGGTAGCGACGTTACATTTGATGTTAGTCAAGCTATCAGCTTGGAAGGTAATAGCGGCCCGTATATTCAATATGCCTACGTCCGGGCTCGAAGCATTTTGAAAAAAAGCAAAGTACCAACTGCCGTTTTATCTTCTAATCTTGAGCCAGGTGAGCGAAGCTTGGCCCTTAAAATATCTGAATACCCTGAGGCGACGGAAAGAGCCGTCGTCGAGCTCATGCCACATCACATTTGCAGTTATCTATACGAAGTAGCTCAAGCTTTTAATCATTTTTATGAAAATAATCGTGTCATCGATAACGAACGAACGGCCGTCAGGCTTGGTTTAGTCGAGGCCTATGCCGATGTCATTAATAATGGTTTGAAAATCTTAAATATCCCAGCGCCTTTACAGATGTAAATATAATTCAGTATAATAAAGTCTATGGCAAGTCAAAATTCAGTCCAGGATCGAAGAAGAATATCTCCCATCAGTGGCTTCACAGATTTTTTGCGCCAGAATGCTATTGTTGGTTTAGCCATCGGTTTCGTAATCGGCACCCAAGTTCAAGTTGTAGTCAAACAGTTAATAGCTAGCTTTATTAATCCGTTAACGGCTCTTGTTTTTGGCGGTGTGGCTATCAGTAGCAAGACTTACACGTTGCATGTGGGACATCAATCAGCAGTTTTCGGCTGGGGTTCGTTTGTCTATACTTTGGTTGACTTTATATTCGTGCTTTTAGTGATATATATAATTATAAAGACCTTTAGGCTGGATAAAATCGATAAACCAAAAAAATAAAATTGGCTGAGTTTGCCTAAAGGGCAATTGGATTATAATAAAGTTATGGCTACGACTGATGATGAGTGGAAAGAGAAATTAACGTCTGAGCAGTATAAGATTCTGCGGCAAAAAGGAACAGAGGCTCCATTCACTGGCGCACTGCTTCACAATGATGCGACTGGCGACTACACCTGTGCAGCTTGCGGTAACTTAATATTCAAAAGCAACACCAAATTTGATTCCGGCTCAGGCTGGCCCAGCTTTTACGATGTTGCCGATACCAAAGCGATCAAAATGAAAGAAGATACAAGTGTCGGCATGTTTCGGACGGAAGTAGAATGTGCAAATTGTGGAGGTCACCTCGGCCATCTTTTTCACGATGCGCCTGACCAACCGACTGGCAACCGTTTTTGCGTTAACTCTGCTTCGTTAGCTTTTAAGCCGCACCCCTAAATTTATTGACGGCAATAGCGGTTTCCCCAAACGGCCATCTGCTCCAATACCGGTAGTAAGTCCCTACCTTTTTTAGTAAGAGTGTATTCAATATGGGGTGGTCTTTCGGTAAAACTTTGTTTGCTAATAATACCTTGGGCTTCTAAATCGTCAAGTCGCTTAGATAACGTCCGAGGATTAATTTTGCCGACAGACTTCTCAAGCATGCAAAAACGCTTCGATCCGCTCGATAGGTCACGCAAAATTAGAGCAGTCCATTTGCTGCCAATAATTTCAATGGCCGTCGCAATGCAGCCTATTTTAGGCTCCAGGACGACATCGGTGTCTTGTTTAGGGGTCGTTAATTGCATGCTTTACAAAGTATAGTTACTAACATATATTATATAGTATACAAAGTATACCAAAAAAGGAGAATTGTATGAAATTACAGGTTATCGTAGGTAGTGTACGTCCTAATCGCGTGTCTGATCGTGTTGCCAAATGGGTAGCCAACGAGGCTAAAAATTTAGCCGATACTGAAGTAGAAATCATTGACCTCGTTGATTATCCATTACCGTTTTTGGATGAGCCAATATCACCTCAAGCTAACCCAGAGCGCCAGCCAAATGCTGTAGCTAAGAAGTGGCTCGATAAAATTAGTCAGGCTGATGCTTTCGCCCTAATCACACCCGAGTACAACCGATCTTATTCGCCTGTTTTGAAAAATGCCTTAGATTACGCAGATTACCAGTTTGCCAAAAAACCGGTAGCTTTAGTTGCTCACGGTTCAACTGGTGGAGCCCAAGCAATAGCTCATCTACGAGGTGTATTGCCAGGCCTGCTAACGATCACTGTACCTCAAGCTGTATTTTTAGTTGGTGGGGCTCGTGATTTAATCGATGAAACTGGTAATTTAAGCGCCGAACTTAAGGCTAAACCATTCGGTCCACAGACAGCTCTTAAAACAACTCTTGAGAGTCTTAAGTGGTACAGCGATGCGCTGGCTCTCGCCAGAACTCAGGCCTAATTATCGCTAACTTAATTAAGGGCCTTAGCTGGCAAAGCCTAAACTTTCTGATATCTTTAGTTACGATATAATCTAAGGCAATGATTGATAAAAACGCCACGCCGACTAAACTACTGTGGGTAGATTTAGAAATGACAGGATTAGATCCAATGAAGGATCTGATTTTGGAAGTGGCGGCTGAGGTAACGGACTTTGACTTCAAAACGCTCGAAAGCTATGAAGCGCTTGTCACACAGCCTCGCAAGTCGGTCATTAATCGGATGCAAAAGAACAGCTGGTGGCAGGATTTTCCAGTTAACCGTAACGAATTTATCCGAAAACTGGATAGCGGTAAATCAAGCCAGCAAGTCGAGCAAGATCTCATCGAGCTAGTTGAGCGGCAATTTGGTATCGAGCCAGCTGTCCTGGCCGGCAATAGCATTTATAATGACCGGGGCTTTATCAAAAAATGGTGGCCACAACTAGATATAAAATTACATTACCGAATGCTAGACGTTAGTGCTTGGAAAGTGTTGATGCAAGGTAAGTATGGCGTCGGTTTTGAGAAAAAAGAATTGCATAGAGCCTTCGATGATATTCAGGCTTCTGTCGCTGAGCTGCAATATTACCTGGAGTGGCTCAAAGGCCACACGGATTGAGTTGATGAACCAAAAGGTCGTCGAGGATTATATTTTAAGTCAGCCCAATGCCATCTTGGACTATCCATTTGGAGAAAGTGTTGCCGTTTACAAAGTTAAAGACAAAATGTTTGCTTTGATGGCTGAGGATAAAGAGCCTGTGCAATTGAGCCTAAAGTGCGATCCCGAGTTGTCAAAAATTTTACGCGACAAATACGAGAGCGTGATGCCTGGCTATCATTTAAACAAGAAACACTGGAATACCTTATTACTCAGCGGGCAGTTGAAATGGGAAGAGGTACAAGATCTGATTCGTCATTCTTACTACCTTGTTTGTGGGAGGGCTTGAATTCTGATTGCTCACTTTTATTCAGTTTGAGTACTTTGTTGCATCAGGAGCTCGGCTTGCTTGTAAGCGGTGTTTAGCAGTATCCGCTCGTTGGTATTCTTAGTGTTGGCAAAAGTTTGTTTGAGTGTATTCTCATACGTTGTTAGTTCTGATTGAGCAATTGAAATGTAAGTTTGATCGTAGGTGTCATCAGTCTGAGCTGCCAATAAAGCGGCGTCAGTTTTTGGGTTACGAGTAGCTTGCTGGACGCTGCTACTAGGGGTACTTCCTAAAGTTTGCAAGAAAGCCAAAAAAGCCTGTTGCTCACTTTGCATACTTAGATTAGTCGTTATCGCAAAAGTTTGTGTTGGCTGTTCGGTGGCGCTCTGGGCAGGTGTTAACGAAATGCGAGCTAATTCATTTTGCTCTTGAGTGATAGCGATCAGCGGGGCGGTCGGTGCTGTTGAAGCGTTCGATAAAACAGAGATGAAGACCCAAATTGCTATTATCAGCAGAATAGCTCCGCCGATCGCCACTATTAGTCGGGATTTAAACGAACCGACCTTGATTAGATTAATAGTCGGTTTATGCTTGTTACTATCGACGATAAAATCATATTGTTCAGGTTCAGGCGCCGGCGGCGCTGGCTCGTAATTTTGTTGAGGCGGCATAACCCTATTTAATCATAAGGGTTGTTGCTCTACCAGGTTGTCCGATCATGGTAAGTTGTTACAGGTGATGCTTGGCCTCGGACCTGAAGAGAGTAAATAGCGTACAATATTCTTACAGTGGACGCAGTTGACGAGATTAAGGCTAGGCTTAGCATTGAGGACGTTATTGGTGGATACATCCAGTTAAAGCATGCCGGTCGCAACTGGAAAGGCATCAGTCCCTTTACTAACGAAAAAACTCCAAGCTTTATTGTCAGTCCAGAGAAGCAAATTTGGCACGACTTTTCGTCTGGAAAAGGCGGTGACATGTTCAGTT
The DNA here is from genome assembly GCA_050730755.1 of Saccharimonadales bacterium (SeqCode). GTDB lineage: Bacteria > Patescibacteriota > Saccharimonadia > Saccharimonadales > UBA4665 > CAVPPA01. The sequence continues at coordinate 31,827 of JBOHNR010000008.1, read as the reverse complement.
TTGTTATGGAAGTTGAGGGATTAGATTTTAAAAGTGCGCTCGAGCTACTTGCCCGTAGAGCTGGCGTTGACCTTGAGCAATATCGCCGAGATACAAGGGGAAACGGTCCTAATAAGACCCGTCTCCGCGATTTACTAGAGCTCAGTGTAAAATTTTATCAGCTTCATTTTTCTAAGCACCGGCCGGCTCTGGAGTACGTTTTACAGAAACGAAAATTCAGTAAAGCAACAGCTCTAACATGGCGCTTGGGTTACTCTCCAGCTGGGGGTAATGCACTAATTGACTTCTTAAAAAGTAAAGGTTTTAGCGAATTAGAAATGAAACAGGCCGGTGTCAGTTCTCGCCGTTACTCCGGTATCGGCGATATGTTTCGTGGCCGCTTGATGATTCCATTGCAAGATCCCTTTGGGGAAGTAATCGGCTTTACAGCCCGTTTACTTGTCGAGGATCCCAGTGCGCCGAAATATATTAATACACCTCAAACTGTACTGTATGATAAATCCCGTCATGTCTTCGGGCTGCACCTTGCCAAAGAGGCTATTCGCAAAGACCAATATGTTGTTGTTACAGAGGGTAACCTGGACGTTATTGCCAGTCACCAAGCTGGCTCAAGCCAAGTGGTAGCTGTTGCCGGTACAGCACTTACTGAACAACATCTCAAAATTCTTAGTCGACAAGTGAAAGATATAAGACTATGCTTTGACGCCGACCGAGCGGGGCTAGCCGCTACCGAGCGAGCGATACCTATTGCCAGCCAAGTTGGAGTTTCGCTAAGTATTATTGATATCCCAGCCGGCAAAGATCCTGATGAATTAATTCAAGATAATCCGAAATTATGGCAGAAAGTGATTACCGAGCATACTTACGCGCTCGATTGGTTAATGGAGCTTTATAAAAAGGAACTTAATATTGAAAGTGCGCCCGGCAAGCGCCAATTTACCGATCGATTACTGCCGCTAGTCAACCGTCTGAGTGATAGTGTCGAGCAGGATCATTACATGACTTCTATAGCGGCTGCCATTGGTATTAATCGTGAAGCTTTAACCAAGAAACTAGCCACTTTTCCGGCTGATAAAAAAATACGTAAACAGCAAAAAATGCCATCGATAAAACTTGATCTAGAGCAAATTGAATATAGCAAATTGCAGGACCACTTTTTGGCTTTAATGCTCATCCAGCCGAAATTGCGGGATCATTTAGCTTTTATTAGCCCCGAAATGTTGTCCAAGCCTGAAGCCAAGCAACTGTTATCCTCTCTATTGGCCTCTCAGAAGCTTAATAACTCTGCTAAAGACCAGTTGCAACAGATTGACGATTATGTTAAAATCTTAACATTAGAGTATGAAGAGCTCTACCAGGACATCGAGTCCTCAGAACTGGAATATGAAGCGACTCGGTTACAAATACGACTGGTTGAAGCCTACGTGAAACATCAAAAGCAAAAGCTGGCAGTAGAGCTTGAGTCGACTAGTGAAGCTCGCACTGGTTTATTATTAAAAAAAGTTAAGCAACTTGATGCACTGCTTAAAAGTGTTACTGGAGGAATTTAAATTATGCCTAAAAATAAGTCACAGAGCCCTAAAATAGTCGAAGATTTGGAAACTACAAGGGTACAACTTATTGAAAATGCCAAAAAAGATGGTCACATTGGCCAGAAAGAAATATTGGCCGCTATTTCAGATATACCGGAACACGCCGATATTTTAGATAAGCTTTATACGGAATTAGCCGATGCTAACATTGAGATTACGATTGCCGAACCAGACGTCGATCACTTTACTGATGAGTGGATTTTAGAAGAAGAGGAAGAAGAAGCAACACCGCTGGCTGCGTCAGGATATCTTGACGATGATGTGGCTGATGATTCGGTTAGATTGTACCTACGAGAAATTGGTAAAATACCGCTACTTAATGCCGCTGAAGAGTTGGAGCTTGCCCAACGTGTGGTGTCTGGCGATAAAGATGCCAAAGATAAGATGGCTGAGGCTAATATGCGCTTGGTAGTATCGATTGCCAAACGTTATGTTGGCCGTGGTCTGGATTTACTTGATTTAATCCAAGAAGGCAATACTGGCTTACTACGGGCAGTCGAAAAATTTGATCCGGACAAAGGTTTCAAATTCTCAACATACGCAACCTGGTGGATCCGTCAGGCTATTACCCGTGCTATTGCTGACCAGGCTCGAACGATTCGTATACCGGTTCATATGGTAGAAACCATTAACAAACTTTTGCGGACGCAACGGCGCTTAACCCAGAAGTTGAACCGGGAACCGACTAACGACGAAATAGCTAAAGAGATGGAAATCGAAGTCGATAAAGTTGAACATATCATGAAAATTAAGCAAGATATCTCGAGTCTTGACGCTTCCATACGCGATGACGAAGACGACTCTGTTCTAGCCGATTTCATTGAAGATGAAGATACTGTAACCCCTGAAGAGTCAGCTACAAATCAGCTGCTAAAAGAGCAGGTTAAAGATATGCTCAGTGCCTTGACAGAACGTGAGCAAAAAATTATCAAATTGCGTTTTGGCTTAGAGGACGGTAAAAGTCACACCCTTGAGGAGGTTGGCCAAGAATTTGCCGTCACCCGCGAACGTATTCGTCAAATAGAGGCTAAAGCCTTGGCTAAACTGCGTAAACACCGCGATGCGAAGAAATTGCACGATTACATTAAGGGATAAAATCTTGATCGAGAAACAGGAATAGATATCTAATGCCGACAAAAATTATTGGTATCAGCGGCACAAATGGGGCTGGCAAAGATACCGTTGGGAATATTTTAGCTCAGGATTTTGGCTATTTGTTTGTATCAGTTACGGACGTCTTACGGGAGGAGGCTAAAAAACGCGGTTTCCCAGCAGACAGGGCAACACTAGGTAAGATTAGTGCTGAGTGGCGCCGCCAACAGGGATTGGCTGTATTAGTTGATAAGGCAATTGAGCGATATTCTGGTCAGATTGATCAGTATCGTGGTCTGGCTATGGCTTCCCTGCGTCATCCTGCCGAGGCCGAGCGTGTTCATGAGCTTGGTGGTATAGTTTTATGGCTAGACGGTGAACCGCAACTTCGTTACAGCCACATCATTAAGAATGCGGTTAATCGTGATCGAGCAGAAGAAGACAATAAATCATTCGAACAATTTTTAACTGAAGAGCGAGTCGAGATGAGTCCTAGCGGCGATGATGCCACTCTAAACATGAGTGGCGTAAAAATTAAAGCTGATTTTCTTATTTTCAATGACTTTAACGGCCAACGAAAGCTGATGACGGAAGTTGCTAAGAAACTAAATCTACCATCTGCATAGCCAACCTAAAAGATTAATTGATGGTAGGTAACTAATGGCCCTGAATGGCTCATATTCGAGCCGGGGAGGCGTTACCGTGAACTTCACGGTGAAGCTTGATGATGGCCTGGCGAGTGTGCTTCCGGGTGTGACGTTGAAGCAGACTGATTACCAAGTAGATGAGGGCGGCGCCAACTGCCGCCAGCCAGTCAGCTACACTTAATGGCCCAGCCCCGAAATACGAGCTAATCAAGGGGTTGTACATAATGTTAAAAATACAGAAGAACGATATGGCGAAAGCAATAAGTAACTTTTTATTACTCCAAAGAAAACGCGTAAAGAAACTCTCATGCTCATCAGCTCTAGCCATCATTAGATAGACAAACTGACAAAGGACTAGCGTTAGATAGGTCAGCATTGTAGCTTGAGCATACAAACTACTACTTGTGTCAATATAAGCCGCACTCAAGCCATGCCTAACAAAGAAGAACAGAAAATTCGAATAAGCTAAAACAGCACCGAGTGCACCGAACATAATAAAACCGGGAACTGTTTTGACATTGAGTATGTGATCACTTAGCCGCCTGGGCTTTTGGTGTATTAAAGAACGCTCTGCTTTATCCCAGCCAAGTGCCGTAACCGGAGCCATTTGGGCGATAATGTCGATGGCCAGAATTTGGATGGCTGTAATGGCGATTGGTATATGAAAGAAAATTTGGCCAACTAAGCTCATAAGGATAACTATCAGCTCACCGGCGTTATCAGTCATAGCACAATGAGCTGCTTTCCTAATGTTGTAGAAGGTTAGCCTGCCTTGCTCTATGGCGCCGACTAACGTACTAAAGCTATCGTCTAGTAGCACTATTTCAGCGGCGTCTTTAGCAACATCGGTACCGGTTTTACCCATAGCCACACCAATATCGGCATGTTTCAGGGCTGGTGCGTCGTTTATACCGTCTCCAGTTACAGCCACGACTAGTCCGCTGGCTTTACCAATCTCAACGATTCGGAGTTTATCTTCAGGTGTCGCCCTTGAAAAGATAACGCCGCCTTCTATAATCAGTTGATAGACTTGGCTGTCAGACAGGACGCTTAGCTCGTCAGTCCCGACTACCTTAACTTGATCCAGTGTTACTGCCAACCCGGCTTGAACGGCAACTGCTTCAGCAGTGGTTGGGTAGTCTCCGGTCACAACGGAAACATGGACATGGGCGCTTCGAGCAGCCGCCATGGCTCTGGGTACATCGTCTCGCAGGGGATCCTGCATACTGACAATACCCAGGAAAGTGAAATCTTTCTCGGCTTCATCCATAGTCAGTTCTTTAAGGTCAACATTTTTCGGCAAAATACGATAAGCGAAGGCAAGATTACGCATGGCGTTTTTAGCCTCCATTTCAGTTTGAGTTATAAAGAAAGTTCGATCAGCAGCTGTGAATTTTCTAATATGACCGTGGTCCCATAATTTATTACTGCGTCCAAGTACTGCTTCAGGCGCGCCCTTTACAAAAACTACTGCCTTACCTTCGTAGTGACGGATAGAACTCATCAATTTCCTGGCGGCATCAAACTGGAACTCGCGTATTTCTCGGTACTTAAGGTGAAGATCTTCAGTCTTCAGACTTGCTTTCCGGGCGAGCGTAACAATGGCTCCTTCAGTCGGGTCGCCAATCACGTACCAAGTTCGATGCTGAGCGTCGGGTTGACTAACGCGGGCATTACAGGCCAAAGCTCCGGTTATAAAAAATAGAGATAATCCTTCGAGTGTTTTTTTAGGTAGAAGTTTTTGCTGCCCATTTATGATCGCCCCGCGTGGTTCGTAGCCTGTGCCAGTCACGCCATAACTCGTCCGTCCAATAAGTATCCGGCTGATTGTCATTTCGTTTTTGGTTAAAGTTCCGGTTTTATCAGTCAAAATGATATTTGTGGCACCTAGCGTTTCAACCGCTGATAGTTTCTTAACTAGGGCTCGTGCTTTTGCCATGCGGCTAGCCGTTTGGGCTAAAGTTATGTTAACTTCGGCGACCAAGCCATTAGGGATCATAGCGGCGCTTATACCGATGGCAAAAAGAAGGGCAGCTTTAAGTCCCAGATTGGCTTGAAGGGCGATAATAGCTAGCAAAGCAGCCAAAATAAGAGTGCTTTGGGCGATTCGCGTCGCCAAGTGATTCATTTCTTTTTGAAGAGGCGAAAGTTGAGCGTGTGTGACTTGGCTTAAAGAGGCAATACGTCCAAGCTCGGTATGCATTGCGGTACCAATGACGATCCCACGGGCTGTGCCAGTAGCCACCGTTGTACCCAAAAAAGCTAGATTGTGCCGGTCTGGCAATTGAACCGCCGCTGAAATAGCATGAACGAACTTACGACTTGGGTTACTTTCGCCAGTCAGGGCAAAATCGTTCGTTGTTAGCTCCTCCTCTTCAATGATCCGGAGATCGGCTGGCACTGAATCACCTTCTTCGATGTAGACTATATCTCCCAACACTAGATCTTGAGAATCGATATCCGTCAGTTTATCGTTGCGTATAACTTTGGCGCGAGGAACTAGCAAGTCTTCCAGATTATTCATTAAAGTTTCAGCTTTGTGTTCCTGGAAAAAACCAACTGAGGCATTCATCAGGGCAATAATAATTAAGATAGTTGCTGTCCTGCCATCGTGAAGGTATAGCGCAAAGGCGGCGCTAATAAGGAGCATAATCACGAAGAGATTTTTAAACTGGCGTAGGAAAGTGGTTATTAATGATTCATGAGGGGCACGAAAAAGGATATTTGCCCCATGCTGTTCTAAACGCCTGGCAGCTTCGACGTTTGTCAAGCCCATTCTGTGGCTGTGCAAATCAGCTATGACGTCATCGGGCGTCATACTGTAGTAATTCAATCTCTTGTCAGGTCCCACCGTCTTCATCTTAGGATCATTATACCTCAGAGCATATTGTGTCCCCTTTTACGGCGACTAAAGGCCTCAGGCTTCATTAAGATATACTGAATAACATGAACTCAGGTCCCACGAAATCTAAGAAATTTGCCATTATTGACGGCAAAAGTGTATTTTATCGTGGCTACTATGCTATGCCGAATTTAGTGACCAAAGACGGGACGCCTACCGGCGGTATATTCGGTTTCGCCACCATGGCGCTTGAGGTTATGCGCCAACTCACCCCAGATTATGTGGCAATTGCTTGGGATAAGCCAAAAACAAATATCCGGCGTCGACTTAAACTCTATCCGGAATATAAAGCTGGCCGCAAATCACCCCCACCGGACTTTTACGCGCAGATTCCTATATTGCAAGAATTACTAAAGGCCTTTGGCTGGCCACTTTATGAATTGGACGATTATGAATCAGACGACATTATGGGTACCTTAGCTTTGCAAGCGACTAAAAAGGGCATTGAAACTCTGTTGGTTACCAGTGATCTCGATATGTTGCAACTAGTTGATCCGCATGTTCGTGTCTTCGTTTTAAAATCAGGATTGAGCCATATTGAGCTTTATTCACCAGAAAGTTTTGAGGCTAAATATAGGCTGAAACCAGAACAATTTTTAGATTTTAAGTCACTAAAAGGTGATTCTTCAGATAATATACCGGGTGTACCTGGTGTAGGCGACAAGACAGCTTTTGAGTTAATTGACCAATTCAAAACCCTTGATGAAGTCTACGAAAATTTGCCACTTATAAAAGAAAGTTTACGCCAAAAACTAGAGGCTGGTAAAAAGTTAGCATATCTTAGTAAAGAATTAGCTCGGATCTGGACCGATGCCCCGGTTAAGTTAGATTTAACTGAAGTTGACGGCAGTAAAATTCAGCCAGCTAAAATACTAGAATTACTACAAAGACTGGAATTTAAAACGCTTGCTCGCCAGTTGCCTGAAGTTATGCAGGTCACCGTTAATAATTACACAACAGATCTGAACGCCAGCATGAAACTTCAAACCGGCAAGAACGTGATCATTGATAATAATAAAAAATTGGCTGCTTTAGATTTTAAACGAGCTAGACAATTTTTTGTTTATTCTTTTGCCAAAGACAAGCATGGCAATGATCCAACCACTTTAATATTGAGTACAGACGGTAATACTATTTACACGCTAGATCTTACAAAACTTAATAAAGAGTCTGTTATAGCCCTATTCGATAACGCTCCTCGGCTAATAGGTCATGATACTAAGGCCACTCTTGAAATATTATTGGCACTTGGTTGCAAGGATCTGCCACTCGTCGGTCATGATGTCCTAATTGGTGCTTTTTTACTTAACGCGCTGCGTCGTGAACAAACGCTAACTGAACTGGCTAGAGCCGACTTGGCTTACCAAAGTTTATTGTTTGAAGGACTTAATCCAACTCAAGCTGCTGAGCGGGCAACCGAAATAATTGCTGTTATTAAAGTGCTTTATGAACGACAGGTCAAAGATCTCCACCAAATGTCTATGGTATCGGAGCTAGCTCATGATATTGAGTGGCCTGTAATACCAGTACTAGCACGCATGGAGTACGTCGGTATTAAGCTTGACACGGCTTATCTCAAAAAGATGAAAACTGAAATTGACGGCATGATCACTGGCATAGAACGACGAATTTATAAAGAGGCAGGTGGAGAGTTCAATATTGGTAGCCCAGTTCAACTTGCCAACACCCTATTTGATAAATTACATCTCGGGCTTTCGACAACTGGTATCAAAAAAGGCAAAACTGGTTTTAGTACAGCCGCCAGCGAATTAGACAAACTGCTTGATCAACACCCGATTATTCAAAATATATTGAAGTGGCGTGAAGTTACTAAATTAAAGAATACTTATATTGACACACTGCCAGTTATGGTAGATAAAAATTCGCGGTTACACACCACCTTCAACTTGACAATTGCCCAAACTGGAAGACTTTCTAGCACTGATCCTAATTTACAAAATATTCCGGTCAGAACCGATCTGGGTAGAAAAATTCGGCAGGCTTTTGTAGCTGGATCTGGGAAAAAACTAGTCAGTGCTGATTACAATCAGTTTGAACTCAGATTAAGCGCCGCTATGAGCCAGGATCAAGAACTGATTGAAATGTTTAATAGAGATATTGATATACATACGGCCACAGCCGCTCAAGTTTATAGACGCGAGATTGAAGATGTTACTAAGCAAATGCGCCGAGCTGCTAAGGTGGTTAACTTTGGCATTCTTTATGGCATGAGTCCACATGGTCTTTCAGTGGCGGCCGGTATGACATTTGAACAAGCTCAGAGTTTCATTAATAACTACATGGCTCTGCGAAAACCACTAGTCACATATTTAGATAACCTTAAGAAACAGGCTCTGAAAGATGGATATGTTGAAACATTATTCGGTCGACGACGACCAATGCCGGATATCCACTCCAGCAATTTTGCTGCCAGATCAGCAGCCGAAAGGGCGGCTATAAATATGCCAATCCAAGGTACCGAAGCTGACCTTATGAAGATTGCCATGATTCTAATCGATCAACGTTTGCGCGCTCTGAATAATGACTGTAATATGTTGCTCCAAATTCATGACTCGATACTCGTTGAATGCCCTGATGCAGCGGTTGAAACCGTCACAGATATATTGAGAGAAACTATGGAAAACATTTATCCAGCCTTGCCGGTTAAACTGACTGTTGATATGTCCGTCGGTGATAACTGGAGCGAACTTTAAGATCAAGTCTCACTTTTAGCGAGGGATTGGATTACGCCGTTGCCGTGATCTAACAATTCTCCCGCCTTTGGCTGTGGCCAGCCGCCAGGCAAGCAAGATCACCCAAACTGCCACTACGAATGTTATGAGGTTGGTGATGCGATCTATAATATTCGGCGTATGTTGGGCATCGAAAAGATAAATAAGAGCGGCCAGGACTTCAAAAGCAATTAGCGTCTTGGCAAGTCGGCTACTTCTACGTTCTTGAGCAGCGTAGCCCAGAACTAATAAAAAGCCAAGTGCAATAACTATCAAAATAATAAGTATTAAAGACACTAAGGTGTTACTAACACAATCGGCGTTGGCACAGGCAGTGCAGCCGCCAATTATAGATATAATGCCATTCAATGAGCTCAAGGAAACAGCCACTATGAATTGAACTAAAGTAGCAACACCGGTTTCATAGCGTAAGCGCATACCAACTATTGTACCTTAAAATGGTCTCATGAAATGTTGCTAAAGATGTAATATTATGGTATCATAAGCTATTACTCAAAGGTTTTGGTAGATGACGCGTTATATTATTGGATTTTTACTTTCAATTGGATTGATCATAGTGGTGATTATTCTGATCTTCCGCGGCTCATCGGCTCCTGCCTCACAGCCCTTAAATCTTGATAGTTATGCGAATACAGACGCAGCAGTTCAGTTAACTGTTGATTCACCGGTGGCTGCCTCTTCTACTCACCACGATATCATTCTTAATATTGATAATACTCAAGCCACAATCACCGTAACTCAGGGTTATGAAGGTAAAACTGACACTGCAAATGCATACCCTATGAACGTCAATGCCTACGCTACATTTTTACATTCACTAGAGCTTAACGGCTTTGCTGATGGCAACAATAACCCCAGCTTGAGCGACGACCGAGGGCATTGTGCTCTAGGTGATCGCTACATTTACGAAGTTATTAACGGTGGCGGTAATAACCTTGAACGTTACTGGTCTACGTCATGTGCTACCGGTACTTTTGAAGGTAACGGGCCAGTTATCCGACAGTTATTTGATGCCCAATTTCCCGATTACAACAGCCTAACCAGTAATGTCACGCTCTAAACAAAAAGTTATTTAATCCTCAGCACAATCCGTTTATCAGTTTTAGCGGCAAATTTAAGCTCTCTAGAATGATAGCGAAGTGTATTCGCTAGTGCTGCACTCGGAGCGCTGATAATAATATCGCTGTTATGGATAACAGCTTCAACCGCAACCTTGAAATGATCCTGAATGTAGCGCTTTATGGCCATTGTTTCTGGCGGTTCAGTAAAATCTTTTTGGCTTAAGATATCAAAAAGTGAATCAGCCATAATCTTATTCTAACAAGTGCCAGTATAATAAGTATATATGCCAGAATTGCCGGAGGTGGAGACAGTTCGATTGGGGCTTAATCGTTTGTTGCCTGATTTGGTCATTAAGACTGTTAATTGTAGCAACCCAAAAAGCTTTTCAAGCCCCTCGGAAGATATCCAAACTTTTCTGATTGGGGCTAAAGTTAGAGTCGTCAAGCGCCGAGCCAAGGTCTTGTTGGTCGAACTTTCAAGTAATTATTCGCTCGTCATTCATTTAAAAATGACCGGGCAGCTTGTTTTTCAGGGTAAAAATGTTCACTTCGGCGCCGGTCATCCAACCGCTTCGTTGACGAATCAATTGCCCGACAAGTCAACTCGCGTCATTTTTGAGTTCGGGGATGGCAGTCGGCTGTTTTTTAATGACCAGCGTAAATTCGGTTGGATAAGGCTTATACCGACAGCTGAAGTTCCAAACATCGATTTTATAAAAAAATTCGGGCCTGAACCTCTTGAAGCAGATTTCAGCTGGCAGATCTTACAAAAACAGTTACAACATCGACCTAAGACAAATATTAAAGCTGCATTACTTGATCAGGCCGTTATTGCCGGAGTCGGTAATATTTATGCCGATGAATCACTTTGGGGAGCCAGAATCCACCCCAAAACGATAACCAGCCATCTGCCTGAAACGAAGATTAAAGAACTTCATGCAGCGCTCGTGGCGGTTCTCCGGTTAAGCCTTAAAAAGGGAGGATCAACCGACAGAAATTATGTTGACGCTGAAGGTAAAAAGGGAAATTATCTGAGCTTTGCCAAAGTCTTCCGTCTTAATGGTCAGCCTTGTCAGCGTTGCAGTACGACAATTTTAAAAATTAGATTAGCAGGCAGGGGAACTCATTTTTGTCCACGATGCCAACGTCTGCGATAAAAATGGTGGGAGTTTATAATAGATCACATGGTTGTTACTCTAACGGGAGCGAACGAATTTTTATTGCGATCAGCGCTTGGAAAGCTGACTACTGAATTTATTGATATTCATGGCGATATAGCAGTAGAACGTTTGGACGCTGAAGAAAGTAACTTCGATCAGTTCCGAGAAAGCTTACAAAGTACACCTTTTTTAACTGCTAGAAAGATGGTAATACTACGTAACCCGTCCATTAATAAACAGTTCGCTGAACAGGCCGAAGAACTTCTCAAAGAACTACCAACGACAACAGATTTAATATTGCTGGAACTTAAGCTAGATAAGCGATTGAGTTACTACAAACTCTTAAAAAAATCGACGGACTTTCAGGAGTTCGCTGAACTCAATGAAGAAGACTTAGTGAAATGGCTAATCGAAACAGCCCAATCAAAAAACGGTAATCTCACTTCGGCTAATGCTCGGTTTTTGGTACAAAGGGTAGGGATGAATCAACAAATGCTGGACAATGAACTGGAAAAATTACTACTTTATGCGCCTGATATAAGCCAGGTGAATATTGAACTTTTAACTGAACTAACACCACAAAGCAAAATCTTTGAATTATTAGACGTAGCTTTTACCGGCAATCTTGAACGCTCCATTAAGCTTTACAATGACCAGCGTCAACAAAGAGTTGAGCCGAAAATAATTATATCTATGTTGTCGTGGCAATTAAAAGCTTTATCTTTTGTTAAAACGGCAACAGGCCGTTCCAGCGAAGCCATAGCCAAGGAAGCAAAACTTCATCCTGTTGTTGTTCGGAAGAGTCAAATAACGGCAGCTCGGATTAGTTTTGAAAAGCTTAAACAACTGATAGCTGATTTACTAACTATAGATGTTCGATCAAAGCGAGAAAATATCGATTTGGATGAAGCTCTACAGTTTTTCTTAATAAAGATTGCAGCCTAATCCTAAATCACTTTTTGGTTTTTGTGATGTGAGCTTTTTTCTTAGCAGCTGCTGGCTTAACAGTTGGTTTAGTTTTCGGTTTGACTGACTTTTTGGTTGGGGTAGATTTTGCACCGGCTAACTTTGCTTGAGCCGCTAATTTTTTCTTTATTCGGCCAGCTTTATTTTTAGTCAGGATACCTTTCTTAATGGCTGTGTCGACGGCACTTTGAGCACTTTTATGAGAGGCGACTGTCGTTTTCTTGGAGAATAGCTTAAGGGCGCTTCTTAAGTTACGCTTTGTTTTGTTGTTCCGAATTGTTGCTTTACGAGCTGTCCGGACACGCTTTTTAGCGGATTTGATAATCGGCATGTTGTTCCTCTTAGGTTTTATAGAATTTCCCGATGACTATAACAGATTAAGGTACCCATTGTAAAGGTGTTTGTGCGCACATTGCTGTCTTGTAATTGTCTTTTATGCTACGTCTCCAGTGTTATAGACAAGCCTTCAAATTTGTAGTAAGATCACGCTGAAGGTTAAAATAAAAAAATATGGATAGTGCAGAACAGCAAGTTGTTAACCGCCTAAAAGAGGCTCGAAACATTCTCGTAACGGTTCGTAACGATCCGACCGTCGATCTGCTAAGTGCCCTAATCGGACTGACTCTAGGGCTTGATAAGATGGACAAACATGTTGCTGCTGTCTTCAGCGGCGAAGTACCAAGTGCCATAGAATTTTTAAAGCCTCAAGAAACTATTGAACAGAGCCCCGATAGTTTGCGAGATTTCATTATAGCACTCGATAAATCTAAGGCAGACAAGTTACGGTACAAAGTCGAGGATAAAGTAGTTCGTATCTTTATTACACCCTATAAAACCAGCCTTAGCCAAGATGACTTAGAATTCAGCCAAGGCGACTTTAATGTCGATGCCGTAGTTGCGCTTGGGGCTCATGAACAACAGGAGCTTGACCAAGCTATCACCACCCATGGGCGGATCCTACATGATGCAACGGTTATGAGTATCAACGATACTTCTAATGGAAATCTTGGATCTGTCAACTGGCAAGACACCACCGCTAGCTCAATATCCGAATTAGTTACCAAACTTCTCAAAGATCTAAGTAAAACTGTGCTTGATGAACAAATCGCTACAGCTCTGCTAACTGGCATCGTGGCTGAAACGGACCGCTTTAGTAATGAAAAGACTACCCCAAGAACCATGAGTTTAGCTGGCGATTTAATGTCGGCAGGGGCAAATCAACAACTCGTAGCGTCAGAGCTAGATGAAGAGTCAAGCCAAGGACCATCTGAAAAATCAGGATCAGACAACTCCAGTCTGCTGGCTAGCCTCCGTAAGCCAAATAAAGAACCATCCAAAACAGACGACGGAACACTGGATATAAATCATGCCCAATTTGGTGAGTCTAAACTCCCAGATGCGCCGCCTTTTCAGCCAGACAACCCTACACCAGGCGTAACTGACGAAAACGGACTGCCCGAATTACCTTTCAACCGGGATATGTTGCCTTTGCCAGAACCTCCAAAAGACATAGGCATAAGTGGTGTGCCCCAAGATGAGAGCCCGTTTGCCGACGCTGAGATCAAGACGAGTAATAATGACATTGAGTTGCCATCGGTCGGGCGTTCCTACCTAGTAGATGAAACAACACCACCTAGCGATGTACCACCTGCGCCAAATCCAGCCGAACCTCAGAACTCAAATCCATTTGATGTTCCACCTGCCGAACCGTCTGAATCACTCCTCAAGCGCGATTCCGATAACCACACGGAGGCACCGGTTCCTCCTACCAATCCGGTTCAAGCTCCGCAGCCCTTATTGTTTGAGCCGTCAAAACCTTCTCCGCCTATACCAGCATTTCAGCCAAACTCATCCACTGAGACTGAAACGCTTGAAGAAATTGAGGAATCAGTTCACAGTTCACACCTTGATCAACAAGCTGAGCAAACAAATGTCGATGCCGCGCGGCACGAAGTTCTAAAAGCCCTAGAAACTGGTCCGGAGCCCATCAAGCCGATAAATTCTCTCAACGCTAGACCCCTGGGCGACGATCTTCACCCATCTGAGAGATTAAATGCTGATCAATCAACTACTCCAAAGGAAGTTGAGATTGATAAAGAAGGTAATTTAAAACCGAAGGGTGAGCTGCCGGCTGTCGGGCCGTCCGTTGACTCTACACCTCAAGAAAGTCAACCACTAGACATGCCATTACCTCCGATAAATTCTACCGGTAAGCCGGTTGTTTTACCGGATATGTCTGATCCATTTGCTGCTTCACCTCACTCTCCGCCGCCTGTACCTCCTCCATTTATGCCTCCCAACTATACAAGCCCAGGCCAGTAGCAAAGATTGTTATTGCTCCTCTAGTACAATGGCTACAATGCAGGGCGTACTACTTGTCGATAAACCACCAGGTTGGACATCTTTCGATGTTGTTAACTATGTCCGAAAAATTGTCGCTCAAGCCTCAGGCAAAAAGCCGAAAAATATTAAAGTTGGTCACACAGGAACACTCGATCCCTTTGCAACTGGTCTACTAGTGCTAGTTGTTGGCTCAGATTACACTCGTCGTTCTAGAGAACTAAGCAAACTTGATAAAACTTATGATGTCACAATGTGTCTAGGGCAAACTAGCTCGACTGGAGACGAAGAAGGGCAAAAGCGGTTAATCAGTGAGCGGGTGCCGACTGAGACTGAAATTCGTCACGTTCTTTCAGAGTTCTCTGGTGATATTATGCAAAGGCCGCCATCATTTTCGGCCATTAAAATTAACGGTCAGCGAGCATATCGTTTGGCTAGAGCGGGCAAACCGATGATTTTAGAAGCTCGCCTTGTCAAAATTTATGAAAACTCATTGAAAACATATAGCTATCCACTAGCCCAGTTTAGTAGTCATGTTGGTAGTGGTACCTACATTCGTTCACTGGTTGAGGATATGGGTAAAAAGTTAAAAACGGGTGCTTACGTATCTGAACTTTGTCGTCTCAGTGTTGGCAATTTTTATTTAGAAAATGCTCTATCCGTAAACAATTTAAGTGAGGATCTTATAACCGCCCGGCTACAGTCGCTCGATTGAACACATTATTTCCTTCTTTACTAATCTTGTATTCCCGGACGTAATCTGGTATAATGCACTGAGCATGATAACAAGTGAGAAAAAACAAGCCGCTGTTGGTAGTGTGCAAGCGCATAAAACCGATACTGGCGGAGTAGCCGCTCAGGCAGCTATAGCTACCGAGCGTATCAAAGAGCTGACAGAACACTTAAAAGTACATAAAAAAGACTTTGCTGCTCGACGAGGGCTTTTGCAGTTGGTTGGACAGAGACGTCGACTCTTAAAATATATGGCATCTAGAGATAGCCAGAGATACTTGGACTTAATCAAACAACTAGGCATTCGCCGCTGATAGTGCATAGACCGATTTTCTCGAGATTCGAGAACACAGGCTTGTGCACTTTAAAACTTCGAACACATATCTGTGCTCGCAGATGAAGACCCAGATATACCAGCGCCAATTAATTATAGGCAGCACAAGGGTAGCTTCCGTATATTTGTACTTTGTTTACGAGCATGGAACTACTATTCTGATGAGGAAAGAAGGTCAGGAATAACAATATGAAACAAACGCTTAATCCTTCAGGTAAGGCAATTATTAGTCTTAGCACCGAACTTTGCGGGCGCACTTTAACGCTTCAAGTTGGTCGCGTAGGCTTTCGTAGCTCAGCATCGGTACTTGTTAGTTACGGGGAGACAGTAATTCTCGGCACCGTTATGATCAGCGATAAGCCGATCACCGGATCAGATTACTTCCCGCTGAGTATTGATTATGAAGAACGTTTTTATGCTGCCGGTAAGATAAGCGGTAGCCGTTATATGAAGCGAGAAGGTAGACCTTCAGACGAAGCAATTTTAATCGGTCGTATAATTGATCGACCAATTCGACCTCTATGGCCAAAGGGATACCGTCATGAAGTACAATGCGTTGCTACGGTGTTGAGCACAGACCCCAGTTTTCGACCAGACGCTATCGCCATGATTGCCACTAGTGCTGCTTTAATGCTAACAGGCGCGCCATTTGACGGACCAGTAGCCGGATTACGCGTAGGTCTTAAGGACGGTAAACCAACAGCTTTTATGTCAAGCGACGAGTTAATAAATGGTCCTCTTGATTTAGTTGTTGCTGGTACTGAGCACGCCATTACAATGGTTGAAGCTGGCGCTAAAGAGGTTAGTGATGACCAGATAGTTAAAGCCCTAGAATATGCCTTTACGGCTCTTCAACCGGCTATTACTATCCAAAAAGAGCTTATTAAAAAAGTCGGTGTGACAGCTCAAGCCTATGAGCAGGAGTTGCCTGACACTGATACCCAACAGCGAGTAGAAACCTGGTTGTCAGGTCGTCTAGGTACCGGCTTACGAGCTCCATACCCCGAGCGAAATGACTTAATCAAAGAGTTACGTGATAGTATGCATGCCCATTTTGAAGAAGAATTCGGTGTGGATTTTCCAGAACTGCGAGGCAAGTACGACGAGGCTCTTACAGCGGCCCTTTATAAGGACGTTCGGAAAGGTATAGTTGAGGAAAATATTCGTCCCGATGGCCGAACACTGACTGAAATTCGCCCATTAGTAAGTGAAGTTGGTATATTGCCTAGAGCTCATGGCTCAAGCCTCTTTACCCGTGGTTTAACTCAGGCAATGAATATTGTAACTTTAGCCCCGCTGTCATATGCCCAGCTAGTTGATACAATGGAGCACAGCGCTGAGCGACGTTATATGCATCATTATAATGCGCCCGGTTATACCGTCGGCGAGATTAAACGTCTCGGTAGTCCGGGTAGACGAGAAATTGGCCACAGCTACTTAGCTGAACGAGCATTATTACCGGTTATTCCAGATGAAGCCGACTTTCCCTATGCCATCCGGTCGGTCACCGAGATTATGAGCCAGAATGGCTCAACTAGTATGGCTGCAACTTGTTCCAGCTGTCTGGCTTTGATGGATGCTGGCGTCCCTCTCAAAGCTCCGGTTAGCGGTATTGCCATGGGCTTGATGCTTGAAGGCGATAAACCCTATATTATGAGTGATCTTGCAGATGCTGAAGATTTTGCCGGCGATATGGACTTTAAGGTAGCTGGAACGGCTAAAGGCATTACGGCCTTGCAAATGGATATGAAAGTCCACGGTTTGCCTATCAGTGTACTTAAACAAGCGCTAATGCAAGCCAAAGAAGGTCGAGAATATATTCTGAAGCATATGTTAACTACTATTAAAAAACCACGTGATACCATGAGCCCATACGCTCCGCGTGTCGAATCAATTCGAATTAATCCTGAAAAAATTCGAGAAGTTATCGGTAAGGGCGGTGAAACTATCAATAAGATTATTGCCGAAACAGGTGCCGAGATTGACATTAAAGACGACGGTACTATATTCATTGCCAGCCCTGACAAAAAATCAATCGACAGTGCTAAACAGTTCATCCAATCGCTTACAGCCGAACCAGAAGTTGGTAAAGTCTATCAAAACTGTCGAGTTGTAACTGTTCTTGATTTTGGTGCTTTTGTCGAAATAATGCCTGGTAAGGAAGGTTTAGTTCACGTTAGTGAAATGGCTGAAGGTCATGTCAATAAACCCAGCGACATAGTCAAAGAGGGTGATCACGTTAACGTTAAACTTCTGGCTATTGATGACCGCGGTCGATTGGTTCTTAGCATGCAAGCCGTTAAACAAGAATTAACTGCTAAGTAGAATATATCCAATGATTGATCGCCTTTTAATTCAAAAAGTGACAATTTGGCACAAGACAAAACGTGGCTATTTGATCTTTGCAATTGTCGAGTTGGCCATAGCTTACGTTATAGTCACGGTTGCTATTAATGTCGGAAACTTATGGCTGTACGTCCTAACTGTCATTTTACTAACTGGCGTCATCCAAAATTTAGTAAAGCTACTAGGAAATATATTCTATGGCCACAAATCAACAAAAGCTTGATGCTATTCGTATGGGAATAATTAACGAAAAAGTCTGTCCAGAACTAGCAAAACAGGCAACGCAACTTGTTTTTGGTGATGGCAGTCCAAAAGCTGACCTTATATTTATAGGCGAAGCACCCGGCAAAAACGAAGACATACAGGGCAAACCGTTCGTCGGTGCCGCCGGAAAATTTTTGAATGAGATGCTTAACATGATTAGCTTGAAACGCGAAGATGTTTATATTACAAATATTGTTAAGTATCGGCCTCACGATAACCGCGAACCGCTACCAGAAGAGAAAAAGGCTTTCATGCCATATTTAGAAGCACAGTTAGCGGTCATTCGACCTAAAATAGTAATAACGTTAGGTAGCCATAGCTTGAGCTGTTTTCTGCCAGATTTACGCATAAGTGATTGTCACGGTCAGCCAAAACGTATCCGGATTAAGCTTCATGAGCCAAATCTGGCGCTAAAAGACAAGGCAAAACAATTTTCGACAGAGGTTAAAGATGACGCTATATTTGTTATTTTGCCGCTTTTCCACCCTGCGGCAGCGTTATATAACGGCGGTATGCGCCAAACATTGATCGATGACTTTGCCAAGATTCCTAAGGTTCTTGAGCAGATTGCAAATTATAAAATGACTATTTCTAAAGTCTAATTATTAAGAACAAGGAGAAGTAATGAACCCAAATAATAACAATAATCATAACCAACGGCCAAGGAAAAACAATAGCCGGTTTATGCCCCCGACCAGTAATAAACCGCGAGCTTCATCTGACGGTGGATTGAGCAGTTCACGTAGTCAAGCGGTACGAGCTCAAAAACGTTCACAAATGGACGCCCAACGGATAGCTGATCAATATACTGCGGCTGTTGTACAGCATCCAGGGGACCAACAGCGGAGAGCTAATAATGTTGATGATCGTCCACGATTACGGGTCATTGCCCTAGGTGGGATGGATGGCGGCGGCTCGAAGAACATGATTTTAATAGAATATATGGACGATGCAATCGTTATGGACTGTGGTAATGATTTAGGCGTCGACTTGCCTGGGATTAATTACGGCATTGCTGACACTGCCTATCTCGAAAGCATTAAACATAAACTGAAGGCTTACATAATAACTCATGGTCATCTGGACCATATTGGCGGGCTACCGCACATAGTACCCAAGTTACCAGCACCAATTTACGGATCACGTTTTACAATCGGAATGGTTGAAAAGGTCTTTGAGGGAACGAGCGTGACATTGCCGGAAGGCTTCGTGCTCAAAACAGTTGTTTTAAATGAGGAAACACACGAACGGCTCAAAATTGGTCAATTCTTCGTGGAATTAGTCCGAGTAACTCACTCCATACCAGGTAATACCTCAATCGTACTTGATACGCCGATTGGTCGAATTATCAACACCGGTGACTTCCGACTTGACCCTAACCCTCTTGACCACGAACGAAGCGACATGGATCGCTTTAAGCAATTAGGTAATCAAGGCGTCCTGCTTTTGATGTCTGATAGTACATCAGCTGAGCGACCAGGTCGTACGCCATCCGAATCAACAATTGAACCAACTTATGTTGATTTACTATCAAAATCTCCAGGACGTGTCTTTATCGCTGTATTTTCGAGTAACATTAATCGTATTCAAATGATTGTTAATGCAGCGACTCACCATGGTCGAAAGATTGCCATGGATGGTCGAAGTATGATGAGCACTTTGGAAGTTGCCGTTAAACTCGGTATGATTCGTATACCAAAGGGCACTTTTGTGCCAATAGCAAATGTCGCTACTATGCGCGATGAAGAGGTTGTTGTAGTCTGCACGGGATCCCAAGGTGAACCTAGCTCGGCTTTGCAACGTATGTCAACTGGAGATCACAAGTACATTAAGCTAAAGGAACAAGACACAGTCATCTTGTCTAGCACACCGATACCTGAGAGTGGTAACGATAAATTAATTGGCTTTATGGTTGATGAACTAATGAAAAAAGGCGTTCATGTCTTCCGACATGTAACCCACGAGCTTGATGAATGCGGCCCATTGCACGTTTCTGGTCATGCTAGCCTTGAAGAATACGGCGACATGATCGAGATGCTTAAACCGAGATTCTTCTTGCCAATCTATGGCGCCTATCGTAGTAAAAAATATCATATTGAGGAAGCTATTAGGCGTAGAGTACCAAGAGCCAACTGTTTGAATGCCGAAAATGGTCAAGTGGTCGCTTTAAGCCAGGATAAAATGGAACTTAGTGGAGAGGTTCCTCATGGAACAATCCTAGTTGACCAAACGGGAGCCATTGTTACTAATGTTGTTGTTAAGGATCGTCTACTACTCGCAGAAGAAGGATTGGTCGCAGTCGTTTTGACGATTGACAAAAGGACTGGCACTTTGGTGACTAGTCCAGATATCATAAGTCGAGGTTTCATCTATATGCGTGATAATGAAGAAATCATGAACGGGTTGAGGGTTGAACTGCGCCGAGCCACCCAACAGCGTTTTAAAAGGGTTGATCTAGATCGTTTTAAAGCTGAACTTAAGGATCATGTTACCCATTATCTCTTTGATAAAACCCAGCGTAGCCCGATAGTCATTCCGGTGGTTAATATCATTGGCGCAAAGGGTGAGGTTAGCACTGTTAGTAACGGTGGTAACACAAAAACTGGCGAGGAAATTGCGGATGAACAGGAACGGCGCTTCCAGGAAATGCGGGTTCACTTACTGACTCAGGACCCCAGAGTCGACTAGTTAAGGCCATTTATTGATTCGTAAGATCAGGTTCTGACAAGAGTTATCCGTCGAAGTACAAGCTTTTTGACAGATGATGTAATTTTTGCTATAATACACGTAATATGGTAAGACTTTGCTTTAAGAAGCTTACTTCTAAGTTGGCCATAGACCATAAGAAGTAACAAGGGTATAATTTAGCAAATCATGGCAGCGAAAAATAAAAAACAGACCAAGAAAAAACGAGCCCGACTCAACGATGTTGCCGATAAGTCTCCTTTTGGCTCAATTGCCCTGGCCACATTCCTTTGTCTTTTAGCCTTATTCTTCTTAATTGGTAGCTTTGGCACTGGTGGTCCGCTACCAGTTGATTTATTTCACGGCGCTTATATGGTGTTCGGCTGGGCAGCCTATTTAGTAGCAGTAGCACTCTTTTATTGGGGCATAATCATGTTTACTAGCGAAGATCATCATATTTCGTCGCCTAAATTAGCTGGTATGAGCGGTATTTTATTATTTTCCTCTAGCTTGCTTTATGTCAGCTTTGCCAATAAAAATGCATTTGGTGTTTGGCAAGGGGGTCACGGCGGTGGAATTGGTCATGTTTTGGGTAGCGGGGCGTTTGTTGTTCTCGATAAAATACCAGCTGTTATCCTATTTGTGGTCCTAACATTGTTAGCCCTATTTTTTGCTTTTGGAATAACGCCCAAAATTATAATGAATCTGTTTAGTCTATTTAAACGTCATGGTGATAATGATGAGGAAAATGACTTGGCTGCTCTCAAGTCTAAAACTGAGGCTTCAGGTTTTAAACTTAACGAGGGCGTACCGATTGTTCACCATGAAACCGCTCGCGTGGCTGGTCTTAAAAACACCACCCAGAAGTTATTACCGACTACGCAACAAGAGGCCCTAACAACTGCTAGCGACCCCGACTGGAAGTTTCCGGGTATTAATTTATTGGACCAAAGTCAAGACAAGGCTGATGCTGGCAACGTGAACGCCAATGCAGCTGTTATTCGTGATACATTGGCGAATTTTAATATCGAAGTTGAAATGGAAGGCGCTAATGTTGGTCCTAGACTAACCCAATACACATTAAAACCGCCGTCAGGTATTAAGCTCGGCCGGATCAACGCACTAGATAACAATCTGGCGCTCGATTTGGCAGCTCACTCAATTCGTATTGAAGCACCAATTCCTGGTAAACGTGCCGTTGGCATAGAAGTGCCGAATCTCAAGTCGGCTACAGTTCGTTTAAGCTCTATATTCGTATCCCAAGAGTGGCAAGCGCTAAATAGCCCACTAAGTATTGCTATCGGTAAAGACATTGCCGGTATTCCGATAGTGGCAGACCTTGATATCATGCCTCACTTGCTTATAGCTGGGCAAACTGGTTCGGGTAAGTCGGTCATGATAAACACGGTTTTAACTAGTCTCTTATATCGTAACTCACCATCTGATTTGAAATTAATTCTAGTTGATCCAAAGCAAGTCGAACTTAAACCATATGATGATATTCCACACTTATTGGCGCCAGTTATTACCGAGCCGGAAAAATGTATCAGTGCGCTCAAATGGGCAACTCTTGAAATGGAACGTCGCTATCGGGCTTTAGTTGAGGTGCACAAGCGTAACATCGGTGAATACAATACCCTTAAACAGGGTGAGGGCATGCCCTATATTGTCATAGTAATTGATGAGCTGGCAGATTTAATGATGGTAGCAAACCGCGACGTTGAGTCACTTATTGTGCGGATTGCCCAAAAGGCCCGGGCGGTTGGAATCCATTTAGTCCTAGCTACTCAACGGCCAAGCGTCGATGTTATTACTGGTCTTATTAAGGCAAACTTTCCGGCCCGGATTGCGTTTACAACCGCTTCACAGGTCGACTCGCGGACGATCATTGATCAAGTGGGGGCTGAGAAGCTACTCGGTCAAGGCGACATGCTTCTTTTGACCGCAGATATGGCTAAACCAAAACGGGTTCAAGGGGCTTTCATAGGTGAAGAAGAAACAGCCAAAGTAACGGATTTTATTCGAATGCAGCGCCCACCTCAATATAATGATGAAGTGGTTAGCCAGCCAGTGGTATTAAATGGCAGGGGTAGCGTGGTTGCTGATTATGGTACAAGTGACGCTAATGACGGTATGTTTAAGGATGCCGTACATTGTGTGATTGAGAGCCATAAGGCCAGCACTAGTTTATTACAACGGCGTTTACGTATTGGCTATGGTCGAGCAGCTCGATTGATCGAAGCCATGGAGGAGCAGGGTATTGTCGGGCCAGCTGATGGTTCACGCCCCCGCGAGGTGCTGGTTAGTAGTATGGACACAGTTTTTGGTAATGACGACATTATAGATGAGGCAGACAATTTGCCCGAAATAGAGTAAAAGTTGACTGAGAAGGGTAAATTCGGTTATAATTTAGTACATAGTTACTCAGTTTGTGGCCAACATGGTGCACGCAGGCTTTAACCAAAGGAGATCATCTCTTGAATCAATATGAACTGGCGATTTTATATCATCCAGACCTAGAAATCGATTTAGAAAAAGCCAGTAAACGCGTCGAAAAAATCTTTGCCGATAGCGGCGGTAAAATTATCGGTGCTGATAATTGGGGTAAACGTAAATTAGCATACCCGATTAAGAAAAATGAGCATGCAGTTTATGTTTTTTATACTGTTGAGCTTCCAGCTGAAAGCGTCCAAAAAATCGAAAGCACATTGAATATTACGGATGAAGTGATACGATTTTTAATCACCAGACTTGATCTAAAGGCAATTGCTAAGGCAGAAGCTGAAAAAACCAAGTTGCTAGCAAAGCAATCTGACAGTGGCGAGAGTGAGCCAAGTGTTAGTGATGAAGGTAGCGAAGAATAAGATGCGAGTGTACAATCGAAGTAACTTAGGGGAGAAATAAAGTGGCAAAAGGATTTAATAAAGTTATACTGATGGGTAATTTGACACGTGACCCAGAGGTACGCACCACGCCAAACGGCCAAAATGTGGCTAACTTTACTTTAGCTGTTAACCGCACGTGGCGCGGTCAAGACGGAACGCCACAAGAAAGTGTTAGTTATATAGACTGTGTTGCCTGGGGCAAAGCCGGTGACATTATTGCTCAATATCTACAGAAAGGTCGACCTCTTCTTGTTAGCGGTCACCTTGAGCAGCGTAGCTGGGAAGATAAAGAAAGTGGTCAAAAACGCTCAAAAGTGGAGACTGTTGTAGAAGATTTTAATTTTGTTGATAGCCGCGGCGGCAGCAGCGGAGCTATCAATGACGACAACGCAACTAAGCAGCCGAAGCCTAAAAAGCAAGGCGATGAGGTGGTTATAGAAGATATTGGCGATGAACCAATTAATTTGGACGATATACCGTTTTAATTAATAAGAGGAAATTAATTTCAAGTTATGGCAAAGATTTTTAAGCCTAAAACAGATATAGCCTATTTTGACTACAAAGATTTTAAGACCTTGCAGCGCTACATCAACACATACGGACAAATTGAAACTCGCAAAAAAACTGGCTTGAGTGAAACTCAACAGCGCCATTTAGCGCGTGCCATTAAGCGGGCTCGTCACATTGCTCTAATGCCTTTCGTAGCTAGCTGACCATCGACGGCTAAAAAGAACATTGTAGCTATCCTAAGGAGTGATTTACATAAAATCAAGTATGTCAACGTCGCCGTATATACTCATTAACAACCTAGAGGGGACGCTCATGGGTGTGTTCTCGCTCATTGATTTATATACTTTAGATTCAGCTGCAGTCTCGGCTGTGACCGCGATTCGGAAGTACGTAGTAGAAGCTCGTATTAAGATCAGAGATTATGAGCTGGCAGGATCGAGGAAAGAGCAACTAATGTATTCTAGAAGTAGCAAACGAAGACTTGAAGATATACGAAAAGCTATACTTGTCGCCAGCGAATCCAAGATTTTTAGTCCGGTAGATGTTGCTCAATTGACTGCTAATGTCGATTTAATTACAGACCTTTTAATATAAGGGACAAATATGGCATTAGGAATTACCGATCTAAAAAAAGGCACAGTCTTTCAAGTTGATAATGTACCTTATAGGGTGATCGAATATTCACAAAAGGTTATGGGCCGCGGTGGTTCAATTGTTAATCTACGCGTAAAAAGCTTACTCGACGGCAAAGTATTCGATAAGACATTTAAAGGAAGTGAACAACTGGAGCGAGCTGACATAACGATTCAAAAAGTCCAGTATCTTTATAATGACTCAAAAGTATTTTATTTTATGAATCAAGATTCGTTCGAACAATTTGAGTTGATGGCTGAGTTAATAGGCGATAGCGCTGGTTATATGAAAGAAGGCGACATGGTAAATCTGCAGTTTTTTAATGGCCAGCCAATTAATATTGATCTACCAAAAAATATAGCCTTAATTGTCGCACAGACAGATTCAGTTGTCCGGGGTGATACCAGCACATCAATCACGAAGGAAGCGCAACTAGAGACGGGTCTATCTGTTAAAGTACCAGCCTTTATAAAAAACGGTGACATTATATCAGTTGATACAGCGACTGGTACGTATCGTGAGCGTATAAGAGGATAAAAATGAAAAGACTGCGGCTTGACCAAGCAATTGTCTTAAAAAAGTTGGCATCGTCACGTCGGCAGGCTGCCAGTTATATTAAACTCGGTCAGGTTATCGTCGGCAAAAAAGTTATCACTGAGGCTGGAGCTATCATTAATGATAATGATGTAGTTACGCTAAATGCCCGTGAACAATATGTCAGCCGGGCGGCCCTAAAACTAGCTAGCGTGGCTGACAAATTAAGTCTTAATTTTGCTAATAAAACTGTGCTAGATGTCGGTAGCTCGACAGGTGGTTTCACCGATTACGCATTGAAGCATGGAGCTCAAAAAATAATTGCCGTTGAAGCTGGTACAAATCAATTTCACTCTAGTCTGCTAGGACACCCAAAAATAGAATTACATGAAAAAACTGATATTCGTAACTTCAAAACAAAAGAACATTTGGACGTAGTTCTAATAGATGTCTCATTTATTTCAGTTCGTGAAATATTACCTTACGTGACAACTTTATCTTCGCCTGATACCGAGATTGTAGTAATGGTAAAACCTCAATTTGAAACGAGCGACCCGAATTTTTTGCATAAAGGTGTTATTAAAAACGACCATGTAAGACGTGACGTCCTAAAAGATTTTGAAACTTGGTCAAGAGTTCGATTCATTATTATTAATAAATCCGACTCAGCCGTTACGGGCACTAAGGGCAATCTTGAGCGATTTTACTTGATCAAGCCTAAATTAACACAATAACATCTATTTTTTGGAATCTTCGATAAGTGCTTGCACAATGCTAGACTATTGAATATGTATTTTGCAAGTCGGACTCAGGCTGGGCGTATGCTGGCTAACCGGCTGTTACCGAAATATCGTTACGAAAACTGTGCAGTTGTCGCCTTAAGCGACGGTGGTGTCATAGTGGGGGCACAAATTGCTACGTCTTTGCACTGTGTTTTGTCGCTTCTTTTAAGCGAAGAAATAACTTTACCCCGCGAACTTGAGGCAGTAGCTGGGATTAGCCAAAACGGTGCTGTATCGTTCAATAGTAGCTATTCACCGGGTGAAATTGATGAATTAATCGGTGAAAACTATCAGTATATTGAGCAGGAAAAGCTAACTAAGATTCATGATCTAAACCATCTTTTAGGTCACGGTAGTACGGTAGATAAGCGTTTACTAGAAGGTCGCAATATTATCCTTGTATCAGACGGTCTGAGTAGTGGTTTTGCCATTGACTTAGCAGTGTCATTTTTAAAACCAGTTCGAACCGAAAAATTGATTGTAACAACGCCTCTTGCGAGCATTCAAGCAGTTGACCGTTTGCATGTAACTGCTGATGAAATATTTTGTTTAAGTGTCGTTGAGAATTATATATCGACAGATCATTACTACGACCAAAATGACGTTCCGCCACATGACAAAATTATCGAAATTATCGAACGTATTATTATGAACTGGAAATAGAGTTAGCCGGACTTGTCAGATACGACTGCATTTTTTTAGGATCCTTCAATAAAATTCGTGATGATTCTTTAGACAGCAAACCCTTTCGCTCCAAACCAGATAACTCACGACTAGTCGTCTCCCTTGAAGAATTCACAGAACTAGCGATATCTTGGTGGCGTAGAGGTACATCAATTAAGAGACCTTCTGGGGTCTCAACACCGAATCGGCGTGACATGGTAAGCAGGAAAGAAATGATACGTTCTCGCACTGATCGATACTCTAGATTGATAATTCGTTCGCTGTGCAAGCGATACATTTCGATAGTCATATCCATTAAAGGCGCGATAACTTCAGGCTTTTGACGCATAAAATCAATGAATTCGTTACGGCTAACGCGCAAAGCTATAGTTGGAGCCAGGGCACGATAGATAATACGCCGCTCCTGTCCAGTTATAGCCCAAATAAGCGGAAAAACTTCATGATCCTTACGAATAATCAGGAGATTCTCATCTCCATATCGCGTTATGTCGTAAGCCTTAACCAGTCCCTCAGAGATATAAAAAACACCCGGCGGTTGCTCGCCGGGTCTAATGATGATATCACCTTTTCGATAGGTGACTTTAAGGCCCCTTTTGCGGAAAAAATCCACCAGCTCCGCTGTTTGCCTGAGAGTAGCGAGCATGTCTTTACTATATGTATTATCGCCTTTTGGGGCAAGGTTTGTGACAAATATCGCTCGGACGGTGTAAATAATTTTATCGCCCAGATCAATCTGATAATTTAGTATGTGATAAGTCATTAGAAAAGGAGTGGATAAATGATTAGTAGAAGCACTTTAGATAAGCAGCTAAAACTGATCCACTTTAACGGCCATAGCTGGGGTAGAAGTGAAGTCCAAGAACTATGCAATGTTTTGACTCCTGATGAAGAGATTGATGAGTGTGTTAATGGTTACTATGAAGCTGGTTTTGCACTATTAGTGGCAACTAAAGACCGCTTGCTCTTAATAGATAAAAAACCGCTTAACTATGTCACAGTTCAAGATATGCGGTTCGACATGATTAACGAATTCGACTACAATCACCGTCTAATAGGGGCAGAGATTAGTATTTGTGCCGGCTCTAAAACATTACATTTTAGA
The DNA here is from genome assembly GCA_050730755.1 of Saccharimonadales bacterium (SeqCode). Classification (GTDB taxonomy): domain Bacteria; phylum Patescibacteriota; class Saccharimonadia; order Saccharimonadales; family UBA4665; genus CAVPPA01. The sequence continues at coordinate 3,823 of JBOHNR010000008.1, read as the reverse complement.
AGCTTTAATAAAATCCGATTACGCCGTTTGATTAATTTCGTGCAATACAGCATGACTGAGGTCAAAAGGCTTTCACAAAGCTATCAAGAGGCCCAGAAGTCTCACCTTGAGCGCATGAATCAACAACTTCAGACCTTCCTTGCCATTCAGCAATACCAGCAGCAACAACAACAACTTTTGCAGCAACAGTCTCTGTACCAATCTCAACCAGCTCTACCTCCTCAGATGGCTACACTCCCACAATTAACGGATATGCCCAAAAGTAACGATCTACAAACCCAAGTTGATTCAAAGATCGTTTCAACTGCTCAACTTGGCATAGCTGCCATGAAGAGGGTCGTACCGAATGTCAGTGCCTACACTAAGTTGCCATTAATGCATCAAAGCGGCCGCTATCAAAAACCATCAGTCCCGCAGATTACTCCAACACCCCCGACCTATCCTACTTACTAACATTAAACCTAAACTCTACTACATCGTTCGGTCGCATAATATAATCCTTGCCTTCGGTTCGAATTTTGCCACTAGCCTTGGCGGTTGCTTCTGAGCCTGAATCTATTAAGTCGTAGTAGTCCACGATCTGGGCAGCTATGAAGCCGCGTTCAAAATCTCCGTGAATGACACCAGCAGCCTGAGGTGCAGTAGCATCTTTTGATATTGTCCAAGCTCGAACCTCTTTTGGTCCAGCGGTTAAGAAACTCTGCAGGCCTAGCGTGTCGTAGGCAGCAACAATTAATTGATTAAGCCCAGATTCTTTTACTCCGTAACTTTGCAATAATTCCTGAACGTCTACAGTATCTAGGCCTTGCAGCTCGTTTTCAAGTTTGGCACAGATAAATAATGATCGGCTTGGAGCCACCAAGCTAGAAAGTTTTTGTTTCAGACTCTCATCGGTAAGTGTTGGCTCCCCGACATTGAAGACGTAAATAATTGGCTTAAGTGTCAAAAGTTGTAACTCCTGTTTTAGCCAACCAGATGCTGACTGCCAACTACTGTCTGCAAAGAGAGGTGTGCCGGAATCCAGGACCTCTTTAATTGAGTGTAACTCATTGACCATGGGTTGTAACTTAAAGTTGGCTTTTGCTTCTTTTTCGAGGCGTGGCAGCCGTTTATTAATAACCTGCAAATCAGCCAGTACCAGTTCTGTATTAACGATCTCGATGTCGTGTTTTGGGTCACGTTGATTGTCAACATGGATGACATTATTGTCCTCGAAAACTCGAACAACTTGGACGATAGCATTTGTCGCACGAATATGACTTAAGAATTGATTACCTAGGCCTTCCCCTTCGCTAGCACCCTTAACTAATCCAGCAATATCGATGAATGTAACTGAAGCCAGCACAATTTTTTCTGTTTTATATAGTTCTGCCAATTTCTGAAGCCTAATATCGGGCACACCCACCACGCCTGTATTTGGCTCAATGGTCGCGAATGGGTAGTTAGCAGCCAATACACTGTTGTCAGTTAAAGAGTTAAACAAAGTGGATTTGCCAACATTGGGCAACCCGACGATACCGCAAGATATAGATGACATAGCTTGGATTATATATTAGATGGAACTTATATAAGATATTAGGTATATTTCACGAAGCTTATTTTTGCCTACTGTATTCTCATCTCGGTTGTGGTTTTGATATACTTGGCGTAAGGATGAGCGAACATCAGCAATCCAAACCAGTTGAGTCTATTGTCACTAGTGATTCAGTACATAGTAAAGGAAGTATACCCAAAAATTTACGGGGTATAAGTGTCGGATTAGTGGTTATAATTGTTTTAGTTGTCGCCGGGATTTTATTTAAAATCTATTTGTATGATGTTGCCCCTAAACCAATACCGTCAACAGGAAGCCAAAGTTCATCTTTACTTAAACCTGAACAGCAGGTTCAAAATGCTCAAGCAGAGTTAAAAAATGCTTCTACTTCTTCTCAAAAAGCTGTAGCCTATGACGACTTAGGTTCTGCACAACTTAATAACAATCAAGCATCTTCAGCCATTAGCGCATACCAAAGTGCTGTTACGATTGATAATTCTAGCATTGATAAAATTGTTGCGTTAGAGGGCCTAGGCTATGCTTACAATATGAGTGGTCAAAATAGTCTGGCTATAAGTAGTTTTCAAGAAGTAATTAAGTTGTTACCGCAGCTGTCCGATTCGAATGATCCCAGTCCTGCACAAGCAATTTCTATGTATCAGAATATAATACAACGGCTGCAGGCAGGTGAACCTATATGAACAAAAAATTATTTGTCGGGATTTTAGCCGGTATAGTAGTCATATGTAGTAGCCTAGTAGCTATTAAAGCCCCAGTCCAAGCTGCGACTAACCCTTTATGTGTTGGCAATGCGTTTGGCATCCCCTATTGTAGAGGTTATTTTAAGGGTGGGTCAGGCAATGTTGTTACTTCTACAAGAGTTTTACCTTCAGGTCTAAACACCTTTAGCACTGGCGCTTTAGAGGCAACCATAAATGCTGATCTTAACTACGGTTCTTGTTCTTCAATTATTCCTGTTGATTTCCAAAACGAAGAGGGAGCTACCTTCATTATTGAAACTATGCTCGGACATTCAGCTCCTGCGATAGCTGGTTATAGTGCTTGTAACATTGATGCAATTGGAAAGGCCGACTATCAAGCCTGGGTGAGCGATGTAAATTATGTTGATAGCCTTGGTCCCGGCGGCCCGGGGCGGTATGGAATAGACTGGAGTTATTATGAGAGCGAGCCAATCGATACAGGATTAGATAGCGCCTGGTTTCCTAATATGTATGATGATGCTTTTCATTCTTGGTATCCACCACTCGATAATGGTTTTGCAATTTTATTTACGTTTCCTGGTGGTTCTTTTAGCATTGGTCAATCCTGTGGTAATGTTCAAGATACAGCGAATGCTTTGCCTTCTAAGCCTAGCCCGACCGGTACCCTGAGCGTGGCTTGTGATGTTAACACGGGTCAACAGGTAGCTGATATTAGTTATACTAATGCTACCGCCCAGTCCTATATAAGTGTTAGTGGTTGGAATTCCGGACTTTATAACTCAGGAGCAATGATTGATATACCCCAATCATTAACAAATCCCTATGGTCCTTCCCTGATTGTTACTTTGTATAACGGCACAAGTCCACCAATTAGACTTGCTACTGCCCAAACGCAGGTACCTTGTATGGTCTTAACCTGTGGGACTTTTAGTACATCCCCGAGCAACATAGACCCATACATAACATTTTATGCAACGGTTACGATTATCAATAACGTTAATCAGCCACCGCCTGGCGCAACCATGAGTCTTGTAATTACTCCACCTAGGGGACCTAGCTACAGATTTAATAAGCCAGCTACTAATAGTGGCTCAACTTCTTCAGCTACGTTCAGTCTTGGTCCGACGGGGCAAGTTGGATCTTATAATGCTACATGGACGCTTAGTGCCCCTGGCATAAGTAAGTCGTGTTCCCAAATGCTAGCCTTTAGTGTGGTCTACTTACCGTATCTACAAATCTATGGTGGAGATGTCATGACGGGTGCTAGTCCCACTTCGGCCTCTGGTCAGTGTTTGCCCTCCCAACCAGCAGGTATATTCAGTTGGAATAACGACACTACAAATTTCTCCGGCGCTGGGGTTCAATATGCTATCCAAGCTTTAGGCCAGATACAGGATTTTGCCAGTGCTCAAAACTCTTCCAGCTCACCTCCGACTGGTCTATCATTTTCGAATACAGTGGGTGCGACGGGAACTGGCTTGTTTGGAGGTAATTTTGGAGACTCTACAGCTGATTGTGACTTCACTAGTGACCTATCCGGAGTAACTCAACAGCAAGGTAGTAGTGT
>JBOHNR010000007.1:0-9497 GCA_050730755.1 Saccharimonadales bacterium (SeqCode) | reverse complement strand
CCACCGGTAGCCATAGCGTTCGGTGCGATTATAAGGCTAGCGAATAGTATACCTAGTAAAAAGTAGCTGATCCTAGCTAGGCGTGAACGCAAGATTCGTGTCTTTATTTTCGTATGCATTTATCTCTACAGGTTAGTTAAGCGTAAGTTCTTACTTTAATGCCTATGGCTACATATATAGTAGTACTTCATTATTATCAATTAAAGAGGAAATTCAGTTCATATCGCTTATGCTTGGAGGGCCCAGTGGGACTTGAACCCACGACACCCTGCTTAAAAGGCAGGTGCTCTAACCAGCTGAGCTATGGGCCCTTAATTAGTGAAGCGAGGCTCGGAAATAACTTCTTACATTATCTGCAAAAAACCAATAAAGTCAATCTGGAGCCTTTACTTAATCGGTACTTTTTTTACCGTATTTCTTTGGTCTTAGTAAGTATAAAAAGAGAAGACTAACTAAGGCGCCTAGGCCAATAATAATATCTTGTAATCTTGAGGCCTGCTGCCATAACGACGTACCTATTATGGCGTGAGATGTTGCAGTTGGTAGCAACGGCACCACAAGCAGAGCCAGTAGACAGCCGACACTAAGAGAAGGTAAGGCATTAAGTACTAATCTACTTCCTCGAACAGTATGAATCATGAAAAAGGCTGTAAAGAAAGCTGGAAAGATCAATAAAACTAGCTTCATAACACTTGTACTGACAGTAGCGCTAGATAAAAACGTGTCAGCAAATGATTTAGCGTCACTGCCTAGAAATTGGGTTAGAACGTAGCCTAAACATAAACCTAAAAAAACCATAGTAGCGTTGATTCTAAAAAACATTAACACGGCAGTCGGTACTATGACGAGTCCGGCAACGATTACTAAGTTGCTATCCATACGCCAAAGTATAACATGAGCGTTTTAGGCGCCGACTTTATCTTTTTTGCGTCTAGCTTTAGCGTTTTGTTCAATATATTCAATAATTTTTTCGGCAATATTGCGACCAGTTACATTTTCGATACCAAAGCCTGGGCTAGCATTAACCTCTAAAACAAGCGAACCCCGCTTTGATCTAACCATGTCAACGCCGCAAATCTGTAATCCCATGGCTTTGGCCGCTCGTTGGGCAATTTTTCGCTCTTCGTCAGTCAGTTTAAGTGATTTAGCAGATCCGCCCTGGTGCAGATTAGCCCGGAAGTCGTCGTCTAGGCTTTGACGCTCCATGCTGGCTACGACCTTGCCATTAACTACAAAAGCCCTGATATCCGTGCCGGCACTTTCGGCGATAAATTCTTGAACTAAAAAGCTAACGCCTTCAACATAGAAAGCTTGCATTACAGCCTTAGCTGCTGAACGAGTTTCAGCCAGAACTACGCCTGCGCCATGTGTACCTCGTGCAATTTTTATAATTACAGGCGCGCCACCAATTAATTCAAGGACATTATCAAAGTCAGCGGTTTCGAGAGCCAGAACCGTTTTTGGAATACCAACACCAGCTTTTGATAACAGTTGAAGGCTGCGTAACTTATCACGGGCGCGCGTTAAGGAAATTGACGTGGTAGTGGTAAAGACATTCTGCATCTCAAACTGACGAACTATAGCGCCGCCATAGCGGGTCAAAGTGGAGGCAATGCGTGGGATAATGACGTCAACATCTGTTAGTTCTTCACCTTTATAACGAACTATCGGGTTATTGCTTTCAATTGATACATAGCACTGAGCGTAATTAATAACTCTAACACTGTGGCCACGAGCTACAGCTTCTTGTTTGAGGCGCCGCGTTGAGTAGTTACCCTGGCCCTTCGACAAAATAATGATGTTCATAAGTTCAATCTCCTAAATTCTTTGTCATTGAGGTTAATTCTAAGTATTTATTAATGGTATAGATTAATCTGTCTAGATCTGATTGGCTTTTAATGACTTTCAGACAATAGCACGAATTAGTTTTTTTGTCTTGTATCATCTTGATAGTCTTGTTTAGTCTAAAATTAGGGTCTTTGTGATGCGCTTTTTAGGGTTTCTTTATGAGGATGCGACACGTCAACCAAAAATTTTCCTCTAAGAGTACGACGACCAATTAACACTGGCGAACTATTTTTAGCCCGATCAGCGAGAGTAAAGCTAGCTCGAATGGTGCGGCCAGAAATGATAATTTGGAGTCGAACTTTGTAGCGTAGTTCTGTGTGTCCGAACGAGTTGCGGATCGGGGTATAGGTAAAAGCTCGTGTTGAAAGCTTCTGACCGGTATAAAATGGCGACAATCGGTCAAATAAGACATACTGCAAAGTACCGTCCTCTTCATCGATACTACTAGCCCAGACCGATGAACTAGCCGCACCAGTATCGACTTTAGCGGGCACTTTGTTAAGCCCCAGGACCGGAAAATCGACCAAAATAGTGGAGCCAAGAGTGTTAATTAATCTCGATTTAACAGCCATTGAGTTATGATCCTTAACTGTCCAAATATATTAGCTACTAAGATGGTATAGTAACATTTTTATCAGTTTTTTGCAACTAAGGTTGAACTGAATGAACTCTTGAGTAAGCCAGGATAATGACAATTACCACCACTAGGAGAATAGTTATTAAAATGGGGATGAGTCCAGCTTGGTTTGGGTGAGTTTTCATCGTTTAGTGGTCATTATCTAATTGAGTAGGCCATTTTGCAAGCGCCCAAGGTGAACTAGCTGGAAAACAGATGACGTTTTTTAGCCTCTGGCTCCATAAATTGTTCTAACAATTCTTTTTGTTGTTTCGTCAGTTTAGTTGGAGTATCGACTAAAATTGTGACAATCTGAGCTCCCCGCGTTTTATTTCGTAAATCCGGAACACCGTGATCGGACAATTTAAAGTCGCTACCCGATTGTGTACCGGCTGGAATTTTCATTTTAACGTTACCGTCGACTGTAGCTATGCTAATAGTGGCGCCAAGAGTTGCCTCGACCATATCAAGGTGCTCTTCGCTTAATATAAGGTCCCCTTCGCGCGTAAATTTTTTATGTGGTTTAACGTGGATGTTAACGTATAAGTCACCCTTTGGCCCATTAGCAATTGCCTCGCCATGTTCTCGCAAACGAATAGTTGCTCCATCGTCAATACCGGCCGGTATTTTTAGAGTTATTCGTTGTTTTTTAGGTTGGGTACCTCGGCCACGACAAACACTACAGACTTTCTCAGGGATTTTACCGGCGCCATGACATTTTGGACAGATAGTGGCCTGCTGGATATTACCAAAGATCGTTCGGGTTAGATTGACAACTTGACCGCTGCCATGACATTGTTCGCAAGTTTTCAGATCAAAGCCGGGCTCAACTGTTGTACCTTTACAATGTTCACAGGCATCTTCCAGATTAATCCCTAATTCGGTTTCAGTACCAAAAATAGCTTGCTCAAAAGTAATTTCCACCTCGGCCTCAACATCACGACCTCGTCTGGTACGATGCTGTTGAGACGAGCTTCCACCAAAGAAACTGCTGAAAATATCACCTAGACCCAGGTCACCAAAATCAAAGTGCATTTCTTGACCAGATTCGAAACCGCCAAAACCGGTGGTATTGCCTGCGCCGCCGCCTACGCCAGCATGACCAAATTGATCATAACGGCGTCGTTTTTCAGTATCTTTGAGAACTTCGTAGGCTTCATTAACCTCTTTAAACTTATCTTCACTACCACCACGATCCGGGTGGTGTTGAGTCGCTAAACGACGGTATGATTTTTTTATCTCATCCGGACTAGCACTTTTACTCACACCTAAAACTTCGTAGTAATCTCGTTTAGCCATTTATTTAATTCTACTTTAAACCTTAAACCTCGGCTGTCTAAAGCCGAGTAGTTTTAAATGACGCTTTTACTTTTCTTTATCGTCTTTGTCGTCAACAACTTCTCCCTCGACCGGTTCGTCAGTAGGCTTCGAGTCGCTATTTTCAGTTGGCGGGTTGTCAGTTGCTGTTTCAGCCTTACTGGATTCGTACATTTTAGCGCCAATTGGCATGATTTTGTCGTTTAACTCTTTAGCGGCGGCTTCTAGGGCAACTTTATCAGATTTTTCTTCACTAATGACTTTTTTAGCTGACTCAATTGCTTCCTCTAAGGTTTTGGCATCTTCTTTAGTAAGTTTGTCTTTGTAGTCTGATTTCATTTTTTCAGCCTGGTAAACCGCTGAATCAAGTAGATTTGAAGCTTCAACTGTCTCTTTTTTCTGTTTGTCTTCCTCGGCGTGAGCTTCGGCTTCTTTGGCCATTTTCTCAACTTCTTCTTTATTTAAGTTACCTGATCCTTGAATAGTGATACTTTGCTCTTTAGAGGTACCTTTATCTTTAGCGCTTACGTTAAGAATACCGTTGGCATCAATATTAAAGGCTACTTCAATTTGAGGTACGCCACGGGGAGCTGAAGGAATGCCATCAAGGATAAAGCGGCCTAGACTTTTGTTGCCTTCGGCTATCTCTCGTTCACCTTGTAAAACATGTATCTCGACTTGCGGTTGGTTGTCAGCGGCAGTTGAAAAGACTTCGCTTTTACTGGTCGGAATGGTCGTATTGCGCTCAATCAACCTAGTCATGACTCCGCCCATCGTTTCAATCCCCAGCGATAACGGCGTCACGTCAAGCAATAGAACGTCCTTGACGTCGCCTTGCAGCACACCACCCTGGATGGCTGCGCCAACAGCGACAACTTCGTCAGGATTAACACCTTTCATCGGTTCTTTACCAAAGATTTGTTGAACTTTGGCTTGAACAGACGGCATTCGAGTCATGCCGCCAACTAGAACGACCGAGTTGATATCGCTAGCTTTAAGTTTGGCATCTTTGAGAGCCTTTTCGCATGGCCCGGTAGTTTGATCAATCAAATCACCAACTAAGCTTTCCAATTTAGCCCTTGTCAACTTGTGTTCAAAGTGTTTCGGCCCACTGGCATCAGCCGTTAGAAATGGCAAGTTTACGTTAACCTCCTGGGCCGCGGAAAGCTCAATCTTAGCTTTCTCGGCTTCATCACGGAGTCTTTGCATAGCCGATTTATCGTCAGAAATATCAACGCCGCTCTCTTTTTTGAACTCTTCAACGAAGTAGTTAACAAGCTTACGGTCAAAATCAGCACCACCAAGGTGAGTATCGCCGTTGGTCGCTTTGACCTCAAAAACGCCGTCACCTAACTCAAGTATCGAGATATCGAAGGTACCACCACCAAGATCATAGACGGCAATCTTCTCTTCAGTTTTTTCTTTATCAAGACCATAAGCTAGAGCAGCTGCAGTTGGCTCGTTGATAATCCGCCTCACTTCAAGACCGGAGATTTTACCAGCATCCTTAGTCGCCTGGCGTTGACTGTCATCGAAATAAGCCGGTACGGTAATAACTGCTTCAGTGACTTTGTCGCTTAAAAAGCTCTCAGCATCTGTTTTGAGTTTACCAAGTATCATGGCGCTAATTTCTTCAGGGCTATATTCTTTATCGGCCATCTTAACTTTAACGCTACTGCCACTTTTAACTATTTCGTAGCCTAAGAGTTTCAGATCACGCTGGACTTCGGGATCGTCCCATTTGCGCCCAATCAGACGCTTAACTTCATAGATCGTGTTCTTTGAATTTGTGACCTGTTGGCGACGAGCCACCTGACCAACTAGACGTTCGCCATTTTTATTAACCGCTACCACGCTAGGAGTTGTCCGGCCACCTTCAGAATTGGCAATAATATCTGGCTTACCGGCTTGCATAACGGCCATGGCCGAGTTCGTAGTACCTAAATCGATACCGATAATTTTTCCCATGAGGTAATTCCTTTCGTTTAGCAAATACTATATTAGAGTGCTAATACAATTTTAGCATAAATAATTAGCACTCGCTAGTCAAGAGTGCCAGTTAGGCTAACGGGTTGTGGGCGTGCTCTTGGAGGTAATCTTCAACATCTTTATAAAGTTTCTGAGCCGTATCACGCACCAATCGCTCTTTAAACGGGTCATAATAACCAGTTGTTAGAAATCTATTGACTTCGGCGGCTGTGCCTTCAACGGTATCATTTAGCAACAAACGGTAATAATCACTCTTTAAAGCTGTGGCTAGTTCCCTCTCGGCGCTTTCCATTCGACGTAGTACCTCATCGGGCGGCATTTGGCCACGGGAGTGTATCCGTTCAATCCAGATATCGAAACTGGGCGGCACCATGAACATAATCACGACGTCAGGCTTCAACCGGTGGATATTGGCGGCACCGATGACTTCAACATCAGTAATAGCAATCCGGCCATCCTGTCCGGCTTTCTTTAGTTCGCGAACGCTAATTCCGGAAACTTGTTGGTTATGAATCACCGCTGCTTCTAAGAATTCCTTCTGTTTAATTTCTTCCAACATCTCTGCTTCGCTTCGAAACCAGTATTCGCGACCATTTTCCTCTGGTACGCCGTTATTGATGCGAGGTTGGCGGGTGGTATCAGAAATAATAAAGTAATATTGATCGCTTTTTAAAAGCTTCCGGATAATCGTGTTTCGGCCGCTGGCGGAGGGAGCAACAAAAAGAGCTAGTTTGACTTCTTGTAATATTTTTCGGGTCGGGTCAGAGAGTTTATAGTTATTAAGTGCCCTACGAAATTCAGCCGCATGCTCAAGTTGATTCATGTATGTAGCGTACCAGAGGCAACTGGCTGAGATCAACTCTCTAGGGAATAACTAATCACGATTCAACATAATGGCCAGGGCTTCGGTCGGAATGTCGATTTTGCCGAATCTTTTCATCCGTTTTTTACCTTTGGCCTGTTTGGCCAGTAACTTCTTCTTACGCGACACGTCACCACCGTAGAGGTAACCGGTAACATCCTTGCGGTAGGCTGATATGTCTTCCCTGGCAATAAACTTGGCACCGATTGCTGCCTGCAAACTAACCTGGAAGTTTTGGCGGGGTATAGCTTCTTTTAGTTTTTCAACTACTTCCCGACCGACTTTTGGCGCTTCGGTGCGGTGAACCATTAGACTAAGAGCACTGATCATTTCACCGGCCACGTAAAAATCAACTCTTACTAGATCAGAAATACGGTAATCGTCCAGTTCGTAACTAAACGATCCATAACCGCTGGTCAGACTTTTTAGCTGATCATAAAAGTCGGTCAGTAGATTAGCCAGTGGCGCCTCAAAAGTAATAATGGCTCGAGTCTCAACGTAACTGACATTTTTGTGAAGGCCGCGCTTACCCACAATTAACTGGATAACAGCGCCAACATAAACCTCAGGCGTTACTATTTCGCCCTTTATCCACGGCTCGCCGATTGCCTGTATCTTTGCTGGATCCGGTAAGTCGGCTGCTGATTTGATATCCAATCTTTCGCCGTTTGTTAGCAGCACATGATAGTCGGTTGATGGGTTAGTGACAACCAATTCAAGTCCGTACTCCCGTTCTAATCTTTCGCGGACAATATCCATATGGAGCAGACCCAGAAATCCGATCCGGACACCAAAGCCGAGGACCAGCGAATTTTCCAGGCTAAACTGAAGAGCTGAGTCGCTTAATGATAACTTTTCAATAGCCTCCTTAAGTTCCAGATAGTGCTCATTACTTTCCGGGAAAAAACCAGCATAAACAAAGGGCTTTACGTCTTGATAGCCGGGTAAGGGTTTAGCAGCCGGGTTTTTGGATAGAGTAACCGTATCGCCAACCTTAGCTTCACGAGTCGTCCTTAGGTTGGTCACAATATAGCCTATCTCACCGGTATTTATGACTTTAGTCTGAGTCATATCTGGTTTCAGTACCCCAACTTCCAAAGCGGGCCCAGTCGCACCAGTGGCCATTATTTGCAGTTGGTCGTTTTGATGTATGGCGCCGTCAAAAACTCGGACGTAAAGAATGACACCCCGATAGTCGTCATAATAGCTGTCAAAAATGAGGGCTCGGGCAGATTCTGGCGCTAGCGATTTCGGTGCTGGGATGTCACTGACAATCCGTTCTAAAACTTGATCAACGCCTTGACCGGTTTTAGCCGAAATAAGCAAAACATCGGCTTGGTTGCAACCGAGCAAGCTAACTAGCTCAGCCCGAACATTCTCGATATCAGCCGCCGGCAGATCAATTTTATTGATAATCGGTATTAGAGTCAGACTAGCGGCCAGAGCCATATAAACATTAGATAGTGTCTGGGCTTGGATACCTTGGGTAGCATCAACTACCAGAAGGGCTCCTTCACAAGCTGCTAAACTACGTGAGACTTCATAACTAAAATCGACGTGTCCGGGCGTATCAATCAGATTTAGTTCATAGTTACGGTATTCCATCTGAACGGGGGCTAGTTTAATAGTGATGCCTTTTTCGCGTTCCAGATCCATCTTATCGAGCAACTGGGCTTTCATGTGGCGCATTTCAACTGTTCCAGTCAGCTCTAATAAACGATCAGCTAATGTCGACTTCCCGTGATCGATGTGGGCAATGATACAGAAGTTCCGAATGTTGGGCTGGTTCATGCCGGTTATTGCTAAAGCTCGATTTGAACTGGTTTAGTTATAACTTTTTTCAAGCGGTTAAATAGCGGCTGGACTTCTTCAAGTCCAAAGAGATATGAAATAGCTAGATGGGTCAAAATAACAACGGCGGCAATAAGAAATACTTTACCGCCTAGAGTTATAAAACCACGATCGTTGACACCAAGAGGCAGGAACGAAATCATAACATAGCCAGTCATCAAGCTAAAGCCACTGACTGACAATATTCGAGCACAGCCTCCCCAGAACTGCCGGTCAAATAAACGACTATCGCGGATTAACATTATACCCAAAAGGATTAATACCTCTGCCATTGAGACAATCGATTGAGTTAAAGCTAGCCCAGCAATACCGTATGTACTGGACCGAGCTAAGATAGAAACTAAGATAACATCAAGGACTATGGCGAAAATCGAGACGAACAAAGGTGTCTTGGTGTCTTTTTGGGCATAAAACCAACGAGAAATAATGGTATAAAGTATGCCAAAGAAGATAGATCCCGCCAGGAAACCAAAGATAAGAGCAATTTCTGGAGAATTTCTAGAATATATCAGGCGAGCCAGATAACCTCGGGTAAAGTAACTGATAATAATAACCGGTAAAGCTATCCAGATCATAGCTCGTAAAATTCGTAGGAAATCGCTTCGAAATAAGTCCGGGCGACCCTGACTGAGGCGCATATTCAATCTTGGAAAGGCAGCTGTCGATATGGCTGTGCCAATCAGAAAGATTGGCGCTGTACTCATAATATAAGCATTATTGTAGTAACTGATAAAGCCTGTTCCGAGAGCCCGGGCGAAGTGAGTTTCGACAATTGACTCCAATTGATCAATGCCCTGATCCATCGAGCGAGGTGGCAATTGACGCAGGATAAGACGGAAGTCAGCACTTTTCCATAAAATTTTAGGATGCCAATGATAACGCAAACGGGGCATTCCAAGTAACACAATCGATAACTGAAGAAGAGCACCAGCTAGAGCGCCGATACCCAGGCCAACAATACCAATATTACCCTTGAAAAGATAAATACTGGCAATAATTGAAACATTATAAAAA
>JBOHNR010000006.1:0-21838 GCA_050730755.1 Saccharimonadales bacterium (SeqCode) | reverse complement strand
GGCCGGGTAACACCAGTAGAAGCTGGAGTGACTGGTGTACATGATGCATTTGCAGCGGGTGTTGACGTATCAGCTGCTACTGTAAATGCATAAGGGGCAGAGGCAAACAACATAAACATCGCTGCCATAAGGCCTAACAGGGGCCGTTTCAGTCTAGTCTTAGCCGAAGCCATCGGTTTATTTATTCTGTATGTCATCTTTAGATTAATCTACCTTCCTGCGAAACCGCCCTTTACTTTTGCTGGCTTTGCTATGCTTGGTGCAAAAGAGTCCAGTAGCGGGGACTCTTTCGCCTAAATTTCAACCTAATTTTTAATTCTTGTTACTAAAATCTCTAGTTACTGATAGAAATAGTGTCTGAACTACTGTTCGAGTTAGAGACTGAACCGCTGGTGGCACTGCCGCCGCTAGTGTTATCTTTAACGGTCGCGTTACCAGATTCTCCAGCCTGGTGGTTGGAGCTAACAAGAGCTACATTGTTGTCGTTGCTGACGTTTGTGACGCTCAAGTTATTGCTGGTTACGTAGTTGCCCGACTTCGGTCCAGTATAGCTAATCGTTCCACTGTTACTCGATGAAGCTACGTTGCTGCTCGAGGAATCGCTGTTAGCGAGAGTAATTGAAGCGCCTGCCGAATTACTGTTACTAACTGCACCACTTGTGGCACTGCCGCCGCCAGTGTTGTGTTGAATGGTTGCGTCTCCGCTTCCGCCCCACTGGCCGTTGTTGCTTGCTACGAACAGGTTATTGTGGTTTCTAACGTTCGTGAACGATGCACTGTTTGAATGTACAGCATTCGTTGAATCCGGACCGGTATGACTAATCGATCCAGAGCTAGCCCCAGCAATACCTGAGAAACCTGCTACTAAGCCGAGTGATGTTACGGCAGCAGCTGAAGCTCGTACTATATTCTTAACCATAGTTACCCCTTTCTTTACGCTACTAATTTTTTAGGTTGATATTGCTCGGGTTGCTCACCCGACTTTGAGAGAAAATAAGCTTTTCCCCTAAAGTCGGGTGACCAACAGTTCCTTAATTACTTGTTGAGTTGTCCGAGTCCTCGTTTATTTGAACATCTATGTTTGAAGAACTATTTGCGCTGTTTGTGGTAGACGAATAGGAAGCGTAGCAAGGACTACCATGAATGGTCATAACGTCACAGTGTATCTTTTGACCGTTGACAGTCACTTGAGGCGTTGAGCCATCGCTACTACTAGATGACACATCAAGCTGGGTGGTTGTAGTACTACCAGAAGTGCTTCCTGAACTACTGACATTGGTTGAAACATTCGTTTGGCTGCCAGAGGTACTCTGACTGTCTGAAACATTAAGGGAAGCGCTATTACCATCAGACTGAGTAGTCATAGTTGGCGTAACAGCCGGACTGTTGCTAAGTGCGGAGGTCATTTTCGGCCTGGATGGATGTAGTGCTATTGTTGGGTGCATGTTGACCCCAAAATAGACTAAGCCAAAGACCAGAACTATAGCGGGCGCAATAATTTCTAACCATCGCAGCTTTGACACGTTTCTCACAGTACCCACTGCCTTAACACGGCTTGTGATTCTTCGCCAAAATCGCGACACAAAAGACATCTTTTGCACAGACTTCCTCCCCTTACCTTATTCCGATGACTAATCATTTTAGCCATTTAATATCCACTTAGACTGTATCGTCATATTTGTGCTTGTCTGTAAAAAACTTTACGTAAACTACAAACTTGGAACCAAACCTGCATTAGCGACGCAACTTAATTAAAGTTGGTCGCTTGGCCTGCAGATCCCTAATTGTTAATATCAACTGTCGTTGATGTGTCGTTGTCGTTTGAAGTATTGCCACTATTGGCTGCGCCAGCGGTTGTATTGTTTTGAACTGAGGCATTACCAGAATTGGCAGACTGGTGGTTTGAATTGGAAACCACAATATTATTGTCGTTTGTTACTGTTGTTTTATTGATGTTGGTTGTTGCAATAACGTTTTTGGAATTTGGACCGGTGTTACTAATTGTCCCAGTTGTATTGGCAAATACGCCACTAACCAACTTGGAAACAAACACTGTACTTGAAGCACTTGGGTGATTCTTTGGAGCAGTGTAGGTTGCTGCTATCGTAGAAGCACCTAATACTTGACCAGTGCTGGCCGTAGTACTTGGCTGTACACATGAAAGCGTATCAGCTGCTGGTGCCATAGCCACAATCTTTTGGCTGAGCGCACGAGATTGATCGGCGAATTCGGAGTGGACCATCGGCATAACGACTGCTAATGACGCACCGACACCAATCACCACACCCATGAATGCCGTTACAAAAGTAAATAAAGAACTACCTAGTATTGGCTTTTTGTTCGTGTATTTGCTATTGGGTGTTTTGGTGTTTAGGGCATCTTTGCTAGTTGCCATACCTTTACCTCCCCTTATTAATAAATAAGCACTTCTAAGTGCGACTCCACCACACGTTAGACTGTTACAAAATATAACCCCACATTATATTTGTGTAAAGGGCAATTTTATAAGCATAAGCTGTGATACAGATCACACGCTATAAATTTTGTCTTTAAAGTTCATCTGATTTATCATTAGATAAGATAAACTTATGAAACCGGATTCAAACGAAGCGAGACACGAGCCTGATCGTTCGCATAGCGAGATTATGGTTATCGTTATTGCGCTGATGCTGGCCATGTTTTTGGCGGCGCTTGATCAAACAATTGTCGCAACTGCTTTGCCTCATATAGCTGTTGACTTACATGGATTAAGCCAACTCTCCTGGGTTGTAACCGCTTATTTACTGACTAGCGCTGTCTCAATGCCGCTTTACGGCAAGATTAGTGATATGTTCGGGCGCAAAAAAATCTTTCAATTTGCGATTATCGTCTTTTTGATCGGCTCGGCTTTATGTGGCCTAGCTCAATCGATGGATCAACTTATTTTATTCCGGGCTCTGCAGGGCTTCGGCGCTGGCGGTTTATTTACACTCTCACTTGCAGTCATCGGCGACGTCATACCACCTCGGCAACGTGGGCGTTATCAGGCCTATTTTGGCGCTGTTTGGGGAGTTGCTAGCATCGCCGGCCCCTTATTGGGCGGTTTCTTTACTGATAGTATAAGCTGGCGCTGGATTTTCTATATTAACCTGCCAATCGGTGCTCTGGCTATTGCAGCTATAGCTACTAGATTGCACTTACAACCGCACCGAACAGAGCATCGGGTTGATTATGCGGGCGCTGGCTTACTCGGTATTGCTGTAACCTGCTTACTACTTGCTACCGTCTGGGGCGGTATTACCTATCCCTGGGCTTCAGCTCAAATAATCGGTCTTGGTATAGCTTTTTTAGTATTCGCCATCGTCTTTTTCTTCCGCGAAAGACGAGCAGCTGAACCAATTTTACCTTTACGCCTTTTTAAAAACGACATATTCAGCGTATCGGTTATATTGAGTTTTCTGGCTGGTTTCGTCATGTTCGGCGCCATTATTTTCATTCCTGAATATCAACAAATTGTCCGAGGCTATTCAGCCATTAAGTCCGGCTTACTTATGTTACCTCTTGTATGTGGCTTACTTTTTGCCCTTATAACATCTGGGCGCTTAATTACTCGTTCCGGCCGTTATCGAATTTATCCAATTTTAGGTGGTCTATTAATGATTGCTGGCCTGTGGCTTTTCAGCCACATTACTCTAACAACCAGCCAACTAACACTATCGCTCTGGATGATTGTCTTGGGCCTAGGTATCGGTCCTTTCATACAAATTACCGTACTAGCTGTTCAAAACGCCGTTGATCGTAAAGATCTTGGCACAGCCACGTCTTCAGTAACATTTTCTCGATCCATCGGTAGCGCGCTCGGCGCAGCCGGCTTCGGCGCGGTGATAATTAATCGGCTCAACCATAATTTACATGCCGCTCTGCCAGCTCACCAAGGCAGTGTGGCTATCTCTGCTGCCAACCTACAGTCTGGAACTACATCACTTCATGGAGTCCCTCCCCAGGTCCTACATACTGTACTAACCGCTTTCTCGCAGGCTTTTCAAACTGTCTTCTTATTAGCTATACCAGTGGCCGCTATCCTTTTCATTATTACCCTGAGACTGCGAGAGACGCCGCTTAGGGCATCTAACGAATAAACTTTTTTTAAGAAAAAACCTCAATACCAGCGAGTTGGAAGATCATGTCAAAAGCCATTAACATTATTGACGTTCAAAACGTTACTAGAAAATTTAATAAAGTCATTGCGGTTAATGATATATCTTTTCAAGTTAAACAGGGCGAGCTATTCGCATTACTCGGCCCAAACGGCGCCGGAAAAAGCACTACTATCAAAATGCTAACAACACTACTGCAGCCAACCAGTGGCAGCATGATGTTAAACGGTCATGATGTCGCCAAGAACCAAGCTGCAGTTCGTAAAAGTTTTGGCATCGTGTTCCAAGATCCGAGCGTTGATACTGAATTGAGTGCCTATGAAAACATGGAGCTACATGCTGTGTTTTACGGCTTACCAAAGGCTGATTTCCTGCCTAGAATTGAAAACCTCCTTAATTTAGTCGACTTATGGGATCACCGAGACCGACCAGCCAAGTACTTTTCTGGCGGTATGAAGCGCCGACTAGAAATTGCCCGGGGATTATTGCATCATCCCCACGTTTTATTTCTCGACGAACCAACACTCGGTCTCGATGTCCAAACCCGAAACCTTCTATGGAACTACGTTAAGACAATGAACCGCCAGGAGGGCATGACTGTTTTTTTCACAACCCACTATATAGAAGAAGCTGAAGCGGAGGCTGAACGCATTGCTGTTATTGATTACGGCAAACTTATCGCTCTAGGTACCAGTCAAGAATTAGAAGAGAAGACGAATACCAAGAACCTAGAGGAGGCTTATTTAGCACTGACTGGACACACTGTCCGTGACGAAGAAGTCGGCAGCGGCGGTGAATGGAAAGCTAGACACCGAGCAAGGAATATGCGATGAAAGTTATTTATATCTTATGGCTTCGCCAAATCAAACGTTTTTTTCGAGCCCGTTCGCGCATAGTCGGAGCAGTTGGACAGCCTCTGTTATTTTTGTTGGCTCTTGGATATGGTCTTGGTTCGGTTTATAAACAAGCTGGTCAAGGTAACTATATAGAGTTTTTAGTGCCTGGCATCATGGCCCAAACTGTACTTTTCTCGGCAATGTTTTATGGCGCTATGATTATGTTTGACAGACAATTTGGATTTTTAAGAGAAACTCTGGTGGCTCCAGTTTCACGTATAAAAATCATGCTTGGTGGCGCCCTTGGCGGAGCCACCACGGCTGTGATGCAGGGCTCGTTGGTTTTTGTTATCTCCTTGGCGCTTGGCTTCAGGCCTGAACACTGGGATCTTCTAATTCTGGCCTTCTTGATACTTTGCATGCTCGGTATAGGCATTGCCAGTTTCAGCTCGGGTATTGGTTCGTTCGTAGAGGACATGCAAAGTTTTCAAGCAATCAATCAGTTTTTAGTCTTTCCGTTATACTTTTTAAGCGGTGCCTTATACCCTTTAGCCAACGTGCCAACTTGGCTGCGCATTATAGCTGACATAAATCCCATGTCTTACGCCGTTGACGCAATCCGGGATGCTTTGATTGGCGAAACACATTTTGGCCTAGCTAAAGACTTCATTGTCCTGAGCTTAACAGCTGTTATATTAATCGCTTTCGGCGCCTATCGTTTCGAACATATTGAAGCCTAAATTTAAATTTTTCGCTTGGTAATCCTAGCTGCGCGGCCAAATAATTCTAGCTACTACTTGCCTATAGTCGATATTGCCAAACTGGCGGCTATCGGTGCTCTCATTTTTATTGTCTCCTAAAACAAAAAGTTTATTGCCTTCAATCTTGTCGATGCGTTTTATTTTCTCTAGTCCATCGTGTCTTAAAATTATGATGTCGCCAACTTCAGGCTGACCAAATCGCCAACCAATCACAATCTGGCCCGGCTGTAGGCTCGGTAGCATGCTACTTCCTTTAATGCGTCGAATTAAGAAAGGCATTTTCATATCAAATAGTTTGCAGACGGCTAGGTTATTAAAAAGATGGATTTAGATTATTTTTTAGTTTCCCAGAAGATTTTAGCAATTTCGTCAATTTGATCAAGTAATTTTTGGGCAGCTGTAGGGTCCAAATCATGTTTGCAATCGCTTGCCTGTTTGATTGCTTGCCAAAACTTATCGTGCAGATCAGGATATTTTTCTAAATGCTCCGGCTTAAAGTAATCGGCCCAAAGCACCATTAAGTGATGCTTAACTAACTCAGCTCGTTCTTCTTTAATAATAATTGCCCGGATTTTGTTATGCTCATCTAGTGCGGGATATTTATCAATAATTGCCTTGATGCTCTGGGCTTCAATTTTAGCCTGAGCCGGGTCATAAACCCCACAAGGCAAATCGCAGTGAGCCCAAACCGGTTTTATATACTTAAATACCATGATTGTTTACCCCCTACATTACGTCTAATAATTATACGCTTCTGGCCATGTTAATTGTTTTAGTTTCCAAGAGCATGGCATAATTGGTTTAATAGACTTGATGACAAATTTAAAATATGTCTAACCCCATAGAAAAGATTGAGCCATACCCGAACGAACATCTAAAACAGAACCCTAATTTTGCTAACGACGATTATTCAGTCGAACCTCAACAGGTAGCGAACTTTAACCTACAAGAAGGGATTGCGGAGCAAACCAAAAGGCATAACTGGCGGCAATGGCTCGGTCGAACATGCGTTGGCTTAATGATTGGATCGGCCGCCGGCCAGTATATACCACCTAAGTTCAATCAACCCTCAATCGGTTCTGATATTTACCAATTAGTGCAAGGACAAGTCATTAACGTTTTTGCTGGGCCACAGCTTGAACAAGAAGCCGCTGCTGAAGCCATAGTTAATAGGGGTCAAAGCCAATTTTTAATCGAAAATGCCCCAGCGCTTAAAAACATCAAGCCGGGGGATACATTTATTCCTGAATGGAAATTGCCTACCGGCGTTGACCCTTTAACCTATATCCAAACTGAAGCTGGTAAAGATTATCAAAAAATGTCCTTAAGTATACTAAAATTCGAGGTTGAAAAATTAGGCATACGTCAAATCAGGCTTGGCATCAGGTGGGATAATACCATTTTACCGGACGGCCAATTCAGCTTAGCGTTTTATAAACCATACTTGGATTTTTTAAACTCATACAAAGATTCAGCCGGTGACGGTGTTAAGGTTCTACTAAGCGTCGGCGCTCTTAAAAGTCCTGGCTCGCCCGAATCTTTTGTGCCGACTCCCCAGAATCTAGACAAATTTGCCAATACTTCGCTGGTACCAACAGAGAGCCTACCGCCCGTTGGCAGCGAGATTAAACCTAAAACGGATCCTGAACTGACTAAAAAATCGCTCCGTTGGTTAAATACTCTAATGAATCATATAGCTAAAAATTATCGTTCGATTAATTATTTCCAGCTCGATAATGAACCGCGTAATCCAGGCGGCCCAGATCAATGGATCACCGGAACGGCTCTAGAACAGGACCAAGCCAGGGTTGTTTTGGACCATAAGCCGAACGCCAGTTTCTTGCTCAACTGGTCCGGCGCTGCTAATTTGGCTGGACCGATTGATTTTCATGGCCAACTTGCAGCAATAGACGAAGGTATAACATTGTTCAATGAGTTCTCAGATCACTCGGTTATTAACGAGATGCTTCATTTACGTCAGGCTCTACTCAATGTTGTCCATTCAAAAAATGGCCAAGGTAATATTGTTTTAGGGCTTGATAGCTATGCCTTGACTCCGGTCATACCTGACTTACCAATCCAAGTCAACTACCATGATCAAACTTACACTGTACGAATGGATACGACCACGATGATTGAAGTAGCCGAGGAGCTATCGGGTGACAATCATCCCTGGCAAAAACTGCATCATTTAGGGGTACCCCTAGAAATTACCGAGATGCAAGCCGAGCCTTGGATGCCCTACTCAAGGTCCGAAACAGCTGCCCAGATCAGGTTTATGCTTGCCCGGCAGTTGCAGGTCCTACCGGTTAATCAGTCATCAGTTATTAGATTTTGGCGTTTAAGCGACGATATTTATGACCTAATGTATGACCCAAATCAATACACCGATTACACTAACGCCAGCAAGCAGAGTGATCCGACTGGTAATTTTACGTTTAATGATAAAGAAGTTTTACAGCTAGCTGCTTTCTTAGGCGGTAAAAGCTTCATTAAACGTGATTCACACGACCGAGTCCACATTGATAACACCGAGATCGATCACGCTATAGCTAAGTTCTACTCGGATAATCCTCCAATTCACCAACCGGTAGTAAGAGCCAGTTCAATTGCTCATAAAATCAGGCACTAAATAGCTCAGATAGTTGGTCGCTGTTTTGCTTGGCGCCATTTGTCAATTTCAGCATGGTGACCTTTGAGCAATACTTCAGGAACTTTCAACCCACGGAAATCCTCCGGCCGAGTATATTGAGGGAATTCAATTTTTTGGTCGTCGTCTTGGAACGATTCAATGTCAATACTGGCTTCACCGCCCAGTACTCCCGGTAGTAAACGGACAACGCTGTCAATAATAGTAAGGGCCGGTAATTCCCCGCCAGTCAAGATATATCGGCCAATACAAAACTGCTCATCAACCCATTTGGTGATACGTTCATCGTAACCTTCATAGTGCGGGCAAACGAAAATCAAATCCCAAGCCTCTAATGCCAGGCGCTTGGCATCGGATTGCTTATATAGCCTCCCCCGGGGCGTTGGTAAAATAACCTTAGCCTCAGGCGAGTTAGCTTTAGCTGTTTCGATAGCTAATACTAACGGTTCCGGCTTCAATAACATGCCATCGCCGCCGCCGTAGGGAGCATCATCAACCTGGCGACGTTGGCCAAGTCCAAATCCTCTCAAATCAATTAGGTGATAATCGACAATACCCTGCTGTTGAGCCTTCCACAGCATACTGCTGCCCAGATATGGCTTAAAGACTTCAGGAAATAAACTAATAATCTGGATTTTCATCGCCATTAAGTTTAGCACACCCTTAACCTAAGACCGCTCCAAAAAGAAAAACCTAGCTTAAAATGGCTAGGTTTATTCCACCGCAAGAAGTTATTCTCGCATTCACATATAAAGCTCCCAAATCACCCTATCTAAAGGAGTGGTTTGGCTCGCAGCGAGCTGAATGTTTTAAAAAATGTAAAAAATAGCCGAGTTAACGACCAGATTCCACTATAAGCAATATACTGATCGGCTGCAAGTAGGAATTAGTCTGTCATTTTAAACATCAAGGTCGTCAAGCTCTTCCAGTTCACGGCGTGTCTGGGCCAAGCGGTCAGAACCTTCATCAGAATTGTCCTCTGTGTCGTTTTCCGTATTATTGTCATCGTCCGGATCAATACCCCCGCCGTCGGTGGGAACTTCTTCATGGTTATCATCAGTTGGTGCTTCTTCAGTCGTTTCAGGCACTTCATCAGGCTGGTTATCCTTAATATCGGTAGTCGGTCGATCAGTATCACGCGGCTCTCGCGAATAAGGTAACCCGTTATCTATAATCTTCAAATTATAACGAGCGTCATTTTTTGTACCAAGAGCACGAAGAAGAGTCCGGAGCGACTGGGCTGTTGCGCCGCGTTTACCAATGACACGACCTAGGTCCTCCGGGTCAACTGTTAACTCAAGCAATACACCCTTTTCGTCAATACGACGGTCAACTTTAACGGCATCTGGCTTGCTAACTAGGGATTTAATAACAAATTCTACAAATTGTTGGTCAATGCTACTCATCGGTCATTCCTCCTCACCTTATTCGGTATAGCTACTATTATAACAAACGGTTATCACAAATCCTGTAATCTCCTTGTTTTAGTACCTAGACTGTTTCGGCTTCCGAAGTTTCGTCAGGTAAATTGTCAATTGCGGGTTCCGTTTTTGTTTTGGCGGCTGGCTCAGATGGCTCTGAAGGTGGGGCTTCTGAATTTGCTTCAGGAATTTCGACTACCTCTGATTCTGCCGCCGTCTTGGGAGATATTTCAATAGATTCAACAATAGGCGATTCTTCTACTTCTTGAATAGGTGCTTCAGCTGTTTCGCTTTCGCCTGCTGGAGTTTCAGTAACCGGCGCCACCTTTGGTTGATCTTTATTAAGCTTAGACTCGTTACGAACTTTGCCTTTTTTATCTTGGTTTATGACAACCCATTTCGGCAGTTTGACGCCCTCGCCTCGCAGTAAGAGAGCTATGCGTTCGGATGGTTGAGCACCGTGCTTAAGGTATGAGATAGCTTTCTCTTTATCTAAAGATATCGCTTTGGTATGAGGATTGTAACTTCCAAGAAAGGCCACGACATTGCCACTTGTTGGTGTTCGACGTGAATCCTGCACGATTACCCTGAACATGGCGTGCCCAGTTCTGCCAGTTCTTTGCATACGAATAGCTAGCATGTTATTTAAAAAAACTCTCTCTTTCGCCTTAAGCCTTAGTAGTTGGCTGGTCTTTGCTATTTTACAGAGATGTTCCTCTGTTGTCAATTAATCTTTTACCTGATTTGTAGTGAGACAACGCTATCTCAGCTGCTTGTTGTTGGCCAGCTTGTTTACTCGGACCGGTTCCTTTTCCACACAACTCACCATTAATAAATACGCCAATCGTAAAAACCTTATCATGATCAGGCCCCTCTTCAGAGATAACTCTATAAGATGGCATTTGGCCCTCCAAGCTCTGTGATAACTCCTGGAGTTTTGATTTGGGGTCTAACCATGTGCCGGAAGCAAGAATTTCATGGAAGGTTACGAGTAAACTTTCATAAACAAAACCCTTGGCTACCTCATAGCCCTGATCAAGGTACAAAGCACCAACTACAGCCTCGTAACTGTTAGCCAGTATTTGCATTCGGGCTCTCTCGGCTCCACGACGTTCGCCACGAGATAAGCGAAGTAACGGCTCAAAGCCGTACCGATTAGCTGCGGCGCTAATGCTCTCAGTACGTACTAAACTACTCCGCCAGTTGGTGAGTATACCTTCCGGCTCGCTAAAATTAGCGTATAAGTAGTCCGTGACAACCAACTCAAGGACGGCGTCGCCAAGAAACTCTAAACGTTCATTATGTTCAGGCGTAGTTCTCCGGTGTTCATTAAGATACGAACGATGCGTGAAAGCCGTAATCAAAATATCAATGTTACTAAACTCAACTTTGAGTTTCTCGCGAGCAAAGTCCCAGTATGCCTTAGAAAAGTCCTGCATCACGTATCTTTTTCATACCTATGAGTATTAATTTACCAATATCTTCGTAGGAAATCTTATCAATTGCCTCATTTACCGGCAGCCATTTAACTTCGTTTAGCCAATCTTCTGGGTTTAGCTTGTCGGTACTACCTAAGCCGTGAACTAGATAGATATGCATGGTCATGAGTACTAATGTGTGGGTCCGGCGGTAACGAAAATTAACCTTACCTAGCCAATCGTAAACCTTCATGTCTTGAAGGCCGGTTTCTTCAATAATTTCTCTTTGAGCTGTTACCTTAGGATCTTCATCTGGCTCAACGTGACCTTTTGGAATAGTCCATCTGTTTTTAGAATCTTGCATCAATAGAATTTCAAGTTGCTTATTATTAGGGTTACGTCGGAAGATTACACCGCCAGACGTCGTTTCTCGGACAACTTCATCAATTGCCGGGTGGCGCCGGTTAACTAAATTACGAAATCCTTTAAGCTGAGGGCGTTTCACTTACTTGATTCTTTACTTACCTTTTTCTTAATCTTTTTTACTTTAGTTGTTTTTTGTTTGGCAGGTGAGCGTCGTTTTTTTGGCTGACCGTTTTGTTGTTGGCGATAAAAAGTTCCTAGTACGCCGTTAACAAATCTTGAAGAGTTATCTCCACCAAAGGCTTTGGCTAACTCAACAGCTTCATTAATGACTACTTTGGGAGGGACATCAGCGTCATTTTTCAGTTCGTATAGCCCGATGTGTAGGACTACACGGTCCATACGGGCAATTTGGTCGATTGGCCATTCGGGCGCTATTGGCTGAAGAAGCAAATCGAGTTCATTCTCCGAGTTGCTGACTCCTTTGACTAAACGCCTGATAAAGTCCGTATCGTCTACCATCGTCTGGTAGCGCTTAATATTCCGCGACAAAATCTCGTCTGTTGAAAATGTTTTGTCCCCCGCGTCGCGGCGAAAATCTTGCTCATACAGTGTTTGTAGAACAATGATGCGGCCAAGATGACGATTGGATGCCATAAAGTTGTTAAGTTGTTCCGTTTTCTGGTGTCAGATTTAAGTAAATTATAACTTTTTTTGATTTGATAGTCAGGCTTTTTTTGCCGACTCTCTTATAGTTGTAAAAACCTTCACTGGTGATTTGGCATTTACCCTACGAGCCAGCTTCAGTACAAGGTGGCTACGCCGTGTGCCCGTCTTACGTGGACTGGTACGTTTTTTCGGCTTACCCATTAAGACAGCACTCCTTCAGCGAGACGTTAGCTTAGTTACTAATGAAATACTATAGCGAAAAATGGATAAAAACTCAAACAATTATCGTCTATACAACGAAATTGACTAATCTGCCAGGAACATATATAGTTTTCTTTATTTTTTTGCCTTCAAGATAAGGTTTAAGACGCTCATTAACGACCATCCTGGCTATAATATCTTTTTTACCCGCTTCCCGCACCACAGTTAATTGGGTTCTAACTTTACCGTTAACTTGAGCCACGATAGTAATGGTATCTTCCTGTAAAGCTTGCTCTTCGTAAGTTGGCCAAGCTGAAACATGTATCGAGCTTTCTTGACCAAGTTGACTCCATAATTCTTCGGCAATATGTGGCGCGAAAGGGGATAGCAATTGAAGGAGGGTTTTTATTGCCCAATGCCATGTTTCAGGCATGTCTGAAAGTAAAGTCCTATTTCTTTGTAAATAAAAACTATTAACAGCCTCCATCATTGAAGCGATGGCAGTGTTAAAGCTTAAAGTTTCTAAATCTTGGGTCACTTTTTTAACGGTACGATAGGTGATGCGCTTTAGTTCGGTAGCGTCACCATGGTCTTTGCCGTTAGAGGCCACAATATCTTGGGTTAGCGTCCAGATCCGCTGCAAAAAGCGGTAGGAACCGCCCATACCTTCCACACTCCAGCTAGCCGACTGATTATACGGACCAATAAAAAGCTCCATGATTCTAATGGCATCTGCTCCATAGCCCTGGTCGATAATCCCGTCTGGCTCAATGGTATTGTTTTTACTTTTGCTCATTTTTTGTCCGTCTGGTGCAAGGATCATTCCTTGGGTACGCAAAGTCTTAAATGGTTCATTGAAATTAATCAGACCGGCGTCTTTCATAACCTTTGTCCACATTCGGGCATATAACAAATGCATAACGGCGTGTTCAGCGCCGCCGATATAATCGTCAACCGGCAACCAGTATTTAATCTTTCCTTCATCAAAGGCTTTGGTTTGGTTGTGTGGGTCGGCAAAGCGCAAAAAATACCAACTAGAGCAAGCAAAACCGTCCATTGTATCGGTTTCACGCTGTGCTTGACCATTGCACTTCGGGCATGTCGTGTTCACAAATTCCTTAACTTTTACCAAAGGACTATGGCCGTCGTCGCATGGCTCAAAGCTTTTAAGATCCGGTAGTAAAACGGGTAACTTATCTTCTGGTACCGCCTGAATACCACACTTCTCGCAATAAATGATTGGAATGGGTGCCCCCCAATAACGTTGGCGAGATATCAGCCAATCTCGGAGTTTGTAGTGCACCTGCTTTCGTGCAAAGTTTTTGGCAACTAAATCACTTAAAATTTTTTGGCGGGCTTCAACGCTGGGCAACTTGTTATAAAGATCAGAATTGATCAAAATACCTTCACCCATATAAACTGCCTCAGCTTTTTTAGTATCAATATCAGAATCTGATGCAAGCGGCATTATAACTGGCTTAATTGGCAAATGAAATTCATGGGCGAATTCATAGTCGCGCTCGTCATGGGCTGGGACAGCCATGATTGCACCAGTACCATAACCATACAAAACATAATCAGCAATCCAGATCGGAATCTTATCGCCGTTAATCGGACTAAGCGCATAGCTACCCGTAAAGACGCCGGTTTTTGTTCGATTAGTTTCTTGCCGCTCAATATCGCTCTTACTTTGGACTTCTTTTATATAATCACCTACCTGACTGCGGTGTTCAGGGTGAGTCAGACTATGAACGTCAGGGTATTCGGGCGCTAGTACTAAAAACGTTGTGCCATAGATTGTGTCTGGGCGAGTCGTGAAGACCTTAATTTTTTGGCTGCTATTTTCAACTTCAAAGTCAATTTCGACACCATTACTTCGGCCAATCCAATTGCGTTGCATTGTTTTAACCGACTCAGGCCAATCAACCTCATCTAGGTCTTTTTCTAATCGATCGGCATATTCAGTAATTTTGAAAAACCATTGTTTCAGCGATTTCTTTTCGACCTCGCTGCCGCAACGCCAACATTTACCATTTTCGACTTGTTCGTTGGCCAAAACCGTTTTATCAAAAGGGCACCACCACTGCAAACTTTCTTTTCGGTAAGCCAAACCGCGCTTATAAAGCAATAAAAAGAACCATTGCGTCCACTTGTAGTAATCAGGGTCAGAACTGGCAAATTCGCGGGACCAATCATAGCCAAATCCCATTTGCATCAATTGTTTTTTGAAACGATCCGTATTTTGCTGGATTGCCTCTTTAGGGCTAATGCCGGTCTTGAGAGCATAATTCTCGGCTGGTAGACCGAAGGAATCCCAACCCATTGGGTGCAGTACGTTATAGCCCTGCATGCGAGCAAATCGGGCTAGAACATCGCCAATTGTATAGTTCCGGACATGACCAACATGCATGGCAGCTCCGCTGGGATAAGGAAAATATTCCAAAATGTAAAGCTTAGGTTTAGGCAAACTATCGGGCGCTTCGTAGATTTTATTTTCAGCCCACTTCGCCTGCCACTTTGGTTCAATTACTTTTGGGTTATAACGTTGCACCGTTTAAGCGTCCTTGTCATATTACAAAATAGTTGACCAGTCGTTTCGGCTAGCAAATAGAAACATGCTCCCACCGCAAGCTATAGTTCGTTCTGAAATCAGTAACAAACTAGACTCATTGACTGCTTGCATTGTAGCATAATCTGACGTCAAATCATCTGGTACTGAGCGTTATTATTAACAATAATGTTACTTAAAATTGCTGTAAATAATTTGTATTAAAGATCGTTTCCAATAAATGGCGCTGCTCATGGCGTTCTTTGGCTAGTTTGATAAGCCGCCTTACAAGTTCAATGTTACTAATCCCGGCTTTATTCCAGTTATGGGAATAGAGGCTACCTGGCAGAGGATTTATCTCGTTAAAGTAAACTTCGTCTGTTTTGCTATCGATTAGCATATCAATCCGAGCAGTGCCGCTACAGCCTAAAGCTCGGTAAGCTCTTAGACCAGTTTTTTCGGCCTTAGCATAAAGCTCTTTTGATAGATCGGCCGGGAGTTGACTATAGCCTTGTGCTCCTTTACTGCCTTTTCCCTTTTTACCGCCCGTCAGATATTTAGTCTCAAAGTCGAAAAAAGCTTCGGTTTTTGTTAGGGGACGCTCCAAAAGCGCTGGCGTCAGCTCGTCATTGCCTATAATTGGCAACGTGACTTCAATTAAGTTTTGGACAGCCTCTTCAATAATGATTTTATCATCATAATGAGCTGCTACTTCTAGCCCGTTCTTTAAAGATTGGTCGCCATCAACATGTGATATACCGATACTAGAACCTAGATGAGCCGGTTTGATAAATAAAGGATACCGCAAATCTTTTTTGATTTTTGTGATGGCTTCAGCTAAACCGGAGTCAAGTTCAGTTTTGCTAAACGCCACGAATTTTGAAACTGGCACCAGATTGGCCGACGCTATCTGTTTAGCCAGTACCTTGTCCATTGCGACAGCACTGGCGCTGACACCGCAACCGACATAAGGCACACCAGCCATGTCCAATAAACCCATTAGCGAGCCATCTTCACCATAAGTTCCGTGCATCGCTGGAAAGACGACATCAATTTTTTGTTTTGTTTGATGTCCTGTCAATTGATTTGTTTTAACAATCGTCAAGCCATTGTCGAACTGTAGACTTATTGGATGTTTCTTGCTAGTAAAGTTTTGAATGTTACCGGAAGTAAACAGGCTTATATTTTTGAGCTTTTCATCCCAATACCAGGCACCGTCTTTAGCTATGTAGACAGTTTCAACACGATACTTTTGGCTCAGCTCCAGTGGCTTAACGATACTACCTAAAGCCGTAATAACCGACACGTCATGCTCAGTAGAGCGGCCGCCGAAAATAACTGCAACTGTTTCCATAGTAGTTAGTATAAGCAATTACTGCCTGTGATTACAAAAGTCGGCTGGATGAAATATCAGACATAGTTATCTGGCCAGTCGTTTTGCATTAATACCAGGTCTCCGGCTGCCACAAAGTGACTGAGATTATTATAAAAATTGAGTGGGTCCGGTTCAATAATTAGCTCGCCTTGGAAACCAGACTTAGTTAGCCCTTCCTTAATAAAATCGGTTACCGAATGCTTCATTAGAACAACTATCTGTGCCCCTGAGGCGGCAATTAATTCGCCCATTTTTTCATGAATCTGAGATGTTAACTGGCCTTGGTCGACAAGTCCCGGAGTTATGTAGAGCTTACGTTTGGCCGGCAATTGGTTTAGTAGAATTGTGCCAGCGCGGATTCCCTCTAGATTACCATTATAGGTATCGTCAATAATCCAAGCGTCGTTAAGTTGGTATGGCTGCATTCGATGTTCAAATGGTTTGGCTTTACCGACACCGTTGATAATTTCTTGATTAGTTAGACCTAATTGATGAGCCAGTGTAGCAGCAAGGCTAAGTGGCCCGATATTGTGGCTACCCAGTAAACTGCTCTTAAGATTCAACTTTTGCTGCCCTTTTGACAGCGTAAAAGAAAGGCCGGCAATATCAACCTTGGCTACGCTAACTTTCCAGCCAAGGGCACCATTCTGGTCGTAGCGATTAAAGCCGGCCTCGATAAATGGCTCAGCATCAGGTGATTCGCCGTTAACGAAAACTTGATTTGTTTTAACATACTTGGTAAGACTAAAAATATCGGCACCCGCTTTTTCAATCGTTCTATAACGATCAAGGTGAGCGGCCGATACTCCAGTTATGATAGCCTGGGTCGGATGGGTAGTTTTGGCAAAGCGCGCTACGTCACCCGGTGCCCCTTCGCCATACTCAATTAAGATTATATCCTCGTCACCTTTAAGGCTCTTGGCAAATTCGGCGTGACTCAGAGGTACATTTTTATTGGCGGGCGTGGCAGCTATTTTTTTACCTTCTGATAAGACCGTCAAAAGTAATTCCTTCATGCTCGTTTTACCATAACTACCAGCAATGGCTATTTTTGTTCCTTTATGCAAAGCTAAGGTCTTTTCAGTATGAATAACCAGCCAGCGTTCTCTAGGTTTAGCAATAAGTAAGCGACCCAGAACCAATGGTACAACTGCGAGATGCGCCCAGATAACTGGGTAAGATATGATGAGAGCCAGGCCAAAGGCCCAACCACCTGTTAAACCACGCCATTCCCAAAGGTAAATTAAGAAAAGACCAGTTAAAACCTGAACAGCCATACCAGACCATAAAACAATAAGTAGAAGCCGGGCGACCATTGTTTGTTGGAGTTGGCGACGATGTTCAACTTTTGAAAAGTCTTGAGTACGCCAAAACCATTTTAGGTAAGCCCAGGCATGGTAGTCAGTACTTTGCAGCATATAGACTAATGTCGTTACATAACGAGGCTTATATGGAGCGCTAATCAACGGAATCATTGCAGGAACTCCCGAATAGTTTTGATAACTCGATAGGGTCTTTCGAGTTGAATGAAATGTCCTACGCCAGGTAGAATTTCTAAGCTTGAGCCGTTGATCAATTCATGAAATTGCTGTCCGTACCATAATGGTGTTTGTTGGTCATCTTCACCATAGATTAACAAAGTTGGCGAATCTATTTTGGGCGCATCAGCTTGGATATCGTCTTCAACAATTTTCTTAAAAGTTCCTTGCATATGTTCAGCAACTAACATGTCCGAACCTACCTTTTTATAGACTTTCTGCCGTAGCTGATTTTTGGTGTTATGAGGTAGTGGTGTACTTAATATCTTGCCGGTTTTAGTTATAAGTCGCAGTATTTTTTTACGACTTTTATAAGAGCTCCGAATACCAGCGCAAGCTAATAATACTAAACGCTGAGTGCTGAAGTGTTTTAAAGCCAGACCCCTCACAGCAATTGCGCCTCCGTTAGAGTGTCCGATTATTGCATAGGGTTTTGTGTTGAGCTTTTCTAAAAAAGCGCCTACAAAAGTCGAATATTCGCTGAGTCCCCAATTTGTTGCCGGCCTTTGGCTACCACCAAAGCCGGGCAGATCAAGAACGATGACATCATAACTCTCAGACAATCGCTTCTGGAATATTTGCCATGACTTCGAGTCATTGGCCCAACCTGGAATAATGATTATCGACTTGCCTTTTCCCAACCGGGCATACTGCGTTAGCAAAGAGTTTACTATAACTTGCATATGTGATTATTATATCCTGATTACAGGTCGCCTAGTTACCTAGAATCCATAAGTAGCACAAACTATATTAATGTTTATGTTTAATTATACATATCGATTCACAAAGTTATTATTCGAGCGATTGAAGGCGACTTTGGAGTTCCGTGGTTGATATAGTCTTATGAGGTAAACTTATTGAGGTTAATAAGCCCCAGTTACTATAGCTTTGGATAAAACCAGTTGAGGGGTAGGTAATGCTAACGAGATGGTGAGATGTTTTATTAACAGACATTAGGACTGAAACGGGTGGAACTGTTGAGTACTGACTTGGGTCTAAAGAGTCAAGACTTGTCATACCCAGGTCGTGAGCATAAGCCTGCATTAGGCGAATGTACGGACCCAAGTGCACGGCCACTGTATAAGTAAAGACGTTTTCGCCATTAACTACCTGGCTCTTGACGTTTTTATATGAAGGGGCGAATATATTTTGGTTTTGCATGTAGCTAACTAGGTTTTGCTGCTGAGCTGGCGGAAAGTCACCAATCGGTGGTATCGGCGCACTACTAATATCCAGCAAAGTTTGACTGAAAAGTTGTTTTAATGCTGTGTCAGTTTTATTATCGCTTTTGGCCCATACATTTAGAACTTTATTAAAGTCCAGTTTTTTAACACTTTCGGGTTTTAGATTGGTTAAGATATTAGTGTAACGAATATAACCGGTAGTCGGCGTACCAATACTTTCCGTTGTGACTGATGAGCCGCTTTGGGTAGCCGTTACCAACCAATCTGCGGCATTAGTATTCCCCATTTCAAGACGCGCGTATTGATTAACACTCTGGGTACTACTACTAGCATTGATGTATTTTGTGACACTAGCGGCTGTTAGATTATTAGCTAACATGCCGTTAAAGGCACTTTGTGGAGACTGCCAAATATACTCCCACCAAAGCAGACTGCCGATAACTACTGTTAAAACGACAGCTATTATCAAACTTCGTCGAGAATGCCGTAAGATGCTATCAATTTGTCTGTCAAGCATGGTAAACATTGTAACAGCAGACGATGATTCAAGATTGAAAACACCAAAAAAATATATTCGTTTACTTTATTGGTGGAGTATGGCGGAGTTGAACCGCCGGCCTCTGCAATGCGAATGCAGCACTCTAGCCATCTGAGCTAATACCCCGAATAGATTCAGATTTATATCAACTATCCGTAAACTTACAGGTCTTTTTGGTGGGCAAGGAGGGACTTGAACCCTCAAGGTTTGTGCAACCAGCAGATTTTAAGTCTGCAGCGTATACCAATTCCGCCACTCGCCCGCAATTGCGAATTAATCATTCACTGGAGGCACCGACCGGATTTGAACCGGTGTACGGGCTTTTGCAGAGCCCTGCGTAACCACTCCGCCACGGCGCCGTTTTAACATACATGATTATACCTTTGTACCTATCTGAAAATCTATAGCTTATAATTCATTTGTAAGCCCCGTAAATTTAAAGACATCAGTAGCATGTTAGGCAATTTCGTCGTACACCCTGGGGTCCGGTCGAATCCATCATCGCCGAAGTCTTGGTGTGTTAGTCGGTCCTGGGGCCTGTAAACATTTACATACTAATTAATGTGACGTCAAACACAAAAAATAAAAATAATACAGACATTAGCGACCGAGTTTCACCAACGTTATAATACTATTATGTTAAAGTTTAGTGAAAGTGGCAAAATGAGGTATAAAGTAACAAAAGCCTATGATGGCTTCGTAGTATCTGATGTATTATTTGGTATTTGTATTGTGGTTGTCCTAGCTGTAGTTGGGTCTTTGTTATATGTAGGCTTGCAAAGCAAAACTGCTTCAGCTCCTGGAGTAAAACAACCTAGCCCCTCAAATTCTAGTAGCGCTGGTTCATACGCTGTCCTTTCGCCGGCGACTGTGCCGTCAAAAACCCCAGAGTGCAATCTACCGATTACTTATAGTAGCGATGGAAATTTGGGGTCGTTAACATGTTCAGGCGGTGAATTAAATGTAACTGCTTGGGAAGCACTAGCTGCACTTGAGCCTCAAGTTATGACCCTTGGCTACAGTGCTACTATATCGCAGATTCAGTCAGCCCTCTGTGCTGACGCAACCGACTCCAATTCCGACGCTAACACCACTTCCAGTAGTGTTATTGAGGGATCGACCTATCAAATCTCAGCTCTTTACTATGGGTGGAATTTTTCACCCAATCCGGACGTTATTTTAAATAACGGCAACTGCCAATAATCTTAATAATTAATGGCGCCTATCTTAACGATTTATAATTTTGTAGCTGAGAGCACCTAATGGATACTTTGACTAGAAGAGCTTTTGTAAAAGTTCCAGAGATTACAGCGGTTTTTTGGATTACCAAATTATTAACTACAGCAATGGGCGAAGCAACTTCAGATTTTTTCGTGTTCTCTATTAATCCCTACATTGCTGTATTTCTTGGCGGTGTTGGGTTAGCAGTTTCTTTAGTTCTACAATTTTCAGTTCGTAAATACGTCCCTTGGATTTACTGGTTTACCGTAGTAATGGTCGCTGTGTTTGGCACAATGGTTGCCGATGTGTTACATATTCAATTCGGCATTCCCTATTTTGTCACAACTGTCTTTTTTGTAATCGCTTTGGTTGCTGTTTTTGTGATCTGGCATAACAGTGAAAAAACTTTATCCATCCACAGTATTTATAACCCCCGCCGGGAAATGTTTTATTGGGCTACTGTTATGGCTACTTTTGCTCTCGGCACAGCAGCTGGAGATATGACGGCAACTACCATTGGATTAGGTTATCTTACGTCTAGTATACTATTCAGTGCTTTGATCATGATTCCAGCTATTGCTTATTGGTTATTTAATCTAAATAAGATAGCAGCTTTCTGGATTGCTTACATTTTGACACGACCGATTGGTGCGTCGTTCGCCGATTGGATGAGTAAGCCAAAAAACATAAGCGGCCTGGCGCTTGGAAACGGACATGTCAGTTTGGGTCTAACATTGATAATTATTGTTTTCGTCGGCTATATGACGTTTAGAAAGACAGAGTCAAGACTTGGGCAAACAAACCTAACACGTAGATAATTTTTAATATAGATAGGGCTAAACAACTCGAAATTGGTGCAATAAACAGTCCTTCCTGCGGACTTTAGAAAAAGCTGCCGTAGAGCTTGAGCAGGACGTACAGTTCCAAAGCTTGGCGGACACGCTACAGTTGGACGGGAGTATCCTTTCTGCTGTTTAAT
>JBOHNR010000005.1:0-10217 GCA_050730755.1 Saccharimonadales bacterium (SeqCode) | reverse complement strand
CTATGGAAGTAGCCATCAACACACTGCGTAAAATTTCTGGACAACAGCCGATTGAAACTTCAGCCAAAAAGGCAATTGCCAGTTTTAAATTACGAGAGGGTAACAAAATTGGCCTTAAAGTTACGCTAAGAGGCGATCGTATGTATGAGTTTATGGATCGATTAATTAATATCGTTTTGCCGCGCTTGCGCGATTTTCACGGCGTTAGTCTAAAGTCTTTTGATCGTCAAGGTAATTACAGCATTGGTTTTACCGACCAGTCAGTTTTTCCAGAGATTACTTTTGAGGACTCAGTTATGTCTCACGGTTTACAAGTTATATTTGTGATACATAGCAAAGGTACCGAACACGCTAAGGCGTTAATGACACAGTTTGGTATGCCGTTCGAGAAGGAGAACAAATAATGGCTAAAACATCAATAGTTGTACGAGACGCCAAGCGCCAAAGAATGATTCAGAAATACGCAGCTAAGCGAGCTGAGTTAAAAACTGTAGGCGACTATGAAGGCTTAGCAAAATTACCCCGGAATGCTTCGCCAACACGCTGGAAGAATCGCTGTATCGAAACTGGCCGGCCACACGGCTATATGAGGCGATTTGGTTTGAGCCGCATTAGTTTTCGTGAACATGCCTCAAAAGGCGAGATCCCGGGTATAACGAAAGCGAGTTGGTAGTGAGTAATTTAGCTTCGATTGATCCAATTGCCGATATGCTGACGCGAATCAGAAATGCATCCGCCATCCGTAAATCGGAAGTTAATTTACCCCATTCAGGAGTAAAAGAATCAATTGCGCGGTTGCTTAAAGACAATAATTATATTGATGCTGTCCGGACAGAAAACAAAGACGGCATCAAAACATTAACGATAGTTATTAACGATACTCAGGGCAGCTCACGCATTACTGAGATTACCCGATTGAGCACGCCAGGCCGAAGGCTGTACGTTCGAGCATCCGAAATTAAAAAGTTGAAGCGCGGTCGAGGTATCATAATCATTTCGACATCGAAGGGCTTAATGACCAATCTTAACGCTGAAGCACAAGGCATCGGCGGCGAATTAATTTGCAAGGTATATTAGAGTAAATAATTATGAGTCGTATAGGAAAACTACCGATTTTAGTACCAACCGGCGTGGCGATCACTGTCGACTCAGACGTAATTACAGTCAGTGGGCCAAAAGGTACCCTGAAGCAAGCTATCATGGCGGGTATTACAGTCAAACAGGAAAATGCCAACATTATTGTAACTCGGGTTAATGACAATCAGGACTTGAAGGCTAAGCACGGCTTGATGCGGTCTTTGATCAACAATATGGTTGCAGGCGTTAACCAAGGTTTCAGCAAAAAACTCGAAATTAACGGAGTCGGTTATCGTGTTGTTCAGCAAGGGAGTGATCTAAAACTAAACCTAGGGTTTTCGCATGACATAATTTATCACATACCTGTAGATATTATGGCGGGCATAGATCAAAATGTAATCACAATCAGCGGCATCAATAAACAACAAGTTGGCCAAGTGGCAGCTGAAATCCGCTCACTTAAAAAACCTGAACCGTACAAAGGAAAAGGCGTTAAATACGTTGGCGAACACATAATTCGAAAAAGCGGTAAGGCCGGAAAAGAAAAATAGGCACTAATCATGGCAAAGCTTTCACCTAAATTACATAATCAAATACTACGCAGCCGACGTGTTCGCTCTGTTGTTAAAGGTACATCTGAACGTCCCCGGCTCAGTGTAAACGTCAGTAATACTCACGTAACAGCCCAGCTGATCGATGACACAGATCATAAAACGTTGGCTTATATATCGACTGTCGGCAAGCAAAATGTTAGCGGTACGCTTACCGAAAAGGCAACTTGGGTT
The DNA here is from genome assembly GCA_050730755.1 of Saccharimonadales bacterium (SeqCode). Taxonomy (GTDB): domain Bacteria; phylum Patescibacteriota; class Saccharimonadia; order Saccharimonadales; family UBA4665; genus CAVPPA01. The sequence continues at coordinate 8,355 of JBOHNR010000005.1, read as the reverse complement.
GGTGTCGAAATTGCTAAAAAGGCAAAAACTGTTAAGATCAAACGAGTCGTTTTTGATCGCGGTATTAGACTGTATCATGGCCGTGTTAAAGCACTTGCCGAAGCAGCTCGTAATGAGGGATTGGAGTTTTAAAGATGGCAAGATCACAGCAAATGCGCAGAATGGGTCGCCAAGATCAAGCTGGTGAAGAAAAACAGTTCGACGAACGAACTCTTAATATTGACCGGGTAGCACGTGTCGTTAAAGGCGGTCGTCGTTTCCGATTCAGGGCTTTAGTGGTTGTCGGTGACCATAAAGGCCGCGTTGGTATAGGAGTTGGTAAAGGCGCCGATGTAACAGCCGCTATTACCAAAGCGACAGATGTCGCCAAAAAAGGACTGATAACTGTACCTTTTCGTAAAGGTACCTTACCTCATGAGGTAGAGGCAAAAGTATCTGGCGCTCGAATTATGATTAAACCAGCTAGTCCTGGAACCGGTCTGATTGCAGGTAGTGTTATTCGGACTATCATTGAAGTCGCTGGTGTCAGCGACGTTCTAAGTAAGTCGTTAGGTTCAAGTAATAAAATTAATATGTCATATGCAACCATGACAGCTTTAGGCCAGCTTGTCCCAGCTAAGGATTGGGTGACACCTCCGAGGAAATCTCAAAAACAGCAGACGACTGAAAACTTGCTGGAGCCAAAAGCAAAACCGGTGAAAACGCCAACTCCTACTAAGACTCGGGAGAAAAAGAAATGAAATATAATGACTTAATCACGAGTAGTTCGCATAAAGTGAAAAAAAGAGTTGGTCGAGGCATTGCTAGCGGCCAAGGAAAAACTGCAGGGCGAGGCACAAAAGGCCAAGGCTCGAGAACAGGTTTTAGTAAGCGACCAGGCTTTGAAGGCGGCCAAAACCCACTAATGCAACTTTTGCCAAAACTTCGTGGTTTTAAAACTCATCGACCTAAAAGTGAGTCTGTTTATACGGGGCAGCTAAACCAGTTCCGCAATAAAACAGTCGACGGACAGCTATTGAGTCAGTACGGCCTGATTAGCAGCCCTTTCGTGTCTGTCAAGCTGCTGATAGGCAAAGGAGACCTAAGCAATAAAGTTAACGTTCGATTGCAGTCAGCGAGTGCCAATGCAATCGTCAATGTTCAGCAGGCAGGCGGCACTTTTGAAGCTGTACCTAAGGCAATGCGTCAAAGTACCAAGTCGTCTAACAAAAAGAAGAGGTAGCAGCTCTTATGCTTGATCCGTCGGGTCGCATCTTATTGCGCTATACTAATAAAATAAAAGTTGTGTAACAAAACGAGTAAAAGAGGGATTTGATAGGCTAATCATGAATTGGAAAATAGTTTGGCGGTCACTCGGCCATCATGATATGCGCAAAAGGATATTTGCTGTTTTAGGTATCCTGGTAGTTTTCCGTATTTTGGCTGAAGTTCCAGTACCGATTAGTGATCCGCAAACTTTGCGTCAGGTGCTTAATAATCTTTTTAATTCAGGTAACACTCCTCAGTTGCTTGGCTTTGTGAATGTATTGAGTGGCGGAGCGTTGGCTAATTTCTCAATCTTGATCGCTGGTCTTGGTCCGTACATTAATGCTTCGATTATTATGCAAATGTTGACTAAAGCTATACCTCAGCTGGAAGCGATGCATAAGGAAGGCGAATACGGACAAAAAAGAATTAATCAATATACACGGCTCTTAACGCTGCCTTTAGCCATTGCCCAGTCAATTGGTTCGATATTCCTTATTCGTCAAGCTGCCGAGACAATTGGCGGAACCGGCAATATTACAGCCAATACTTCACCGATGCAGTGGGTAGTTATGATAGCGGCTCTAACCGGTGGCTCGATGCTGTTGATGTGGCTTGGTGAATTGGTAACAGAACAAGGTTTAGGTAATGGTATATCTTTGCTTATCACAATTGGTATTGTTAGCCGTTTGCCGGAAACTATTAGTCAGATTAGTGGTACATTCCTCGGGTTGCATGACCGCTTTAATATTTTTGGGCATGTCATACCCTTAGATAAAAAGTCACTAATTGTAGGCGGCCTGTTTATAGTGGCGATCGTGATTTTGACTTGGTTGGTCGTCAAACTGAACGAGGCGGCAAGGAGGGTGACGATTAATTACGCCAAACGGGTTCAAGGTAACCGAGCCTACGGCGGGGTTACCACGATCTTGCCGATTAAACTGGTGACGGCCGGCGTTATTCCGATTATATTTGCTGTAGCGTTTTTAAGTGTACCGAGTTTTGCTGGCCAATTGTTGACTAACTCCCACAGCTTATTTTTGTCGCATGTTGGCACTGATCTGTCGGCTTGGTTCCAACCGCCATCAGCTACAACTTTCCAAACGAACGGCCTTGAGGCCTATATCTACCCAGTAGTCTATTTCTCGCTAGTCTTTCTGTTCACGTTTTTTTACACTAGTGTAGCTTTTAATTCGACTGAGATTGCCGAAAATCTACAAAAACAGGGCGGCTTTATTGAAGGAGTGCGTTCAGGCAGCCACACACAAAAATACCTCAGTAAATTAGTTAATCGACTAACTTTGTTTGGAGCGATCAGTCTAGGGACTTTAGCTCTAATTCCAATTATTGCCCAAATTTTTATAGGTACTAACCTTGCCATCGGCGGTACGAGTATTCTGATCCTTGTATCGGTCAGTCTGCAAACACTCAGAGCCGTTGAGTCACGGGCTTTGATGGTAACCTACGACCAATACAGCGAATCCGACTTTTTCGTCGACACCGAACCAGGAGATATCGGTAGCCCAAAAAGGCGTCGGTTTAGCCTAATACCGTTCCGTCGGTCTAAATCAAACTCAGCCAGCTAGGACTCTAGCGAATATAGTCGATTGGGCCTTAGACAAAAAAATTAAATACCTCTTTACATCACAGGTTGAAACTTGGTATAATTATTGCTTGTTTTATGGCTGTTAATAAGGAAGTCATTGAGTTGACGGGAACTGTAGTAGAAACGCTCCCTGGAGCACAGTTTCGTGTTGAACTTGAGAACGGCCATCGAATAATCGCTCATGTCGCCGGTAAAATGCGGAAACATTTTATCCGAATTGTGCCAGGCGACAGCGTTACGGTTGAGTTGACTCCTTACGATCTCAGTAAGGGCAGAATCACCTATCGCCGGGGTTAGAGCTTTCGTCAATTGTTCAGCAGCTGAGGGCGCAGCCTCCTTATTGAGCCCGAAAGCTAGCCGTACAAAATCAAGTGACGAGTGTTGCTTTACCTTATCAATTTAATAATATTTAAGCAGTGTGTCATTGGCCACATTCAAAGGAGCAATGATCCGCATGAAAGTGCGTGCAAGTGTCAAAAAGATTAGCCCGGATGACCAGGTTGTTAGGCGTAAAGGGCGAGTTTATATCATCAATAAATTAAAGCCTAAACATAAGCAGAGGCAAGGTTAGGTAATGGCACGAATTTCCGGAGTAACTATTCCGAGCGAAAAGCAGGTGGGCGTTTCCTTAACGTATGTCTACGGTATTGGGCCAAAGACTAGCCAGATTATCTTATCCGAAGCTAAAGTTGATACAACGGTCCGAGTTAAAAATCTGACGGATAACGAAATTACACGGATTCAGGAAGTTATAAGTAGTAAGTATATTGTCGAAGGTGAGTTGCAGCAGATTGTTAGCGGTAACATCAAACGACTGAAAGATATTAACGCGTATCGCGGCATTCGGCACAAGTTAAACTTACCAAGCCGAGGACAACGAACCAAAACCAACGCTCGCACTCGTCGTGGTCACAAGGTAACTGTTGGAGGCACAGCTAGGAAAGTCGCAACCAAGACTTAGAATTGAATAAATATTATGATAGAAGTTACAACACCACCTAAAGCTAAGACGCCGACCAAGAAGAAAGCAAAAAGAGCTATCTCTCAGGGCCAAGTTCATATTTTGGCAACTTTTAATAACACCATTATTACAGTGACTGATCAGACTGGAAATACTTTGGTAACAACCAGCGCCGGAGCCTGTGGTTTTCGTGGTTCTAAAAAGAGCACTGCTTATGCCGCCCAGGTAGCGGCTGAAAAAGCCATTGGCGCCGCCAAGCAACAATACGGTCTCACTAAAGCCGATGTCTTAATAAAAGGAGTCGGTCTCGGTCGCGATGCGGCTGTTAGGGCTCTATCGGCGATGAATATCCAAGTTGAGATAGTTCAGGATGTTACCGGCGTACCGCACGGCGGTGTTAGGCCAAAGAAGGCGAGAAGGGTTTAAGCTATGGCCAGAGATACACAATCTATCGTAAAGATGAGTCGTCGAGAGGGTTATGCCTTACACGTAAAAGCTCACAAGGCACTTGTGAAGCGTAGTGCTTTACCTGGACAGCATGGTCGCGCCGGCCGTACTAAATCAAGCCAATATGCCCTCCAGCTTAGGGAAAAGCAAAAAGTTAAACGTCTTTACGGATTACTTGAGCGTCAGTTCAGTAATCTTATAAAAGAAGCCATGCGAGACCGCGGGCAAACCGGGGCAGACTTGTTGCGCTATTTGGAACGACGTGCAGATAACGCTGTTTACCGAGCTGGATTTGCGCCATCGCGTCGTGGTTCTCGGCAACTAGTGACTCATGGACATTTTTTATTGAACGAAAAGCGTGTTGATATTCCCTCAATTCGACTGAAAGTAGGAGATACTTTGAAGCTTAGAGAGCATAGTGTTAAAAATGAGTATTTTAAAAGGTTGGACGACATCAGTCCAGCACCTAGCACTATTCCCGATTGGTTAAAAGTCGATCGCAAAAAAGTTGTTGTTGAAGTGACTGGTTTACCGACGCGAGAAGATGCCGAACCGGATATTAATGAACAATTAATCGTTGAGTATTATTCACGCTAAAGGAGGAAAGAACAGCATATGTCAGACTTGATTATAACCCCGGGAATTGTAGATATAGAAGAGCACAGCCCGAACAGTAATACCTTTAGCATTGAGCCGCTACACGGCGGTTATGGTAATACATTAGGTAATTCTCTGCGTCGTGTTTTGCTCTCAAGCATTGCCGGAGCGGCAATTACATCATTTAAGATTGAAAACATTAGCCACGAGTTTACGACAGTACCTGGCGTTAAAGAGGATGTCGTTGATATCATGCAAAACCTAAAAGGTATTCATTTTCGGGTTTATGGAGACGACTTGCAGGAGCTTAGAATTGTTAAGCAAGGTAAAGGAATAGTTACGGCAAAAGACATCACAACTAATGCTGACGTCGAAGTAGTTAACCCAGAATATGTGGTTGCGACAATTGATGAAGCAAAAGCTAAATTAGTTGTTGATCTCATTGTTGAGATTGGCCGGGGTTACCGCACTCTCGAGGAAGTATCAGCCAAGAAACCAAGTGATCACATTGCGCTTGATTCGATATTTAGCCCTGTTATGCGCGTTCGCTATAAAGTCGAGAATACCCGCATTGGCCAAGCCACTGACTTTGACAGATTGATTATCACTGTCGACACCAACGGATCAATTACGCCACGAGATGCGTTTGAGGAAGCATCGGCTATTTTAGTTAATCAATACACTGCATTAGCTGGTAAAACACGTATTGCCGTGGAAGTTGAACCAATCGAGACGTCCAACTTAACACATGGTGATTCGGATATGTTAGGTGATGAATCGTCCATACTAAATACCTCGATCGAAGATTTAAATTTATCGGCTCGAACTGCCAATGCTTTAATCAATAACGACATTCATACCATAAGAGATTTGTTTGCCCTAAACGAGTCGGAATTGCGCGAACTCAAAGGCTTTGGGAGTAAGGCGCTCGATGAAGTGAAAGAAAAACTAGCGGAGCTGGAGCTGTAACAATGCATCGTCACGGATACCAGGGTCGTAAATTTCACCGTGAAAGCGGTCCGCGGCAAGCCATGATTAAGGGTTTGGCTGATTCGCTTATATTAAATGAATCTGTCGAAACCACCCTTTTTAAAGCTAAAGACATTGTGCCGTATGTTGAGAGACTGATTACAAAAGCTAAAAAGGGCGATTTGCATAACCGCCGCCAAATAATCAGCAGCTTACAGACTGTCGGAAGCGGTCATAAATTGGTTGACCAAATTGCTCCTAAGCTCAAAAATCGTAGTAGTGGTCACTTACGGATTGTTCGAACACGTGTCCGGAAGGGTGACAACGCTCAGCTAGCTCGTGTCAGTTTTGTTGACGAACTTCACGAAGCGTTACCGGTTTCTAAGCCTGAGACTAAGAGCCTTAGAGATGACAAAACAAAAACGCCTCAGTTAGAAGAGAAAGCGGCATGAAAACCTATAGCGCTAAGCCAATTGATATAACGCGAAAATGGTACGTCGTTGATGCATCGGAAGTATCTTTAGGCCGCCTCAGCACTAGGGTCGCGGTTCTCCTGCTCGGTAAACACAAACCGGAGTTTACGTCTCACGTTGATTGTGGGGATTTTGTAGTCGTCATCAATGCTGGCAAACTTGTCACGACCGGTAACAAGCTTCAGACCAAAATGTATTATCACCACAGTGGCCACGGTGGTGGGTTAGCGGAGCGTTCTTTAAACGAACAGTTCGAACGTGACCCGAGAAAAGTTGTTTATCATGCTGTTCGTGGTATGCTGCCGACAAATAAGTTGCGCGACGGTCGCTTAGAGCGATTGAAAATTTATGCGGACGCGGAGCATCACCATGAAGCTCAAAAACCTGAAAAATTAACTTTGGGGAATAATAAATAATATGGCCAAAAGTAATTATTTTTACGCTCTAGGCCGCCGTAAGACTGCAACAGCACAAGTTAGAATCGGAGGCGGTAAGGGTGCGATTGTTGTTAACGGAAAACCCGCCCTGGATTACTTCGACGGTAGTAAATTTATACAAAGCAAACTTCAAGAACCGTTTGTAGTACTAGAGCTCGACAGCCATAAATATGATATTACAGCTCGCGTTAAAGGTGGCGGTCAAGACGGACAAGTTGAAGCTATTCGATTAGGTATATCCAAAGCTCTTAGTCTATTAAATGAGGATTATCGCGGTACCCTTAAGCGAGCCGAGCTTTTAAGGCGTGACCCACGCGATAAAGAGCGGAAGAAGTTTGGTCTTCTAGGTGCCAGAAAGCAGCGCCAGTTCACTAAGCGTTAACCAGGCATCTTTGATAAAGCCTGCCTATACTGGCTGACTGTCAGGTATAATAAAACCAGCACATGAGTAAGACTGTTATTCTAACCGGGCTAAGGTCAAACAGTGACTTACAGCTGGGTAATTATTTTGGGGCATTGCTGCCCTTGATTGATATGTCTCGAAAAAAATCAAGTGACTATCAGATAAATTTATTCGTTCCTGATCTTCATAGTTTTACGACACCAGTTGATCATCTGAACTTCCAGGAGCGGACGACCAACAACATAAAGCAATTCATAGCTGCCGGTTTGCCGCTTGATATACCTAACATTTATCTCTATCGCCAAAGTTACATTCCAGCTCATAGCGAACTAACCTGGATTCTTGACTGCTTTACGGGGGTTGGTGAAATGAGTCGTATGACGCAGTTCAAAGATAAATCGTCAGGCCTAAATGACGAGCGAGTCAGTATCGGATTGTTTAATTACCCAGTCTTAATGGCAGCTGATATTTTATTGTACGGTGCCAGCTACGTGCCCGTTGGCGAGGATCAAACTCAGCACCTTGAGTTTGCCCGGAATCTTGGCGATAGAATGAACAACCGCTTTAACGGGTTGTTTGTCCTGCCTAAAGCGGTGAAAGAACAACATGAATTTTTCGGTAAAGACCAAGGTCTACGGATTCGGGACCTGGTTGATCCAACGAAGAAAATGAGCAAAAGTGATGAGTCTAGTAAAGGCGTAATTTTCCTCAGCGACAAACCAGATAGGGCAGCCGAAAAAATTATGAATGCCACAACTGATAGTTTTGGTGAAATTAAGTTTGATATGGTCCAGCGGCCGGGCATCGCAAATTTACTACAGATTTTAGCTCTACTTGGCAACAAGCGGCCTGATGAGGTTGCATCAGATTGGGAGGGAAGAACCAGCTACGGAGAACTCAAAATAGAAGTAGCAACTGCAGTCAGCCAGTTCCTTAAAGATTTCCAAGCCAAACTGACAAACATAGATGAGCAGAGACTGCAAAATAAATTAGCCGAAAGCGAAACAGCCATCAATGAACAGGCGAATGCTACGTTGCTAAGAGTCCAACGTGCCGTTGGCCTGCGTTCTTAAAACAGAATGGGTAAGATTGTAATTTCTGAAGCCCAACGGCTTGACCAAAAAGTAATTGGTATGCTTCCGGGACTAAGTCGATCTTATGCGGCCAGTCTTATAAAGAAAGGTAAAGTTAAGTTAAACAAAAAGGTATTAAAAAAA
>JBOHNR010000004.1:0-42052 GCA_050730755.1 Saccharimonadales bacterium (SeqCode) | reverse complement strand
CCCCAGGATGAGATGAGCCGACATCGAGGTGCCAAACAGCGCCGTCTATGTGAACTATTGGGCGCTATAAGCCTGTTATCCCCGGGGTAACTTTTATCCGAAAGCGCTGCCGATACCACACTCATGTGCTAATGCACGGACAGCGGAAAACTTACTCCGACTTTCGTCCCTGCTTGGGTCGTCGCCCTCACAGTCAAGCTGGCTTATGCGTATACACTATCGATTCGATTTCCATCCGAACCTAGCCAACCTTTGAACGCCTCCGATACTCTTTGGGAGGCAACCGCCCCAGTTAAACTACCCACCAGACACTGTTCTCCAACCGGATAACGGTTAGAGTAAGAATAAGATCATAACAAGGGTGGTATTTCACTAATGACTCCACCAAGGCTAGCGCCTCAGCTTCAAAGTCTCCCACCTATGCTACACATGTTATAACCCAACTCAATGTCAAGCTGTAGTAAAGCTCCACGGGGTCTTTTCGTCCTGCTGCGGACAGACGGCATCTTTACCGTCAATGCACTTTCACCGAGCTCTTCGTCGAGACAGTACCCATGTCATTACGCCATTCGTGCGGGTCAGAACTTACCTGACAAGGAATTTCGCTCTAATCTGTTACTTTAGTGACCAATTTTTGATTGGCGCTCTGATTTTTCAAGCAGAGTCTCTATGTCTCCATAAAGATCGGACTATATCTTACTACTTGGTTATAGTAGTCCTGGCGTGTAGTCTCTGAGGGGTCACTTAGGACTTCCCTGCTGATTGTCTGCACCTAATGCATTGTTACTTACTATTTGATGGTAAGTAGCATAGGTTATTCAGATGTTCCAGCATATAGCCAGATTATCTTCTCTAAACCTCAATGGCTGAGGCCAACTTGAAGGGAGTCTTTCACTCCACTAAGGCAACGAATCACCTTAGGACGGTTCCTTTGTGTTAACTGCATGTTGCCATGCAGAGCGGACTATATCATCTCATTCACATGAGCTTGGCGTATAGTCTCTGAGGATTCTGTAACACATCTGCTGTTTCATATTTTCGTTTTCGATTGCTTACCATTGAATCTCTGATCTTTAAGACTTCCCGAAGACCTTCACTAGTTAAATGTTGACCGCAGGCAATGAGCTCTGCGGCTTGCAGTAATAGCTGTAGTCGGTAGGCTTGTCTTTTAGAACGGAGCGGGAAAGTAGCGAAAAAATCGCAAACTTTCCCATTAATGTCAGTAATCGTACGAACCTCAAAATAACAGACTCCATCCCTACGAAATCTGATAGTGCCACATTCAAGAACTTGCTGAAAAATTTTAGGAATTTTCGGGTCAAGTTGCGATATATTAAAACTCGCAACCACTTTCCAGCCATTTTTATAGTCAGAACTACGTCTGACCATCGAGATGTTGAAGCTTCCTTCACCATCAGCAAATCCTGATAGATAGCTACCTAAGTCGTTAGGAATATGTTGCAGCCTTTCCTGCTGATTGTCCGCACCTATCGCATTGTCAGTCATAACACATATATTATCTAAAGACATGTGTTATAGCTAGCGTAGGATCCTACAGCCCTTTCAGGGCACGGGGTTTCCAGCATTTGGCCAAGTTTTATAACTACTGTATTGTCAATAGTTACCGCCGCCGTTCACTGGGGCTTCAGTTCAAGCCGTAAAGCTCTTACCTTAACCTTCCAGCACTGGGCAGGCGTCAGCCCCTATACATCCACTTTCGTGTTAGCAGAGACCTATGTTTTTGGTAAACAGTTGCATGGGTTCTTTAGCTGTGACCTCCACTAGGGAGGTAGGCCTTATTCCGAAGTTACGGCCGCTTATTTGCCGAGTTCCTTGACGAAGAATCACTCGTTCACTTTGGTCTTCTCGACCTGAGCACCTGTGTCGGTTTGCGGTACGGATAGCATTGCACACGCGTTTGGAAGCTTTTCTAGTCAGCGCTTTCACCGGAATCCAACCAAAAGGTCGTTTCATTCGTAGGCATTTTTCCTACTTAGACGGGTATAACCATGAACCCGCTCCAACTAATATGCCGCGCACTCCAAACAATACAACACTAGTACGGGAATATTAACCCGTTGTCCATCGCCTACGCTACGCGCCTCAGCTTAGGACCGACTAACCCTGGGGCGATAATCGTGGCCCAGGAAACCTTGCTCTTTCAGTGGGTAGGATTCTCACCTACCTTGTTGTTACTCATTCCAGCATTCTCACTTGATAACGCTCCACCATGCCTCACAGCACGACTTCGATGCGATATCAACGCTCCTCTACCACTCCTGATAAATCAGAAGTTCACATCTTCGGTAATACGCTTAGCCCCGTTACATTTTCCGCGCAGGGTCTCTTGACGAGTGAGCTATTACGCACTCTTTAAATGAATGGCTGCTTCTAAGCCAACATCCTCGCTGTTGAAGAAACCCCACCTCGTTTTCCACTTAGCGTATATTTAGGGACCTTAGATGGTGATCTGGGCTGTTTCCCTTTTGAGCGACGAGCTTAGCCCCGCCGTTCTAACTGCCGTAATTCCACCGATCGTATTCGTAGTTTGTCAAGGGTGAGTATTCTTACGAACCCCAATCCGAAACAGAGCTCTACCCCAATCGGCTACAGTACGACGCTAGCCCTAAAGCTATTTCGAGGAGAACCAGCTATCTCCAAGTTCGATTGGCATTTCACCTCTAACCACAGGTCATCCGGGCGTGTTGCAATACACTACGGTTCGGCCCTCCACGCAGTTTTACCTGCGCTTCAGCCTGCCCATGGTTAGGTCACTTGGTTTCGGGTCTATTTACTAGTACTCGGGCGCCCTATTCAGGCTCGCTTTCACTACGTCTCCGCCAAATGGCTTAGACTTGCACTAGCAAATAACTCGCTGGATCGTTCTACAAAAAGCACGCCGTCACCGGACAAGCCGGCTCCGACTCCTTGTACGCACACAATTTCAGGATCTATTTCACTCCCCTTCCGGGGTTCTTTTCACCTTTCCCTCACGGTACTTGTACACTATCGATCTTAAGACATATTTAGCCTTGGGAGGTGGACCTCCCGGCTTCAGTCAGGGTTTCACGTGTCCCGACCTACTCGACACATAAATGATAAGGTTTGCGATACTTTGCTTACCAGGCTATCACTGTCTATGGCGCAGTTTTCCAGCTGCTTCTGCTCGCCTCGCAAATTTCTTACCTTACGCAAGTTGGTGGTAGCACTTGCCTCCAATCCTGACACCTCCATAAATGAAAACATCAGGACTAGCGATTTATATGTCACAACACCTTAATAACATTCGTCTACCAACTTATTCACCTGAACTTGTCAGATGAAAGTCATCAAGGTTTGGGCTATTCCAGTTTCGCTCGCCACTACTTCCGGAATCATTGGTTATTTTCTCTTCCTCAGGGTACTAAGATGTTTCAGTTCCCCTGGTTCCCGCTCTAAAATCCTATAGATTCAGATTTAAGGCCACTGGACATGACTCCAGCGGGGTTTCCCCATTCGGACACCTTCGGATCAAAGCTTGTGTAGCAGCTCCCCGAAGCTTATCGCAGCTCACCACGTCCTTCATCGGTATCTTAAGTCAAGGCATTCTTTGTGTGCGCTTGAGTAACTTTTTACGTTTGTGCAATTGACTAGTTATTGGTAATCACCAATAGCCGTTTGTCTTTTATAAATCCCGTTTAAACCGGAATTTACTAATTGCTTTTCTCTCTTGTGCCGAATTTTTAAGTTACGAACTCAAACAATCCACCCTATAAACATTGAGAAAGCTTGAGTTTAAGCGTAAAGCTTGGCGGTTTAGCATGGCTTTCATGTCTAGACTCAAGCAACCAAACAATAATAGCAATAAAAACAGGGGCGGTCAAGCCAAGGGTGTAGCTACATTTGCTACACTTTTACCCTTAGAATAATGGTGGAGCAACGGGGATTCGAACCCCGGACCCCCTGCTTGCAAAGCAGGTACTCTAGCCAACTGAGCTATTGCCCCATAGGAACCTGTAAACCTAACCAATGATGTCATAACTTTCAGTCAACAAAACATTAACCAGTTAAGTTGCCAAAAAGCGTGGTGGGGCTATGTGGACTCGAACCACAGACCTCGTCATTATCAGTGACGCGCTCTGACCAGCTGAGCTATAGCCCCATAGTGAATTACCGATGTATTCTACCGAATAATCGGTTCAAAAACAAGGTAAGCATAAAGAGGTCGAACAAAACAAAAGAGCACCTCTCGCAGGGGCGCTCTTCCGATTAATTAAAGACTGAGTAGTGCCATCAACGTCGGTCGTATTTTCCGAACTGAAGTCTCGCCATCTATGATGGAAAATAGATTGCCAGTATCGGGTACAATCTATCAAGATCGACCTAGCTCCTCAATGATTGCTCAATGAGTGCTAAGGTTCTCCCTAGAAAGGAGGTAATCCATCCGCACGTTCCCGTACGGATACCTTGTTCATGTGTTTCCTTACATCGCTGTAAGGCATGGACTATATCATCACCCTAGACTCGAAAATTCTACGTTTCCGAGGATGCCATGACCCAATAGTTCTTTTGAATGTTAGCTTGAGAAAACCTATGGGTTTTCTGGCGAGCATTGTAAGTTCAGTCATGCAAAGCATCAAGTAAATAGGCTTCTATTACTCTAGGGGTCCGGCGTGTAGTCTCTGAGGGGTCACTTACGACTTCCCTGCTGATTGTCTGCACCTGCTACATTGTTACTCTCTCGTTGCCTCGAGAGTAGCACAGGATACTCAGATGTTCCAGCATATAGCCAGCTTTGGTCTGCCAAATTACTTCGACAGAGTCGCAACTCTTTCACGACTTAACCCCAATCATCACCCCTACCTTAGGCCGAAACTAGTTCGGACGTCAGGTATTGGTGACTTTCATGGTTTGACGGGCGGTGTGCACAAGACCCGGGAACGTATTCACGGTAGTATGCTGACCTACCATTACTAGCGATTCCAGCTTCATGCAGGCGAGTTTCAGCCTGCAATCCGAATTGAGACCGGCTTTGATGGGATTAGCTCCGTCTTGCGACTTGGCTGCCCTTTGTTCCGGCCATTGTAGCGTGTTTGTAGCCCCAGACGTAAGGGAAATACTGACCTGACATCATCCCCTCCTTCCTCCCTGTTACCAGGGCAGTCTAGCTAGAAAAATCCAACTAGCTATAGGGGTTGCGCTCGTTGAGGGACTTAACCCTACATCTCACGACACGAGCTGACGACGGCCATGCATCACCTGTCACCTGATTCCTAAAAGGCACTCTCTCCTTTCGGAGAAATTCCAGGGATGTCAAGCCTGGGTAAGGTTCTTCGCTTACCATCGAATTAAACAACACGCTCCACCGCTTGTGCGGGTCCCAGTCAATTCCTTTATGTTTTAGTCTTGCGACCGTACTCCACAGGCGGGATGCTTAACGCGTTAGCTTCGCTACTAAAAGGGTCGATTCTTATAACAGCTAGCATCCATAGTTTACGGCGTGGACTATCGGGGTATCTAATCCCGTTTGCTCCCCACGCTTTCGTGCCTGAGTGTCAGGAACGAGCCAGTACCCTGCTTACGCCATCGGTGTTCCTCCCAATATCTACGGATTTCACTCCTACACTGAGAATTCCAGGTACCTCTCTCGCCCTCTAGCTTAGTAGTTTTGGTAATGTGAGTATGGTTGAGCCATACTATTTCACTATCAACTTGCTATGCCACCTACGCAACTCTTTACGCCCAGTAAATCCGGATAACGCTTGGATCCTCCGTATGACCGCGGCTGCTGGCACGGAGTTAGCAGATCCTTATTCCTCTGTTACCGTCATAATCGTCACAAAGAAAAGCAGTTTACAACCCTAAGGCCTTCATCCTGCACGCGGCGTTGCTCCATCAGGCTTGCGCCCATTGTGGAAAATTCCCTACTGCTGCCTCCCGTAGGAGTCTGGGCCGTTCTCAGTCCCAGTCTGGCTGATCATCCTCTCAGACCAGCTACCGATCGTCGCCTTGGTAAGCCATTACCTCACCAACTAGCTAATCGGACGCAGGCCGTTCCCGAAGCGCCGAAGCTTTACTCCTTAGAGCATATGCGGTATTAGCCACCCTTTCGGGCAGTTATCCCTCACTTCGGGGTACGTTCCTACGCGTTACTCAGCCGTCCGCTGCTCGCCGCCAGGGTGCAAGCACCCCGCGCTGCCGCTCAACTTGCATGTATTAGGCACGCCGCCAGCGTTCATCCTGAGCCAGGATCAAACTCTCCAAAAAAGATTTTGACATGTAACATGTCAAAAAAACTGACGTTGATTTGCACTACTCAATTTTTAATGAGCTTTTTGAGAAAAAATAATAGCCCCAAAAAAGGCTTATCCTATAGTACTCTTTCAAAAAGACTATTGTCAAGATAACTCTAGCATAAACAATTGTTGTTCTTACAGCATCATTAATTTATTCATTCTTCTTCAACAACTTCTATATTCTGATCGTCTTCCTCTAAGACGGTAGATTTATCTACAAGAGCTAGCGATACTACTTGGTCACCTTCATTGAGTCGCATGATGCGTACGCCCTGAGTTGTCCGTCCAAGTTTAGGTATCCCTTTTATGCCTAGTCTGATTGTTTGACCTAAGCTAGATATTATAATTACTTCTTGCGTATCATCATCACTAAGAGTTTTAACACTAATTAGCTCACCTGTTTTTGTATTCACGACAGCTGACCGGATGCCAACACCACCACGAGCGTGAGCAGTAAATTGCGAAACCTTTGTTTGCTTACCGTAGCCGTACTTACTAATCACAAATATACTTGAACCGTCTTCAACTATATCCATACCGATCACGTTATCATTAGCTCTTAAACGTATACCTCTCACGCCGCGTGATACACGACCCATAGGACGTACCTCACGTTCACGGAAACGTATAGCTTGACCTTGTGCGGTTGAGATAATAATCTCATTTTCACCGGTCGTAATGTCTACCCATCTTAATTCGTCACCTTCATCTAGGTTAATAGCAATCAGACCGCTATTTCTAACATTCTGATATTGATTGAACGGCGTTTTCTTAACCACGCCACGGCGCGTACACATAAATAAATTACCGTCATTAGCATGTTTACTAACGTTAATAACAGAGTTAACTGTTTCCTCTGGCTGAAGCTGAAGTAGATTAACTAAAGCGACTCCCTTAGCACTTAAAGATGTCGCTGGTATTTCGTAGGTTTTTAGTCGAAAAACTCGACCTTTGCTAGTAAAAAATAGCAAGAAATCGTGTGTACTAGCATAAACAACTTTATCAATGACGTCTTCTTCCCGGGTTACCATGCCTCGACGGCCTTTCCCGCCCCTTCCTTGTCGCTTATAATCTGCTATCTGACTGCGTTTAACATAATTGGCGGCCGTCAAGGTAACCACAACTTGCTCGTCGGCGATTAAATCTTCATCACTCAAACGACTGAGTTCTTGGGGTACTACTCTAGTACGTCTCTCATCGCCGTATTGTTTTTTAAGTTGCAGGAGCTCATCTTTGATAATCTTTAATATTTTCTTTTCATCTGCCAAAATAATTTCTAGCTCAGCAATTAGTTTGATCAAATCAAGAAGTTCATCTTCTATCTTCTTTCGCTCCAGGCCGGCTAAAGTACGAAGTTGCATAGCTAAAATGGCCTTGGCTTGGATTTCACTTAAATGAAACTGTTTTACCAGGTTAACCTGAGCTTCATCAGTTGTCTCGCTTGCTCGAATAGTTTTAATGACCTCATCAATATGGTCAAGTGCAACTTTTAAGCCCTCAAGAATATGAGCTCTTTCTTGAGCTTTTCGCAGTTCAAATTCTGTCCGACGCCTGACTACAATTTGCCGATGTTTAATATGCTCCTGGATTATGTCTTGCAAGCCAAGCACGCGCGGTTGAATGCCGTCAATAAGAGCCATCATATTAAAGTGGAAACTTGTTTGTAATGGGGTCTGCTTATACAACTGATTCAATAATTTTTTTGGATAGGCGTCCCTTTTTAGATCAAGAACAATACGAACGTCGCCGCGGGCACTTTCGTCACGCAAATCTGCAATTCCAGTTAATTTTTTTTCCTTGACTAGATCAGCTATCTTAATAATTAAGCCTTCCTTATTCAAGGCATATGGAATTTCAGTAATTACAATTTGAGTCCGGCCTTTGTTAGATGACTCAATCACCTCTGCTACACCACGCACTATAACCCCACCGCGTCCAACGGCATAGGCAGAACGAATAGAGTCTTGGCCGTAAATGATTCCTCCGGTTGGGAAATCTGGTCCCTTTATAAACTTTAGCAAATTATCAAGCGTTGCTTCGGGATTCTCGATCTGATACACGGTCGCATCAACGAGCTCTGCTAAATTGTGAGGCGGGATATTCGTCGCCATACCAACTGCAATACCCATTTGACCGTTAAGAAGCAAATTAGGCAATCTGGCCGGTAGTACTGAAGGCTCTTGAAGCCGAGCGTCATAATTATCGCGGAAGTCAACAGTTTCCTTATCAATATCAGCCAGTAACTCTTCAGCTATACGATGCATTCTAGCTTCTGTATAGCGCATGGCAGCTGGCGGGTCACCGTCCATTGAGCCAAAGTTACCCTGGCCATCCACGAGTCTGTAGCGCATCGACCATGGTTGGGCTAAACGTACCATAGCATCATAAATAGCTACATCACCGTGTGGGT
The DNA here is from genome assembly GCA_050730755.1 of Saccharimonadales bacterium (SeqCode). Taxonomy (GTDB): domain Bacteria; phylum Patescibacteriota; class Saccharimonadia; order Saccharimonadales; family UBA4665; genus CAVPPA01. The sequence continues at coordinate 33,367 of JBOHNR010000004.1, read as the reverse complement.
GGTAATCACCCATGACTGCACCAACCACGTTGGCACTTTTACGATGCCTAGCCGTGGCTCGAAGGCCATCACGGTTCATTGTATATAAAATGCGCCGATGAACTGGCTTAAGACCGTCACGTACATCAGGTAAGGCTCTGTCGATGATGACACTCATCGAATATCTTAGATAGTTGTTCTCCATAGCGTTTTCTACTGACTGGAGTTCAACGATACGTGAATAATCTTTAGCCGATTCTAACACTTCGCCTTCTGAGGAAGGTTGGCTTTCTAATTCTGGTAGCTGATCATCATCCATCTTAGATATCCAAATCTTTAACAAATTTTGCGTTAGTTTGGATAAAATTCTTACGTAATTCTACTTCCGTGCCCATCAGTTTGTTAAAAATTGCGTCAGCTTTCTCGGCATCCTCAATTTTTATCTGCACCAGCACTCTCTTTACCGGGTTCATTGTGGTTTCAAATAACTGTTCAGCGTCCATTTCGCCTAGACCTTTATATCGTTTTTGCTCAGTAAAGCCTGCTTGTCTGAAACGTTCTTCGTCGGGATTAATTTTTAAGCTTTCCTTCTTCCGAGCGGCAATAGTTTGGTCAAGGATTTTATCTAGTTCAGACTCGTCATAAACAAATACGCTATTTTTATGGCCAGCCTTAACTAGTTCAAATAACGGTGGTTTGGCAAGGTATATATGACCCCGCTCAACAACTTGCTGCATATAACGGAAGAAGAACGTTAGCAGTAGTGTGCTGATATGTGAGCCATCGACGTCAGCGTCGGTCATAATGATAATCCTGTCATACCGTAAACCGCTAATATCAAATGACTCTTCAATGCCTAAGCCTAGGGCCTTAATAAGGCTAAGCAGCTCATTATTGGCAAGCATCTTGTCTAGCCTAGCCCGTTCAACATTTAAGACCTTGCCTCGAAGTGGAAGGATTGCTTGCGTTTTACTGTCACGACCGCTTTTCGCCGAGCCGCCAGCCGAATCGCCTTCTACCAAAAAAAGTTCTGAATCTTTGGGATCTTTACTGGAGCAGTCGGCTAATTTACCTGGCAAGCTAGCGCTGTCAAGAACACCTTTACGGATGATATTATCTCGGGCAGCACGAGCTGCTTTACGAGCACGAGCTGCTAATAGGGCTCTGGCTACGATCTTTCGCGCAATAGCTGGGTGTTCTTCCATATAATAGGAAAGGTATTCACCTAAGACTTGTTCAACGTAACCGCGCACTTCAGGGTTACCTAACTTACTCTTGGTTTGACCTTCAAATTGTGGATCAGTTAATTTAACAAGAATAACAGCTGTTAATCCTTCTCGACAGTCTTCACCAGACAGGTTTTCTTCCTTTTCTTTCAGCAGACCTGATTTACGAGCATGGTCATTGATAACACGCGTCAAGGCTGAGCGAAAACCAGTTAAATGCGAACCGCCCTCTTCATTAAAGACGTTATTAGCAAAAGCTTTGATAGTTTCTGTGAATATAGCCGTATATTGCAACGCTATTTCAACCTGAGTACCTGATACAGTTTTATCAACATAAAATACATCTTCATCAATTAGTTCTTTACCGATATTCAAATGTTTTACGTATGACTGTATTCCACCTTCAAAATAGAAGCTATATCGATCACCTGTTTTTTCGTCTTCAATTGATGTTCTAATGCCTTTAGTTAAGTACGCCGAGTGACGTAAGTGATCAAGAATGGTCAAATAGTTAAATTCTACCGTTTCAAGAATTGAAGTATCTGGGTAAAAGGTAATCTCCGTTCCAGTCCTAGTAGTTTTACCGATTATCTTAAGTTCTGCTAGAGGGACTCCAAAAGCAAAATCCTGGCTATAAATATTGCCATTTTGGTAAACAGTTACCTTCAAGGTAGTCGACAAAGCGTTTACAACGCTCACGCCAACTCCATGAAGACCGCCTGATACTTTATAGCCACCGCCACCAAATTTACTGCCAGCATGAAGAATTGTTAAAGCTGCCTCTACGCCACTTTTACCCGTTTTTGGGTGTATGTTTGTCGGTATACCTCGACCGTTGTCAGTTACAGTCACTCCACCGTCAGCTAAAAGTTTTACCGACACGGCGGTCGCATAACCGGCTAATGCCTCATCAATACTATTATCAACAATTTCCCAGACAAGATGGTGTAGACCTTCAATACCTGTACTACCTATAAACATACCCGGTCGTTTACGAACCGGTTCTAAGCCCTCCAGAATCTGAATTTGTTCAGCGTCGTATTTATTGTCTGTTTGTTTCGTCACTATTAACTAACCCTCATAATCACTATTTTAGTTTCCACCCGTTACCCTAAATTATACTAGGAAACTTCTCCAATAACAACTTCGAAACTTTAACTGAAAATAATTATTAACCTGTAAATCTGACAGCTTATTGCATAGATACTTAAGTTAATTCGTTTCCTTTTTATCCTGCTTTATATGTAATTCTCCTTCTCGGTCTATATATATGGTATCGGAAGCGTCGTCCTTCTTGGTCTTTTCCAAGCTATCAGGGTTAGAACGATTATGTTTGTTTATAAATACATCACTCGAGTTATCTAATATCTTGGCTTTTATTTCATTATCTACCATTGAAGATTTTTCTTTCTCCGGAGCTGCTTTGTCTGGTTTTGTGACTAATTCATGTCGAAGTTGTGCTGCTAGTTGATCTATTTCATTCTTTTCCAGAGAGTCACTTGATATATTTTTTGTCATTTGAGAGGGTTGTAACTGATGGTCAGTTGGTGAAGCTACTGGTTTTACTACTTCTTCCAGATGCTTAGATTTCGTATTTTTACTCCTACCACGTTTAGATAACCACTCATCTAAGAATGAACTGCCGGTCTTTTGTTTAGTAGTTGATAAGTTATCGGTTGTTGCCGTAGAAGTCGGAGCATTTGAACTTAAAGAGTCTGTTGGTGTTAATTCTGCAGAACTCCAAGGCGTGTTACTAATATTTTTTGTATCGTAAGGATTCCTTGCTAAGTTCGTTTTTTTAAATTCTGGCTTGGTTTCCATGCGTGCAAATATTTCTGTTTCGACGGCTAATTTTGATCGTCCATATTTTGCAGCTGTTAGTTGTTTTAAAGCGTTAGCAAGTCGCGGGTTAGGACTTCCAAGAGGTGGCAAAGTTGCCATACTAAAAGGCTGGGTTGGCACTCCCTCTATCATGGTACGAACTACAGTGTTGTAGTTGGGTAGACGAAGAAGGTCGGTTTCTTCAAATGCCGGGCGGAAGTATTTACTTAAAACCTCAGCGTCTCTATCTCCTACGCGAAACGCTACTGTGGTTCCAATATTGCCAAATATAGCATCCTGTATTTCTTCTGTTAATTGAGTTGTAAACTGGTTTGCCACAATCAAATTCAGGTGATATTTCCGGGCCTCAGACATGATTGTCGCAAACGATTCCGTTGAGAAATTTTGAAACTCATCTACAAAAAGAGAAAAATCACTTCGTTCTTTTTCCGGCATGCTGGCGCGACTCATCGCCGCCGATTGGAACTTCATAATAATAACCATTCCAAGTAATTTCGAATTCAGTTCTCCAGTCCGGCCTTTGCTTAAGTTCACCAACAGTATCTTCTTCTTATCCATAATTTCTCGTAAGTCAAAAGCACTTTTACTTTGTCCAATAATATTTCGCATCATTTCATTCGATAGAAAGGCTCCAAACTTACTAATAAACCAGCTGACAACGTCGCCAAATTCATTCGATCGTTGGGATTGAGGTAATTCTTTTTCCCAGAATTCTCTGACATTACGGTCCTTAACATACTGTAATTTTTGTTGTACATACTTGGGGTCTCTGAAAAGCTTGGGAATATCAATAAAAGTACCTCCTGCTGGATCGGCCATGACTGTTAACGCTGCGTTACGGAATAGGTGTTCGTATCTAGGTCCCATAATGCCTTGGTGTTGTGGATCGTACAACTTATATAGCATATTAAGGGCTTCTTGGATTAGAAAATCCTTCTGTTCAGGAGTATCAAACTCAAATATGTTTAAACCCATTGGATAGTCCATTTCAGCTGGCGAAAAGTAAATGATATCTTCTGTTCTCTCTTTAGGCACCATAGCTAGTAACCTATCCACGGTGTCGCCATGAGGATCGACAAAGGCAAATCCATTACCGTTCAGCATATCCTGTAAAGCCAGATTTTCTAGAAACGTTGATTTACCAGTGCCAGTCTGTCCAACAACATAGACATGTTTTTGTCTATCTTCTAGCGCAATCCTAATTGCTTTTTTAGCGCCTCTAAAAACATTGTAGCCAAGGAGTAAACCATCAACAGGAATATTGCGGGGCCCGTCAACTTGCTTAGATTCTTGCCGCTTCAGCTGTGAAGTTGGAATACTACGCTGGTCGGGAAAATGAAACAGAGTTGCAAGCTCAACCGAATTTAAAATCATTTTATTCTTATGTTGTGGAAATAACCTCAATATATAATCACTAACTAATTGATCAGCCCGTTCTGCGGGTACATACTTAAAACCATTTTTACCAGGCGCATCAAATAAGGTAAAAGAGCCAGTTAGGTTAGCTAAAATAGCTTGTGAGCGCTGTGAAACATTTGAAGATACAACAACTCTTATGAGTGTTTCGTATCCTTGGTAACGCGTTTTATCATCTACAGAGTCTAAAACAGCTTGGTCTAAGTTAGATAATTCTGGTTTATCGTCTTTCGTCGGTGAGTTGTTAAATTCTGGAGGTCTATAGTAGGCCTCAATAGCTTGTCTAATCAATAAACCAAGACTTTGTAAGCCGCCTTTGCTGGATTTACCTTTCCGTACATTACTTGCGGTTGCAGACGATTTTTGTCTCCATTTTGCATCTGCCGCCCTGATTAATATTTGAATACTCGCGCCGTCTTCTTTATCAAGTGTTGATAGCGCGTTCAGAAGAGCCTGCATCGTATCGCTTTTAAGGTCCTGATATGTAGCTATAGGGTATGAATAGGGCTTTTTAAGCACAAACTCACCCCCAGTTACGCTGCTTATCTTACCAACGCGATTAAATATGTTGTGTTCAGCAACTTCCTCGATTTGTGCGGTCGAATATGCACTTATTATTGCTTGTTTTACAACATCAACTAGTGATAAAGGCACCATTGCGTAAAAATATACAAGTCCCTGACTTCCTACAATTTCAAAAGACAAGTACCTCTGTCCATATAACCTATTCTTAAGCCCTTTTTGGTATGTACTGGCAATAATGTTGTAAATAATTTGTGCTTTTGAGATATTTTCGTCAACAAGGTCACGTATATCTCGACCATTTGATACTATGTCTTCACTCATTGGCGGAAGGTGGATTAATAACGGCACTAATTTTAAAGCCCGCTCATAATTTTTCTTATCCCTAATATTCTCTACATACCAAACAGTTAGTGACACAGCTACAGCGGCCAAGATTATCAAGAGTATGACTATAACAAAGATAAATGCTGTCATGGGTTAATTCTCAGGAATTTTAATATCCTTGTTGTAGCGTTTCTTCATATAATCAACCCTGAGTAATGTTATTGCCCTACTCTGATTATAAGGATCACTTATATGGGTCTCAATGATTTCCTTAGCTGTTTTAACCCATTCATTTTCTATCAAGTCCCTATCTCCTGCTATCTGTGGCGTTGATAAATTTGTTGGGGTTTGTAAACCTGCCGGATCACTGACTAAATGGGACTCTGGAGACGAGGCCTGAATCGAGCCTGAAGTAAAAGGAGTCGTACGCTCTTTTGGGCTCTGCCACCATTGTGCCGAGTTCTGCTGGTTCAATGGCAAATTAGGCTTGTCATAGCCATTGTCTTGGGGTTCCATACCTTAATCCAGTATACAACCTCAGTTGAATACTCTCTAGCTTTAGTCTTAGGCCTGATTTAACTTATCTTTAGAGTTATAGGTCAGGTAAACATATAGAACAACCATAAGAGGAACAACTGCAATGGCATCATGTAGGCTAAGCTGACCAATCGATTGCATAAGCAACAAAAATACTAATAAGATTGTTATAAAAGTTGCAAAGCGTCTTTGCGAACGTCCAGAAACGGGAACAAAGGCTGCAAATACCTTGATTAGGACTCTAAATATGACATATAAGGTCAAAGCAACCAACAAGCAACCGATAATAACCATAAAAGAACTACTATTAACAGGGTTAACTAGACTAAAAAAGAATATATCAACCACCAAAAGTAGAATTATGATCCTGATTTTTTGAAATATAACTAAACTAACGTGGCGATTCATGGTTTTAGAATAACAAAAAAATCGCTCCGATTTTAAATAAAACTTGGAGCGACTTATTTGACTTAGGGCCTAGGCGATAAATGCGCTCGTATAATTAAATTGTATAGCGCTTATCGCCTCAGGCTGTTTGACTGACCGCTCTTGTAGCCTAATACGGCTAACTAAGAGCGTTGACGGTAAAACCGAAATGTAAGTGCGTTTTTGTTTTTGTAACTTACTTTGTGATACTACTATAAATATTGGTATATGTCAAGACCTTTCAATGCCCTCTATACAGTTAAATCCCAATTACTGGAATCTTTTAAATCAAAGAAGTTATGCACAGATTTCGTTTTTAATTACAAAATCTATTGACAGGCATAATCGTATTTTATTAAGATGTGCATAGCGCTTTTGAATAAAAAAAGTGCTCAAAAACAAAAAAGATCAAACATCATGAACAACGGCTACTCGCAGGCCGTTGTTCTTTTTTGTTACCATGGAGTTTCATTACAAACAATTACAAAGACATTTAATTTTTTGATAAGAGAATTTTTAACGTAATTTAAAATATAAACGAAACGACTGTCTAATAAAAACATCAGTTAGAAGTCCAAATTAACGAACCCTTTATGCGAATAATCGTCATAATTTAAATATAGTTCTAATTTATAAGTTGACCCCTGTTTTAATGTCTGTTAGAATACGGTTTACATAAACCATCATTTTATGGCAGTAAAGGAGACCATTAAATCAGCAAAGCAACTCGGCTCAATGACGCGATTCAGGCTTCAGAGTTAAGGGTAATTGACGAAGAAGGAAAACTATTAGGTATTCTTTCAAAGGCGGAAGCTTTACGGCTCGCTGAAGAGCGTGAGTTGGACCTTGTAGAGATTTCGGCGGATGCTAAGCCGCCTGTTGCCAAAATAATTGACTGGGGTAAATTTAATTACCAAAGAACAAAACAGCTCCAACGCAATAAGCAAAAGGCGCGTTCACCTGAAATGAAGCAAATGCGCCTTGGTCTTAAAATCAGCGACCACGATTTAGGTGTTAAGTTAACAAAGGTCTCTCAGTTTTTAGCGGACAACCATAAGGTAAGAATGACTATTGTTTATCACGGTCGGGAGTTGGCACATAAAGATCTCGGATTTAAACTTGCTGATAAGATCGTAGAAGATTTTGGTGATAAAATTATAGTCGATCAAACACCTCAGTTTGTTGGGAAACAATTAAATTTTGTAATACGACGTAACCAGGCTTTTCACAAATTAGAAGCAGAACAGTAAACCTATACGGAAAGGAAGCATAAGATGCCAAAACTAAAAACTCATAGTGGTACTAAAGACCGTGTCCGAGTGACCAAAAATGGTAAAATCAGAGTCGGACATCCAAATATGAACCACTTTTTACAGAAAAAAACCGGTGGCCGCAAACGCAGTCTAAGTGGCTTGGCTACTATGTCCAACTATCATGTTAAAAATATCAAGAAGCGCTTAGGAGCCTGAAAAATGAGAGTAAAAAGAGGAGTTGCGAGTCACAGACGCCACCAGAGCATTAGGTTAGCTACCAAGGGCATGACACACCCTAATAGAGCAAGCGTTAAGCGTGGTCGGCAAACTCTTACAAAAGCACTGCAATTTGCCTATCGCGATCGTCGCAATCGTAAAAGAACTTTTCGGCAGTTATGGAATGCCCGGATTAACGCCGCTGCAAGATTACATAATACTACCTACAGTAAGTTAATAGCCTCCCTACAAGCTAATAATATTACTTTAGATCGCAAGATTTTGAGTGAATTAGCTGTTCATGAGCCAAAAGCTTTCGAATCTATAATTAAAGCCACTAAAAAATAGTAATAGAGATTTTTTACTTTTTATATAAAAGACCCTCAAATGAGGGTCTTTTAGTAGCCAGATTATCTATAAGCCGGGTTCTGTCGAGTCTTTAAAAGCCTCGCACTAGTCATCTATCTAGTTACAGCGTTGCCGTTGTAATCAAGCGGTTTAATTAGTGGCCATCCTGGCGGGACGCCAACGAATAATTCGCATGGACAGCCTCCTTGCTACAGACAGGGTTTACCTCCTGATAATGTCGCCATTATAAGCTGTGGGCACTTACCCCACTCGTTTCACCCTTACCCAGCAATAAGCTTCTGCTTCAGTCTATATAGTGAAATCAAAAGCTTATTGTAGGGCGGTTTCGTTTCTGTGGCACTTTCCCTAGAGTTGCCTCTGGTTGCCGTTAGCAACTGTCATTCCCTACGTAGCCCGGACTTTCCTCGTATGCTATTCGCACACGCAACTAGACAATAGTCTGGCTCAATCTATTATACACCTCGTTAAATCCTCTCGATCTAGCTAAGATCAAAAAGTCATATTAAATATACGCTGTTAGTGTTGCAAGAAGTTATGAACGACTTCCGCGATTTAATTCTTCATCTAATGCCTTATTTACGGCAGCGTCAGCCAATTTATTAAGCTCCCTAGGTACTTGTGTGAACTCTATGTGTTTAAATAGACCGGACAATTGTTGGGCAGCTTTATAAATAGGCCACAAATCACGATTTTTAATCTTAAAGATACCCTTCATTTGGTTAATAACAAGTAAACTATCCATGTATACCGATACCCTTTTAGCGCCAAGTTTTTTTGCTTCCTCGAGAGCCAATTTTAATGAGGTGTATTCAGCCTGGTTATTCGTTGTTATACCGAGATATACGCCTTTATTAATAAGTATTTTATTTTGATCGTTAAATATAACAAAACCACTTGCGGATGGACCGGGATTACCTCTTGATCCGCCATCGGCGTATATAACAACTCTCTCAAATACAGGAAATTTAGTATTAGTAATTGGTATATCCGAAGAAAAACTAAATTCTATAATCTTAACAGGTGTTTCCCACGCTACATGAGTCCCATAGTATTTTTGAAAAGTTTTCAGCATCGCTTCTTTTGACGAGAACTGTTCCTGTTCAGCAATATCATTATAGGTAATATCTCTAAGTCGTTTTTGAACGATATTATTAATTATCGCAGAACCGATATTTCGCCACGTTTTTGGATCTTTAGGATCAACCTTATCTACAAAAACGACTTGATCGTCAACTGAGATATCTTTATCGTCAAATAGACGCCAAGTGCTTGTTTTTTTACCTTCTAAAATAAGCTTTGCGAGGGTGTGATTGAATTTAAGTTTTTTCATTCCTTTAAGATTATACCTGGTCGGGGTGACAGGACTCGAACCTGCGACCTCACGGCCCCCAGCCGTACGCGCTAGCCAACTGCGCCACACCCCGATCCCTACAAATCAACCGCACAACATTCAACATACGGTTTGCAGAACAGTGCTTAGTCTTATGACCATTTACCTTGAAACATTGAAATAATACAGTATAGAAATTTTATAAGCTACAGATTTCTAAAATAAATATTGTAAAACGGCATGATCTAGACTTATAAGCAAACCGCCGGCGCCCCCAATTAACACCAAAGCAAAAATAATTATTATCCCAACCGGTTCAATTTGACTCATTAAGCGCTGTAGCGACTCAGGAGCAAAGGCGTATAACACTCTGGACCCGTCTAAAGGCGGAATCGGGATGAGATTAAAAACAAATAAGGCTACATTTAGAGTTACAAAAAGATATAAAGCTTTGACAATAAACTCATCAAGCGGGAAACTCCGGACAAGAAATGCCCCAATTACTGCTAATACAAGATTGGAGAAAGGTCCGGCAGCTGCAACAATAGCTGTACCGAATTCTTCAAACTTAACCCGTTCTGGATTAAAAGGAACTGGACGAGCCGCCAAAATCGGCATCTGGAACAAAATTAATGTAATGATTGGAAGCAATACAGTAGTATACGGATCTATGTGCCTAAAGGGATTTAAACTAATTCTGCCTTGTTCTGATGCAGTTGTATCACCAAGTTTTAAACCAACAAAAGCATGAGTTGCCTCATGCACAGACATACCAATTAGTATAGAGACGACAATAATTATTATATAAATTATTAAATCAAGTGCTGTAGGACCAAAAATCGTGCTGGGAATCATTCTAGTGTTTAGTATATCAGCTGCTCCCTCTTAATTGACTTATATCTGGACAATAGCTATAATCACACCTTAATAACTGGATATTTCCAAGGGTTGTCTATGCAAAAATGTGATATTACCGGAAAAGGTAAACAATTTGGTAATAACGTCAGCTTCTCTCAACGTCACACTAAGAAGGTTTGGAAGCCTAATTTACAAACTAAAACGCTGCTTATTAATGGCAAAGAAGTACGGTTAAAGATTAGTACACAGGCTATTCGAACTATGAAGAAAAATGGCCTTCTAAAAGTTAGTTAGTTTTTTGGCAAGCATAGAGAGTCACCCGTTATCAAGGTATCCTAGAGATTATTTAGGTGCGATTCAGTATAACTAGTTGAGTCGTTCCGCTTAACGCTTCTACTGATTTGAATCGTAATTTAGTAATTGTTTCTTTTGGTTCCATACCTAAATTTTTTAACGCCTGATCAAGATTTTGCTGTTCAACAGGGTAACGTATATCCTTATCAGCATAATGTGTCGGTATAACAAGCTTTGGTTCAATTTTTTTTATTAATTGAAGTGCACCGGTTGCATCAAGTGTGTAACCGTTGCCTCCTATAGGTACGAACATTACGTCAACTACTCCAATAGCTTCTAGTTGATCATCGTTTAAATCAGAGTATATGTGACCTGTGAAGAAGTAATTAGTGTCATCAACCATAATTTTGTACATAGTAGCTGTATGTGCGCCAGCAGTATCAGTATGACCTTGAGCTGCTATACCTATAACAGATAAATTAGCAACCTCGTACTCTCCAGGTTGATCAATCAGAAGTCGAGGGTTAACACTTAATTTATTATATCGAGCTGTAAACAAGACAGTGTCGTCTGGTCTGATAACAGATTTGAGCCCAATTTCTTCTAAATTATCATCCACAACGACCCGAAAATCCTTATTAGAAAGTACTACACAATTAGCACCATGATATTGTAAATCCATATGGCTCCTTGTTAACTTTCGAGCAACCCACGGCTATCGACCATAACTTGTTTTTTAGACGCGATAATATTACTCAAAAAGCGGTCTCTAACTTGTCGTCTATATTGGAAGTCATCTAATCTCATTACAGTGTAGCGTAGCTCTTTGCCTTCTTTTTCTTCTAATTCACTGACGAACTTTTGGACTGCATTAGGATTTGTTTCTCCCACAATAAGTAAATCGATACCAGCGGTCTCGTCGCGCGTAAACTGACCCGTGTAGAGTACCAACTCAAGGTTACCAAGGGCTTTCCAGGTATCTTGTCGTTCAATTTTATCTGTCGTTGATTTATTTTTTGTCTTGCTGTTACTACGCTCGCCGAATATGGCTTGCAGTGGATCATAGTACTCGTATTTTTGGTTAACTTCATAGTACAGTCGGTTATTTGTAGTCTCAGAAAGAATTATCCCAATGTTTAATAAATTGGATAACTCACGTCTGACTGAGTTAATCTGTTCATCAATTTTACGAGTTATTTCACGAACATAAAATGAGCGGTTGGGGTTGCTCAGAAAAAGCCGTAATAACTTAACTCTTGTTTTTGATCCGAGCAATTGTTCAATCATGGTTTTATTGTAGCAAATGCTAACCAATCTGTAATGTTATTTGTTCAAAAACGTTGTTATTAGATCAACATATTTATTCATTTTATCTTCGTTGAGAAACCAGTGAATACTTTTATTCCGTTTAAACCATATATGCTGCTTTTTGGTTAGCATTAGGCTATTGTTAATAATTGAAGCACGAGTTTCAAGAAAAGTTTTTTCGCCTCCAAAGTAAGCTCGCCATTCATGATAACCAATACTTTGCATTGGTCTAATTTCCCAACCATAATTTTCAGCCAGCTGTCTAACTTCTTTCTCCAGTCCTTGCTTAAGCATACTATCAACTCGTTGTTCAATATTACTTCGTAGTATGTCTTCTGGGACTTGGAGCCCTATTATTAAAGTGTCTGTTCTTAAAGATCGCCGCTCAGGTTTGATGCCATTATTTTCAATTAAGCGAATCAGTCGACGTTTATTATGATTATCAACCATATTAATATTAAGTCTCATGCTACTTGCTTCTTGCAATAATTCAGCTAAGCTCAGTTGATTAAGGGTGCTTCGAAGATCATTAGAAGGTGGCGATAAAAATTTGTAGTCATACAACACACTGTCTATGTACAGCCCACTACCGCCAACTAGAAAAGGTAACTTATCTCTACTGCTAATATTTTTAATTGTTTTATACGCTAAGCGTTGGAACATTGCAGCGTTAAAGTCATCGTGCGGATCAGCTACGTCAAGTAAATAATGATGAATTTTCCGACGGTCAATATCGTTCGGTTTTGCTGATCCAATGTCAAAGCCTCTATAGATAGTCGTCGAATCAGCACAGATTATCTCCCCGTTAAAACGCTCAGAAAGTTTAATACTTAATTCGGATTTACCAGACGCAGTAGTGCCAACTACCACAATTAGAGGACCAACACTGGACTTCATAATTTTTTTAACCGGTCAAGAACCCCTTGGCGGCCACCAGAGCAAATACTTTATGTCTACCTTATAATCCTTCTCAACCATCGTACCTTCAGCTTCAAGAGCAGTCTTGTGACCTTGACGGCCACCAGGATAGCCAGAGGCTAGACCTCCAGATTTATTAACTATTCTTTGCCAGGGTAATGATGAATCGCCAAAATGTGCAATACCACCTACTATACGTGCTGCTTTAGCGTCGCCACACAGTGCCGCCAATTGACCGTAAGTCATAACTCTGCCAGACGGGATTTGCGCAACAACTGCTTCGACTCTCTCTCGAAAATTTGACTCCACATTACTTAGCTTGGACATAGTTATTTAAAGTGACGATTTACTAACGCGTGATTTAGCTTCGTTGACTATAGTTTTCAGAAACTCATCAATAGTCTTCGGTGTGTGGTGGTTACTTACTTCTAGGTCTTTGCGTATTCGAGGAATGAGTTCGTTACTTTGGACCTCTCTTTCACCAATGACTACGATATAGGGAATCTTCATAAGTTCAGCCGAGCGAATTTTCTTACCAACTGTCTCGTTAGAGTCATCAACAGATATCCTTAAATTAAGTTTTTTTGATTCCTCAGCATACTTAGAAGCAAAATCAATTATTGCTTGCTCCTGGTTTACTGTAATCAGCCGTATCTGTTCCGGCGCTAGCCAGACTGGAAACCTACCGGCTGTATGTTCAATGTAAACACTGAGAAACCTCTCAATCGATCCCAGTAGCGCACAGTGAATCATTACCGGGTGCTTCTGGGAGCCATTTTCAGTTGTATACTCTAGATCGAGGCGTTCTGGCTGCACAAAATCAAGCTGGACTGTCGCCACTTGGTGCTCACGACCTATAGAATCAGTAGCCATAAAATCTATTTTGGGTCCATAAAACGCGGCCTCACCTTCTTGTTCAAAAAAAGTAAGCTTATTAGCAATAACTGCATTCTTAAGCTGTTCCTGAGCATTTTGCCACACTTCTTTAGAGCCTAAATATTTATCGGATTCATCACGATAAGACAAACGAACCCGTAATTTCATTCCAACCGTAGCGTAAAGCTCGTTGGCTGTGTTTAGTAAGTTATTAATTTCTACTTCAATCTGATCATTGCGACAAAATACATGGCTATCATCCTGAGTAAGTGACCGAACCCGACTAAGACCGCCTAGCTCACCTGTTTTTTCGTCTCTGTAATCTGTAGTAGTTTCTAGATACCTTAATGGCAAATCACGATAGCTCCGGGCCTGTGAGGCATATATTCGGGCGTGGTGAGGGCAATTCATAGGTTTCAATACTAGTTGATCACTTGTTTCCTGGCTCTTTACAATAAGTAGCTCTTTGCCAAATTTATCCCAGTGACCAGAAGCCTCATATAAATCTTTTTTGGTTATATGGGGCGTCCAGACCTTCTTAAAATCATAATGTTGCCTTAACTGATTAGAAAAGGTTGCCAACTCTTCACGCAAGACAGTCCCTCGGGGCGTAAACATGGGTAGCCCCGAACCAACCATGTCCGAGAATACAAACAGATCAAGTTCCTGTCCTAATCGACGATGATCACGTTTTTTCGCTTCTTCTAATAGGTTAAGATAATCTCGTAATTCATTCTCCTTTGCAAAAGCTGCACCATAGATACGTTGCATTTGTGGATTTGTCTCTTTACCACGCCAGTACGCACCGGAGATACGTAAAAGCTTAAATGAGCCAACTAAGCTAGTGTTATCGACATGAGGCCCACGGCAGAGATCAATAAAATCACCGTCTTTATAAAAAGACACTTTATCGATCTTACTTTCTCCATCTGATCGAAAACCAAGTTTATTATTATCTAACTCCTTGACTGAGGTAGTGCCTGTCTGCTTTAAATCATTTAGTAATTCTTCTTTATATGGTTGATGACTATCATTAGCCCATTTAATAGCTTCATCAATGGGCTTATCGAATTGCTCGAAGGGTTCAGTAGATGTAATAACTTTTTTCATCTCAGCTTCAATTTTTGGAAAATCCTCTTCGGAGATTTTAGCTTCACCGAAATCAACATCGTAATAAAAGCCGTTTTCAACCACTGGACCGATACCAAACTTGGCTTGTGGCCAAAGATGCTGTATTGCCGATGCCATGATATGGGCTAAACCGTGACGCATTACGTAAAGCTCATCAATTTCGTCTGAATTCATAAGGCTCCTTTAGTCTAATAGTAACTAAAAAACGCGCTCGATTAAATACTCTCGTACGGTACTCAATCTAACGCGTCTCGGGTCCTGTATCACAGGATGGTTCCACCGGACTTCCCTGCTATTCCTTAGTAGGCTTAGCAAAACTCTCGTACTACCACGTTAACGCACGTATAGTTGCCCACGGAACTCAGCGGGTGGTGAGACCGCTTCAATGCTCACCGAAAATTATAACACATCGCAAAACTTCGCCTAAACAGTAATATAGTATAGATAGTACGATATGGCTAGTACAATTATATTGTTATAAATACATCTTAGTTGTGGAAAAATAGTTTTAACATCATCTATGATATTAATAAGCTACCTGTCTCATCATCAAAAATTATAGTGACGAATATTTTTTTGTAAGCACGTAGTTTAGACTTCAATTACATAATTGTGCTTGGGTCGTAAAATGTAGATTGATATTAAAATAAAAAACATATATCTTTATAATCTAACTCTGTTAGTATGTAACAGATAATAACGGGCACGTAGCTCAGTTGGCTAGAGCGCCTTCTTGACGTGAAGGAGGTCGGGGGTTCGAGTCCCTTCGTGCCCACCAAAATTGTCTATCTTAGTTAAGTTCCTAAACAGATAATAATAGCAGTAAGTATTCACTTAACAGATTAGACTACCCATTCAAGTCAATTGATTAGTAAACATAGTTGTGTTAAAATTCCCAAGTTAATCAGGGAGTTTTGGTGAGTAGCACTACTAACCAGAGTGCTCTTGACGTATTTCAGTTATTTTACGAAGAGCTCTCATCTATCCCACGCCAAACGAGAAAAATAAGGCGTGTCAGATTTAGTAAATAACAGATTAAAATCTACTTAGATCACCTGCTGAGCAGTTCTGCTTATTAGGTGATTTTAAGTTATGCCCTTTTTATATATATTTTTCCACTAGCCTTTTCAATAGCGTTATGACAATATATTGACATGGTATGTGTATATTGTAGATCAAAAACCCAGGTAATCAATTCCAGACTCCAGAAACACACTAATAAGGTATGGCGGCGGCGGCAGTGCCCCAGCTGCCAGGCAATCTTCAGCTCATTAGAGCATAGTATCTATGAAAATAGCCTAGTGGTTCGATTTGGCGTATCATCAATTATTCCGTTTCAAAGGGATGTTTTATTCTTAAGTATCTTCGATTCCTGTAAACACCGGCCAAACTCTGTTGCCGATGCTTCAGCTTTAACTGATACTGTCTTAGGTAGATTGCTGTACCAAACCAGCCGTGAAGGGCTTATTAAGACTGAGGATATTATTAAAACTACGGCTAAAGTGTTGAAACAATTTGATAAAGTCGCTTTTGTACATTATGGCGCATTTTATCGCTTATAAGATAGACCGGTAGTTGTTTCTCCAGATTCATCGATTACAGCTTTTTCGGTAACATCAAATTCTAAATATTTGCCAAACGCTAGTCGAGTTTGAGAATAAATTGCTGCGAAAGAATTATAAATAATAGTAGTAAAGGGTAAATACACCCACTGGATTACCATAAATAGCGTTCGACGTCGTTTATAACGTTCTGGCTTTGGCGGTAAAGTCTTAACACATAAAAACAACATTATTAATATACTTAGCAGTGCGAAAGTTTGAATCTTACTAACTACTAGTGGTAATTGGTTTGCGGCAAAGCTGTTGGGGTGAAAAAGAACTGGGATAAACCCGCCAATTAGTGATAAGATTGGCCCTACTGCCCACGTTATGTGCCCTTCCGTTAGCCTAAGTGTTTTAGATATCAGCTTATGCTTCGGTACTTTATTCTTCTTAAAGAAGCCCTGATTTATAACATAAGCTATGTCGGAGGCGCCGTAAGTCCAACGGCGAAGTTGAATAAACTGAGCTTTTAAAGTTTTTTTATAAGTTTCGGATAAAACTGCATCCTGGTAGATGGGCACATGTAGTGGATAAACTATGTAGTCTCCATCAAATCGAAAATATGACCGCCAAAACTGATGTCCATCTTCGCATATTGTTCGAGTGCTCCAAAAATTGGTCTGGATTAGAGAAGTCATACCTTGAGCGTGTGATGAGAAATTACGCATTATATGGGGACGCATAGATAAAACTATATTAAAAATTGAATTACCCGTTGCTAGGACACGCATTGGTGCCGGCGCATCCCATATGTTATTGGTATACATTGATATTGGTTGAAAGGCAGCCTGCACTGGATTAGGGCACAGTACGTACGTGTAGCTAAGGCAGGCTAGATATTCTTTATCGGGATGGTTATCAGCATCAAGAGTGGTTACAACAACGTTTAAAGGGTTGATGTGCTTATGTTCAAGATATTTTTGTAATTGGCGACCGGCAAAAGTTATATTTCCGCCTTTTCCAATAATTTCTCCCTCAATATTTTTAGGATGTTTAATTGCAGCGGCATAAAAGAAACGGTCTTTATAGGTTTCGATAATTTCCTTAGCTTGAAGTTCAACTTGGCTACCACCTCTTTCCTCGTAAGCGATAATCAAAATAACCTGTTTTTTAATCGGGAAATCTGAAGCCAAAATCGATTGAATGGTTGGCTCTAGCACCTCTCGACTTTCGTTATAAGTTGCAACAATTATGGCATGTAAAAGACTACTGGGTTTTATTTGCAGCTTATCTCCACCGTGTTCTTCAACTTGATGTTGATGCCAGGCTAAAGCATACACATTTTTATTATTTACTTTGCCTAATTCAAGCTCCTGCAAGATTTGAAACCAATCAATCTTTAGATGCCTTTTTAGGGCACCATAGCCATGAACGGAGCGGACAGCCAAGGCCAGGGCTCGAGTTACATAAATTAATAGATATAACATTACAAAGAATGCCGCTAGGGTAACATTTACTATGCTTAATAAAAACAGCAGTAGCAATACCGACATACTAAGCGCCCAAGGCATGACCTCAAAAACTCTATAGTGCCCATGACGATCGGCACTAAAGGGGATTTCAATGTCAGTCATCGTAGCATTAATAAAGCGTTACTGACTATTATGGCAAGTATCAGAAGTAATGTGCCTAGACAAAGAACTGTAACTGCCAACTGGCGATGGATTAGATAAACCCTCAAGCTAATAAAACTATGAGAAATAAGCACCAGCAGGCCAAAAACTATGAAGCTAAACAGTTCAATACTGCTACCGCTTTGGAAGGTGTTAATGGCAACATTCGAGCGGTATTGGACAATATAACTACTATGATTGGCGTCTAGTCTTAATATCGTCAGAATACCAAGTAAAAAAGTCAAGAAGACGTTTACGCTACCAACAAGCAAAACAAAACGATCACGCAAATACTGCTTAGGGATAATCATAGCTTTTGCTCTATTGTATCACCACAGATGGTGCGAGTGGCGGGACTCGAACCCGCGTCTCAGCCTTGGGAAGGCTACATAATAACCCCTATACAACACTCGCAACATGAGCAAAGAAACAATTGGAGCCACCTTGGGGAGTCGAACCCCAGACCCCCGCTTTACGAAAGCGGTGCTCTAGCCATCTGAGCTAAGGTGGCATGCTGAAAAAGCGAGCTAATTATACCAAATTAATTGAGTAGTTCGATCCGTTTAAATATCCAATAATTCCAATACCCTGTAGACTTGATATAAGCAATAAATAGTATCAAGGAGTGTATTTGAATGAGTATTTGGAATTGGCTGTTTATTAATCAACCCACTTGGATATCAAATCTTTCCAACCTAACCTCTATCACAATATTTGGTGCTTTGATTGGTTTCTATAAACGATTTAACTGCAATCAAGCTAAGTGTTGGCGCATCGGACGACACAAGGTTGATGGCACAACCTATCATACCTGTGCGAAACACACGACTATAAAGTTTCATTCAGCTCTGCAGAAGAAACACACTAAAGAAAGACCGGAACAGGATAAACTATTGAATGTTTCGCGGTAAATAAGTTAGCCAGAGCACCCAGATAAGAAATTACCAGTGCCAGACTATCAGTGCAACTAATATGCAGACGATTATAATTACAACCAAAAGTTCAAGTAATGTATAACCTTCTTGGTCTCTCATCGAATTTTGCATTTAAACATCAATCTCAGTTATTTAATGGCGCACTTTTAGAATAGGTGCACGAAAGCCCTTTAGTCAATCTTTTAGGGGTTTAATTTTGCAGTCAGTAAAAATTGATACTTGTCGTGCACCCGCGCCACGGATATTAGCATAACTAATATTTGCTATAATAAGTCTTGAAATTAGATCAGTGGTCGAAATGAAAACGAAAAATTTAATTAAAGTAATCGAAAATGGTCTTTTTGACCGGAGTTTTGGACTAAAATATCCGAAATCTTGGTTAGCTATACTGACAATGTGCAGCGTCCTAATTGTACCTGCAGTTGCCGGTGCTGTAACTTTGATTTCTCAAGGTTTCTTAACTAATAGCGATTTGGCTGACGGATCGATCGTCAGTCTAGAGAAAAATTCTTCCGATTATGTCAATCCGGCTACAGTTAGCAATGCCAATAACATCTTGGGTGTTGTTATTGATAGCGAAGAATCACAGGTTTCCGTTTCGACCGGTCAGGGCAATCAAGTTCAAGTAGCTACAAATGGAGTCGAGCAGGTTCTAGTATCAAACATCAACGGCAATATCTCAGAAGGTGATCCGATTACAGCTTCCCCGATTAGCGGTGTCGGAATGAAAGCTACCAGCAACACCAGCGTAGTTGGAATTGCTCAAGGCGTATTACCAAATAGCACCGATAGTCAACAAACATATACTGAAAAAAACGGCCAAAAGCATGTTGTCACAGTTGGTCAAGTACCAGTTCTTGTAAATGTTGCTTACTACTATAAGCAGCCTAATAAAACTTTAATCCCACCGGCGGTGCAAAGCTTAGCCAACGCTCTGGCTAATAAAACTGTAAGTTCCTTGCCAATAATTATTAGCATAGGAATTTTCTTTATAACACTGATTGTTGTTGTCATCATTATCTACTCGATGATCCATAGCAGTATTATTTCGATCGGTCGCAATCCAATGTCCCAGGCAGCAGTTTATCGGAACGTTATCCAGCTATCTGGATTGGTTGTTGTAATTTTGGCGGTCGCGGTTATTGCAATTTACATGGTGCTGACACGGTTTTAATATGTCAGACACAATATTTTTTCAAATTTTTATACTGATTGACGTCCTTATCATGGGTATTTTGGCTACTTTAGCTATCCAACATGCGTCTGCTCATTTCAGACATACTAAGCATGAACCTGAAAAATTACACTCACCTGCAGCCGAAGCTCACTTGCCAGCCGCTATTAAAGAGCATCTTCTTCAAGCCTCCCAAGAGCAATTTCAAACCGTCGTAAAACACTCAGCTAATCTATTGCAACACGACTTAGAAGCCTCCGCAGAGCAAATTAATAACTTGGTTAAGCGATTAGCTACAGAAATTGTCAGTGATGAGTTGGAGCGTTACCGCAAAGAATTATCCAGGCTCCATAACCAAGCCGAAATTGATATGATCGGTATTAAGGGCGAGCTAGCTGGGCATGAAGAAGAACTTAAGGCCAAAATGGCCCAGGAGCTGGAGATTGAAAAGAAACGATTAGTTCAACAAATCGATACGAAACTTGCGGATGCTGTCGGCTCTTTTCTACTTGAAACTTTACAGCATAACATCGATCTGGGCAGTCAAACTTCTTATCTAATATCAGTATTAGAGGAACATAAAGCTGACTTCGTGAAAGAGGTGGTTGATGAAACTTGACCTGCAAGACAACTTGTCGTCAACGCAAGATCTCAAATCAGCGATCTTGGAAGTTCGAAAATATGCCCAATGGTTTAGCCAGAACAGTATAAAAACATATATTACAAATGATAAACCAAAGGATACGCCGGTCATTTCCGAAGTAGCCACTAATTTAATTCAGAAATGGGCTGCCGAGAAACCGCTTAACCAAAAAAGATTAGATGAACTTTTGGCAACTTTACAAGATTTAGAAAGTTCGCTGCCACATATCACTATCACCCTGGCAGCCGTACCAACAACCAGTCTCAAAAAAATACTAGTTGCGTGGTGCCGAGAACATATCTCAACAAATATACTTGTAGACTTTCGTTTTAATTCGACTCTACTCGGAGGAATGGTCATTGGATATGGTAGTCACGTTTATGATTGGTCGTTTCGGCGTCAAATTCTAGCTGAGTGTGGACGTTTTCCGGAGATTCTGCGTCATGTTTGACAATCAAGCCTTTCAACATCTAGTAGAAGACAACCAGCTAACTGGCGAAATTGTTGCTGCCAATAGTTTTATTGTGGAAGTCAAAGGCCTAGAGGGTGTGCGTCTTGGAGCTCAGGTATTATTTGAGGACGGTCAGCGCGGTCTAGTCCGTGAAGCCTATGGCGATAAAGTCATTCTATTTAATATTGACTCTGAAAAAATTAAACCAGGGATTTTGGCAGTTGTTGAAAATGACGTCTTGAGTGTACCTGTCGGTAAAGAATTAATTGGTAGGGTTATTTCACCTATGGGTCTGCCGCTTGATAATAAGGGAGCTCTAATAGCCAAAGAAAAATCTGGCATATTCAATACAGCGCCGGGTATTATGGCTCGCAGTATGTTAAATGAGCAACTGGCTAGTGGAGTGTCAGCAGTTGACATGTTTTTCCCGATTGTTCTAGGTCAACGTATAGCTATATTAGGTGACAGTAAGTCAGGTAAGAGTACATTCTTAAGCCAGTTAAGCGCAAACCAAGCGGGCACGGATCGTGTGGTGGTATATGTCTTGATCGGTAAACGTAAGGTAGATATTGAAAGCTTACTAAATGGACTTCAATCCTCTGGAGCAATGGATCATACAATTGTCGTACTGGCTGATATCTTTGATTCACTGACACAGTCTTATCTCGCACCGTACGCTGCCTGTGCCATGGCCGAATATCTTTGGAATAACGGTCAGGACGTGATTATTATTTATGACGACTTGAGTGGTCACGCTGAAGCTTATCGCCAACTTTCTCTGCTCCAAGAAGTTGATCCAGGTCGAGATTCCTACCCCGGAGACATGTTCTACGCTCACTCATCTCTACTCGAACGCGCCGGTAAGTTACTTAAAACTAATAAAACTCTGACTGCCTTACCGGTAATAGTAACGCCCAATGACGACATTACCGCTTATCTTTCGACTAGTATTATGTCAATTACCGATGGTCAAATCATCTTCGACTTAGGTGTCTTTCGACAAGGAATTCGACCAGCAGTTAACGCTGGCTTGTCAGTTTCCCGTGTTGGTGGACAGGCTCAAAATATCCGTCAAAAACGCCTCTCTGGGGATCTATTTAAAAAGCTCGCCAATTATCATCAAGCTGAAGAGTTCTCACATTTTGGGTCCAGTTTATCCAAAGAAGCTAGTATTGATCTTTTACTCGGCAAACAGATTTACGAAGCCCTGTTACAGCCTCCGGAAGAACGCTTTTCATTAATTGAGCAACAACTTATATTGGAGACTATATTGCTTGCCAAAGGTACAATTGAGATTGACGTAGTAGCGTTAAAAACAACGGTGAAAAAGATAAGTTCTGAGATTAAGAATGACCAGGATTTCGATCGTTTAGAACCCGAGTTACTCAAAAAGTTTTCTAAACAACCAGCGGTGCCAATAAAGGTAGTTGCAGCACCTAAGCCATCACCTGAGAATCCACAAGGTAGCGCTAAATCAGAGGATAAATTACATGCGAAGAGCTAGCGCTATTCAAAAAGAAACAGAGCAAATCACCACTGTTGAGGACTTAACTGGTGTCTTTGAAAGTATTGCTAGTACCCAAGTAGCTAAGATTAAAAACAAAGTTAAGCTTTCTAAAGAGTTCTTTGATTTACTATGGAAACGGTACAGTTCTATTCGAGTTGATCCTGGCTCTCAAATTACTCATCGTGGTAAGTTACAAGATGAGGGCAAAAGAGTCTTTGTTATTATCTCTGCCGAAGCCGGATTAAGCGGCGATATCGACCAACGTCTCATTGAAACTATGTTGCAAAATTATAATGAAACGACTACAGATATTGTCGTACTGGGCAGCCATGGCGCCAGTCAACTTAAACAGAGAGGCATTCCTTACATCCGTTATTTCCAAGTACCAGAGAGTGAAAACTATATTGACGTTAGCCCAGTCATTGAAGCTATCAGTTCTTATTCCAAAATAACTGTCTACTACGAAGAATACGTTTCGCTCGGTGTTCAAGGCATTAAATCTATCGATTTATTCTCTAGCATCCAGGCAATGAGCGAGACAGCTAATCCTGACGAAGATATTATGACCGCTAAAGACACCATCTTTGAACCATCGCTAGATGAGATTGCTGATTTAATGGAAATGACCATGATGACATTGGCATTTAGCCAGGCCATCCTTGAATCTAGCTTGGCTCAGGATGCTAGCCGTTTTAACGCTATGGCAGTAGCAAAAAAGCGTGCTTGGGATTTAGTTAACTACTATAAACTCGACTACCATCGAGCCAAGCGTTCGGAAAATGACCGACGTTCAAGAGAAGTCATGATCAGTCTTAAGAGAAAGAAACGCTCGAAGCAGCACTCATGAATACAATCAATATCAAAGAATCCGAAAAAAAAGTCGGCTTTGTAAAGTCTCTACGGGGCCTGATGGTTGAAGTTGAGATATTTGGGCAACGACCTATTGAAAGAGAACTCTTAATAGTCGATGACTACCCTGAAGTTTTTCTTGAAGTAAGTTTCTTCAAAGCTAGTACAGCAGTTTGCATCAACTTAACCAATAGTCAATTGCTACGCTGTGGCCAAAGTATCAGCCGCAGCAATACAAAGGTAAGCGTGCCAGTTGGTCCAGCTACATTAGGAAGGGTTTTTAATGCCCTTGGGGAGCCACTTGATAATCAAACGGCGATCTCAGACAATCGGCGTGTAATTAGTGAAGCTACCGGAACAAAAAGCTATCGAGGTCATCAAAAACTCGAATTACTTGAAACTGGCCTCAAGGTTATTGATTTCTTGACACCTTTTGTTAAGGGAAGGAAAATTGGCATTGTCGGTGGTGCGGGGGTTGGAAAGACCGTTTTAACAATGGAAATGATCCATAATGTTACCAGTAACAAAAAGAGTCTATCAATCTATTGCGGTGTAGGAGAACGTATCCGGGAAGGAAATGAATTATATCAAACACTTAAAGAAACTGATGTTCTCAAAAACACCGTTATGTTCTTTGGTCAGATGGATGCTACACCGGCAATCCGGTCTATGGTTGGTCCAGCGGCTGCAACTGCAGCGGAATATTTTCGCGATGAGGAAGGTCGTGACATTCTTTTCTTCGTAGACAATATTTACCGTCATATTCAGGCTTTAACTGAACTTTCAACTAACCTTGGACTCATTCCGTCGGAAGGCGGCTACTCGGCGATGGTATTTTCTGAATTGAGGCGTCTAGAGGACCGCCTAAGCTCGACAGACAAAGGTTCAATAACTTCAGTTCAAGCAGTTTATATCCCTGCCGACGATTTAAGCGACCCGGCCGTTCAGGCCATCCAACAGCAGCTTGACTCTGTGCTTGTGCTTTCGCGAACAGTTGCTGAAAATGGTATTCGACCGGCCGTTGACCTGCTTAAAACTACTTCATCTTTGTTAACTCCACAAGTTGTTGGAGAACGCCATTACCAGCTAGTTGGTAAAGTTCAAGCCATTATGCAAAAATACGAATCGTTGAAAAATATTATCGCTATCGTTGGCGAAAATGAACTGTCTCCGGCCGATCGAACTGACTATCAAAACGCTAAGAAACTGATTGATTTCTTTTCGCAGGATTTCGCAGTCGCCGAACACCTCACTGGTAAAGCAGGACAGTATTTCAGCCGTGAGCAAACATTGGCTGGAATTGAGGAGATACTAAACCCCAAAATTTCAGACAAATCAGCGCCGCAAAAAGTTGCCAAGCTTTCGAAAGCTGACAATGCAGCCTCTCCTAATGAGCCATCACTCACATCAACTTCTCCACAATCAACCCCAAACGCTAAACAGTCATGAAACACAAATCTGACACCAATCGGCAGCTTACAGTCATTGCCCGTGCCCCGTTTCATGTTTACTACGAAGGGGCAGCCACAGCGGTATCAGCTGTCAATAAAGTCGGTAAGTTCGATATTTTACCTGGTCATGCTGATTTTTTTTCAGTTATGAGCTCCGGAGAAGTAAACATTGAAACTGAAGCTGACACCATTAATTTTGCAATTAGTAATGGTATCATCGGCGTCCGTAACAACGAAGTCATGATATTTGTTAATATGTAGTCCTTTTGGGGACAATCGAGATAGTTTTATTGCTCAACTATGTAATCAATGGAGTAGCCACCAATTGGTAGGCCGCTACTAACCCCAATACTAAAACCTCCTACAGAAGGACTAGAGATATAAAAATTCGCGGCTACGCCAATCGGACTGATGACAATGTGCGGTACGCTGCTGTAGTTAGTCCGAAAAGCTAAATATAATAGAGTACCTGGACCAGCACCAGTACCAATGTTGATCGAAATGGTACCAGAAGAATCGTTACCGCTTACGGAAACTGTCCCATTAGAACCTAAAGCTGAACCACGTCCGACACTTGGGGTCAAACCACCGGTGATAACATGCCCATCAACAGTAAGCGTGCTAGTTGAGGTCAAACTTCGGGCACTAAACGAATTGGTCGACAATACCCCACCTACAGCTAAGTTACCAGTTACGGTTAAGTTATTATTGACAGTCAGTAATTGACTAATTGTTACGGCTCCCTGGAGTTGAGTTGTCCCAGTAACCGATAGACCATTACGTAAACTTAGATTACTTAAGGTACTATTTCCGTTAACATCCAATTGGCTAAGTGATGTGTTACCAGCTTCTAGTTGGGTAAGATTGGCATTACTGGCAACTAACTCACTGTTCAGTTGAAGCTGACCCCCTACGCTAACGTTTCCAGCTACCGTGACCTTGCCGTTAAACTGAGCGTTGGGACCAACGGTTAGTTCAATACCTGAATCACCGAGTGAGCTATTATTTACTCCAATCCGACTCAAAGCGGCTGAACTGATAGTAACTTGGTTGTTGTTCAAATCATTATTTGCGGATTTGGATTTTAGAACGAAACCAAGAATACCAGCGTTAATAGCTAAAATTAATATCACTACAGCTAAGCCAATAAAAGTGGCCTTGTGGCTAGGACGGTAAGTACGACGACGTGACTTCTTACCGGATTCTGGCGATGGACTGGTAGGAGAAAGTAATGTGGCTTCGCCAGTTGGAGTACCGTCATCCGCCCGTGGTTTTAGAACTTCAGGATTTGGAGATTCGTTCACCTGATTATTCGTTTGAGGTGAGGCTGGGTCATTCATTTTATTTTTTTATTTACTCTCAACCTGACATTATAACGGTTAGGCTTAATTTCAAATAATTAGCCGTCGTTAAAACCTTATAAGTTATAATATTCTTAGGTATTGTTAGGCCGAGATAAATCACCGCATCAAAACAAGATAACGGAAATATAAAGAGTTATTTAATGTGTTAAGCCAGAAGAACCTAAGTTTACACCAACAAAACAGTGGGTATGAGTAATAATTATATATCTATAAAAATTAATCGTATAAGGGAAAGCCGGGCGTCATTTGGCAGACGCATATTGCTGTTCGCTGCTACGGTATTACTGTTGACGTTGAGTGTGCCTTATATCTTACAACCTAATGCTTCTGTAAATGCTTCTACTGATAGCTACTGCATTGATTTTAGATCAACGGTCAGCTATGTTACAGATCCAGCCGGATGTACTTACTCGATTGGTGGTCAGTATCCACAAACTAGAGATGGTTTAACTTTCGGCTGGCTGGCGAGTGGCGTCGGTACCCGGAACCGATCGACAAGTACTGATCCAAGAGTAGCTGGTATAAACTTCGCAGGCTCTACAAATCCTGAAACTTTTGAAATAACTTTACCATCGACTGGCTTGTACGACGTTGGAGTAGCTATGGGTGATGCTGGATCTGGGCAGAACGCACAATACGTTGAGATACTCGACGACACGACTAGTTTAATATCCATGACATCAGGTAACCTCTCACCGGGAGAGTACTATGATCTAGCTGGCAATTTACATACGTCAGCAGCAGATTTTTTTGCAAACCAAACCTTAGAGCCACTAACGTTTAATACCACAACAATGTATGTCGTGATCGGCAAAAATGGCGTTGGCACTAATCATACAATCGCTAACCTCGAGCTTAATAAACTACCATCGTCCGGGCCTCTCAAATCTCCTGATTACGAATTTGAGGAAACCGCTCTAGGTGGAATTGGTATCACTAATACACAATCAGCTGATTATCAAGCCGCCGAGTCAGGCGCAATGTTGGGGTTTGGCAATTCAGCCGATTCTACTCTTCAAATTAATAATGGCCACACAACAACAAGCGACCCAGCTTTATCTTTCGCAGTTAACAGCTTTGGTGTTAATCTTGGAAACTTTTCTCCAAGCGCCACAGCTGTCGCTACTACAACTTTTCAAGTCAGTGACTACACCAGTTATGGTTACATAGTCCAATTGATAGGTACCCCTCCTAGTTATGGCAGCCATACTATCGCTACTATGGCTACGACAGAACCTTCTGTGGTTGGAGAGGAGCAATTCGGTATTAATTTAGTCGCTAATACATTACCAGTCTCGTTAGGAGCTAATCCTGGACATGGATTGCTTGGCGTCGGTTCGGCCGCGTCTAATTATGGAACGGCTAACAACTATCGTTTTACTAGCGGCGACACTGTGGCATCGGCACCGGAGAGTTCGGGTGTGACTATTTACACTATTAGTTATATCGTCAATGTAAGTAGCCTAACGCCAGCTGGGCAATATAACGCCTCTCAAACCCTGATCTGTACTGGTACATATTAAGATTTTTATCTAAATAAAGTAGTTAATTTTTTATACTCAAACCGCCCAATGACCCTGTAATGATTCCCGGTACTGATAATTGTCCACAAGTATGATTATTTTTCTAACTTAGCCATTGACAATATGATTGAACTTTTGTTACGATTCGATCGTATTGTAAAAAGATTGATGCTTAAGGCATTAATCCAAAAAATAAAAATTGAAGATGTTTAAAAATACTAGACCAATATTGACTATAGCCGGCACTCTTTTGGTTGGCTTAGTAATAGGGATGTCTTCGCTAGCCACTGTCTCAGCAGCTCAGATCACTGATCGTAGCTTAACCCTTGAGGCTGGCGCTACTACTGGCGGATCACAGCCAGGTGCTGTTGTGAATGATTTATTTAATTTCACTGTAAACACGACTGGTAACGTCGGATCAATTCAGTTTCTTTATTGCACTACTGCACTTGGTGCATGTACAACTCCGACCGGTCTTGATACTACCGCAGCAACTATGGGAGCTCAATCGGGAGCGACCGGGTTTACTTTAGTTAATACTACCAACGGTGCACCTTATATTACTCGGACAGCGGCCAGTATCGCCGCTACCACTACATTAAGCTATCAATTACTTAGCGTAACCAACCCAACAGCAACTAACCAAACTTTCTATGTTCGCATATCAACTTATGTCTCTACAGATACCTCTGGCTCTCCGGTTGATACCGGTAACGTAGCCGCTAGTACGGCTACTCAAATCGTCTTATCTGGAACTATGCCTGAATCATTAGTATTTTGCACTGGTGCAACGATTGGTGAAACTGGAGGAGTCCCGGACTGTACTAAAGCAAGCCCTGGTCTTGTCTCCTTCGATCAGTTATTCTCGCCAACTGACACTGCTACCGCAACCTCCCAGATGGCAGCTTCAACCAACGCTGGTTCAGGTTATAACATTACCGTTAATGGGCCAACTCTGACGTCTGGTTCAAATACTGTTACGGCTATGGGTGTCTCGGGTATAGGTGTTCACGGTGTTAGCCAGTTTGGACTTAATCTAAAGGCTAACACTACTGCTACTTCTAACCCAGCGATAGGCATTGAAGTAGCACCGGCTGATAACGGTACTAATTATAGGGGTCAAGCTTTGTCTGGCTATAACACTGTTGATAATTTCCAATTTAATTCCGGCGACAGTGTAGCAAACAGTGCTGACGGCGGTGCTGGGGGCTCGGACGCTCAAATTTTCACCGTTTCTTACATAGTTAATGTTCCTGGTAGCCAACCGGCCGGAACCTATACTACCACACTAACTTATATCTGTACTCCTACTTTTTAATAAACTTACTCGTCAACTTAGAAAAAGTGAAATTGACTACCAGTAAAAGCTCATGCTAATATTGACCAATGAGCTTAAGTGGCAAGCTGAGGGTTTGGCTTGGTGTTGTTGTCGTCGGTTTACTGACTTTTTTACTTACCACATTTTCATTAACTCCTGTTTCGGCCGCCCAGATTACTACTCGTAGTTTGACTCTTGAAGCGGGAGCTTCTTCTGGCGGTTCAGATCCAGGTGGCGTTGTTAATGACTTATTCAATTTCACTCTTAATACGTCTGGTAACGTGGGATCAATTCAGTTTCTTTACTGCACAATAGCTAGTGGAACCTGTATAACACCAACTGGTCTTGTTACCACCTCAGCGACCATGGGAACTCAATCGGGAGCGACCGGGTTTACTTTAGTTAATACTACCAACGGTGCACCTTATATTACTCGGACAGTAGCTAATGTTACCGCTCCTTTAGCAGTCAGTTACCAACTACTAAGCGTCACCAACCCCACTACCGCTAACCAGACTTTTTATGTCCGCATATCAACTTTTGCTTCGACCGATACGACTGGTGCTGTGACTGATACAGGAAACGTAGCCGCCAGTACTGCGACCCAAATTGTTTTGTCTGGAATCATGCCCGAATCATTGATTTTTTGCACCGGCCAGACAGTCGGCACTACATCTGGTATACCAGACTGCACAAAGGCAACTGCAGGTATTATTTCTTTTGATCAGCTATTCTCACCGACAGCGGCAGCTACAGCAACGTCTCAAATGGCAGCTTCAACCAATGCTGGTTCAGGCTATAACATTACCGTTAATGGGACAACATTAACGTCTGGGGGAAATACCATTCCAGCTATGACGAGTGCTGGGGCAGCCGCTGTCGGCAATGGTCAGTTTGGAATGAACTTAGTTGCCAATACAACAGCTTCATCAACACCGGCAGCAGGTACTGCAGTAGCCCCATCGGCTAATGGTAGTACCTTTAAAGGACAAGCATTGGCCGGTTATAACACTCCCGATATTTGGAAATATAACTCCGGTGACAGTGTGGCCAATAGCGCCGATGGTGGTGCCGGACCAACCAATATTCAAATCTTCACAGTGTCTTATATAGTTAATGTAACCGGTAGTCAAACAGCTGGAACTTACGTCACTACCTTAACGTATATATGCACAGCCACCTACTAGCTTATGCGTAAACAAATTAACATAATCATAATATGGATTGCTCTGGTTATCTACAGCTTGGGACTAAGTTCTTCCGTAGCTTTTGCAGCATCGAGCCCAGCCCAAGGAGCTAATCCAACCGATAATGGACAGGCGCTTGAAATAGGCCCACCACTTATCTATCTTAACGTTAATCCAGGGCAAACTGTAAACGCACAAATTGATATACGTGACATTTCTAGTGGTGATTTGATTGTTTCTGGGCAAGTTAATGACTTTGTGGCCGCTGGAGAAAGCGGCACACCCAAGATACTCTTATATAACGATACAAATGATCCTTATACTCTTAAGAATTGGATATCGCCCCTACCAAATCTTTTACTAAGCCCTGAGCAAATAAAAACTTTAACTGTAACACTAAACGTTCCGACAAATGCCTCACCAGGTGGCCATTATGGAGTTGTTCGTTTTACGGCTACACCGCCGTCGCTCAAGGGTAACGGCGTATCCCTTTCAGCTAGTCTCGGTGTGCTGTTGCTAGTTACCGTTAGCGGTAAAATTACCAACCAGCTTTCGGTTAATCAATTTTCTGTTAATGACGGCGGCAACAGTGGCTCGTTCTTTGAATCCGGCCCGCTTAATTTTGTTGAAAAGTTCAAAAACACTGGCAATGTTCAAGAACAACCGGTTGGCCAAGTAAGCATTTTTGATATGTTCAATAAAAAATTAGCTTCAGTTAACGTCAATCTTCCTCCAGGTAACATTCTGCCTCAAAGCATACGCAAATTTGAAGAACCACTCAACAGTGCAGTAATCGGGAATAAAGCGCTTTTTGGGCGTTATACAGCCAATTTAAAAGTAATATATGGACCTAGTAAACAGGTATTGACTAGCCATATAACTTTTTGGGTGATTCCATACCTCTTAATTGGCGCCTTGATTATAGTATTGATCGGTGGCTTCTTCGTTCTGCGCTATGCTATCCGACGCTACAACCGCTATATCTTGAGCCAGGGCAACAAGTCATCAAGTAAGTAATACCCGATTGCTATAAGAGGAAAATTGCTTCATTATATCGTCTTTCCCCCTAAACACGGGTGATATAATAAGCATGATGCACGTTCTCCAGCTAAAATTAAGCCATCGCCATCACAGTGGCCGGCTGAGACCACATGAGCATACATCCTACGTTTCTTTAGCTCTTCTAGTATTAATCGTGGCTGGGATATTAGTTGGGTTCTCTGCTTCAACTTTCGCTGCTAGTCCGCCACCACAATCTGGATCGATAGGTTTAAGCGGTACCTTACCAACAACACCGCCGAAAGTAGCTGCTAGTATTACAGTACCAGTCAATCAGCAGCATTTTGCTACCTCGCCAATAACTGTTTCGGGCACTTGCCCAACTGGCATGTTGGTTGAAATCTATAAAAATAATATTTTTGCTGGATCAACGCCTTGCAATAACAATGGTAGTTATTCCTTGAGTGTAGATCTTCTGTATGGCCAGAACAGTCTTACGGCTCAGGTATATGATGTCTTAAACCAAGCTGGGCCCGTATCTAGCCCGATAATTGTATTTTACGATGCAACTCCTCCTCAAACCGCATCTTTAAGCTCCTTAAACTTCAGCGGCGCACAGCTACTTTTAGAAACTGACGCCGTGTATCGCGGTACTTTTCCGGGTCAGGTGCTTAACGTGCCGATTACTATCATAGGCGGGATAGCACCGTACGCTATTAATGTAGAGTGGGGTGATTCAAGTAACGAAATTATTCCTCGAAGTGATAATTCTACTTTTAACGCATCGCATATCTATAAAAAGGCGGGAACCTACAAAATAACACTTCAGGCCAGTGACAGCCAGCGGCAAGTGGCCTTCTTAACAGTAGCCGCCATTGTGAATGGTCAGCCCAGTGTTATTAGCGCTAACAACGGTTCATATGTCTCTAAATCTTCAGCTAATCAATTATTAGTTCTCTGGCCTTTATGTGCAATTGCCGCTACTCTTGTCGTTGGTTTCTGGATAGGCGAACAGCGAGAAAAGCATATCTTAAACGCAAGAAACGCAGCACAGCTAAAGCCACCCCTAGGGATCGCACCTCATCCTTCCGTCTAGAAAACACTTGCAAAACTAAACATAACGACTATAGTTGAACAGGTAGAGCACAGCTTACAAAATAAAAACTGTACCTCTGTAAAATCAAAAAATAACAAAAACAGATACAAAAATGAATTCGGGTTTATTAAAAACAAACCGCTGGCTGTTGGTATGTGGCGTTTTTTTAGGAGTGTTTTCCGTTCTCTTTCTCTTAAGAGCTGCACCAGCCTTGGCCGCCACGGGTATTAATCAGGAAATAAATTTTCAAGGGCGGCTATTAAACAATCAAGGCGCTACTGTACCAGACGGTTATTATAATATTGAGTTTAAAATCTATCAGGATGGGAACGGACAAAGCGCTAACGACGCCACTGGATCACCAGCCGGCTCGCTGGATTGGACAGAGGACTACCTAAACGTTAATGATCAGGGTATAGAGGTTGTCAATGGTTATTTATCTGTCGAATTAGGCTCTATAAACCCTTTTGGTTCTAGTATCAACTGGAATGAAAGTACTTTGTGGCTGTCAATGAACATTGCCGGAGATAATGCTACATGCGCATCGTTCACCGCCTGTGGTCCTGACGGTGAAATGCTTCCGATGCAACCGCTAACTTCAGCTGTATACTCGCTAAACTCAAATGAACTAGGCGGGATGTCGGCTTCAGCTTTCTCGCAATTATCTGCTAGCCAAACCTTCACGGGGGCGAACATTATTCAACCCACAACCAATGTAACCGGTTTAACTGTCCAACAGTCCTCAGCTGGTTCGCCTAGTGCTGATATTTTTGATGTTGAGGGTAGCGGTGGTTCAGCTGATAACTTCATCCAAGTAACGTCAAC
>JBOHNR010000003.1:0-21220 GCA_050730755.1 Saccharimonadales bacterium (SeqCode) | reverse complement strand
GTGTTGATGGCTACTTCCATAGCTTTCTTATTCTCTTTAACCCGGCCTAAGCCTACATTTATGACAATTTTCTCAAGAGATGGAACTTGGTTAACATTTTTAAGCTTGAGTTCTTTTTGTAAGACTTTTACAAACTCGGTTTGATATTGCAAGAGGAGACGGGGTCTAATTGGTTGTTGAGCGATTGCCGTGGCCATTACTTTATCTCCTTGCCGCTGCCCTTATAGAAACGCGTTTTTTTGCTGTCATCCGAAATCTTAAAACCTATACGGACTGGCTTTTTAGTGGTTGGATCCAAAATACCTACTTTATTTACATGCATGGGTTTAGTCAGTTCTAAGACAGCGCCTTGCGGTTGAGCTTTATTCGGTTTGATATGTCTCTTGACAATGTTAATGCCTTCAACAGTCACCATATTCAGTTGTGGATGTGTCATCAAAATTTTGCCGATTTGACCTTTGTATTTACCCGTTCTGACTACGACCAAGTCGTCTTTCTTAAGCCTAATTTTATATACTTGTTCAGACATAGTTATAGCACCTCCGGCGCAAGGCTGATGATCTTGCTATAACCAAGATCCCGTAATTCTCTTGGAACAGGTCCGAAAATACGCGTCCCCCGGGGCAGCTTGTCGTCACCAATAATAACAGCAGCATTGTCATCGAATTTTATGGTCGAGCCATCTTTGCGGTTAATTGGATTCTTGGTGCGGACAACAAGTGCCTTAACAACCGATTTTTTTCTTACGTTGCCGCTTGGCGTGGCCTCTTTAACTGTTGCAACGATAATATCGCCAACGGCTGCATAACGTCGCCGAGTGCCGCCAAGAACACGGATACACAAAATCTCTCGAGCGCCACTATTATCGCAGACAACCAATCGAGACTCCTGTTGGATCATTTAGAGCACCCCCATGTCATCGCCACTCAACTTTGGTTTCTCAATTATGCTCTCCAGTTTGAAATGCTTGCGCGCGCTAATCGGTCGGGTCTCGACAATGGCCACCTTGTCGCCAACTTTCGCTTCGTCTTTTTCGTCATGAGCCATAAATTTTCGGCTGACTGTGTATTGCTTTCGGTATAGGGGATGCGTTTTACGCGTCTGAACCGTGACAACAATAGTTTTAGCGGCATTAGCCGATGTTACTGTTCCGACAACCGTACGAGACATTATATTTTCTCCTTAGAGAGTTGCTCGCTTAGGACGGTCAAAATTCTAGCAAGATCTTTGCGTTTGTTGCGGATCAAACGGCTGTTTTGGGTTTCGCCTGTACTCAAGCGACGCTTCATATTGGTGATTTCTTCCCGGAGTTTGGTACTCTCGGTCGCAAGGTCAGGTGTACTTAGTTTGCGTATATCTGTAACTTTCATCCTAAACCTCCTCGCGAGTTATAAATTTCGTTTTGACTGGTAATTTATTACCGGCCAGACGCATTGCTTCACGAGCCATAGCTTCGCTAACACCTTGCATCTCAAATAAAATAGTTCCTGGCCGGACTTTGGCTACAAAAAACTCTGGGTTGCCTTTACCGCTGCCCATTTTGACATCCTGGGGCTTGCGTGTAACAGGCGTGTGCGGGAAAATACGGATCCAAATTTTACCACCGCGCTGAATATAACGTGTCATGGCCTGTCGGCTGGCCTCGATTTGCCGGGATGTGATGCGTTCATTACCTTGAGCTTGGAGGGCAAAATCACCAAAGGCAATATAGTTGTTACTCGTCGCAACACCGTTAATTCGACCTTTACGGACTTTTCTAAACTTGGTTCTACTTGGCAGTAACATGACTACAACACCTCTCCCTTATAGACCCAGACTTTAACACCAATAATCCCTGATTTGGTTTTAGCATGTATCAAGGCGTAATC
Source organism: Saccharimonadales bacterium (SeqCode) (assembly GCA_050730755.1). Lineage (GTDB taxonomy): Bacteria > Patescibacteriota > Saccharimonadia > Saccharimonadales > UBA4665 > CAVPPA01. Next base: position 19,352 of record JBOHNR010000003.1, on the reverse strand, counting down.
GATGTCTGCCCTAATGGTGTGTAGCGGTACCGAACCGGTAACTTCTTTCTCACGGCGAGACATCTCAGATCCCCCTAGTCGGCCACTGACTTCAATTCGGACGCCTTTAGCGCCAGCTCTCATAGTATTAGTTAAAGCAGATTTCATTGCTCTTCGGAAACTCATACGACGTTCTAGCTGGTGGGCAATGTTTTCAGCCACTAATTTAGCATATAATTCTGGCTTTTTAATTTCGTCAACATCAACTCGTACTGGTACTGCGTAAATCTTTTCGATAGCAACTTTTAGTTCTTGTACGCCTGTTCCGCCACGACCTATAACAACGCCAGCTTTTGCCGTGCTAATGGCGACTGTGACAAGGTTTTGAGTACGCGTGATCTCCACTCGGTTAATAGCTCCACGAGTGCCAATTTTATCTTGAATAAGCTTGCGGACGGTCAAATCGTCCTTGAGATACTTAGGATATTCACGCTTATCAACAAACCACTTACCGCTCCAGTTTTTACTGACCTGTAAGCGCATGGAAATAGGATTTACTTTTTGGCCCATTATTTCGCCTTCCTGCTGGCAAGTTTAGCTGGCTTCTTGGCAACCCGCTCTTCACCGTTAACAACAACGTGAATGTGCGAAGACCTTAGCTGAAATGGTAAGGCCTGTCCACGAGCGGCAGCACGAAAGCGTTTCAGTCTCGGGCCAGGAGTTACGCTAATTTCAACAATACGTAAGGTTTCAGGCCTCAAGTTATGATTCCTATCAGCGTTTGCTTTAGCGCTAGCGATAGTTTTAACGACCGCTAAGGCACTGCGCCGAGGTGTATGCTGAAGTATAACTAGAGCATCTTCTACTGTTCGACCACGAACTAGGCTAGCTACAACACTGACCTTACGAGGGCTTAAAGGAACGCCTCTGGCAATTGCCGTTACATTCATGACCGACCGCCTTCCTTACTTGGTTCAGAACTTTTGGCTAACTTACCACCGTGGCCACGGAATTTACGCGTTGGCGAGAACTCGCCAAGTTTATGGCCAACCATATTTTCAGTTATAAAAACTGGCACGTGGACCTTGCCGTTATGAACAGCAATCGTTCGGCCAACAAAATCCGGGCTAATTGTGCTAGCCCTAGCCCAAGTTTTGATGATTGTCCGATCTTCAGCGCTTAAAGCGGCTACTTTCTTAGCTAGTTTAAAATCAACAAATGGTCCTTTTTTCAGTGAACGGCTCATTACTTTACCTTTTAAGTCCTTTTAGCCGCATGGCGGCTTCTCACGATAAATTGCCCGGTATTCTTACTGCGCCTTGTTTTATAGCCCAGAGTCTTTTGACCCCAGGGCGTTCGAGGTGCCTTAGCCATGCGATGGCGACCACCGTCACCACCACCATGGGGGTGGTCAACCGCATTCATAACAACACCACGAACACTTGGACGTTTACCCATATTACGTCGACGGCCGGCTTTGCCGTACTTGATATTCTTATGTTGCTCATTGCCAATACTACCGATACTGGCAGTGCATCTAAGATTGAACAGGCGAATCTCACCACTTGGTAAGCGAACCTGAGCGTTAATCTCATCCTTAGCCATCAATTGCGCACCGCTGCCAGCACTGCGAACTATCTGGGCGCCACGACCAGGCTGCAGCTCAATTGCGTGAATAATGCTACCAACCGGTATATTCTGAATTGGTAAACGGTTACCCGTTTCGATGGCAGCCTCCTCTCCACTACTTATCTTTTGACCCACTTTTATACCATTCGCGGCAATTACATAGTGGTATGTGCCGTTAGCCTCTTTGACACGAGCAATTCTGGCGCTCCGGTTTGGATCGTATTCGATGTGTTCAACAGTAGTCGTTATGCCATCAGCTAGCTTAAAATTAACAATTCGGTAGAATTGGCGCGCACCGCCGCCTTGGTGCCTAGTTGTGATCCGGCCCTGGTTATTGCGACCACTGCCTCGGCGTTTAGGAATCAGCAACGAGCGTAGCGGTTTCTTGGTAGTAATATCGCTGAAGTCACGGCTAGTCATCCCCCGGCGGCCAGGAGACGTTGGATTATAAGCTTTGATAGACATTATTCTTCCTCCCGTTTCTTGCGCATCAGATGAATCCCCCGGCGCCCGACCTTAGGAGTCTCAGTATCTTTTTTAGTTTGTTTAGCAACTGCTTTATCGACTTTTTCCTGGACCGCTTGCTCTTTTTCTTCAGCTTCTTCAATCGCCGCAAAGAACGGTAAGCTAAAACCTTCAGCCAATTTGACATAGGCTTTCTTTATGTCATTACGTGAACCTTGTGCGTTAGACCGACGCTTACCATTAATAGAAGCTATCCGCTTAGACTTACCTTTAATATGTGTAACATTCACCGACAAAACCTTAACCTCAAATTGTTCGGCAACTGATCGAGCTAAATCGACCTTATCAGTTTTTTTAGGTACATCAAAGACATATACACGCTCTTTTTGAGCCAGAGCATAAGACTGCTCGCTCAGCCGGGGTTTCAAAAATAGTGTTTTACTCATTTGTCAGGTCCTTTTGCGAAGGAGCCGGAACTTTAATATTTTCTATCAGTCGCTCGGTTGCCAGACGTAGGGCCTCTTGTTCAAGAATAATAGCGTCCGCGTTTAAAATATCAAAAACATTTAGATAGCTAGACTGGACTACTTTCACATCAGCCAAGTTTCTAGTTGAGCGTTTAGTTAGATCGTCTTTTTGATCCACAACAATCAATAATCGTCCCTCTGCGCCAATCTTATGGAGCAGGCTAACGCTTTTTCTGACTTTACCATCTTTACTTTCAAATGCTTCAACTACTTTGATCTTGTTATCGTGAGCAGCCATACTAAGAGCTTGTCGAACCGCCAAACGCTTAGCCTTGACGTTCAAATGCTTAACATAATTTTCAAGCCCAGTTGGGCCAAAGGCAACACCACCTCCCCTCCAGATTGGGTTGCGGCTGGAGCCAAAACGAGCACGGCCGGTGCCTTTTTGCCGCCATGGCTTGCGCCCACCGCCACTAACCTTACCGCGAGACTTGGTGACTGCCAAGTTCTCACGTCCTTGTGCTAAATAGGCAATATAAGCGTCATTAAGCAACGAATGATCTTTCGGTAGGACACCAAATACTCGCTTATCGAGTTTTGCTGGAGAACCAGCCTTGGTACCAGTTTTGGTAAAAGTTGGAATTGTCATTACAATTCTCCCTTAACTAGAACAATGCCGTGACGCGGGCCTGGTACGGCTCCAGTAACTCCTATGACGCTATGCGAAGAGTCAACTAGGGCGACCTTTAAATTCTTCACCGTTACCTGCTCACTACCCATTTGTCCAGCCATCTTCTTACCTTTGAAGATCTTCTGGGGATACATCGAGCCAATTGAACCAGGGCGGCGGTAACTGCGGCCACCATGTGTTTTTCGACCACGGTGAAAATTATGTCGCTTAATCGTGCCAGCCCAACCCTTACCTTTACTCGTGCCAGTTACTTGAACCTTATCGCCAACTGAAAAGACCTCGAGGTTTATTTTGTTTCCAACCTTGAGGTCTTCTGGAACTTCTGGAGTACGAATCTCGCGGATAATCTTGACCAGCGTGCCAGCTGTCTTTAGATGGCCAGTCTGTGGCTTGTTAACTTTTTGTCCTGTTGTCTCCTCGAAACCCAATTGAACCGCAGAATACCCGTTTAATTCTTTATTCTTTAGTTGCGTTACTATATTAGGACTGGCTGAAAGCAGGGTAACAGCAGATACAATACCATCCTCTGTAATGGTACTCGTCATGCCAACCTTTCTAGTAATCAATGCCTTCATAGCTCCCTTTATCGATTTATGTAGCAATTTGCTCAACAGCCCTCTCATATACCTTCGGCACATGAGCAGCCGACTCAAGCGGCAAAATGTTTGTTTTATAAGTTATTGTGAGTTTTGCCGCTTGGTTGGTATTCGAAGTAAATAAGCTGTGCCACTCGCCCCAACCACCGTTATATGTGGATTATATAAGCCCGCACAAAATACAGTTTTTTCGAATTACCAAATAAGAGTAACACGCCTTTGTAACTTCTGTCAATGTGTTGCAAATATTACTGCAATATACAATAAGCGTTAATTCTTTTTGAAATTCGCATTTCGCTGTTCCCAGCTCATCAGTATACGATAGACACGTATAGATACGATTTATGACAAGCAGATAGGATTAGGGGTGGGTGGCGATACGCCTCAGACAGTTAATGACTATCCCGAGGCAATATCGCCACCCTTTTGATTCTTATACTAATACGGTTCTTACAGCCCAGGGAAGCAAACATTTTTCGTACCGCGTGTTTCCCCATTGATTTAGGGCGTAGAATTTGCAATACCTCGCCAGCAACACATCTTCTCGGAAGTAATGAAGGATTGCCTCAAACGACTGTCGATCAGGAAGACAGACGAGTCGTGCGCGAACATGGTTACGTATATAAGCATAGAGATACTCAATGTTTTCCCCGTCTCTACGTAACTTGGCTCGCAGATTTTCGTAGGGTTTGCCAACCTCAAAGTCAAGGACATTCAGTTCAATTCTGCGCCCTGCCGAGCCGTGAAGAACGTCGCGCAAAAGCTTATCATAGCAGTCCACTATCACTTTTCTCCGTTGTTTCCAATGTTAATCTGACTAGGAAGTTATCGCCAAGTAGCAGAAATCAGCGAGGAGTCGAGCCATGCTGCGGACATAACCAACTGCGCCCCAACGCCAATTAAACAAAACGTAGCACCCAGGCTAAAAGTTAGCCGCACCAGAATGGACCATTTAACCCTAAGACCGGACGACGATTTAAGCGCCAGCATCCCTAAGATTATGATGAAACCACCATTCACGATTATTGATAGCCCAAGGACTTTGGAAATGGATAACTCAAGAGATTTTAAATCACCCAGAAAGAGCTCGGCTACGGCAACCAGGAAAATAACATACAAGAGAACCACTAGAACGGCAGTAACAAAGAGGATTATTTCAAGTGCTCGAAACTCCTGTAGTACGACCTTGTCATCTGACACTTCTTACTCCTAAACCAAATAGCTCAAATTCTTTTTTTGAAAGAGAGAAGTCAACCAACAAAAATCGATTGTTGCCACCTTATTACAAACTTTGCACCTATCTACTTGTCAATGTACCTCGGAGATGTATCCATCTCAACAAAGTAAGATTATTTTACCATTTTAGCCAGATTTTAATAGGCTACTAGTAGGTTATAAAAACGCCGACTTGAGACCAAAAGCCAACAAACATAGCAACCAGCAAAACGGCGTATTCGATTTTACGATCAATTTTAAAATGATCACGCATGACGAAAAATATTCCGACAATTAGCCCTACTGGCAGAGGTATTTGGACTGTCCCGGAAGGGTTGACTAAACGGATCCACAAAGTGCCGATGATTAGATAAATGATTATCTTCAAGGCATAAAAGCTATCTAACTCTTGGCTTCGAGAGCGGATCTTAACTAGTGTCTTCTTTTTAAAAACTTTTCGTTTTGTTTTGGCCATTACCGTCATTAAAGCTTACTGAGGTGTTGTTTGCAACACTTTAACTTTATATTTAAAAAATCTGTCTTTTACATTTTAATTTCGACGTCGCAGCCCGCTGGAAGGCTGAGATTCATCAACGAATCGATGGTTTTTGGTGTCGGCTCGAAGACATCGATCAATCGTTTATGGATACGCATCTCAAACTGCTCACGGCTTTTTTTATAAACATGCGGGCTTTTAACGACCGTGAACGTACTAGTTCGTGTCGGTAAAGGAATCGGACCGGCTAAAGTCGCTCCTGTGCGAAGAGCTGTGTCGATGATTTGTTTCGAAGCTTGATCTATAACCTTATGATCATACGCCTTTAATCTAATACGAATACGCTGCTTCGTATCTATTTTTGGTTCTGCCATATAATTTCTCCTTTTGTGCTATGCCGTAATCTTGATCGTGAGTGGTTACCGTCAAGTTCTCGGCATTATTATAAAGAAACTTTTTATTTGATGATCTTCGTAACGACGCCAGCACCTACGGTCCGACCGCCTTCGCGGATTGCGAAACGCAAGCCTTGGTCCATTGCAATCGGTGCCAATAATTTGACGACAAAGGTGATCGTGTCGCCTGGCATGACCATTTCCTTAGCTGCCGGCAGTTCAACTTCTCCGGTTACGTCAGTTGTTCGGAAATAAAACTGAGGCTTGTAGCCTTTAAAGAACGGCGTGTGGCGGCCACCCTCTTCTTTAGTCAATATGTAGACTTCGCTTTCAAATTCAGTGTGAGGGGTAATCGAGCCTGGTTTAGCTAAAACTTGACCCCGTTCGATATCAGTTCGCTCAATGCCCCGAAGTAAAACACCAGCATTGTCGCCAGCCTGACCTTGATCCAAGCTTTTTTTGAAAGCCTCAATTCCAGTTACGACTGATTTCTTTGTTGGGTGAATTCCAACAATTTCAACTTCATCGTTAACTTTTACAATCCCTTGCTCAACTCGACCAGTCGCCACGGTGCCGCGACCTTTAATTGAGAAAATGTCTTCAATAGGCATCAAGAAAGGTTTGTCGAGATCTCGCTTTGGTTCCGGAATGTAGTCATCCATAGTCTTGACAAGTTCCATAACAGCGTCTTCGTTGGCCGCGTCGCCCTCAAGAGCCTTAGCAGCAGAGCCTCGGATAATCGGACAATCACGGTCATATTCGTATTTAGCCAGTAAGTCGCGGATCTCTTCCTCTACAAGATCGACTAATTCGGGGTCAGCTAAATCCATTTTGTTTAGAAAGACCAATATTTTTGGCACGCCAACTTGGCGGGCAAGCACAACGTGTTCCCTAGTCTGAGGCATTGGACCATCGGCGGCCGAAACTACCAAAATGGCGCCGTCAATTTGAGCCGCACCGGTGATCATGTTCTTGACATAGTCAGCGTGTCCAGGCATATCAACGTGAGCGTAATGACGTTTCTCGCTCTCATATTCCTGATGCGATGTTGCAATCGTAATACCGCGAGCTTTTTCTTCAGGGGCATTATCAATCTGAGCATATGTAATTGGCTTATTAACACTGCTTGGAAGTTTTTTTGCTAGCACATGTGTAATCGCCGCGGTAAGTGTAGTCTTACCATGGTCAACGTGGCCCATAGTGCCGACATTAACATGTGGTTTGCTACGGTCAAATGCTTCTGCCATAGAATGGAATCTCCTTATTTCGGGCTAATGCCACATTTATTGAAAGTCATGCAGGCAGACACCCACACAATAACAGCGGTTAGTGTACATGAATTTGGCGCACATGTAAAGATGTAGTGTCACCTTTTGATCTATTTAGTGCTTTTCGTAATGATTGTCTGGGCAACACTGCTCGGCACGTCCTCATAATGATCAAGTTCCATTGTCGAGCTGGCTCGACCCTGAGTCATGCTTCGTAGGTTGGTAGTGTAACCAAACATTTCGCCAAGTGGGACACGGGCCGTGATCTCCTTGATACCGGCTGGCAGATCATCCATCGAGTCAATACGGCCACGCTTGGCATTCAAATCACCAATGACCTCGCCCATAAATCCCTCAGGTGTGACAACCGTAACTTTCATGATTGGTTCAAGGAGGACAGGGTTGGCTTTTTTAACTCCGTCTTGCAAGGCAATTGAACCAGCAATTTTAAAGGCCATCTCGTTGGAGTCAACCTCATGGTAAGAACCGTCATAAAGTTCTGCCTTAACGTCTACCACCGGGTAACCGGCGATTACGCCGTTACTCAAAGCTTCCTCGATGCCCGCTTTTACAGCTGGAATATATTCGCTAGGTACATCGCCACCTTTAATCGAGTTAATGAATTCAAAACCTTTGCCCTGCTCATTTTGCGACAGGCGAAGCCATACATCACCATACTGGCCACGACCGCCGGTTTGGCGGATATATTTTCCTTGGGCTTCGACGCCATCCTTCCGAATTGTCTCACGGTAAGCCACTTGAGGTTGGCCAATATTGGCTTCAACCGTAAACTCACGTTTCATCCTATCAACTAAAATCTCAAGATGAAGTTCGCCCATACCGGAAATTATAGTTTGGCCAGTTTCATCATCAACCCGAATACGGAATGTTGGGTCTTCTTCGGCTAGTCGCTGCAAGGCTAGACTCATCTTTTCTTGGTCACTCTTTGTCTTGGGTTCAATGGCAATTGATACTGGTGGGTCGGGAAAGGTAATACTTTCAAGAACTATCGGGTGTCCGATATCACACAGAGTGTGGCCTGTTGTGGTGCCCTTCAGGCCAACAATTGCCGCGATATCGCCGGCTCCTACTCCGGTTATGTCTTCGCGCTTATCAGCTTGCATTCTAACTATACGACCAACACGCTCTTTTTCACCCGTCGAGCTATTTAGAGCATAGGTTCCTGCTTGCAGTTTTCCAGAATAAACTCGCAAGTAAGCTAATTTACCGACGAAAGGATCTGTTGTAATCTTAAAGGACAAGGCCGTAAAAGGTTCACTCTCAGAAGGCTTACACTCCACTTCATCGCCAGTTTTGGGGTGTATACCCCACGTTGAACCTCGGTCTATTGGGCTAGGCAATAAATCGGCCACTAAATCGAGAATTTTTTCAACAATTACGCCACGGCCATCTCCGCCAGTTACGGCAAAGAAGTTACCTGAAAGTATGGCTAGACGAACAGCCTGTCTGATTTCTTCTTCAGTCAGCCCTTCTTCGCCAACCTCGAAATACTTTTCAAGCATTTTTTCATCTTCTGAGACAGCGTTTTCAATTAGCAGGCTGCGGTGTTTTTTTACTTGATCAAGCATCTCAGCCGGTATTTCACCCTCCACCAGTTCGTGGTCAGAAAAATCGTTATAGGTATAGGCCTTCATACTGATTAGGTCAACTATACCGTTGATAGTCTGTTCAAAACCGATCGGTAAATGTACCGGGAAAGCGTGTTTGCTCAATCGGTTGTGAATACTTGTTAACGATTTATAAAAATCGCCTCCCGTCTGATTTACTTTATTAATGAAGCAAATCCGCGGCGTACCGTACTTAGTAGCTTGCCGCCAGACTGTTTCTGACTGAGACTCGACGCCCATCTTGCCGTCAAAAATAACAAGCGCGCCATCGAGCACACGTAAACTGCGTTCCACTTCAGCCGTAAAGTCAATATGTCCTGGAGTGTCAATTATGTTAATCTGGTGGCCTTTCCAATAACAGGTTACGGCAGCTGAAACTATAGTTATGCCACGCTCTCGCTCTTGATCCATCCAGTCGGTCGTGGTTTCGCCTTCGTGGACTGTGCCGATTTTATGCTTCAAGCCAGTTCGATATAAAATGCCCTCAGTTATGGTTGTTTTGCCAGCGTCAATGTGGGCGATAATCCCAATGTTCCTAATTTTTTCTAATGGATATTTTCGTTCTGCCATAAGTTTTCCTAATTATTGCTGTAGCTAGTCAGTGAATCTCTATGTTCTTGCACAATCATATCGTCAACCATGCCCTTGATATCTAATTCAATTTCACTATTGGTGACCAATTTTCCGATTATGAAGCATACTCCGCCTGGGGACTCCATCATCAGTGGTCCATTACACTCTCTAATATCCCTCTCCAGATTATTGCGAAATTGTCGTGCTCCATCTAGGGTTGGCTGGGGTTCAATTTTTTGAGGATCAACTTCAAATGGCTTGGAGAAACGAAGCTCATCATCCAAAAATATACCTATTGGCTCAATGACCTCTGTGTCGGACTTTGACCATATATACAGTCTATTCGGCGCAGAACGAATATCGCCCCTTAGGGGGCAATCCTTACATAAAGCCGTCAGTCGCTCTTCCATAGCTACCTTCTAGCGAAATGAGCGAACGCACGATTCGCTTCAGCCATCCTGTGAGCATCTTCTCTTTTCTTAACAGCGGTTCCCTGATTATTGTAAGCATCAACAAGTTCTGCTGAAATGCGTTCTGCCATGCTCATTCCTTTTCGGGCTCGAGCTGCTTGGACCAACCACATAATAGTTAGGTGAGTTTGACGTTGTCCTCGAACCTCAAAAGGGATTTGATAGTTAGCGCCACCGACTCGGCGGCTTCTTGTTTCAAGGTTCGGCTGGATATTTTTATATGCTTGTTCAAAAACCTCAAGCGGGTTCTTAACTTTCAGTTTCTCAGCGGCCATTTGCATACCGTTATAGACTATCCGCTCTGAAAGCTGCTTTTTCCCGTCTAACATAACCCGGTTGATGAAACGCTGGACTTGGATTGAGTTATGAAGTCGATCGGGTTCGATGTCACGAATCAGAATCTTAGTTTTTTTTCGTGGCATTATTTCTTCACCTTTTTAGCGCCATATTTACTACGGCCTTGTTGTCGGTTTTGAACGCCCTGAAGATCCAGCGTGCCACGAACTATATGATAGCGAACACCAGGTAGATCTTTCACACGACCGCCTCGAACCAGGACAACGGCATGTTCCTGTAAGTTGTGCCCTTCGCCTCCAATGTAAGCCCATACCTCTTGGCCGTTGCTTAAGCGGACGCGAGCTACCTTGCGAAGTGCTGAGTTTGGTTTTTTAGGAGTTTTAGTTGTCACTTTAACGCAGACACCTCGCTTAAGTGGTGATGCTTTCTCATAGCTCTTCGTCTTCAGGTTATTGATAATACGCTGAAGAGCCGGCGACTTGCTTTTATCTTTCGCCTTGTCGCGCGGTTTTCTAATTAGTTGGTTGATGGTTGGCATGCTTCTCCTTGAGTTTTGAGACTCTACCGCAGTAAGGTTGACACAACGATACCAAATCCTTATGCGTCTCACTTTGATCACTGATTACACCTGGAGTGCGATAATCATGTACCATATCAAATTTCACTCTAATTGGCAATGGTTAACGTTTCGTCAGACCGTTCGGTTTCTTCGTCCTCGGCATTGGGGTCATTATAGCCAGTACCTACAGGAATCTTACGGCCGATTATAACGTTTTCCTTCAAACCGTATAGCTTGTCAACGCTGCCACTGGTAGCAGCGGAAATCAAGACGCGAGTTGTATCTTGGAATGAGGCAGCGCTTAAGAACGAATCGGTCGACAAACTAGCTTTCGTGATTCCCAGCAGTAACTGGTTAAAGACTACCAGCTCTTTTTTTGCGGCGACCAATTTTTCGTTTGTATCAATGACAGCGTGTCGGCTGACTACATCACCAGTCACAAACTCTGAATCACCAGCATCTTCCACCTGTACGCGGCTGAACATCTGCCTGACAATAACTTCCAAATGTTTGTCGGCAATGTTCTGGCCTTGCCCAGCAAAGATTTTTAAAATCTCGTTCATTATGTAACGCTGAGCCGACTCGACTCCTTGCAGACGCATAAGGTCTTGGAGATTCATAGAACCATTAGTTAAGCGCTGTCCGGCGACAATTTCTTCGTCATTTGTTACCGTCAGTTGTTTATAGCCCGGAATTTCGTAACGTACCACGCTTTGCTTGGTCGGCGTAATAATAACTTGTTTATCGGTTATCTCGACATGACCGGCAATCGGTGCGATGATCGGATCAGAGTTATCTTCAAGTGCGGCCAGCACGTCTCCGATAGCAATATCTGTACCGCTTTTAACCTTTGATTTACGCCCCAGCAATTTGAAGGTGACATTGGCTTTCTTGTTGGCAGCGACCTGTACAACGTAATAATCACCCTCTTCCCAAGTACTAACCGTTCCAGCTATCTCAGTTAAATAAGCCTGCCCCTTGGGTGTACGGGACTCAAATAACTCTTCAATACGAGTCAAGCCTTGAGCAGCGTCATCGGCAACAAGCGCTCCGGAACGGTGCTTACTGTCGAGGCTTAGCTGGGTGCCAGGCTCACCAATACTCTGAGCAGCAATCACACCGATTGGATGATGATCGGCTACAAGTTCACTGGTTGCTGGGTCTGTACCATAGGACTTGCGCGTTACGCCGCGCGTCAGCGGACAACTTAGGACGCTCATTATCCTGACTCCATCAATCTTTTCGTCTTCGTCAATCGCTTCGGCAATCTTTTTAGTTATCAGTTCACCCCGTTTAACGTAACGGGCAATGTTTTCAGCAGCATAGCGACCAGCCAAACGAGAAGCCAAGGTCACGCCGATTTCAGCGGCATCAGCTCTGTACATGGTGAAGCCCGGATCGTCAGCATCTTCCTCGACCGTGAATACATCCTGGGATACGTCAACTAAACGGCGGGTCAGGTAACCTGCATCGGCAGTTTTTAGGGCGATGTCAATTAGCGCCTTTCTGGTACCGCGTGTCCCGGTAAAGTATTCCAACGGGTCAAGACCAGCAGCATAGCCCGACTTAACAGGCAGTTCGATAGCTCGACCGGAGGCGTCCTGAAGGACACCAAGCATACCGACGGCATTTAAGAGCTGCGATATATTGCCTCTTGCCCCAGAATTAATGGCGATGGCTGTTGATGTGTCCTGACCAGCCATTTGCTTGGACAGCAACTCTCGAACATGAGCCTCAGTTTTAGTCCAGTTTTCGACCGTTAGTCGGTAGCGCTCGTCTTCGGTTATGAAACCTTGTTCATATTGCTCAGCTATGGATACAGTTCGGGACTCGCTGCCAGCAATAATCTCGTCCATACCCTCAATACCGACAAAATCCGTCATACCTATACTGAGACCCGAAATTGTAGCATAACGAAATCCAAGATCTTTTAATGTGTCAGCAATTGCTGCCGTCTTGTCTTGACCATATCGGGCATGAACCGCCGTCATAACCTCTTGGAGGCGCTTTTTGGTCATTGCCCCATTCTGGAAAGGGAAATCTTCAGGAAAAATATCATTAAAGATAATGCGGCCTATAGTAGACTCTCGCATTTCACCCCTAAAAGGTAAGCGCACCTTATTCTGTAACCTTAACATGTTTTTATCCAAAGCCATTAGTGCTTCATAGAAGCTAGAAAAATTCATCGGTTTTATATCACTTATGCCTGAACGCTCATATGTCAGATAGTAACAGCCTAGAACGATATCTTGTTCGATGTGCAAAATCGGTGAGCCATCAGCTGGTTTTAATAGGTTATGGCTGGCGGCCATAATTTCTCTGGCTTCAACCTGAGCTTCATCGCTCAAAGGCAAGTGAACAGCCATCTGGTCACCATCAAAGTCAGCGTTAAAACCCTTACAAACAAGCGGATGTAATTGGATGGCACGACCTTCAATTAAGACGGGCTGAAAGGCTTGAATACTTAAGCGGTGAAGTGAAGGTGCCCGGTTGAGCAGTACGTATTTACCTCGTATCACTTCGTCTAAAGCATCCCAGACTATGGTGTCGTTGGCTTCTATTAGGCGTGAAGCAGAACGAATATTATGAGCCTGGTCACGGGCTATCAACTCACCAATCACGAAAGGCTTGAATAGCTCAAGAGCCATCATTTTTGGCAAGCCACATTGGTTAATTTTCAATTCGGGGCCAGCCACTATGACTGATCGACCAGAATAGTCAACTCTTTTTCCGAGCAGGTTTTGTCGGAAGCGGCCTTGTTTACCTCTTAGCATATCACTAAGTGATTTTAGTCGACGTCGCTGGCCAGTAGCCGATACGGCATGACCACTGCGGGCATTGTTATTATCAATTAAAGCGTCAACTGCTTCCTGCAGCATCCGTTGCTCGTTACGACGAATGACTTCCGGCGCGTTAAGTTCAATCAGCTTCTTTAAACGGTTATTGCGGTTTATAACCCGTCGGTAGAGGTCATTTAAGTCAGACGTTGCGAAGCGGCCACCGGTCAGTTGAACCATAGGCCGAAGGTCAGGTGGAATAACCGGAAGAATCGAGACGCACATACTAGATGATTTAATACCTGCTCGGTCCATGTTTTCTAACAAACGCAAACGCTTCATGATTTTCTTTTTGCGCTGACCCTTTGCTTCCTCAGCTTCTTTTGAAAGTGTAGTAATCAGTTGCCTTAAATCAATTTCTTCCAAAAGTTCTTTCAGCGCTTTGCTGCCCATTCCGACATTTATGATGTCACGTAATTCTTTCGGCAAATTGCGATAGTCTGATTCGCCTATCAAGGCTAGTTTTTCAAGCATGGTAACTTGTACCTTAAATAAGTCGAAGGCTTCGTTTAGGTCAGTCAATTCTTTAGTTTGCATTTCAGCCAGAGCCTTTAAGTTGGCGTCTTCTTTTTTAGCTTCCGCTTCGTAACGAATTTTAATGGCTTGTCGGGCAGCATTACACTCTGCCTCGCGATCAGCGAGTAGCTGGTTTCTCTTTTCAATATCAACTTTCTTAATAATGTAACTGGCAAAATAGGCCACTCGTTCAAGGGATTTGACTGTAATACCTAGCAGCAGGCCTATCGCCGACGGCGTGCCTCGCAAGAACCAGATGTGAGCCACAGGAACTGCTAGAGCGATATGACCCATGCGCTCACGACGGACAATGGACCGTGTCACTAACTCACCATTTTTATCAACGGCAGCTTCGCGGGAACGGACACCTTTATACTTAACGTCATGCGGATTAATGTCTTTGACTGGGCCGAAGATACGCTCACAGAATAACCCATCGCGTTCAGGTTTTTGGGTTCGATAGTTAATGGTTTCAGGCTTGGTCACTTCACCGTAACTCCAGTCGAGAATATCTTCCGGACTGGCTACAGCGAGTCGGACGGCGTCAAAATCTGCGATGTCAGTACCAGAAGAACTATATCGGCGCATTATGATGCTACCTCCCCGTCACTAGTTTCAACATTATCTAGATCTCCAGCCAGGACAGTAGCAGTATCTTGGCTAACCGTATCATCAACTTCTACTATGCTAAATTCGTCGACGGCAGCATCATCTGTCACGTCAACGTCCGGTATTGCTTCGTTGGGAACTTCGACCGTGACAGTTTCGCTAGCTTCTTTGCGAATATTACTTGAGAGGACATCTTCTGCATCAACGGCCTTATCAGAACGAATTAAGTCTACCTTTAAGCCAAGCCCTTGGAGCTCTTTAACTAAAACATTAAAGCTCTCGGGGACTTTTGGTCCGACAATTTCAGACTTCTTGATGATCGACTCATAGGCCTTGGAACGCCCGTAAACGTCATCGGATTTGATGGTTAACATCTCTTGAAGAGTATTTGCAGCGCCATAAGCCTCAAGCGCCCAAACCTCCATCTCGCCGAAGCGCTGGCCACCATTTTGAGCTTTACCGCCTAACGGCTGTTGAGTAACCATAGTATATGGGCCAGTCGATCGGGCATGAATTTTATCCGTTACCATATGATTCAATTTAATGATGTACATAACACCAACTGTTGTACGCTCGTTAAATGGTTCTCCAGTGCGGCCATCGTAAAGCTGTTGCTTGCCATCTTTTGCAAGTCCCGCTTCTTCAAGTAGTTCTTGAATCTTTTCCGATGATACGCCGTCAAATGAAGGGCTTGCTACCCGGATACCTAAAGCGTTAGCAGCCATGCCAAGATGAGCTTCAAAGAGCTGCCCTAGGTTCATCCGCGAGGGGACTCCCAGCGGATTAAGAACGATGTCGACGGGCACGCCGGCTTCAGTGAATGGCATGTCCTCAATTGGCAGAATCCGGGCAATGACACCCTTATTACCGTGTCGGCCACCCAGCTTGTCGCCAATGCTAATTTTGCGCATTTCTGCGACGAAAATCTGTATTTGTTTAATAACCCCCGATTTTAGTTCATGGCCGCTTTCTCGGCTAAAGATTTTAACGCCAACTACCTTACCATGCTTGCCATTACTCATGCGTTGCGAAGTATCTCGTACCTCTTTGGCTTTTTCGCCGAAAATAGCCCGTAACAAACGCTCCTCCGAGCTAAGCTCTTGCTCACCCTTAGGTGTTATTTTGCCAACCAGAATATCACCAGGATGAACTTCAGCGCCGATACGGACGATTCCGTCTTCAGCCAAATGTCGGAGAGCTTCCTCTGATACATTCGGAATGTCCCGGGTTACGATTTCTGGGCCAAGTTTGGTCTCGCGAACTTCTACCATGAAGTCCACGATATGTATCGAGGTCAAAGTGTCGTCTTCAATCAGTCTTTGCGATATGACGATGGCATCCTCAAAGTTATAACCAGCCCAAGGCATGAAAGCCACCAAAAGATCTTTCCCTAGCGCCATTTCACCGTTAGCTAGCGACATTCCTTCTAAAATCACGTCGCCTTTTTTAACCTTATCACCACTATTGACAACAACTTTTTGATTAATGCAGGTCCCCTCGTTAGAACGGACAAAATGCTGCGGGTGATAATGCATCAGGTGACCATTGGATCGGATTATAACTTCGTCAGCCGTTGTTTGGACAACTTCACCGTCCGCTTCGGCTAAGACGAGCTGACCGGTATTCCGAGCCGCTGCACCTTCAATGCCGGTGCCAACAATTGGTGATTCTGGACGAATCAGCGGTACAGCCTGGCGTTGCTGGTTTGCGCCCATCAACGAACGATAAACGTAGTTCTTTTCAATGAATGGAATCAGCCCGGCCGAAGAACCAACAATTTGGTTACGAGCGGCATCAATATGAGTTACCTCATTAGCATCAATTTCCGTAGTTTTGAGATGCATACGGGCGCTAACGCGTTCGTTTTCAAAGTAACCATCGTCCTTAACCGGACTACCGGCACTAGCAATAACCGCCGCTTTTTCGTCATATGCATCAAGATAAACCACTTTCCCTGTAACGCGAGCCTTAACTGGCCAAGTTACTTGATGACTAATTTTTGCTAGCCGAGCAGCGTCAGCCACCGAAATCTTTGCACCAGCTTTGACGATTACCTTGCCCTTTTCATCTTCGAAATTAACGGCAGCAATATAACTTGCGGACTCTTTAGCGGTTACGGCATTGATAACTTTACGGTATGGTGTCTCGATGAAACCGTAGTCATTAATCCTGGCATAATTTGCCAAGTTTAGTACCAGGCCAATGTTAGCGCCTTCGGGTGTTTCAACAGTACAGATACGGCCATAATGAGTAGCATGGGCATCACGAACGTCGAAACCGGCTCGTTCTCGACTTAATCCACCTGGCCCCATTGAACTGAGGCGCCTTTTGTGGGCCAGTTCGCTTAAAGGATTGACTTGATCCATAAATTGGGATAGCTGGCTACTAGCAAAAAATTCACGCACAGCAGCGACAATAGGCCGAGCGTTGATCAGCTGTCCAGGTTGGACAGTTTCGATATCGCACATCGACATACGATCTTGAGTATTGCGCACCATTCGGAGTAATCCGATGCGGAACTGTCGTTGTACCAGCTCGTCAACCATCTTGACGCGGCGGTTAGCCAAACTATCAATGTCGTCCGGCGGATCCTGAGTGTTATTAAGCCTAATAATTTCAGCTATGATGGCCTCTAAGTCTTCTATTCTCATAACTCGGTTTTCGGCTGTGTTTGGTCCGTTTAGGTTTAAGCGTTTATTGATTTTATAGCGGCCAACCCGAGAAAAATCAAAACGCTTAAAATTATAAAACATGTTTTCAATCAGGCTTTTGGCATTATCAACAGTTGCCAAATCACCCGGTCGTAAGCGGCGGTAGACCTCAATCAAAGCATTGTTCTGACCATGTGCCGTGTCCTTTTCAAGTGTTGCATCTAGGTAATTAATCTTTCCGGTGTCGACGTGTTTAAAGACCTCGCGCATGCGGACATCTGGCACGCCAAGTGCTCTTAGTAAAGTCGTAACTGGAATCTTGCGCTTTCGGTCAATCTTGACATAAATAGCACCGTTAGCAGCAGTTTCAAATTCCAGCCAAGCGCCTCGTCCAGGTATTACCTTTGCGCCATATAATGCACCCCCGGCATGCGGCTCAGCCGTTAAAAATACCCCGGCTGATCGAACCAGTTGGCTAACCACGACACGTTCCGCGCCATTGATGACAAATGTGCCACGTGAGGTCATCCACGGATAATCGCCAAGATAGATTTCCTGCTCTTTAACTTCACCAGTTACCTTATTGACAAGCTCCAACTGGGCAAGTAGAGGTGCTTCATATGATACATTGTTCTCGCGGGCTTCAGATTCAGTCAGTTTAGGGTCGCCAAAGTGATAACTCTTAAAATTAAGAGTCAGTTTAGCACCAGTGTAGTCGTCAATAGGACTAATTTCAGCTAACAGTTCTCCCAATCCCTCATCAATGAATCGCTGGAAAGCCTTTGTTTGATGATCAATTAGATTTGGTAGCTCTAGCGCATTGTTGCTATGCGTTAAGAAGACACGCTCATTTTTTTTAACCGAATACTGGCTTTTTTTTGCTTTTAAAGTAGTGGAAGTTGAGCGCCTTGCCATTGGCTATGAATATGCCTTTCATACTAGCCACAAAAATCAATACAAAACCGTATTAAATACAAAAAGACCCAAATAATACAGTCGTGTTACTAATCAATTGTGACAGTCTTTACGTTAATAACTTTATCTGAGGTTTAATTATTCGCGCGAAGATAACTACTAGTGGGTTTTTGAGCGCCATTTCATGATAAACACTACCACTCGTACACTACTTCTTACGCTACAGTGTGAGCTACTACGCTTAGCTTGTCAAGTATCTACCAGCAAACAATAAGCAGTCGTCCAAAAATTATTTCTTTGGCGGAGTAGTGATAACAGCATCGGCCAAGCCATATTTTTTGGCTTCAGTTGCGGTCATCCAATAGTCCCGTTCCATGTCCAGCTTGATTTTGTCGATCTTTTGGCCAGTATTCTCGGCCATAATCTCATTCAAACGGTGCTTAATGCGCAATGATTCTTTTAAATCTATTTCCATATCTGTTACCTTGCCGCGGGTGCCACTGGCCGGCTGGTGGATCATGACACTGGAATTTGGCAGCAGATAACGTTTCCCTTTCTTGCCGCAGCTGAGTAGGAAGGCGGCCGCTGAAGCCTGAACACCTATGCCAACCGTTTGTACGTCATTGGTTACGTACTGCATTGTGTCATAGATAGCTAAGGCATCGTAAACGGTGCCCCCCGGACTGTTGATATAAAGGAAAATATCTTTTTTAGAATCCTCGGCTTGCAGGAAAAGTAGCTGGGCAACTACAACATTAGCCGTCGTCTCATTAATGTCTGTTCCTAAGAATATGATTCGGTCTTTAAGTAGGCGGGAGTATATGTCGTAGGCGCGTTCATAACGTCCATCCTGCTCAATAACAGTCGGTATCAAGACTTGGCTTTTAGGCGAATCAAGACTCATGCTTTAATGATAACTTAACTAGCACTCACAAGTCAAGAGTGCTAATATCTCTCATTGTTTGGTGGATTAGGCTGTTTTTGAATTTGCCAGTTTGCTCAGCAGAGCAATAGTTTTATCGCTTAACATCCGAGATAAAATTGAACGTTGGTTCTCGGGCTTATCTAACTCTGATTGCATAGCTTTATCTTGATA
>JBOHNR010000002.1:0-102129 GCA_050730755.1 Saccharimonadales bacterium (SeqCode) | reverse complement strand
ATCATGCACCGTTTGTTAGCCGGCGAGAAACTGACTTACGAGGGCAGCTATTATCAAACGAACAGCGCTAAACTTTATAGCCCGCCGCTGCACCAAGTACCGATTTATATCGCCGCCGGCGGCCAGCAGACGGCCGCCCTGGCCGGTCAAATCGCTGACGGCATTATTGTCAGCGTCAAGTCCGCCAGCGATACTCTTTCGGAGATAATCGCGCCAGCCAGCCAGCAAGCCGGCCAAAAAAAATTCGATCTTGTAGCCAGCCATTGGTCGGTCTATGCCAAAGATAGTCAGGAAGCCTGGCAAGCGCTGCAGCCTTGGCGTGGCCTGAGAGCGCCTAGCCGCGACAGGGCGACCAACCCGGTGGTCCTCCAAAAAGAGGCCGATAGTTTACCCCGTGACCAAGTTTTAGCCAGTTACAATATTCTCGGTTCAGCTGATGATTTCGTGAAGGCTTACCAACCGCTGGTTAAGGGGTTAGGAGCTGATATTATCGGTTTTCAAACCACGGCTATCGACCAGGCAGCTTTGATCCGAATGGTCGGCAAAGACGTCTTACCCCGGCTAAAGATGCTAAAATAAGACCCCACTAAAGGAGGCATGTCATGAAGGTAGGTCTGCAAATCAATCGTTTTAATTTTCCAGGCGGCGACCGTGCCATAGCTAAGCGACTGCGATCGATCGCCCAGGCAGCCGAAAAAGCCGGTTTTGATGATTTATGGGTGATGGATCACTTTTTCCAGATTCGCTACATTGGGCCGAAGACTGACCCGATGCTTGAATCTTATACGACGCTGGGATTTTTAGCGGGCGTGACCGAACGGGTAAAACTCGGTACCCTCGTGACTGGCGTTATTTACAGGGAACCGGCCGTCTTAATTAAGGCCGTCACGGCACTAGACGTGCTGTCCGGTGGCCGGGCCTATTTAGGTATCGGCGCCGGCTGGAACGACGAAGAAGCGATTGCTTTAGGCTTAACCGATCCGCTGCACAGCAAACGCTTTGAGCGCCTGGAGGATACCTTAAAACTAGCTCATCAAATGTGGTCAGGCAACACCAAGCCCTTCAAGGGGACGCACTACCAACTGCCCGAACCGATCAATCACCCCAAGGCTATTACCAAGCCCCATCCGCCAATCTTAATCGGCGGTGGCGGCGAACAGAAGACACTTAAACTGGTCGCCCAGTACGCGGATGCCTGCAATCTGTTTTACCGGGCAGGCGAAGAGGACGTCAAACATAAGCTGGAAGTCCTGCGCGGGCACTGCCAGGACGTCGGCCGCAACTACGACGAAATAGAAAAGACAATTTCGGCTGGCTCCAGCGTCGCCCAGTTCACCAGCGAATCCGAAGTGGCCCTGGCAAAAGCCAGGAGCATTAAAGACCTGGGTTTTTCGCACCTTATTTTGAGCGTCGGCACCGAAGATGACCTGTCAGTTTATGGAAAATCAAAAGCAGTGATTGGACAGATCCATCAAATGTAGCCGAATCAGTAAGATTGTTCAGATGACGGTTAATTTAGTAACATGCCGACTAATATTATATTCAGAAATATAACTGACCACTTCTTCGGCCACTTCGTCTTTAGCGATGTGCGAACCCAGAAAATCTTTCAAATCAAGTTGCAGGTTATAGCCTTGATCAACTGTTCGAGCCAGATAAACAGCCGCTACGCCGGCCGTCAATTTATAACAGATATCTACGGCTCTTTGCTCGTCGTTTAGAGGTCGATTCATACCGATACAAAGATCCAGCTTACCGGACTCCCGGGCAGCGAAACGCTCAGCTCGAAATCCCTTAGAAGCCGCTAAATCTCTCTCCCATATCAGAGCGTCGATTATTTTTCTGTCGCCATCGCCGGCTACGGCATCATCGCTCACATCAGGGCTTTTGAAATAGTTGTAAGCCATGTATTTGGCATTTTCACCGAGTTTCTCGAGTGGAAAGAGAGGATTTGCTGTTCTGACCATTAATGATCCGGTACTTGGTGTTTCAATCGAAATAACGCCCGGAATATGGCCTAACCAGCCTCTTAAACCCATCAATCTTTTTCTATCTGGCGACGGCCTGATATCGACATAGACGCCGTCGTAGTTAGGCACCGGGATCACACTGATGTCTGGTGTCATTGGCATAATTGTTCGACCCTTAAAAACCAACCTTTTCGATTTTTAACCTTTTGTTTACCCTAGCGAAACTATTATAAAAAACATAACAGACCGATTGGTAACTGGCAATATATATAATATTTTTGAGCTTCTACAACTAGCTTAATATTTTAAAAATCGACAGACTAAACTAAGATCTCTCTCAGTTAAGCGTGTATACTAGCAATCATGGAACGACCCCTAGAGCCATTTCCGATGCCGCCGCCAACTGACGATCTTGATGACTTGCAGCCGCCTCAAGCAACCGAAAGCCTGGTTCGGCCCCCCTCCAATAGTGGCCACAAAAAAACGGGCCACCGTTCGTCCAAGGTTTGGCTGCTAGCGGCCATTTTTGTGCTACTGCTGATAGGCTGCGGGCTGTTTTGGTGGTCAAAACATCACCAAACTAGCCCCAAGCACAACGTCGCCTCTAAATCTCAAGTTCACCCAACAGTCAAATCAAATTCGTCAAGCCAAACGATCAAGTATACGTCAAACGGCCAGGACTTGAACCTTAGCTTTAGCTACCCATCTGATTGGAGCGTGACGCCGCCGTCAAATGACAACGCCAGCGACCAAACCATTACGGTTAGCTCGCCACTGGTGAGCGTTACCAACTCGAGCGGCGCTACGATCACCGGCAAAGCGGTGGTCAGTATTCGGCCGGGCAGCGCCCAAATAAACGAACTAACTTCCGGCAAGGCGATCGCTTCGCAAAACTCAATCCAAATCGGCTATACCCAACCGACCACCTCGCAGCAGCAATACCCGTACCTGACTTTTATTGACTTAAGCGGCGGTAGTGATCCTAGCGGCGCTTTTGACGAAGTGCTAATTACCGGCCAAGATGAATTTTCGCAATCGGAATCAGTCACCGCCGAAACTCTCGGCGGCGCCCTTGACCCGATCATTAGTGCCAGCTTTTATACCTGTACGACCGAGGCCTGTAGCGGTAGCAGCCAAACGCCACTTAATATAACCTACGATACCTGGCAAAATAGCTCGCTATTTGAGCAGGTACTGGCTATACTCGACTCTCTCCAGCTCAATTAAGCGGATTATAGTTGTCTAAAAACAGGCTGGTAATAGACATCGAACCGAGTTGGCGGGCAAAAAGGAGCGGCTTAAGAGGGTCACTCAGCCACTCATCGGCCAGTTTTGAAACCAGGCGGAGTTCTTTTTTGGAAAGTTGGTTTAAAAGTAGCTTATTTTCACCATCTAAAAATACTACCCGTTCATCTTCCAGGCCCAATTGCTGCCCCGCCAGATAATGACGGGCGCCTATCTGCCAAGAAGACTCAACTAATGCCTGCCGTACGGGCCGCCTAAAATTTAAAACAGCGGCTAATAAAGTTCGACCAGGTCTCTTTTCTTCGTCGTTTGGCAATAGTGGTAGGATCTCTTCAGTTGGCTGGTCAGGGGAGGAGACTGTGAAGCCGTCTTGGACGACTAAGGGCACCCAGCCGATTGACAAGCCGACGCCCCATTCAGCGGCTGTGCCAAAACGCCTATTTTCTGCCATGGCACCATTTAACCGAATCGAAGATCAATACACAAGCGTGGCTAAAGTAGTTAAGAACCGCGCGATATAAGGTCGAAGTGATTAGCCCGGTTAGCCAGAGTACATTGCCAAGTCTGGCTTAGATGATTTGCCAAATGGACGGGGTTTTGGACTAAACAATGGCCACTGTCGTGAAACTCAACCAAAAGTACTATGCCAACGGCGAAAAGAGCGGGTATAAGAACTGGCCAGAAGCGCCTGATATCTATAACCCGCTTTGAAAAAGTTGTTTTGGCGGCGCTAAATAAATAAAACAGATAAGTCCCGCCAGCCACTAAAAGCGCCAGCAGCGGCAGGTAGACAACCCATAAGCCGATAATCGGCTTATCCCATAGCCATGAATTATATAAGTCTTGGTTATTGATTAACTTATCCAAGCCGTTGGCGCTTAAGGCGGCAACAAAAGGCAGCAGCAACAGGCCGCTGATAAGGCTGTTGGTTTTGATATAGCGAGGCATATCATTCATGAAAATATCATCTGATAATTGAAGTTGTTGTTTGGCGATACTAACCGGCAAATCAAAGGCTAGCCGAGACCAGATAGCTATTTTGGCACCTTTGCTATCAGTATTATCGAGCATGTCGGCTGTCGTTTGTAATATTTGCTGGCCATACTCTTGGCGGTATTTAGCCGGATAAAGCCCAATAATTTTGGAATAGATAGGGAAGCGGTTTTGAAGCTGGTTCATTTTAAAACTCCGACTAAGGCTTCAAAGACGTTCCGGGCTTTGGCAATCTTGAGTGTTTTATCAAAATACATAAGCTCGGCGTTAAGCCTTTGCCAGCCTTTTTTGGTCAATCGATAGTAGTGCCGCCGGACATCGTCATTTTCGGCGTCTTCTATTAAATTGTCTTCTTTCAACTGCTTGACGGTTGTATATAGCGAGCCTGGCCCGAGTTTTATCTTGCCAATTGAATCTTCTTTAACTTGTTGCATAATCTCATAACCGTGACGCGGCTTAAGGCTCAACGCCATTAAGATACTAAAGGAGACCTGGGGCAACAAATTCATGGTACGTTTCATGCCGTCGATTATATATCGTTTTACGATATATTGTCAAATCATATCATCGTCTAGCTAGGCGCTACCGGGCTTCCCACTGGAACCATTTAATGCCAATGGCGCTACAAAAGATGATATAGCCGAAACAAGTTGCTAACTCAATTGAAGTATGGCCGCTCCAAGCAGTCTGGTTGAAGGCGCTTTGGAGGACGGTTATAACCGATCCGACCGGCGTCCATTCGGAAATATTTTGGAGCGTGGGGCCGGCTATGCCGCTCAGGCCAAATATACCAAATAACATCAGACCAATCAGCAATATTCTGCCGCCAGCGTTGATCGTGTCGGCTGACTTTAGCAGGCCGACTAGGGCCTGCCCAATACTTAAGAAGAGGGCGCCGCCAATAATTGATACTAAGATGACTGATATGTACTCGAAAGCGCCAAGCGATAGGTGAAATAGCGAGCTACCGACTACTAGGACGACGATGGCTATTATTAGGTTAGCCAGCACTTGAGCGGACAGCCGGCTTGCCATAATCGTCCAGGTCGGAGCCGGTGAAACCCTGAGCCGCTGGAAGACGCCTTTCTCGCGGTCCCTGGCCACAGCCAAGCCATAGCCTAAAATCGAAGCTGAAAGCAAACCAAGGGTAATGGCCAGGCCAACAATGAAGGTAGCACCGCCTATTTTGTCCTGTCTTTTACCTGAATCAAAAATAAATAGAATCACTAGGGGGAGTAGCATGCTGATAAATAAAGCCCGCTTATTTCTAACCAGAACTAGTAAATCGGCCTGCAAAAGAGCCTTGAAACACTTAAATGCGGTTGGCGAAGTATTATTCACGAACATCACTCCCGGTTAGACCAATAAAGACATCTTCTAAAGTTACTTTACCGTGAGCCGCCTGGCGAACTCGGGGATCGTCCTTGTGCTTCTTGATTAGGCCGGCTGGAGTTTCGACCGTTAAAATCTTGCCGTGGTCAATAATTGCCACCCGACTGCAGACCGCCTGAGCTTCTTCCATGGAGTGCGTCGTTAACAGAATGCTGCCGCCATCGCGGCTAATTCGTGCCATTCGGTCCCAAAGTTGCCGGCGAGATTGCGGGTCAAGGCCAGCCGTTGGTTCGTCCAGCAGCAGCAGTTTTGGTTCGTGAATGGTAGCAATAAATAGGGATAAACGTTGTTGCTGGCCACCGGATAGCTGTTTAAAGCGCTGACTCGCTTCATTTCCAAGACCGATCGTGTGCAGCGAATCGGTGATGTCACGCCCAGACAGCTTGACGCCGTACAAGCCGGCGAAGAGCCTGACAATTTGGTTAATGGTCAATTCAGATTGGAAGCTGGTTGATTGGAGCTGGACGCCGATTTTAGCTTTAGCTTGTAATGGATGCTTTTGGACATCGATGCTTTCCAGTAAAATCTCGCCGGAGTGCGGTTTAATCAGACCCTCAATAGCACTTAAGGCGCTGGTTTTACCGGCGCCGTTTGGTCCTAACAACCCAAAAATTTCGCTGTTAGAAATAGAGAATGAGACGTTGTCGACTGCTACCTTGCTACCATAAACAACGGATAGATCTTTGACTAATAGGACGAGTGTCTCTGGCATATCTGTACTATTATATATTAGCCTAAAATGTCGGCTTCGCGCCACTCGATTTATAAATAAGAAGTCCTTATAAGTTAGTAGATTGGGTATATTGCTAGAACTAATGGTTTGCCATAAGCGGTCTCAAACATTTTAAGATAAAATTGACATTTTAGCGCAACAACTTAAACTGAAAATTAATGGAAAACATAAAAAATAATATCAAAAGATATCGTTTAGCCGGCAGCGTTTGCTTGCTGGCTATTCTAGTTATCGGAATAAACGTATGCTTCACGCTTTATTACGTAAATTGGCAAAATAATCAACTCAATGAATCGTATGTACCGAGAATTAGTTACGACCTACTAAGAGCCCTGAACCAATTAGTTGTCCCTACGGTGGTTAACCCAAAAACAGGCCAACTTTATGTTGCTCAGGCAGATTTAGTTTTACCCAAGCCGCCCCAAAATGTTGGCAGTGTCGGCTATAGCTTTGCGCCACCAATCAATGATCTAAATAGCGAAGAAGTCAGTATTATTAATCAAAGCGATTTAATACAAGCCGAAGGCGGGATACAAAACGGTAATTCGACAAATACTATTATGAATGCCGTACCAAAAGCGCAGTCGTGCGCAAGGGGAATCCAAATTTATTTCCAGCCTCAGTCCGGGCAAAAGGAATTCTTTAGCAAAAAATTATCTAACGGCAAAATGGTTTATTTCTACGAGGACTCGCTCTGTCAAGATAATTCATTTAACAACTACGTAGAGCAAATCGACAGTTACTAATAAATTATTTACGCCCTTGCCGCTAAAGAACTTCCGTCAATTTTGACGCCGCTTTTTAATGGCTAGTTAATCCTTTGGCTTGTCCATCATTTTTAGCATCATTGGACCGCCAGTTCGCATAAATCTATAAATCAATACCCCCGCTAGAAGCAAAAAAGCTATATTCAGGAAGCTGGTGTAGTTCCAGCTAATAGTAGCTTCAGCCACTTTAGCGGTCCTTTCGGCTGGTACAAGTTGCAACAGGCCAAAAAGGAATTCTATAACGTAACCGGCTAATACCATGGCAACATAAAACGTTCCGGCGATAAACAACATCATTTTGGTGCCATAGTATTTACGATAAATAAGTAGGATAGGGATAATTATCAAGTCAGCAAATATAAAGCTAACGACACCGCCAAAGCTGATACCGCCATTCCATAGCACAGCCGCTAGCGGTACGTTGCCAATTGAACAGACGAAGCTAACTACCGACACTAATGGGCCGATCAACGGCCCCCACAGCTTAGACAATAACGGATGACTGGTTAAAAAGAACTTCTGCCAGAAGCTATTTGGGACCCAAGCTCCAACGGCGCCAGCTATTAGCAAACCGCCAACCACGTCTCTTAAAACAGCAGCCCACTCCATAACAAAAATGTGGGATATGGAAGTGGCTCCCTCTGGTGAGCTAAGCCGCCCCCAAAAACTGCCTTGCTTTTGAATACCCATGTCCATCGATGCATGTCCTTCCATAGAACCGGGTAAACCCTTACCGGCTTGAGCTCGAGCCGTTTCAAGTAACCTCTTACGCAGGAACAGGCGGAACATAACGGCAACAAACAGTATCATAAGTGGTCCGCCAATAAACTCAGCTAGAGTAAACTGCCAAGCGATTAATAAGGCTAGAATAACACCTAGTTCTATTACTAGATTGGTTGAAGCAATCTCGAAGGCCATAGCCGCAGTCAAATTAGCCCCCTTGCGCCATAATGAACGCGCCAGAGCTACGGCAGCATACGAACAAGACGAACTGGCTACGCCTAGCCCCGTGGCTATTAGCAGTGTCTTGGGATTATCGTCGCCAAGCAGTTTGGTTATGGTTTTACGACGAACTAATGCTTGAACTATGGCTGATAAAGTAAAGCCCAGTATTAAAGCCCACAATATCTCCCAAGTCATGGAGCCAGCAAGTTTTAGGGCATGAATTATTGCCTGGACAATCATCTAGTTATCGTATCAAATGACCATGAGAGAATCGAACTTCGTTAACAAGCGGCTAAATAGGTTAGTTACAAAAAATGGATATTTTAGTCTACGATTTTTGGAACACCCAAAACTAACGGATTACAGAGAAGAAGAATAACTTGAATTTCTATCTAGGTGAAACTAAGATTATCAATTTATAATAAGACACCTGCATAAACACTTAGGTGAAATTAGCAGTAGGACATGGCGGTCAAAGGATTAGCACAAGAGTTTACGTCTTTATTTATTTGGTTAGTGACGTTGTCACGCCCGTTTGTTGGAACTGCTTGGTTTGGTATCCCCAGGTTACTTCCCGAGCTTGAGGACTTAGAGTTGCTACCAGTCTTGACAGCTCCTATTGCAAAGCTAGTTAAAATAGCGAGCGCTATTAGCGCCGCTATTATTATTAGAAATCTAGTTGGTGGCAGCTTAGCTTTTGGCCCTTGGCCAGCTCGGAGATTATTCAATGCAAGGAGAGCTTGGGCTTCACCGTCAGATACAATCAGTTTGGGTTTATCTTCTTGAGCCGTTCTAGTTATTTCCTGGGTCGGTAGTACTACTGGCCGGGGCGCTGCTGGTTGATCGGGATAGACAGGTTGTTGATTTTTGTTATCCATTAAATCCATTATATACTTTGGGAATTTGGCGCTGACGCGATATGTTAACCCTACGCCTATCGATTTAAAGACAAACGGTAGATGAAATTACTAGATGGAGCATAAGCCTTATCACCCTGGCACAGACTGGAGTCTACTAAGGAGCCTTTACGTCTTTATTTGGTGCACCTTGCCCTGTGGTGATTAAATCTTGAAGGCTATTATTTATATAAAAAGTCCAACCCTCTTTACAGCCGTTATAGCACACGAATTTTGGCACTAACCCAATATGCGTAAAGGTTAGTTTGGTTTTACTTCCTTCTTTAGATATATCGAATACTATATCAGTACCCGTCCACTCTTCTTTATCTCCATCAACATCTATGTAGCTATCCATTACATGCCAAACAACTCTTTTGCCAGGATTTAGTTCTTTAACTCGCATCTTACAAAAATGAATATTTGGGTAGCAGTAAATCCAAACTTCTCCTACTTTGTCGGTTTTGCCCACAATACTGCCCGTCCACCAAGCTCGTACATCGTTAATGGCATCGAAGACTTCCTTTGGCGTTTGGTCTATGAGTATCGAAGCGGTGAAGTCTTTATTGTCCATACGTATTAGCTTAAAAGTCTGTTAATGGTAAGTCTAATAAAAATATAGCATTTGAGCAAAGGGGATCAAACTATTTTCGTTGTGTAGCATATAGAGCTCCCATAATTAATAAAGAGTATACTACCTGATTAACCTAGTTGTGTTATCTATATAGGTGCGACATAGTGTAGGTCTTTTTCTGGAGTATTTATGGAAAGCTTCGCTCATAACAAAAACTTAAACCATATAAACTTCCTTGCGGTGCTTTATGCTTACAAATTGCAACGTATTACCATCAACATCAAACACTATGCGGTAGTGGCCAACACGAAAACGGTAACTTCCTATATTGGAATGTACAAGTTGACGAGTATAGGAAAAAGGGTCTTCTTGTTCTAGGAAAAACTTAAGTTTCTTGGCAATTCGCTGCCTAGTAGTATTGTCTAGTTTGTCTAAATCTTTTTTACTGCTACCCGCAAATACCATGCGGTACTTGGTCATTTAGAGTACATCTCCAAATACCTCATTAAAAGTATAGACGTCGCCTTGCTTTATTTGTTTACGAGCTTTGGCAATATCTGCAACATAGCCAGTATTTTGCAGCAGAAGTAAATCCTCTAGCAATTCGTCATCAATAATAGCCTTGCCAGTAAGTTTACCTCTGCTCTTAATGAAGAGTATGTCGTCTTTTCCAACTGCATCTAGTGTAGATGACAGATTATTACGTAGGTCGGTTGTATCAATAGTCTTGGTGCTCATAGCATAGTCCTTTATTACATTTAGATTGTACACTTAATTGTACAGTTATGTCAACAAATAGCTGGTTGTTAGGCGAATAGAACTACTAAACTGATAAGGGTTAGCTACAAATATTATAATATATAAGTTCATAACAAATCTTATCTGTAACTTTCCTATGGTGACCCTAGACCATTCGATTTATAAGTAAATTGCCCGAGAAATTATTAGATGGAACAGGTTATTTAGGTAGCAATAATGGTCTTTAAATATCCCTGCATTAAGTAAAACCTAGATTATAACAGCTCATAAATCTACAAGCTTATACGGAAACTCGGCCCGTTTATTCCATTATCATTGTTATTACCATGGTTATGGCTGGTGTGAGGCTGTGGGGGTTTAAACTGACTAACAATCAATGCCAAGACAGCGACAATGATAACAATTACTATGATTATCTTCGCTAGTCTTAATAAAGGCCTCGCCTTACTACTTTCACCCTTTTTATCCATCGATAACAACTCTATCATGTTGTCGAGTAATAAGCATAGGTTGATTGGTGAACCACCTGACTTCGAATTGGAATCAATTCTGTTCTGAAATCAATCGGTGGTCAGGCATTCTTTGCGGTTTTTATCCTAGACAGACTATTCCCGCAGGGAGTGTAACCTAGTACTCTAGTTTAACGCCGGTCTTAGCAGCAATTTGCTCAAGCCATCGTTCATGCCTAGCTAATTGTGCATCTCTACCTGCGTCATTCGACTCAATATCGTCTAGTCTTTTCAGAAACTTATCGAGTGTTGTCAACAGTTGGTCATACTTATGGTCTATCTTGGCTATTACTTCTCTAAGTTCTCTAGACTGCTTGTCAATATGCTTGATTATTTTAAGCACTGACTCGTCTAGGTCATCTCTTGTTATATAGTCATCACTCATAGGAATTATATTGTAGCAAATTTTGTCTCGCTAAACATATGCATAATGGTGACCCCAAGGGGAATCGAACCCCTGTTGCCAGGATGAAAACCTGGCGTCCTAGCCGCTAGACGATGGGGCCTTGCGTATATCCTGTTAACTCTTTCAAAAGCCTAGCATAACAGAGGCAAAAAAGAAAATCCCCAGGAAAATTTCCCGGGGATCTTCTTGGCTGAGAGCGGTCAGTCAGCAACCGCTGGTTGCTTGCGAACAAATGTTACCGACGTGCAAAGCGACGTAAGAACAAGTTGTGGGCAATGGCGCCAGCGATAGTTACTAGACCAACGATACCAATGACATCACCTGGGCCAGTATTAACTAGCGTAGTAGGTGGGGTGATAGTCGGAGGAGTCGTTGGAGGAGTAGTAAAGCTAACCGTCTGAGTACAACCAGTACTAGAAACCGATTTGCTTGCACCGTTAACGGTGAAGTTAGCTGTAGCGGTTATAGTCCAAGTACCGTCTGCATAGGTGTGAGTCTGGCCCTTAACATCTTTGGTTGAAGGAGTTGTAGCTCCGTCGCCCCAGTTGATGGTAGCGCCATTAAACGTCGCACCGTTAGCCGCACTTTCTTGGAAGTTACTGATTGTAGCTGTTTTACCGCTTGTCGTTACGCCCAGGCTAGTACATGCATAGGTTGGCGTAGAAGGAGTAGAGCAAGTCTTATTGACAGTCGTAGTAGCCATGCCTGAGTACTGGCCCATGCCTTGAGGAGTAGCTAAGGCGACGTTAGTGAATGTATTTTCACCACAAGCCAGTTGGGCGACGGCAGGTACAGTAACCTTGAAAGTTATGTAAGCCGGCTCAGTTGGGCCAAATTCACCGACGTTAATGCCACCACCAGTCACGACACCATCAGCATCATTCAGGATTTCACCGGAAGGATGGCTTTGGTCAGTTAGCTTGGTGCTATTAGGCACAAGAGTCAAACCAGCCGGCAAGATGTCACGAATGACAACTGCGTTCTCGTCGACGTTACCGGTATTTTCGTAGGACAGCAAGTATTGCAGAGTATCGCCAGGGTTGGCAGTATCCGAAGTAACCCAGGCCGGGTTAGCTTGAGAAAGGTCAGCAACTTGCTTGGTCATAGAAACACCTGGCACCATGACGCGGGCTTCGATAGCGACCGCAGCTGATTGGCAAGGGTTACCATTGTTAATGACATAGCCGCTACCGGTAATAACACCGTCAGGGACTACCTCAACTGGGGTAACTGTGCCGTCAGTCTCAGTAATGCGGGCTTGAGCAGAACCAGGAATGTACTGCAAGAAACCGGCTTGGGCCAAGTTTACAACTGCAGAACCATTGACTGTATTGGTGTTTGTACCACCTACCGTGCTGGTAACTGTTTGAGTTTTGGCAGTAGTAGTAGGCAAGTTAATTTTTAAGGTGACGTTGTTAGCTACTAAGCTTGAGCCAGCAGCCTCGTCGTTTGTATATTCGACCTGAACTTTTACTATTTGGTTGTAGCTAGCGCTGACAGCGCTGCTGTAACTTGTATCCCCGTTAGTGACGTTGGCGACACCAGTAGTTGCTGAAATAGCAACAGTCTGAGCTGCAGAAACTGCAACCGGCAGAGCAATGCTAAGGGCAACTAAGGTACCGGCAAAAAGCCGCTTAGGGAGTGTATTTAGCATTCGCGAGAAAATTCTCATGAAACACCTCCTTGTGCATCATTTAGATGCTTAAGAAACTTATTTAATTAATGAATACTCTCTGGGGAACAAAACTTCACCTCACAACTTCCCAAAGAAAGTAAACTAATATTAGCATATCCATTGTTTTTAGTCAAGTATATGGTACTTATAAATTGTGAAAGATCAGATTGATGCCCGACGGGAATCGGGGCAAGTCAAATCATTACAGCTCATGTATTAAGGGGTTTGTGCGTAGGGGTCGGTCGGGTCTGAATTAAGAGGTATGATTCAATAAAGAATCAAACATTAAAACAGAACCACGACCGATCCCCTACATTTTGTGACTACTCCTTAGTCTTGGTTAGGTTGCTAGCCTGGTGGTGGCGGAGTGACCGGGGGGGTCGGATTGCCAGACGGATCTGGGCTGGGATTGTTTTGGTCACCACCAGGGTCTTGGTTGGTCGGTCCTGACGGGGACGGGTATGTCGATGGGTCAGGGCTTTGCGACGGCGCTGAGCTGGGGTAATCCTTAGGACTAGGACTAATGCCAGGATTTTGCTGCTGTACAGGAATAGAAACCTCTGTCTTTGTAGTACAAACACCTGTGCAGCACTTCTTCGTACAAACTACCGGGGGGGTAGTCGGCGGAGCCGATGGCGGAGCCGATGGCGGAGCCTTCGGTGGCGGTGACACTGGTGTTGGCAGGGTCCCTTCTTCGTTGCCACAAGGGCCACGAACGACATCTGTCTTAACCGAGCCCAGGAGGGTGACCGTACTACTAGTAGAGCTACCCGGAACCTGGACAACCGAACAAACTACCGGATTGACAAAAACCCATCCGATATCGCCTGCCGGAACCTTCAGATCGGGTCCTGGTTCGGACTGGCCGTTGACGAACTGGTTATTGGAGCTCCACTTGCTGGGCACCAACATCTGGAAACCTTCCCAGTTACTGATATCCAATACCTGCGCTTCAGTAGCACTGGTGCTAGACATCGCCTTACTGATCTGGGCCTTGGCCGATGAACTGCCAGATTGCAAGTATTGCTCAAGCTCTGACGAGTTATCGAGCGGCTTGCTGGTAAAGTCACCGGGACCGCTCGAGTAGGACTTTGCGCCCGACAGATATAGGTTGAAATGACTGGTCCCAATATCAAATTGGTTAGTCGAGTAACCTTGCTTCTGCAGGTCGATCGTGACGACGTCTTCCTTTTGGCCAACACAGGCAGTATTGAACGCGAACGGGATGCCTATGGTGGTCGGAGCGGTGTTTGAACTGGCTGTTGGAGCGGCGACATTCTGACGGGTGAACAAATAAGTACTACCTGCAGCCAGAAAGCCTACAGCGAAAAAAGCCGTCGTAAAGATTGCGAGCTTGCGCCAAGTGGACATAAAGTCTCCTTTTGTCGTGTTGATTGTTAATAAATCGAACGAACCCCCCAGAGGGAACAGCGCACTATCAACCAATTCGATTAATTAACAGTGTGCCGCCCCCTTGGTAAAGAGGCAAAGAGACTTAGTCATTCCCAAGATTATTTAGATAGTCACATGACTGCGCTCAAGACAATGCGGAAGCCGGAACAAAAAGTTTCAACCTACAACGCAAAAATCGAGTGCAGACTAGGCCAGACTAGAAGCTAGCCGAGCCTGGTCTGCACTGATTTGCCTAAGCGCTAAATGGACTGTAATGATTAGACTTGTTAAGTTGCCCTTGCTTAACGAATTCTGGATAGTTCAACATTCTAAGAAACGTTTAAACGTCCGTAACGGGTTCAAAACCTCACACCCGAAAACAAGATCGTCCTAAATGTACCATATTAGTGCGATATTGTCAATATTATCATAAGAACTTTCAACGGGTTTTTTGGGTCTTTATAAACTTATGGTTCTTTCCATCACCGACAAGGCAAGCAAAAAGGCCAAGCGGCTAGGTCTTGACAAAGCGCTAATGTTTTGTTAGTTTAGACTTAAGTAAGAGTAAATCCAAAAGAAATACCTTACAAACAAACAAGTAGATGTAAACCACAAGAATACATCTATGGACTCTGTCTTTCTAGCTAGAAGGCAAAACGAAAACACCGGTCTAATTAATCGGTGTTTTTGTTAGTTTATATTTATCCGTTTCGGCTTTGACCTAGGCAAGCGTATGTTCATGTCTTCTTGATTACATGGAGTGAATTTGAGCAGCTCTAAGTGTTCATTAGCTGATTAAGATCCAGGCAAACGTTTTAGCTTGATATAGTAAAAGGATGCGGTTTATTCGAGCGGAGATTGCGGTAGGTGAGCGCCAGCTCAGCCAGCAGCTTACAAAGTCCTTAAGCGACCGCAAGCGGACGCTCTGGCTTATATCTGGCGGCTCAAACATTGCTATCTCGACTCGGGTTATGGCTGGGCTGCCCCAGAATTTAACCGCTCGGTTATCAATTAGGCTCAGCGATGAGCGCTATGGGCCAGCTGGCCATGCGGACTCAAATACCCAGCAGCTACTCGATGCCGGTTTCAAGCTTAAGGATGCTACTTTTACCCCTGTTATTCAGGGAGAAAGCTTAGACTTAACTCTTAAGAGTTACAGTGATGACATTTCGCGGCAGTTCGACCAAAGCGAGGTGATTATCGCTCAGTTGGGTATCGGCCCGGACGGACATACTGCCGGCATTTTGCCTAATTCTATAGCGGCTCAGCCCAGCCATCAGCTGGTTGTGAGCTACCAGGCAGCCGATTTTAGGCGCCTGACTCTGAGTTTTAAGGCGCTCGCCCAGATTGACACGGCCTTTGTTTTCGCTTACGGGGCGGCTAAAAAGCCAGCTCTCGAGCAACTGAGGGACCAGAATTTGAGCCTTGCCAGGCAGCCGGCTCAAATTCTGAAGCGGATTAGCCGTGCTTACATATATAATGACTCAGTAGAAGGGGAGAGTTAGGAATGAAGATTATCGTACACGGCCTCGGTAAAATGGGTCTGCAGATCGCCCGCAAATTGGCCGAAAATGATCATGAAGTCATAGTTCATAACCGCAGCCGGCAACCGATCGAGTCAGCCCTCAGTTACGGCGTTAAACCGGCTTATTCTAAACAAGAGGCCATGGCCTTTTTCGGCGAAGCCCCGCTGGCGATTTGGCTAATGCTGCCAGCCGACATAGTTAAGGCCCAGGTCGATGAGTGGCTAGAGCTGATCCCTGGTGGCAGTACTATCATCGATGGCGGCAATTCTGACTTTCGCCAGACGCAGCAGCTTAACGAGATCGTTAAAGCTAAAGGTTCTCACCTGATTGACGTCGGTACCAGCGGCGGCATCTGGGGCTATCAGAACGGCTTCTCAATGATGGTCGGCAGTGATGACCTCGAAGCCTTTTCTCGTCTCGAGCCGGCTCTTAGGACTTTAGCTCAGCCGGAAGGAGCTTACTTCCGTTTTGGCCCGAGCGGGTCCGGCCACTTCGTCAAAATGACCCATAACGCTATCGAATATGGCATGATGGAGTCACTGGCTGAAGGTTACCGGATGCTCAAAGAAGGTCCTTACCAAGACCTTGATCTGTCCGCCGCTGGCGATGTCTGGCAACACCACAGCGTTGTTACCTCGTGGCTCAATCAGCTGACCAGGGACGCTTTAAAAGAAAACCCCAACCTAACGGATATTGATGGCTACGTCGCCGAGTCTGGCGAAGCCCGTTGGGCGCTAGAAATCGCCAAAGATAAAGAACTGCCGATGCCGGCAATCGAGGCCGCGTTTAACGTCCGCTTAAGATCACAGCAAGGCGATATCAACTTCGCTACCAAGCTACTAGCCGCCATGCGCCACAAGTTTGGCGGCCACTATCTGAACAAAGAAGGATAAAGTATAAGTAATATGAACGATAACCAGCTGAAACCGGCTATCTTTGTGATCTTTGGGATTACCGGTAATTTGGCTCAAAGGCGGTTACTGCCGGCTCTTTACCACCTGATCAAGGACGACCTGCTAGATGAGCGAACCGAGATCGTCGGTGTCAGCCGGCGCCAGATAAGTGTCGATGAACTACTGAAAAAAGTCGAGCTATGTGTTTTGGAAACAGATAACGTCTGCGACCCAAAAGTACTGTCTAAATTCCGCGCCAAGCTTCAAATGCTGGCTTTTGACCCAACCAACGAAGCCGATTACGACCAGTTACTAAAAACTCTGGCGACCATTGAAGATAAGCAGGGAACCTGCATGAACCGGCTCTTCTACCTGTCTATTCCACCCCAGGTTTACGGCCCGGTTATCCGCAATTTTGGCAAACACCGCTTAAACGAGGGCTGCCTGGACCATGATGGCAGCGCCCGGCTACTGGTTGAGAAGCCTTTTGGATATGATCTGGAGTCAGCCAGGGATCTGATCAGCTTGACTAATCAGTATTTCAGCGAGGCACAGGTTTTTCGGATTGACCACTACCTAGCCAAAGAAACCGTCCAAAACTTATTGGTCTTTCGAAACAGTAACCCGATCTTTGCCAACCAGTGGAATAAAGACCATATTAGCGGCATTACCATCAACCTGGATGAACAGATAGGCATCGAAGGCCGGAGTGATTTTTATAATAGCGTCGGGGCGCTCAGAGATGTCGTCCAGAACCATCTATTACAACTACTAGCTCTAGTGACAATGGAATTACCGGATAAGACTTCGGACAGCGCTGATCTCCATAAGGCCAAACAAGCCGTACTGGCTGCCATTAAACCGATCAATATGGCCGGGGCCAGTGTCATAAGGGGACAGTACGAAGGTTACCGCGAAGAAGTCGGCAATCCCCATTCCAACACTGAGACTTTTGTCAGCCTGAGTCTCTCGATTGACAATGCCCGCTGGCAGGGCGTACCAATCCGTCTGACTACAGGTAAAGCTCTCAAGAGCCAGCAATCAACCATCAAGTTAAGTTTCGGCTCGAAAGAGGCACGCCAGGCCGTCAATACTTTGACTTTCCGAATCCAGCCTAACGAAGGTATCGATATTGAACTAGTTGTTAAGCGACCGGGCTATGAGCATAAAACCGAAACCGTCCAGATGGATTTTGGCTATCATGACAGCTTTACCGAGCCCCAGCATCCGGATGCCTACGAAAGGGTACTGGTTGACGCCGTTAAAGGAGACCATAGCTTGTTTACGACCAGCCAAGAAGTATTGTCGGCTTGGGCTATTTTGCAGCCGGTACTCGATGCTTGGCAAAAAGGGGGCGCCGACCTAAAGTCCTATCAACCTGGATCGGCTGGACCGACTATCAATAACTTATAAAGGAGTTATCATCTAGCTAAGGTTCAGCTTCATGATTTATAATGTAGCCCAATGAATCTTATCGATGTTCTGATTATCGTTCTGGCTATCGGTGCTTTGATAAGAGGACAGGAGTTGGGATTTGTCCGACAACTCTTTTCGACAGCCGGCTTTTTTATCGGCCTACTGATCGGTGCCGCCTGGCTTGAACCAAATGTCATTAATCACGTTCACTCCCAAACCTACCGGTTAATTGTCGCTGTGCTATCAACTCTCGGCTTGGCGCTGGTATTCCTTTCGATTGGTGAACTAGCTGGCATCAAGCTCAAACAAAGGGTCTGGCTAAGTAAGGGCTTAAATCATGTCGATAACTCTTTCGGAGCCGGTTTGGCAGCCGCTACTATACTGGCCATTGTTTGGCTGGCAGCGGCAATTTTAGTCACTTTGCCATATCCAAACGTCCAATCCAGTATCCGCGGCTCCGGTATTATCGGCTTACTTGACAAAAATCTGCCGGCGGCGCCGAATGTCATAGCTGATATCAGCCATCTGATAGCGCCGAATGGTTTCCCAAAAGTCTTCATCGGTCCTGAACCGTCGCCGACCAAAGCTTCTCTTCCAACACCGGCCGCTTTAGTGGCTGCCGTTAACAAGGATCGGGCCTCGGTTGTTAAGGTAGAGGGTCAGGGATGCGGAGGCATTGTCGAAGGCTCCGGTTTCGTCATTAGCTCCGATCTGGTAGTAACTGATGCCCACGTCATAGCTGGTATTTACACCCCCTACGTAATTGACGGCAACGGCACGCACCAGGCGACACCAATCTGGTTTGATCCTAACCTAGATCTGGCCGTTCTTCGAGTTCCTAACCTGGCGGGCGGGGCCCTAACTTTCGACACCAATACTATCTCCCACGGCACCCCGGGTGGCGTTTTAGGCTATCCCGGCGGCGGACCGTTCGTAGCTGATACGGCAGCCGTGCTCGATGAGTTTACGGCCGTCGGTCGTAATATCTATGATCAGGGAACGACTGAGCGCGATGTTTACTCCGTTAAAGCAAACGTCATACCAGGCAATTCGGGCGGGCCATTAGTCAATTTAGACGGCCAAGTTATGGGTATCGTCTTCGCCGCTTCGACCCAATATAACGATCTTGGCTATGCCCTTAGCAACTCTCAAGTAATCCATGAGATTGACCAAGCTCGCGCCATGAACCAAACCGTCGGTACCGGCAGCTGCGCTGAAGAATGATATACTTACCTCATATATTTAACCCCCTAAAGAGCTATGCCAACTAAGTCGAACATCGCTTTAGCTAGTCTCAGCCGCCGGCTGCCATATATCTTAATTATCGGCGGCCTGATTGCTCTTATCTGCGCCTTTATTATCATGCTTGATAAGTTGAACCTGCTGGCTAATCCGCACTTCCAGCCAAATTGCGACCTCAATCCGGTGATTAGTTGCGGCAGTGTTATGGCCTCCAAGCAGGGCGCCGAATTCGGCTTCCCGAATCCGATTATCGGCTTGGCGGCCTTTCCGGTCTTTATAACTATCGGCGTTAGCCAGCTAGCCGGCGCTCAGTTTAAACGTTGGTTTTGGCAGGGCTTAAATGGCGGCTTGCTACTGGCGACCATCTTCATCCACTGGCTGTTTTTCGAGAGCGTTTATGTGATCCACGCCCTTTGCCCTTATTGCATGGCTGTCTGGGTGATGATTATTACCATGTTTTGGTATGTCACGCTTTATAACTTAAACGAAGGCAATTTAAAGTTACCAGCCCGGTTCAAACCGGTTTCTTTATTCGCTCGTAATCACCATCTGGAAATCCTATTCGTTTGGCTGTTAATCATCGCCATCCTAATACTGCATCATTTTTGGTATTTTTACGGTAAAAATCTATAGACATCTCATCCATAAAATTGTACAATATTTAACCTAAGTCGCCAGTGAGGTGGCTAGGCAATTTAACAAGGTAGCAAGGTATTTATTTGATTGAAAATTTCTGAAATACCCAGGTAAGCGTGTTACCACATTTTAAGAAAACTTTCCTAGTTGTCTTATGGTGCGGTGGCACGTTGCCATAAAAACAAACATTAAGGAAGAAGCAGACAATTGGCATCTGGCGTGGTTCAGGGTTCGACTTCGACAAACAGCAATAGTCTTCAAATACGGGAGAGCTAAGCAAAAAAGCTTAGAAAACCCTCCTAAATCAAAAGGGGATACCTATTGAAAGGTCGACCACGATTCGTGAACAAACTGTTGGCGGCGACTGGCCTGGCGGGTTTCGTCACATTGGGGGCTGTAGCGCTATTGTCTACGACAGCCCTGGCCTGGAACAGACCGGCGATCACGCCGCTCTGTTCGCCATCAAGTGGCATCGCTAGCTTCTCAGTCACATTCGAGAATGAGACTAGCGCCAGCTCAGCGCCGCAACAGACGATCAACTACTCTTGGAACGCACAGAATGTGGCTCATCCAGCCGGTTCGTTCACTGAGCCGACGACAGGTGGAACTTTCACCGAAAACCTGCCTTGGGTAGCGGGCGATACGACCGTTTATATGTGGTACGGGGCTGATACAACTTCAGTCGCGTGGGCTCTAGCCAACGGGGCAGCCTGCGTCACGCCGACGCCGACGCCCACACCGACCCCGACTCCGACCCCGACGCCCACACCGACCCCGACCCCATCTTCGACACCGCCTCCGGCCCCAACACCTCCGCCGGCCAAACCGCCAACCACACCGACTCCCACTACCGGAGCGGGGCTTGGCAATGACATCCTACCAGCGGCACTGTTAATACTGTCTGGTGGCGCTCTAACTGTCTTAGGGGTTCGGCGGTATCGCTATCACAAGTCGGCCTAGTTAAATTAACCCAGGACTAAACCTGACACGCTAATTCTTCCTTTTCGCCAGGGACGTGGCAGTGACCACTTTCGGACAATTAAAGTCCCCCCGGTCATCTGCCACGTCCCACACCTCTATCTTTTTGATTCAATCAAAATAAGGGTTTTCTCCTAATGCATGACGCCCTCATGCACTGGTTGAGAATATTCCATGAGAAGATTCAGGAAAAAATGTTGGGATGGTTTTAAAAAACCAAATGCTTTAACAAGCACCCATCTATTCCAAAAACCGACTCCCTTGCTGCCTTATCTTCTTAATCATTAAGATAATTTAAGCCAAACCGCTTCATACTTTAAGCCCAATTAAAGCCTGAAACTGCCTGGCATTAAATTATTACTTGGCTAGGGTATAGAACATGGCGATGGCTGCTGCCCCCATAACGGCGAAAGTCAGCCAAACTATCGTTCGAGATAATTTACCGCCAATGTGCTCGCCCATGATATTTTTATTACCATTGATTTTGGCTAGCAAAAAGATCAGCGGCACCGATGCGACGCCATTGAAAACAGCCGTAAAGACCAATGCCTTAATCGGATTGATACCTAAAAAGTTAATCATTAGACCAATCAGGGTGGCCACGATAATAACGCCGTAAAAACCTTTGGCCTTAGAAAATTTACGATACAGGCCGGCTTTCCAGCCGAAGGCTTCAGACATGGCATAGGCCGCCGAACCGGCCAGGACTGGGATAGCCAGAAAACCTAGGCCAATGATACCGACTGCAAAAATATCTTTGGCTAATTGGCCCGAGTCAGGGAAAGAATTAACTAGTGGCTGCAAAGCTTTAGCCGCCTGGGCCGCGGTATTAATGTTATGAATGCCATGGCTAAAAAGAACCGTGGCAGTGGCAATTATGATAAACCATTGGGTTATCTCCGAGGCCAGCATACCAAAGGCCGTATCAATCCGGAGGTTTCTCATGAACCTCTTAGTCAGGCGGGGAACACCGCCTCTTTGGGCGACCATATGGGCAGCTACCTCTTCCTCGACCTCGCCTGAGCTTTGCCAAAAGAACATATAGGGGGAGATGGTGGTACCAAAGACGCCGGTAATAATAAACAAGAAGCCAAAAGTTAAGCTGATATGGGGCACTAGCGTCGCCTGGACGATATGGCCCCACGGTTCATGGATAATCAGGGCCGTTATCGGGTACGACAAAAGAGCCAGCGCCAGCCATTTTAAGATCTTGGCATAAGTCTTGTAAGTCACGAAGATTTCCAGCAGGGCAATAATCAGGGCGATGGAGATAGCGATAGCCACGAAAGGCACATTAACTACCAGCTGGGTAGCCGAAGCGACCGCCCCAATATCTGTACCTAGGTTAATAATATTGGCGACGACGACCAACATGACGATGCCGTAAAGCACCTTGCGGGTGTAATGCTCCTTAACGACGCCAGCGATGCCTTTACCAGTGACGGCGCCAATCCTACCACAGGTTTCTTGAACGGCTATGAGCAGTGGAATTTGGTAAAGCGAAGTCCATAGCATGCCGAAGCCGAACTGGGCGCCAGTCTGGGAATAAGTGGCGATGCCCGAAGGATCGTCATCGGCGGCGCCGGTGATTAAGCCTGGTCCTAAAATACGGAGCAAGCGGTTGAATTTTAGTTTTTTGACGACTTTACGCTCTGACGCCAATGAACTTGGGATATGGTTTTTGACGGCGCCTAGGGCTATCTGGGAGGCATATTTTTCAGCATCGTAAATATTAGCCATTTACACTAGTTTAAGCAATCGCTTGAATTATTAAAAGCCGCTTACGCCTAAGCAATCAATTTTGACGAAACCAATTATTCATTTCTGAGAGCTTCAATCGGATCTTTTCGGGCCGCTTGGAGGGCTGGTACTGAGCCGAAGAGAAGGCCGACACAAACTGAAACCAGAAAAGCCAAGATGATAATCGGCCACGATATAGCCGGCGCCAAATTGGTAAAGATGCGCAGGCAAATATTAATGAAAAGTGATAGCAGGATGCCAATAAATCCGCCGGAGACACTGAGAACGGCAGCCTCGGTCATAAACTGGAAAAGAATTTGCCGGTTAGTGGCACCAACGGCCTTCCTGATGCCAATCTCCTGCATCCGCTCAGCAATTGAAACCAGCATGACATTCATAATGCCAATTCCGCCAACCAGAAGGGCAATAGCCGCTACGCCACCGATCAGAGCCGTCAAAAGGTTCAGGATATCACCCGTCACCATGAGAGTCCGGCTTTGTTCCGAGACAGTGAAATTTCGTTGGCCGCCGTTGGCTGCCTGCAGATTAGCATCGATCCGGCTGACGACATGGTTGGTCTGGTTGTCACGATCGGGGCGGGCCAAAATCTCATAAATCGGCGAATTGTTATCGGTGATCTGCCCGGCCGTCGTGTAAGGGATAAAGACGGTATTATTAAAATCAACGTCGACAGACAGCGGCGCAGTCTGGAAATTATTAAATATACCAGCCACTACAAACTGCTGGCCAAGTATATTCAGAGTTTGGCCCAGCGGTACGTTCTCGTCAAATAAGACTTGAGCGACGTGTTGGCCAATGACGGCCATGTCAGCCGAGTCGGAGCTACTGCCAAAAAAGGAGCCGTAAGCCAAGCCTTGGCGTAAAATACTGGGCAACTGAGTGTTAGTACCTAAGACCAAGGCGTTGTACGGTTTATGGGTTTCGCCCGATACGACATTACTGTCAACGACACTGAGCGGAGCCACGTTTTTTACGCCTTGGACCCTTTGGACTGTATTGACGTCTCGACTACTAAGCGAATCAACCGTGCCGACATTAGATAGCAAACCAAGGTTGCTTAACTCGCTCGGTATGGTCTGGGGCAGAAGTTGGCCGGGGCGAACAGTAATTAAGTCTTTGCCTAAATGTTCGGTCTGAGCATTAACTTGCTGTTTAACTCCCTCGCCGATACTGACCACGGTCACGACTGAAGTCACGCCGATAATAACCCCGAGCATAGTCAGCAGGCTTCTGGTCTTGTTGCGGCGTAACGAATGGAAGGCCGTCTTAACGTTGCCCTTTGTCAGCGAAGGCATTTTAGGTCCGAGCCTTTCGTTTGCGGTTTGTTTTGTGCCGTCTAGACTTAGCTTTTTTATGGTGTTTTTTATTATCGTGCTGGGTTTCAGGAGCTGATTGCTTTTGGGGAATCGCCTGCATCAGGGCCGAGACTCCTGCCAAATCGTCATCGACAGTCTTTTTGGGGACGGAATACATGGTCTTCAGGGCACTGTTGGCCACTCGGCCAATGGCAGTTTGCTCGTCGGCGATTATTTGGCCATCGCGCATATAGACTACCCGGTTAGCATAACGCGTTAACTCCGGGTTGTGGGTGACAAATATAACCGTATTTCCCATCTTGTGGACTTCAGTTAGAAGCTCCATAACCAGCCGCGAGCCGGCACTATCGAGATTGCCGGTCGGCTCGTCGGCAATGATTAGTTTCGGATCATTAACCAGCGCCCTGGCGATAGCCGTCGATTGAACCTGGCCACCACTTAAGTGAGCCGGTAAAAAATATTCTCGGCTCTGCATGCCAACTCGCTCCAAAATATAGCTGGCCTTTTCTAATCGTTTGGTTAGTGGCATACCTTTATAAACAAGCGGTAAAGCGACATTTTCTAAGACCGTCATACGGGGTACCAGATTGTATGATTGAAAAATAAAGCCAATAGTATCGCGGCGGATTTTAGCGGCTTGGTTAGGGCGCAGGCGAGCGACATGGCGATTGTTCAAAATGTAATCGCCATGCGTTGGTCGATCAAGCAAGCCTATGATGTGCATCAAAGTGCTCTTACCGCAACCGCTGGGCCCCATAACGGCGACGAACTCGCCGCTTTTAATGGATAAGGAAACCTCGTCCAGTGCTAGCGCCGTGGCTTCGC
This sequence comes from Saccharimonadales bacterium (SeqCode), assembly GCA_050730755.1. Lineage (GTDB taxonomy): Bacteria > Patescibacteriota > Saccharimonadia > Saccharimonadales > UBA4665 > CAVPPA01. Next base: position 77,280 of record JBOHNR010000002.1, on the reverse strand, counting down.
CGAAGCCGAATAATTTAGAAACGTCATGAATTTCTATGACAGCCATAATATTCTAAGTGTAGTCGCCAAGTTACCAGGTGGGCAAGGTGTTCGGGATTATTCCACAACATTTTTTGTAACCTACCAAGTAATATTACCTAGAATCGTTAATATTTCTATATAATTGACAATGATTTAAGCGACTCCGCGTTGGCTCAAATCATTGGCCGTCAGCTTAGAGGAGAGGTGCCCGAGTGGCCGATGGGGCACGCTTGGAAAGCGTGTGTGCGGGCAACTGCACCGAGGGTTCGAATCCCTCTCTCTCCGCCAAGAATAAAATTCAAAAATAATTTATTCTAACTTAGCCGATTAAGTCTGGTGTTCAAACTTGAATAGCAATTAATAATATTGTATAGTATTAATTAATTTTCTGCTCTATGCGGAAGATTGTTCTTAGTCAGTTTGTTTATGTGAGGTATTCCTAGTGGTAACTTGGGGCGATGATCAGACAGCCAAAGCGAAACCGCCTCGACCGACTCTCTACTACAATGTCAGTCGTCAGAAAAACCCGGATAGTTATTTGGTAAAGATGCTTTTCCCAGCTTGGGAGACTGGCGCGCCAACCATCCGTAGCTTCAACCGACTCGATGTTAGTTCATCAGGAGGCTTAGAAAGTCTGAAGTTTACCGACTGGTTCGATGATAAAAGCGCCCAGCCCAGTAACTTGAGCGGCCCCCGGAATCGTTACCTCGAGTTAGTTCTACCGGCTCTGAGTTATGGTAGCATTCAGGATCTGACGCAAATTTTGCTGCAGACTTTCATTGACACTGAATTTGTCGGCAAGCCACTATCACGTTTCAGCTTTCTTCTGGCAAGGTTGTGGTATTGCGGTTTAAGACACCCTGAACCAACCTAGTAGCGTCCGTGTTGGGGGCGAAGAAGTTTTTGAGCCCGAGGTTGGCTCGCTTCTTCGCCCCGTCAGGGACAACTTGCATAGCTTATGCGTCTTCCATAAACGAACTGATTTTTTATTATATTTAAAATTAATTTTTTTAAACGGTTATGGTTGCATTTTTAAAGCCTAAGAAAGAATATAAATTTATGAGCGTCGAAAACAGCCCAGAAGCTAGTCTGGCAGCAACTTTCCTCAAAGAGTTCTTTAGTATTGGCGAAGAAGCGTAATCCGAAAATAGATGGCTATGTCGGGGGAAAGTATTAATCATCAGGTCAGCCTGGAGCTAGTGCTTCAAGATAGACTAGCCAATGACTTTATTGGGCGCGTCGCCAGATACGTCGAGAACATTAACAAAGCCGAATCCTTGACTGATCGAAGCCGGGTAGAGGCTGAGGTAATGAGTAGATTTGTTAGGCAATACGAAGATAAAGAAATAAACGATGTTCAGGGTCGGCTTTTAGCCTCAGAAGACTTAGGCGATTTGGTAGCAGGGTTAGTCTTAAACCAAAGACTAGATGCAAGAAGCGAACCAGCCGGCGCTTTGCTTGACTACAGACCATTAGCTGCGACGGCCCTAGGCTTGTGTCCAAAATGCGAGATACGACCAAAAACTCTTCCCTTGAGCCAAGTTTGCGTTAGGTGTTATTTTGAGTAAGATTGATTGTGAAATCAGTCACCAGTCTCTAAGTAAGTTTATGACATAATAGAGCTAGAGTTTGAGGAATCGTGGAGGCGATATGTTGTTGAGAGTCTATTCTTGGAATGTGAATGGCATTAGGGCTGTTTTAAATAAAGAGTCACTTGACCCATTTATAAATTCTGAGAAACCGGATATCCTCTGCCTCCAAGAGACTAAAGCTAAACCAGATCAAATTCCAGTGATCTTGCCAAATTACGAGCAATTTTGGTACTCGGCCGACAAGGCTGGCTATAGCGGGACGGCAATTTTGAGCAAACCGAAACCCTTACAGGTGGTTAACGGGCTACCTCAAGATATCATCAAGAAATTCAAGGTCAGCGGTGATATTTACGGTGATCCAAACCTGGAAGGTCGAATCATGGCTGCGGAGTACGATAAGTTTTGGCTGATAACTGTTTATACGCCTAATGCCAAAGACGATTTAAGTCGTCTAGTCTTACGCCAAAAGCAGTGGGATCCGGCCTTTTTGGCTTATTGCCAGCGATTAGAGAAGCAAAAACCGGTCATCTTTTGCGGTGACTTAAACGTAGCCCATACTGAATTGGACTTGGCTAATCCACGGCCTAACCGCGGTAAAAAAGGTTTCACCGATGAAGAGCGCCAAGGTTTCCAGGCCTTTATCGACGCCGGGTTTATTGATACGCTTCGCTTATTTAAAGAAGGTAAGGGATGGTACACCTGGTGGTCTTATTTTTCTAATGCCCGCGAGCGCAATGTCGGCTGGCGGATTGACTACGTCCTAGCCAGTAAAAGCCTCAAATCGAAAGTAAAGGCGGCTGATATACACCCCAAAGTAAAGGGTTCTGACCACTGTCCGGTCAGCCTTGTAATGGATATATAGGTAAAAGATGAATCAAGACGAATACACGATTTCGGAAAGCTTCGTTGAAGTCGGCGATGGTCATACTCTATATGTCCAAGACTGGGGTAATAAGCGGGCAAGCACGCCAATTGTTTTCCTACACGGTGGCCCGGGAGATTCCACGAATGATGGTCACAAAGCTTCGTTTGATCCTAGATCACAAAGAGTCATTTTCTTTGACCAGCGCGGCTGCGGTAAAAGCTTGCCTTACGGTTTTATGAAAAATAACACAACCCAGGATCTAATCGAGGATATTGAGAAACTGGCTACCAAGCTTAAACTAACTAATTTTATTTTAGTCGGCGGTTCTTGGGGTTCGTGCTTGGCTCTTGCTTACGGATTAAAATATCCGAAACGGGTTAAAGCGATGGTTCTAGGTGGCATCTTTACCGGCTCACAGGCTGAAATAGATTATTTAGCCCAGGGTCGGTGGGCGATCCATTTTCCGGATGTCTGGGATGCCTATCTTGACCGGACGCCTAAAAGCCACCAAACTAACCCGAGTAAATACCATTACAAGATGATTTTAGGTTCCAACGGCTTAGCCGCTAAGAAGTCAGCCTATGCCTGCGCCAACGTCGAAGCCGCCTTACTCAAGCTAGACGAAAGGTTCACGCCACCAAACTTTGACGATTACGATCCGACCGGCATCAAGATCGAGGTCTATTACATGGCCAATCGATGCTTCTTACCGGACCACTATATTCTAGATAATGCCCGGCAGTTGAGGATGCCAATTTGGTTGATCCAAGGCCGTTATGACATGGTTTGCCCGCCGGTCACCGCTTATGAACTAAACTATAAGCTGTCAAGCAGCCACCTGATCTGGACAGTCGCCGGCCATAGTAACGATCGGCCGAATTATGATGTCCGACGGACTATTTTGCTGCAAATGACCCAAGCGAAAAGAAATTAGCGTCTATGGATTCACAGCACAATACGGCTTTCCCTTACTGGCGGCAGCAACAGCCCGACCACCCGCTTTTCCCAGACCTACTGTGGAGCCGCCCGGAACGACGGACAACAGCCGGTAAATTGTTAATTGTCGGCGGTAACGGCTACGGCTTCAGCGCCCCGGCTGAGGCTTTTGCGGAGAGCGAAAAAGCCGGTATCGGTGAAACCCGGGTTTTACTGCCTGATAGTTTAAAAAAGACCGTTGGCCGGACTTTCGCCGCTGGCCAGTTTGCACCAAGCACGCCCAGCGGCAGCTTCAGTCAAAAAGCCTTAGCTGAGTTTCTGGACATGAGCCTATGGGCGGATGGCGTGCTGGTAGCTGGCGACTTAGGCCGGAATTCGGAGACTGCTATTATTTTGGAACGGCTGGCGGTTGAATATAAAGACCAGTTGACACTGACAAAAGACGGCGCCGATTTTTTTATAAGCCTGCCGCAAATAATCCTAAAAAGACCACAGACGACGTTAGTTATAAGCCTGGCTCAACTCCAAAAACTGGCCTCCAGCGCGGACTTTCCTAAAGCCTTCAGCTTTGAAATGGATTTAATCAGGCTAGTCGAAACTTTGCACGAATTTACTAAGATGAACAAAATAAATATCGTGGTTAAACATCTGCTACGTATTTTTGTGGCCGTCAACGGGGAAGTCAGCAGTACTAGGTTGGCTGAAGACCAGGAAATCTGGCGCGTTAAAACGGCTGCCGACACATCTACCTGGTGGCTTCAAAATAAAGAAAAGACCTTTGAGTCGCTGACCACGGCTATTTATACTCAGAATCAAAAATAAACTGAAGCTAAAAATAATAATGTCGTTCTGGTGGGCAAGGAGGGACTTGAACCCTCAATCCGTAAGGAACACGATTTTGAGTCGTGCGCGTATACCAATTCCGCCACTCGCCCTTAAGTTGCAGCGTGCTTAGTTATCAGAGGGGCAGTATACTATAATTAGATCTATAAAACTAGCGCTAATCTCAAGCCTTAATGCAAAACGATAACCCTTTATTTCCTCACAAACCGGAAGAAGAACAGCCAGCCGAAAACAGTTACGTACTGCCTAAAAAGCTGCCGATAACTATCCAGCCGGCCAGTGGCAACGAACCAAGCGGAGTTAACCCGGCAGCTGATATTATCCGCACGAAGTTAGCCCAAATTTACGCTTTGGAGCCCGATCCAGTGGTTGAAGCCCGCGAAGCCGAGACCATCAAGCCGCGCAGCAAACACCAGACATTCATGCACAACCTGAGTACCTCAGGCAAGAGTTTAGCCGAGATTCAAACTGCCTGGCACAGCTATTACGCTAGCCTGCCTGATTCGGAAAAGCACGAGGTCTGGCAGGAATTCTACGAGGATTACGATAACAGCAAGCAGGCTCGACCAAGTGACGCTCAACCGGCACCTCAGCCGTCGGCCATTCAAAATCAAGCGCCATCAAGCCAAGGCATTGTCACCTCAAAACACCAGCTTGGCACGGAGATTCCGGCCGAAACTCGAAGTCTTAGTCAAATTCACCAGATGATTCGCAGCAGCGTCACTGCTGGCGGTAAGCTTAAGGCTAAGCATCATCTCCAGTCACTCGGTTTTGGGATGGGTATCGGGCTAATTGTCTTAGCTATTTTTATGTTCAGCTTTTTTAACGAAGTGCTTATCGCACCCTTTATTCAACCGGGCAGTGTCGGCGCCACGCCGATTATCGTTGATCCCAGCAGCGTCACGGCCAGTAGCGCACCACAGGTAATCATACCGAAGATCAGCGTCGATATACCGATTGACTTTAGCGACACCAGCACCAACGAATCAGTCATTGAGAACGACCTGCAAGGTGGTGTCGTTCATTACCCGACTACGGTTTTGCCGGGTCAGGACGGCAACACGGCCTATTTCGGCCACTCTAGTAACAACATCTTTAATCCCGGCCAGTATAAGTTTGCCTTTGTGCTGCTCCATACCTTGGTTCCAGGCGATACCTTTTATATAGTCTATAACCAAGAAGTATTCATTTATAAAGTCTTTGAAAAGCAGATTGTCAGCCCCAGTGATGTCGGTGTTCTAGGTAATATCCCCAACCACATCGCGACAGCCACCCTGATCACCTGTGATCCGCCGGGCACTAGCATCAACCGTCTAATAGTCGTCGGCGACCAAATCAGTCCCGACTCCTCAACAAACGTTAGCGGCAATAATACCAGCGCCACGTTGTCAGAGTCGACTCAGCTGCCAAGCAATGGTCCTAGCCTATGGAGCCGCTTGTGGAGCTGGCTTTAGAGCCAAAAGGATTTGAAGCCTAAATATCAGCTGGCGTTAGAAGTGGTGTAGAGGTCAGTAGTTCCTGAGTCGGGTCGGAAGCTGAAGGAACAAGATCGTAGAGGTATTTGTAATTCGGCCCGAAGTAGGGGGAGTACCGAGGGTCAGCCGAAACCAGCTCCTGCCGGTTGCCGCCATCGAAATCAAATGTCAATAGCTGCCCCTTGCTAGCGTAGATCAAATTGCCACCGTCCAACCAACTGGCGTTGGTTTGGGGAGCGTCTAATGGATCGGCTGAGGTATAAGTGTAGCCTAGTTGATTTTCAATATCGTAGATCGAAAAGTTAACGCCGTTTTCGAACAAAACATACTGGGCATTTGACGAGAACGACAGATAATTTGGCGCTACAGTAGCGAAAGCCTCGATTGGCACTGCCACACCGATTTGCTTATCGGTAATTTCACTGACTGGATTCTCGTAGACGTATTCACGGTTCTCGCTGGCTGCGGCAACGGCTACATACAAGTTACCGTCATAGGTCGTCAGATTGAGAAGGTAAGTCGTGTTAGCGCTGTCATGGCGAATAACGTAAGTATTGCTGCCATTATACAAATCAATATCAACCTCAGCCGAGTTAGTAGGGTCGGGCGTGGCGTAGAGTACGGTGTTAGACCCATAAGATTTGTAGCTTAATACTTTAGTCACATAAGGCTGCAGTGCAGGCGTGCCAAGAGTCGCTTGGGACAAAGTCTGGTCAGTCGCATCGAGTACGAAATACTGGTTATATTGATTATTACTGAGAAGCAAGCTCTGCGAGCCAGTTATCGATAATCCTAGAGTTTTCGTTAAGTTAACCGACTGAGTGGGGTCTGTGGTATCCATCAAAATATATTCGGTGTTACCGTCGTAAATATGCTCGAGCAGCAGGTGGCTGTTATCGTTCGCCCACTGAATAACCTTCAAGCTTTGCGAAGACGTGGCAGTCGATAAAAGCCCATCGGGCAGGTTAATGTCGGTTGATGGCTGAGTTGGATTGTTGAGGTTATATAAGTCAAATGACGAAAGCGAACCAGGAGCGGCTACCAGTAAGTATTGTTGGCTAGGACTTTGGCTGATCAGAGCAGGAGCTGAAGTATAGTCCTTGACCGTGCTCGTCGTTAGGGTATTGGGGACCAGGAAAGGATATTGATAGTAAACAATTTGGCCGCCGGGTATGACAATCTTGCGCTGCCAAACTCTATAGCCAGTCCGCTGCAGTTTAAAAGTGTAGGTGCCTGCTTGTAGGAGAAGGCGGGTGTTAGTAGTATTGCTATTCAATACACCGTCAACATAGATCTTGGCTGGATTTGGCTGGCTGGATAGATAAACCATGCCGCTTTGGACGACTTTACCATCCTTATAATTGAAACCGTAGGCGATAAAAACAAAGATTGAAGCCAGGGCTAAAACGACCAGGCCAATTAAAGCATAGCCAAGAATTAGCATATTGCCATGCCTTCGCCGCTGCTTGAAATCCATAAAATCGATGGTTTCCATGAATCAATCCTTAAGTCATGAGGTTTGGAGTCGAGGCTCGAATAATCTAGTCGAAAGGCTTATGTTTTTTAAGCCGCGTTCTTATTATGAAACCTCTTGCATTACATGCGCAAGGAGGTTTAATATAATAAGTATTCCGCTAAAGCGATCCGGAGACAAACAACTAAACGTGACGACAAAAGAAAAATCTAGTGTGCTTGAGTTAAACGGTAAGCCCTACGATGCCAGAACGGGCTTTCTTTTGGTTGATCATCCCCAGCATAGACCCCAACACTACAGAACTATTGACGGCGTTATCAATTCAACGCACCAGCCGTCAGCTATGGTGACACCAACTCCGAAGCCGCCACTAACTAATTATAAATCTGACAAAGTCCAGGCGCCGGTTCAGGGGCGCCAAAAAGCTTTTGACATCCACCGGACCTCGACCCAGCCGACTGCTCACCATAGACCCCAACATGCCGTTACACTGATGAGGAACGCCGTGGCTCAACCAAGCTCATCGCTGAAACGTCGAACCAAGGTTACCTATAATACGGACTCTCTGGTTCAATCTCCACAGTTTGATATCGTACCCAAGTTGGCCGTTAGCGGTCTAGACAAAAAACGCTTACAACGAGCGGAGCGGGTTGCTAAAAGTAAACTAATCAACCGGTTCAGTAACCAAACTTCTGATATGGCTCCGCTGACACCGACGGCCGAGCAGGCTGCCGCCTATCATCCAAACGCGGTCGCAGAACCGAGTCCACCAGCCGCGCCAGTAGCCAAGCAAGCCTCCGCCGAAATTTTCGAAAGGGCGATGGAACAAGCTAACAGTCACAAGCAACTGCCCCATAAGCACAAAAAAGTAACTCGGCGAGGGCGGCGGGGACGCCGACTAACTAGCCTATTCGTCTCAGGCCTGGCTGTCCTACTTATTCTCGGTTTTATAGCCTATCAAAACACAGCCGTCATCCAGGTTCACATAGCCGCCGCCCGGTCTGGCATTAATGCTACCTTACCGAGCTGGCAACCGACTGGCTTTGCCGTTAAAAACTTGACCTATAAACCGGGGACAGTTGCCATCAATTTCGATAATTCTACTAACAATAAAGACTTCAGTATAATTCAGACTGCTTCCCATTGGAGCAGCACGACGGCGCTATTTAACAATTACGTCTATCCGAACAGTAACAACTACGAAGCCGTTAAGGCAGCTGGAAAGATAATTTATACATATAACAATAACGCTGCTACATGGATCAGCAGCGGTATTTGGTACAAAGTGATTAGTAACGGCGCCTTGAGTACTAGCCAGCTAATCAATATTGCGGTCAATATGTAGATTGAAGCCCAAATAACAAAAAAAATGGTGGCTGATCGACGATCTGAGCGTAGATTAGTGTCTTTACTGCTAATTGGTTCAAGTCGTATACTTGTAGCCAGATGGCAGTACCTGTTCGCACCCGATTTGCGCCTAGCCCAACAGGCTTTTTACATGTCGGCGGTATTCGTACGGCTTTGTTTGCTTGGCTGGTGGCTCGCCAAGGCAAAGGGCAATTTATCCTGAGGATAGAAGATACTGATCAAAGCCGCGAAGTCGCTGGGGCTGAAGACCATATTACAAAAAGCCTGAAGGCACTTTCACTTAATTACGACGAAGGTCCAGATATTGGTGGCCTATACGCACCGTATCGTCAGAGTGAACGCCTGGAAATTTATAAAAAGTGGGCTCAAAAATTAATCGATTCTGGTCGGGCTTACGCCGACCCCTATACGCCGGAACAGGTCCAAGCTTTTCGCGACGAAGCTCAAGCAAAAAAACAGCCGTTTCTATATCGCAATCACCGACCTGACAAACCGCCGGCCTGGGATGGCTCGATGCCGCTTCGGTTTGAGTCAGACCCTAAAGCCTATGAATGGCATGACGAGGTAATGGGCAATCTGCGAGCCGGCCCGGAAGTAATTGACGACTTTATCCTAATCAAATCTGACGGCTACCCAACTTATAACTTTGCCCATATAGTCGATGACGCCGAGATGAAGATCAGCCACGTTATTCGCGGCCAAGAATTTATTGCTAGCGTTCCGGCTTATCTAAACCTCTATGAAGCCCTCAAGCTGACGCCACCGTTGATGGCTACCATGCCTCATATTTTAGCTCCGGAAGGCAATAAGAAACTATCCAAGCGCGACGGCGCCAGGGATGTGCTCGATTACATAAGTGAAGGCTTTTTAGCTGAGGCGCTGCTCAATTTTGTGGCTTCTTTAGGCTGGAACGATGGCACTGAACAAGAAATATTCAGCCGGGAAGAATTAATTAAAAAATTTTCACTGGCCAGAGTCGGCCGGAGCGGGGCAAAATTTGACGAACGCAGGCTGCTTTGGATAAACGGCTATTATATTCGGGAATTACCAATTAAGGATCTATCCGAAAAAGTAAAAAATTTTTGGCCGGCTGAAGCGGCCAGTACCAAAGGCGACTACAAAGAACGAGTCCTGGTAACCATCCAAGACCGCCTGAAGTTCTTTAAAGAATTACCTGAACTGACACTATTCTTTTTTAAAGACCAGCCGATCAACCCGGAGCTCTGGCAGACGAACAACCAACTTAAGCAGCGGCCCGTTAGCGAGCTTAAGAACTGGCTAGAGCAAACCAGAGACAACCTTGAAAAAAGCGACTTCTGCCTTCAGGATTTAACCATCCGTTTGAATGCTTTGCTTCAGCAAACCAACCAAAAACCGGCTGTTTTATTCAGCCTGATTCGAATTGCCGTAACTCAAGCGCCATTCAGTCCGGGACTGGCCGAAACGCTGTCGGTGCTTGGCCAAGAAAGAACCTTACGTCGCCTCAACGCCATGATCAACAGCCTTTGACGAAGCTGACAGATATCCTGCTTAGGGCAAAGCTTCGTCTCGTCTGATACAATATGCTTATGAATGATGACATTCGGTTGCCTAAAGAGCGGCATCCGATTTCAACGCCAGAAACAAACATTGACCAAAAACCGGCCGGAGAAGGCTCTGAAGTCGACGAGCATAAGCTGGAGCAAGAGTTCGGCCCACCGCCCGAAGAAGCCCCGCCAACTCAATCAAGAACCGGCAAGCTGTTATTATTACTGCCGTCATTTAAGCGTAAAAACTTGAAAAGGGAACACTTAATAGCGGCCGCCGTGGTGGCTATCCTAATTATTGTCGGCCTGGCTTCATTTTTGACTTTACATTTCTATCAGCCCAAGCCTGTCCCGGTAGCCGTTGTGAAAAGAGCGGCTCCAATGATCCCAGCGACTGTGCCTAGCACCCTGACCGGCCTACCGGTAGCTCCTAATGTTAACCAGCGTCCGGTTACGGCCATCATAATCGAGAACATTGATGCCGCCCGGCCACAATCGGGACTAGACCAAGCCGGCGTTGTGTTCGAGGCTTTAACCGAGGGAGGTATCACCCGTTTTATGGCGCTTTATCAAGACACTCAACCGAGTTACATCGGCCCCATCCGTAGCCTGCGGCCATACTATATTGAGTGGGCGCTCGGGTTTAACGCGGCCATAGCCCATGTTGGTGGCAGCCCGCAAGCTCTATCCGACGTTACTGTCTGGACCGTCAAAGACCTTAATGAATTTTATAACGGTGGCTCTTACGAGCGTATATCTAGCCGAGAAGCCCCGCACAATGTTTACACCTCAATCGCTAAGTTAAACCAGCTAGAGACTAACAAGGGGTACACAACCAGCACCTACACCGGTTTTGTCAGAAAAATAGCGGCTCCCGTTAAGAGTCCTAACGTTACTTCGATTAATATGTCGTTTTCGTCTTCCGATTTCGCCGTTGCTTACGCTTACAATGCTAAAACCAACAGCTACGAGCGGAGCGAGGGCGGGGCTCAGCATATGGAACTTAATGCTGATGGCAGCCAAGTTCAAATCGCGCCAAAGGTAGTTATCGGCATGGTGGTACCTTATAGCACCAGTTCCCTAGATAGCTCCGGTGCGTATTATTCGGTCTATAACGTCATTGGTAGTGGTCCGGTCTATATTTTCCAAGACGGCACAGTCGAAACCGGAACCTGGACTAAATCTTCTGATGCTTCACAGATCACATTTACCAACTCCAGCGGCCAGACGATTGGACTCGACCCCGGCCAAACCTGGATAAGCATTCTAGCCAGTAGTCAAGATTTAACTTATAACTAAATAAATTATGGATAACTTTCAAGCATTGCGCGCTCAAATTCGAGCCTACTTGATATTCGTAGTTCTTTTCGAAAATATTTTACTGATTGGTGGTATCTGGTTCGTGGTTAGAAACTTGGATGTCTCGCTCGACTATGTCGCGCTCGGCGCTTACGGCGTTAGCGTCATTATGACCTTTATTATTACTTTCGCCGCCGCCGATTATGCTCTGATTCCACTGGAAGCAGTATGGAAGGCGATTGTCCACCTATCCCCAACTGAGCACGGTGTAGCAGCGCCGGACATCGATAAACTGGTCGTCGGCCGGACCTTGGTAGCTAATCTGACCGCTCAAATTTATCAATTGGTAACAGTCGCTGAACATTCCGAAAGCGCCGCCCTCAAGCAATTATCTGATCTTAAGGCTGACTTTATTGCCAATAACTTACCTTTGCCGCTACTGGTACTGGATAGCAGCCAAACAATACTGTTCGCAAATAACGAAGCTTGCAAGTACGTCGGCCGAAGCGACAAAGACATCACTAACCAAAACCTTTACTCGATCCTCAATATGTCATTCCCGAGCGAGCATACGCTTGATGCTTGGCTCAAAAAGACCAAAGAATCGGTCGTTACCGCTTCAGAGCTCTGGGAACGAGTCCGGCTCAATGTGACCGATAACCAACCAACCCGCTTGTTCGACCTGGCCGCTTATTACAATAAAGACAACGCCAAGCACTATGAAACGGTCCTGGTGCTTTTTGATCACACCAAGCAATATAGTCAAGACGACCAAGCGATTAGTTTCGTGGCACTAAGCGTTCACGAGCTGAGGACACCGCTGGCCCTTCTTCGGGGCTACATTGAAGCCTTCGAAGAAGAGACTAAAGGGAAATTGAGCCCGGAACTCGAGGGCTTCGTAGCTAAGATGAACGCCACGGCTCAGCAGCTGTCAGCTTTTGTTAATAACATCCTTAACGTGGCTCGAGTCGATAATGACCAATTAATGCTCCAACTTACCGAAGAAAACTGGCCGGAAATCGTTCAAAGCGTGATCGACATGATGTCGCTAAGAGCCCAAGTCAGGGGTATCGCCTTGACTCTTAAAACGGTTGCCGGCCTGCCTTCAGTTGGCACTGACCGAATCAGTATTCAAGAAGTTATTATTAACCTAATCGATAACGCCATTAAATATAGTGGTACTTCAAAAGAAATTGTAATCGAGTCAAAACTTAACACCGACGGTATGGTCGAAACTACTGTTCAGGACTTCGGGGTCGGGGTAGCTCAGTCAATCTTACCTAATTTATTCACTAAATTTTACCGTGATCACCATAACCGAGCGCAGATCGGAGGCACTGGTTTAGGCCTTTACCTTTGCAAAGCCATAATCGGTGCTCACGGCGGTAATATCTGGGTTAAAAGTAAAATCGGCAAGGGGAGTACCTTTGGTTTCACTCTACTGCCGTATGCCAAGCTTGCCGAAGAGACTAAAAATAAGGATAATAAAGAAATTGTTCGCAGCGCCCACGGATGGATTAAGAATCACTCACTCTATAGGAGATAAAATGGAGCCTCAGTCAGCTAAACCTAATGGTAAATATGTTTTATGCATAGAAGACGAGCATTTTATAAGCGAACTATATGTCCGGGCGCTAACTCGCCGCGGTTACAGGGTAGACGTTGAGATCGACGGCCAAAAAGGGCTCGAAAAAGCTCAAACCGACAAATACGATATTATCCTGGTTGACCTGATGGTGCCAACGATTGACGGTATCGAAATTTTACGCAGCCTGCGCGATTCTAAGCAGACCCCGAAACTTAAGGCCAAAATTATTATTATTACCAACCTCGAACAACGCGAAGACGTCAGAGCTGATATCGAGAAACAAGCTGATGGCTATCTAGTCAAAGCCGAAATAACACCGCGCGAACTAGCTGATATCCTTGATAAGTTAAACTAGGCTCGGCCTAGTAAAAGATCAAAGTATTTGGTGCCACCAAAGGGTATCTTCTGTTTAACAACCTTAGTGCCGGCCAGGGCACTGGCCGAAAAGATCATAAAATTACCGTAGCGTCCATTGATTTCATCGATTGCCGTCGTCAGCCATTCTTCCTGGTTGACTACTTCTAGCAAACTGACCTGGTTGCGGCTGGACGGGGTCAGCTGGTAGCAGGTGATACCCATAGTTTGAATTATCATATGTTTTGGCCGCTGGTTGAATAAATAAAGAGCTCGCTGGTAGACTTCTTGGTCAGTATAAAAAGTAGTCTTGAACATTTTTCTCTGGTACCAACTATCGCCAGTCTGGAAGCGAGTCCAAACCAGTATACCTCGGGCGTCAACACCTTGATAACGTAGTTTCTTAGCAGTTGTCTCGCAAAGATAATGGAAGCAGGGCAGAACAAAGTTTTCATCGTTTGAAGCTTTTTTTAGCACCCATTGGCGGCCAACGTTACCTAGCTTAGTGGTTACATCGTCAACTTCATAGCCTCTCAGTCTTTGGTACCAATCATCGCCGATGATACTATGAAAAACCAAGCGTTGAAGAGTATCAGCTGATGCTTCCAGAAACTGCATCGGTGTAAAAATGCCAGCCGCATTGAGTCGGGCCTCATAATGGGAAGCTATACCTGTCAGGTCAGTCAACTTCAGCAACTTATAGGTATCTATTAAATTACGGTGATCAATAAAGTCTAAGCCATCCGGTTTATGGAGTGAAGCGGCCGTTTTAGCCAGGAATCGATTTGGTCCAATGCCAATATTAACTCTCATCCATGAACCTACCTCACTGCGCATACGTTGTTTAATCTCATAACCAATCTCTTCGATTGGCCTTTTATTAATAACTTTGAGAGTGCCATGAAAATCTATGACGCCTTCGTCAATGCTTTTCATAACTACTTTCGGCGAGTAGGCCTTCATAATCCTAGCTAGTTGCTGATACATGTGATGGTATTTAGGCGGATCGGTTTCTAGCATCAGAAGTTTGGGAATGATAGCTTGGGCTTCATCCAGACGCATACCGACTTTGACGCCCAATGCCTTGGCTTCATAGGAGGCTGCAATAACGCAACAATGTTTAGAAATTCGGTTAGTTATCCCTAGCGGCTGACCGCGCAGGCTAGGGTGAGCTTGCTGCTCCGTCGTTGCAAAAGCGCTATTAAGGTCAATGTGCATAACCTGAGGCTGTTCACTGCTAATCCCCAGCATGGTGACCCCCTATCATAGCTACCAGTGTCCAAGTCAGGCTCTCGGCATCAAACTCAAGCCGATAATCATTAACGCCATCACTCATATCAAAGACATGAATCATCCGTTTACCGGCTGAAGTCAGGTGGTGCAGGCCCAGCTCCACAAGCTCTATGTCCCGCCCACGAAATTTTATTTTGCAGGGCAGACATAATAAATTAGTGCCTGCCTGTTTTTTAAAAACCGCGACAACATCAATCCGTTCATTAATTATAAGAGAGGGATCCATATACAAATCCTCATAAACACTAATTAGAGATTAGTATGGTTGAACGGTTTTAACTTAAGGCTGCCTGGTAAGCTTGGTAGCCGTTCGCTACTAGGCCATAACAGGAAACTAATGATTTTGTATATGTAAGGCGCGCAGAGCCCGAAGGATGGTTGCCTGGATTAAAGCCCATGCGTGCAAAGGCTGCTGCCAGTACGCATGTTGCTAACCTAAATTATACCCTTATTAGCCAGAAACTAATACAAGGATAGATTAAGAATTATACTTATTAAGCAGATGATGACTTCTAGTAATATTGACTTAGCTTACATAAAGAAAACTTAGCCAAGTGCCGTCCTTAAGGCCGAGCTGTACCTTCGGACTTCTTCCCAAGATTTTGTACCAAGTTCCGCAATATAATGACATTCGTAATCGGCAGCATAGAAGGCTCTATTATCTTGAAAATAAAAAGCTCCAGTTGTAATACCAAATGATTCACCACTAGCTTCATCAATAGCTTGTATGTCTAGGCCAGCGCGGTCAGTCGGTTCGCTCTCAGCTTTACCACCAACAATATCGCGTACATCAGGGCTTAGAGTTAACCTGCCGCGTAAAACAACCGAGTTGCTCATTGGCTCAAGGTTCACCCAGTCAGACCAACAGACGCGTTGGACCACTCCATCCTGGTCCGGGGCATAGCGAATAGAACAAGCCCTTTTTGCCAGTGAAATTAGAGGCCCAACTACTGATCGGTATTCATTTTCGGTTTGTTCATTCTTTACTTCGACAGTTTCCATGACTACCAGTTTAGTCACTCTTTTTTCCCGAGACCCAAACTGGACTACCAGTAACTTACCTGACTCCATAATCTCTACTTCTCCTCTCGGAGATTATGTATAAAAAAATAATCTATGCAAGCACTACTTCAATACAAGGTAGTAGATTTTCTTGAGTCTATTTTACTAACGGTGATCTCATGTTCTTCGATTTATAAAGCAGTTGTCGGTGAAATCGTCTATGAAAAAACGTGCTGGCTAGTCTTGGTGCCGGACTTTGTATGTTTTAGTAAGCCCAGAACTAAAACACTGACTGCTCCTACCCAACAGATAGCCATAATCATCGAGCTGATATTTTTATTAAAATCGATGAAACTCAGGCCATTGAAAAAAGCGCCAAGCGTCAATAGGGCTGCTATTCCACCACTAACACTCCACAGTCTACTGTGAGCGATTAAGGCCATTACAAAAAGACTCAGTGAACCTAAAACTAATAGCAATGCCAAGCCAGCATGAAAAGATAATACCCAGCCGCCTGAGCCCGATAGCGACCAAACAAGGCTATGGAATGAACGACCCAAGTAATTGTCGCCCGAACTACCCGGGTGTTTGCTCGGTATAGTAACGAACAAATTAAGGAACATGCCTGCTAAAAATTGTAATAAGTAGCCGCCTAATAACGCTATAGCTCGCTGATTAAACTCCACATTCTTCATTAATTATCAGTATAGTGCGGATCTAACTTGAATAATAGATCGGCATTGAGCTAATAACCTGGGATAAAAATTGTCTAAGCTGTCGCTAATTTTTGGCGGTCTTCGCTAGTCAAATCTTGTACTTTTACTGGGTGAATTATAGCCCAGTGTTTACCTACGGGACAATGTTGGTATCTTGTATACGGGCCCAGCCTTATAGCCCTAAGAGATCCACCTTCAATCCAAGTAGTCATAAACAGATGCCCTTTAGAGCAACGAACCACGGTCTTACCTGGAATAGAATAACCTTTGCGCCGCATAACAACATTCAATATTGCAAACAATCCAACTATCAGAACTACTATCACTATTAGTCCTACCGGCCAAGATGATTTCATATGCCTATTATCTCACAGCAAAAAACACTTACGTAAAATTGTGGTGACCCCTGCGGGAGTCGAACCCGCGATTTTCAGGATGAGAACCTGACGTCCTGGACCACTAGACGAAGGGGCCTAACTTAGTCGGACTCATCCTATCATATCTGTTATAGCACGTCTATAGCAGGGTATAAGCATTTGCATAATAGATAAATACACCTGATAATAGGAGATGAATACCACAAGCTTTTTCATGGAAAACAATTATTTGATTATCTATTTGGGCGTCGGTTTGATTTTGGCCGTGATCGTACTTTTCATAATCAGCTCTTTTGTAAAAAGGTTTGCTCGGCCAACAGCCAAACACCCTAATTCATCCAAGCTGGCTACAAGTTTGCGGACTGAGAGACTTAAATCTGGAATCATTTTAAACGCTATTGAAGATGGTGTGGTCCTAGTTGACGATCAACAAACGATCCAACTCTTCAACCCGGGAGCTTCTTTAATTACTGGCTGGAGTGGCGAAGATGCAGTTGGTCTTAACTGGAAAGCTGTTTTCAAGCTTGTCAACGAAAAAGGTGAACAAATAGATAGCTCGCTCGACCCTGTGGCTTTGCTATTTCAGACTAAAAAAAGTATTCGTGATAGTACTGCCAATGTGTTAACAAAATCGGGTAAGTCATTAGCCGTCAGCTTTGTGATTTCGCCGATTTTGAATGAACAAGAGCAAGTCACCGGTGCAGTAAGCGTTTTCCGCGATGTCAGCCAAGAACGAAAAGCTGAACAACAACGAGCCGAATTTATCAGCACTGCTTCTCACGAGATGCGAACACCCGTCGCCGCCATCGAAGGTTATCTGGCCCTTGCCCTCAATGAAAAAGTCAGCACAATTGACGCCCGAGCCCGTGACTATCTAGGCAAAGCTCACTCCAGTACTCAACACCTAGGTCAACTCTTCCAAGATTTATTAACGTCGGCTAAAGTCGAAGACGGCCGGCTAACTAGCCATCCGGCTGTTGTCGAAATTGGGGGTTATCTTGAGCAGTTAACTTCCGATCTCAGATTCGCTGCCGAGAAAAAGGGTTTAATCACCGAGTTTGCCTTTGGCACATCTAAGACAATTGATGCGACCGTTCAAGCTAATAAAGTTATCAAGCCTCTTTTTTATACTTATATTGATCCTGACCGCTTGCGGGAAGTTGTCACAAATTTATTTGATAACGCCGTCAAATATACCGACACCGGTAAAGTCACTATCGGCCTGGTTGGTAACGACAAGGTTGTGCAGTTTTACGTTAAAGACACCGGACCGGGTATTCCAGCTGAAGATATTCCTCATCTTTTCCAAAAGTTCTACCGGGTTGATAACTCGGCTACTCGAACCATTGGTGGTACCGGTTTGGGATTGTTTATTTGCCGTAAGATCATTGAGTTATACCAGGGCCGGATCTGGGTCGAAAGCGAATTTAAAAAGGGCAGCACCTTTTATATCAACTTACCAAGACTGAGTACTCAAAAAGCTGAAGAGCTCCAAGCCAAAGAGGCTAAGATTGACACTCTACCGCCAATTAGTTCACTAACGGCATCACCGTGATACAATAAAAATAAGCGTAATCGTATAGAAACGAGATATAAAGGACGAAAGATCATATGGCGGCAAAAATACTGCTAGTAGAAGACGACAATAACTTACGGGAAATTTACGAGGCCCGCCTCCAGGCCGAGGGCTATGCCATAGTCACCGCTCAAGATGGCGAGGAAGCCTTAGTTGTCGCCAAAGCCGAGAAGCCGGATTTAATTATCTCTGACGTTATGATGCCTAGAATTAGTGGTTTTGAAATGCTCGATATTCTACGAAATACCGAAGAACTGAAGTACGTTAAAGTCATTATGCTAACCGCTCTAGGGCAGGCTGAAGATAAAACCAGGGCAACTAGCCTAGGTGCCGACCGCTATCTCGTAAAATCTCAAGTTACGCTAGAAGATATAGTGAAAGCGTCTCATGAATTAATTGACGGGCCAGCCCCCAGCCCTAACGCCCCGGTAGCTGATCCGGAAACTTTAGGTCCGCCAACGCCCAGCCCTATCCAGGCACCCAGTCCGCCAACGACTCCATTGCCATCGGCACCAGATTTAGCGACGCCCCCTCCAGCTGTACCTGTGCAATCTCCTGTTGTTCCCATCAAGCCTCTGGCCATTCCAATTACCCCGCCAGCATCTGCGCAGCCGCCAACCCCAGGCGATAAGCCGGAAGACGGATTACCTGCGCCGCCCATCCCTAATAACACTCTAGAAGCCGGCCCGACTAATGCAGAGCCGACTACCCGGTCAACCTCTATCTCTTCAACAATAGCCCCCACCTCCCCAGAAGCGCCTGTCGCTCCTGGACCAGGCGAATCAAAACTCGACACGGCTACAACAGCTGAAGAAAAAGCCGTAGTTGGCGAACAAATAGAAGACTTTAGCACTAAAATGGAAGCTCCGGCGTCAGCTCCGCCACTGACCACCAGCCAAAATAATAACGAGGCAGTCGACGACAAGGTGATGATCGATGCGGTTCACGATTTGGATGCTAACACACCTACCAAGCCAGCTACTACAACTGAAGCTGATAGCGCTCAGGCTGAACCAACCGCTGAAGAAATTGATCCAGTAGTTCCAGCCCCATCGGTTCCGACTTCAGAGCCTGACGAAGTTAAAGCTAAGATGACCGTCAACGATAGCGTGACCATCGCTAATAAAAAGGTTATTCAGCCAGTTAAATCTGACCCCAAACCGAGCCTTGATGAACTGTTAGCCAGAGAAGAAGTAAAAACTAGCCAAGCCGGTGGCTTTAACGCAAAGACAGCTGTTGTCTCCTCAGACCCGGGCAGCGGTAAAGATGACACTAAAACAGAAGCCTCAGCTCTTTCTAACAGCCAATCACCACAACCTGGCAGCACTTTTGAGCCACACGATGCTCCAGTCGTGCCACCGGTCTCTCAGAGCCCATCAAACGACTTCGATCCTAACAATATTGCCCTTTAGTTTTTGCACTCCAAAATACTTAGCGATAAGCTAAGTCTATGCGTATTAATAAGTTTATAGCTATGGCGACTGGAATCAGTCGTCGGGCAGCTGACGATACTATCGCTGAGGGGAGAGTTAAGGTTAACGGTAGACAAGCTCAACTTGGCCAGACCGTATCTGAAATTGACAAAATCAGCTTCAATAATAAGAGACTTGATTTTGCCAGTTTAACAGCTCCCGAATCTCAAGTTACCATTATGCTTAACAAACCTTTCGGTTATGTTGTCAGCCGGCAGGGCCAGGGCAACAAAACCATCTATGATTTACTGCCGCCTGAATATCAGCTACTAAAGCCAGTCGGACGACTTGATAGAAACTCCAGTGGTTTATTAATTATGACCAGTGACGGCCAATTAGCTTATGAGCTGACTCATCCTAGTAAGCAAAAAACAAAGGTCTACCAGGTAACGCTTAATAAAGCGCTAACTCCAGCCGATCAACGCCACATCAGTGACCACGGCGTAATGCTAGAAGACGGTTTAAGCCGTTTATTAGTTGTTCGCTTGCCAAGTCCGGATAATAAACAATGGTCAGTCACCATGCATGAAGGCCGAAATCGCCAAATCCGTCGCACTTTCGAAGTTACCGGTTATAAGGTTATCAAACTTCATAGGACTCAGTTCGGAGATTATTCGCTTGGCAGTTTAGGTTTTGGCGACGTTAAAAAATTTTAAAAATAAGAAGTTGGGCCTTTCTTAGTAAAGACGATTTCACAACCAATCATCTGTTAGCTGTATAATAATCCCTGATGAGCAAAAAATTACCCATTGTGGCTATTGTTGGTCGGACGAACGTAGGTAAATCTAGCTTGCTAAATGCGATTTTACGAAGGCGCGAAGCGATCGTCGCCAACGAAGCTGGCACGACTCGCGACAGTACGCTGGCCAAAGCTGTTTTTCAGGGGCATTATTTCTGGCTGGTAGATACGGCCGGCATAAAAGACCCAGAAGATGACTTCGAAACTACTATCCAAGAGCAAATCATCCAGGCCGTCGACAGCGCCGACGTGATTTTGGTTATGACTGAGGCTAATGTCATGATTACCGAAGAAGATCGCCGGGTAGCCAGAATGGCCTTAAAAAGCCACAAACCAGTTTTTCTAGTGGCTAACAAAATTGATCAGGCTCGTAAAGAGAATGTCTTTATAAAATTTGAACGACTGGGTATTAAGCCTATTATCGCAACTTCAGCCATCAACCACGACGGTATCAATGAACTGTTAGAGCAACTTATAAAAGTCATCCCAAAAGTAACTGACAAAATCGACAATGATCAGCTGCGCGTGGCCATCATCGGTCGGCCAAATGTCGGTAAATCGGCTCTCTTTAACGCTTTGGCTGAAAAACAGCAGGCTATTGTCACCGAGAGAGCGGGGACGACTCGCGACATTAATCGGACTACAGTACGGGTTAGTGGCAGCAACATCGAACTGATGGATACGGCCGGTATTCGCCGCTCTGGTAAAATCGAACCTGGCGTCGAGCGCTTTAGCGTAATCCGGGCCCTAGCAGCAATCGAGCAGGCGGATGTTTGTCTACTTTTAATGGAAGTTAACGAACTCAACGTCCAACTTGACCAAAAGATAGCCGGCATGGTCAAGGACGCCGGCAAAGGCCTAATTTTAATTGTCAGCAAATGGGATATAGCCGAAGGCAGAACGGCCTTTACCCGCGATGAACTGGCCCCCAAAATCGCCGCTGCCTTTGACTTTGTACCATGGGCACCTTTAATATTTACTAGCGCTGTGACCGGCCAAAATGTTACTAAATTATTTGATTTGGTTCTTGAAATCGACAAAGAGCGAAAGAAGCGTTTTAAAACTAACGAGCTCAACCAATGGCTGCAGCGAGCTATCGACGTCCACCCACCGGCTGGATTAAAAAATCGTAACCCTAAATTGAACTACATTGTCCAAGAAGATGATAACCCAATACCGGCTTTTAAAATCTTCGGCAGCCAAACCAAGTTCGTCCATTGGAGCTATCGACGTTATCTGGAGCGTAGCCTGCGCGAGGCGTTTGGCTTCGAGGGCACAGCCCTTGAGTTGTGGTTTATTGAAAAGCATGTTGCTCACCGCCACGGCCGCTCGCCAGTTTACGCCGACGTTAAGCACCAAAAAAAGGTAACTCATTAATGGGCTGGCTTCTGCGACAACCGGAGAGCATGAACATAGGTATGCAGCTTTACACTGTTGGCCAGCAGAAAATCGTTCTACTGATTGGTTTGGGTAACGCCGGATCTAAATACGAAGCAAACAGGCATAACGTCGGCTTCTTATGTATCGACGCTTTTGTGACCACCCATGAACAAATGAGCCCTTGGGAAGAAAAAAAATCCTTGAAGTGCCATCTAGCCCAAGGTCGGTTTAGTGATACTCTAGTTATAGCCATAAAACCAACGACTTCTATGAATTTAAGCGGCGAAGCGGTCACGGCTGTTATGCACTTTTATAAAGTAGAGCCTCAGAACATACTTGTACTTCACGATGAACTGGATATTCCGTTTGGCCAGGTACGCCTCAGGGTAGGCGGCTCATCGGCTGGCCATAACGGCATCAAGTCTATCACGCAGATAATCGGCGAATCCTATGGACGCTTAAGGGTAGGCATTGGGCCAAAGCGGCCAGCTACAATAGATAGCGCTGATTTTGTTCTACAAAACTTCAGCACCGAAGAAAAAACTCAACTTTCAAGCCTTAATCAAGAAGTTAATGCTATTCTGATCGAATATATCTACGGCGGCGAGTTACCTCATGAAACCCGTAGTTTCTTAGTCTAATCTTATAAACTTAAAGAGCCTCCGGAGGGGGTGGGCACCGCCGGAGGCTCATTACACCCTTCAACCCACCCCGGTGAAACATCTAACACCATAATTCATAAAGTGTAGTGTCTCCGCAAAAGCGAAACCTTTGAGGCTCACGTTGAAAGGGGATTACATTGCAGAAACAATGAGTTAAAGGGATTAGTTTACTTTAGAACGCGGTCCTAATAAATTAGGAGCGGCCTATTGAGATAAGTGGAGGGTAACAACTTTTCTGCTGGCAACTCACGCTCTAAAGCAATCTAACGAAACGTAGCCGGTTCTTTTAATAGAAGCCGAACTATCGTTAGAATGGGGGTAAAATGTACTTAAACATCAACTAGTGATGCTCATAAGTTGCTATTTTAGCAAAAATATTGCATTTGTCAATATAAGGCAATAATTTTACTTTAAATGCAATACGCTTGTGCTTGCACTTGGACGACCGTAATCGGAACAACAAAGTTTGGCGTCATTGACGAAGTCGTTAAAAACCCTACAACTTAAAGTTAGCCCTGCACGGTTACAAAAATCCAGTCTTTTTTAATTGTCGCGAGCGCTTATTGAGCAATATGATAGACTAGACCCATGAAGCTTATGATCTGGATTGGCATCACTGTCGACGGTACAATTGGCGGCTGGGTCGGTGCATTAGTGGATCACGGCAACTGGTTCGGTGTTTGGAGCCTGATGTTATCTGGCGTCGGCTCGCTAGTGGGTGTCTGGATGGGCTACAAAATCGGAAAATTATATTTTTAACTTTCTTTTAGGTAGCCCCAGAATTTTATTGCAATTTATAATAGTTTGAGATAAAGATGTAGAGAATGCCCAAAAACTTAATCATTGTCGAGAGCCCGGCCAAAGCCAGAACTATCAAGAGTTATTTAGGTAACAAATACGAAGTTAAAAGCAGCTTTGGCCATATTAGAGACCTGCCTAAAAAAGACCTGAACATTGATGTTAACCATGATTTTACCCCAAGCTATGAAATCAGTCCTGAAAAGAAGAAAGTAGTTGCCGATCTTAAGAGAGCAGCTAAGGGTAGTGAAGTCTGGCTGGCCAGTGACGAAGACCGCGAGGGAGAAGCGATCGCTTGGCATTTATCACAAGCTATGAAGCTAGATCCAGCCATAACGAAACGGATTGTTTTTCATGAAATAACAAAACCGGCTATTGAATATGCTATCAAACACCCTCGAACAATTGACCTAAACCTAGTCGATTCCTACCAAGCTCGTCGTGTTTTGGACCGCTTGGTGGGTTATGAGATATCCCCAGTTCTTTGGCGCAAGGTTCGGCCGGGTTTGAGTGCCGGTAGAGTTCAATCTGTTGGTGTTCGCCTGGTCGTCGAAAGGGAGAGGGAAATTAATGCCTTCAAACCAATTATCAGTTTTAAAATAAGTGCCGTCTTTGATGCTAAAGGAAGTGAACTAATCGCCGAACTAAACGAAAAATTTACCACCATTGAGCAAGCTAGACAATTTTTAACATCGGCCAGTAAGGCAACATTCCATATTTCAGCCATAGAAAAAAAGCCGGCTAGTCGTAACCCTAGTGCGCCGTTTACAACTAGCACATTGCAACAGGAAGCAGCCCGACGCCTAGGTTTTGGTGTTAGGCATACTATGTCGATAGCTCAGAGGTTGTATGAAAACGGACATATTACCTACATGCGTACCGACAGCACGACGCTTTCGGGATTAGCCCTAAGCGGTGCTGAGTCTTACATTAAAGAAAAATTCGGTCAGATTTATCATGACCGGCGGCAATATAAAACAAAGGTTCAGAACGCTCAAGAGGCTCACGAAGCCATTCGCCCGACGAACTTTAACAAATTGGAACTAAAAGTTGATTCTCAGGAACAAAAACTCTACAACCTTATTTGGCAGAGGGCACTGGCCAGTCAAATGGCAGCCGCCAAGTTAGAAAAAACCAATATGACAATCAACGTTTCAAACAGAAAGGAAGAATTTATTGCGAAGGGCGAGATACTTAAATCTGATGGATTCTTGAAAGTCTACGGCGGGTCAAAAGAAGACACTCTCTTACCATCCCTTACTAACGGACAATCTGTTTCACCCCAGGTTATAAACGGTACTGAAACATTTAGCCATCCACCGGCTCGCTATTCTGAAGCATCCCTCGTCAAGAGACTTGAGGAACTCGGTATTGGACGACCGAGCACATACGCTACGATAATTTCTACCATCCAGAGCCGAGGTTACGTCGAAAAGTCTGAACTGGCAGGTATTGAACGGACGGTTCGCCAACTGACGCTACAAAGCGGCAAGCTAACTGAGACTACCAAAACTGAAATAACCGGTGCCGATAGTGGTAAGTTCGTGCCGATTTCTTTGGGTGAGGTTACAACTGATTTTATCACTAAATATTTCCCCAGTATTGCCGATTACGATTTTACAGCCAACACTGAAACCGAATTTGACCGGATTGCTAGCGGTCGTGAGGTCTGGAATAAAATGGTCGGAACTTTCTATAAGAACTTCCACCCTCTAGTGAAAGACGCCAATGAGGCTTCTCGAAAGGAAGTCTCGCAAGCCAAGCTGATCGGTACGGATCCCAAAACAAAGCAATCTATCTATGCTCGATTTGGTCGCTATGGTCCCATACTACAAAGGGGCGAAACCGAAGACGAAGATAAGCCAGCATTCGCACCACTGCCAATAGGCGCCAAAATTGAAACTGTGACACTTAATCAAGCTCTCGAAATGTTTAAACTACCACGCTTGGTCGGTAAGACCGCCGAGGGAGAAGATATAAAAGCTAATATCGGTCGCTTCGGGCCATATATCCAAGTTAATAAGGTCTACGTCTCTATTGAGCCACTAGATCCTAAATTAATCACGGAAGCAGAAGCTCGAAAACTATACGAAGCCAAGCTAAAAAGGGACTCTAAGCGAATAATCCGGCGATTTTCGAGTGGTATACAGGTCTTAAATGGACCTTATGGACCATACGTTTCTGACGGGAAGAAAAATGCCCGTCTTTCTAAGGAGTTAGACCCCAAGAAGTTGACTGAAGCTGAATCTAAAGCCCTGCTCGAAAAAATATCCCCGAAAAAGCGTCATTTTCGTAGCCGGCGATCCAGATCAACCTAACCTAAATTTTTGCAATCCCTCGAGTGCAAAGGGTACATATTGCACAACACATTGTCGACATTGGTGTCATTTTCGTGATACAATAAGTCTGTATAGAAGCTAAGGGGTGAAGGTCTTGACTTTATAAAGTTTAAGTTTTATAATTATATAAGTTTATACCTTAAGATAGGAATTTGGGATGGCCAAACAGTCAACAGTAACTCCTCTTCAAACTCAACCAATTACCAATGACATCCTTGTGGCCATCATTGACCGCGAGCGTGAACGCGAGATTATAACCCGCCGCTATGGTATTTTTGAGCGCCGGGAGACTTTGGAACAAATTGGTGAGTTTTTGGGTATTACCCGAGAGCGTGTTCGTCAGCTAGAGAAATCAGTTATGACAAAGCTTCGAGCTGCCGCTGAGCAGGGGACTGTGCCTCATATAACAGATATACAACCTCGTATTTTATCGGAACTCCAAACGCTTGGCGGAGCTGCACGGTTAAGCGATCTTAGCGATAAACTTGTTGCTGAAAATACAAGGGAAGAGCAGTCTAGACTGGCCTTTCTAGCTCAGCTTTGCCCGGCACTTATAGTTATCGACGAGGACAATGATTATTATCGTAGCGTTTGCGTCAAGTCCATGCATGGCGAGAATCAGACGAAAAAATTAGTTTCTAAAATAATCGTGGCCGTTAAAGAAATCGGCGAAGCAAAACCAATTAAGGAAATCGCTGATCGAGCAGGTATCAAGGACCCTAATCAAGCCCGGGCACTGGCTACTACTTCTAAGCATCTGGCTACCCTGAACGATACTTGGGGGTTAACAAAATGGCCTACAGTAAATCCTAAAAACATACGCGACAAGATTTATGTTATTTTATACCAAAGCGGCAAACATATGCATTTTAATGAGATATCTGATGCTATCAAAAAATCAGAGTTTAAGCGCAAAGATGTTACCACACAAGCCATTCATAATGAACTTATAAAAGACGGACGCTTTGTGTTAATCGGGCGCGGTATTTATGCATTAAAAGAATGGGGCTACGAAAAAGGTACAGTGGCTGACATTATTGCTCAAGTACTTAAAAAAGCAAAAACTCCCTTGCACCGAGACGAGATTGTCAAACAAGTACTGAAAACGCGTTACGTAAAAGAGACTACTGTTCTCTTAAATTTGCAAGGTAAACCTCAATTTAAGCGTGTTGCTAAAGCTACTTATTCATTGACAGAGCCACTCCCAGCCAAGAAATAAAACACTAAATTAAGAAAAATTAATATAGTTAAACATTTTGCGAACACTCATTGAAACTGGCTTAGCGAGCGAGCAGGTACGAAATAATGTCTATTAAGCTATTTTAAAATATTAAGTAGGGGCTGCAGGTAATAGAACAAAACAAATATCTAAAACAAAGGATTATATAAATATATAAAGCTGGGTGAGTGGGTCAATCGTAGTATGCATGTCATGTCGTACAATGTATATTTTGCGACCTTTATATATCCATATAGCATGACAGAAACACCCATCCCCTAGGCAGGGGATTTTATAGCTAACGCTATCAAAGCGGCTTTAACTTCATACTTACGCTTCTTTATGCTCTAGCTATAGGCGTATCTGCTGGTCTCCAAGAACTGTGCTTTCTTTAATTAAGTGTAAAAAGTCACTATTTGACTTATCCACAGCTATATCGTGAAAACTCGCTTTTTGACTATTCTGGTTAAATTTTTCTAACAATTCTCTGCTACCTCCCTTTCTTATAATGTTTGACTTTTATGAATTAAGATATATTAGTATAGTTTTTTTCAATTATGAGATTGTTTATACAATATGAACGTTTTACGAACATCAAGGGCAGAGCGATAGCAGTGGTCTTATTTATAATATGCTCTGCCATCAACACGAACGTCAATATACTGACTTGGCGTAATACCACGCTCTTGTAAATTATGCCGGACGGCTATGAATGTACCCACCTGCTCTGTCGGGTCATTGTTGTTTAGGTTAAATTTAACATAATAGCTCTGACCAGTTGCAAACATATCTAGTTCGCTCTCGCCTGCCGGTAAGACAAGATGGGAAATGACTAGGTTTTTTTGTTGCACTTGGAATATAACCGTCTGAATAAACGATATTGTATTTGCCGATAGGATAAGCTGACCAACTTTGAGATTGCTGACATTATTATCCTGGATTTCTATAAGATGAAGAGTATTAATATTTGCAGCATCCGTGTTCCCGAGTACCCGTCCTCCGCTATCGACAACGTATATATTTGTGGCCGTAAACAAAGCCAGTAATGCCGTGGCATGACCTAGGTATATTGCCGGCTGCTGCCCGACCAAGGGCAGCTTGATTATGATAGTTGTTAGCTCAGGAAATTGTTTTTGAAGCGAACTACTGATCGATGCTGTATTGATTGTAATCTTATTATCATTGCTTAGTGATCCCGAGAGTAATTTTTGCGCGGCTTGTTCGTAAACAGACGTACTATGCAAAAATCCAACTTGGTTTGGGTTTATCAATACTATCTTAGGCCTGGGCGCAACAAGCAAAACATTAATTAAGCTGACAATTACTACTAATATTAAGATCAATAATCCAAAACGTTGAATAATATATGAGCCGATTTTTGACGCAACTTTAGTATTTATGGTATCTTTCAACTGATGACGGCCATGCGTAATAGTCTCTGATGATCGATTTGAATGATAGGCAAAGATATTTGGGGTTGTTTTTTGTGGTCTTATTGATCGCCTGGTAGCGGATATATCAGTTATTTGTTTTTCTTTGCTTTTCCTAAACCGTAACATAATATACCCAAGCTAAGTTTTCTCGGTCATCTGATTTAAAAGTATCCTAGCTAGCTGATTTGCAGAGTTTGAGTTCGCAAATGCCGATAAGTTTTTACCAAGTTTAGAACGCAAGTCTTCATCGCCTAAGAGTCTCTGTATGGCATGTTCAAGTTTGCTATTATCTCGCACTATATCTTGCTCCGTAACAATTTCAATGGCTTCTTTCTCAGCTAAATAAGCCGCGTTCTTTAGCTGATGACCGCCTGTTAACTGCGGGTTGGGCACAATAACGCATGCTTTAGCTTGGCTAGCAAACTCGGCAAGATTTGTGGCTCCTGCCCTAGCTACAATAACGTCTGCGGCAGCGCTATATCTATATAAATCAGTCAAATAACCCTCAACTTTAACTTTTTTCAGGTCCACGGCATCAAGATTATGTTGATATATCTTATTGGTAGCTAATTCATTGCCCCTACCAACGGTATGAACTACGGCTAGATCTTTATTCCTCTTAAGGAGCGAAGGCATAATTGCCGCTACTGCCTCATTTAAACGCCTTGCACCAAGACCGCCACCTGTAACTAGAATAATTTTTCGGTATTCACCTAGCCCTATCTCGTTTCGGTATTTTGCCTGGGACGCTGGAGAAACAAACTGAAAATTTGAGTGTATCGGTACGCCAACGGTAACTGTTTTGGCTAATGGATAATTATAAACCTCTTTAGGCAGAGCAACAGTATGAACTGCTGCCCACCGGGCAATAATTCGATTAGCAAGACCGGGCAAAGCATCGGAGTCATGTGTAACATAAGGGATCTTTTGGCTGGCGGCGGCTAGGCCAACAGGAACACCGACAAACCCGCCCTTAATAAAAACACAATTTGGCTTCAATTTTTTAAAAATTAACCAGCTCTGAAAAACTCCAATAAAAACATACATAAAATCGCGCACATTTTTTAATATTGTCTTTAAATCCACTATCTGATTAAAGCCTTCTCCATGATAACGGCGAAACTTCCCTGCTCGAACACTTAGTACCAAATCAATATTTGGGTCTTGCTTGGGTAAATCGCCAAGTTTATCGCCCCTTTGACCGATGTATACAATTCGGATGTCCGGCCTTAGTCGCTTTAGCTCATCAGCTATTGCTAGGATTGGGGTGATATGCCCCCCCGAACCGCCGCCGGTCAGAACTATTGTCATGACTTAACCCTCTATTACTTTGACTTACTGCTGACACTCTGGTTGTGTAAGCTGATACCTGAAATACTAAACCAACAGCTGCGAGAGCGAACACAATACTTGTTCCCCCGTAGCTAATGAAAGGTAATGTTATTCCTTTCAACGGCAAAACGCCGATCATTGCCCCGACATTAATAAGTGTTTGGACGCTCAGCCAACTTAATATACCAATCACAATCAGTCGGCTAAAATCATCTGGGGCATGTTCGGCAACACTTTTTATACGGGCAAATAGACCAACGAAAAGAGCAAGTAGTATGACTGAGCCAATGAAGCCAAATTTTTCTGCATAAATCGCAAAAATTGAGTCATTAACAGATTCGGGCAGATAGCCATAGGCTTGGACACTGTTGCCTAGACCAAGACCAGCCATACCACCCGATCCTACGCCAATGACAGCTTGGCAAGCCTGGTAATTTTCCGCTTGGCAGTTAGACGTTGGATTCAAAAAAGTCATTAATCGCTCGCGTCGATAAGGAATGACAGCGATTGATAAAATTAAACCAATAGTTATTATTCCGATAATCATAGCTATTTTTTTTAGAGGCACGCCGGCAATAAATAACATGATGCCTATTATTACGACTATAACGCCCATAGAGCCAAGGTCGCTTTGAATTCCCGCTACTACAACGCCAACAGCAACTAACACTATAATAATCGGTTTTAAAGTCTGCTGAACATTCTTAATTGATCCCTTTATAATATTTTCAGCTAACAGTTTCGCTAGCCATATGATCAGCACAAATTTTAAAAATTCGACCGACTGAAAGGAGAAACTTCCGAGCCGTACCCAGCGGTGAGCCGGATAGCTAGGATTAACAGGCATAATAACGGCTAGTAATGTCGCTCCAACAGCTATGATGATTAGTGGTTTAACGAATCTTATCCAGGTTGTGAGGGGTATCTTAGCAGCTACGATAAATGCTATCAGACCAAGCAGGATTGCCAGAAGCTGCTTTTCAACATAATAATTATTGCTAATATGGTAGACCTCGCTCATAGCAGGACTGATTGAAAAAATTACAACTAGCCCGATCGTTAACAAGATAATACAAAGTGCTACTAGCCAATAGTCTGGCCGATGCCGCCGGCCGAACGACACCAACTCTTTAGAACCAAAACTAGGATAGGGTGTCGGGGCTGTAAAAGAGGCTAACTTAATTTTTGTCAGAAGGTCTGAAAACATATTTGTTAATATTTCCCAATAAGGAAGAGCACCAAGCCTAAGGTGCCTGCAACCTGCCCTAGCACCCAGAATCGCATTGTGACTTTTGTTTCTGGCCAGCCGATAGCTTCAAAGTGATGATGCAGTGGAGATGAGCGAAACACCCTCTTGCCGTGTCTCAGCTTCCGAGAAGCCCTGTTAACAAGAACTGACCCTGTTTCAATAACGTATACCGCACCGATTAACGGTAAGGCATATATGGTGTTAGTTTGCATAGCTATAATTCCAAGTGCCGTTCCAAGAGCAAAGGCACCCACATCTCCCATGAAAAATCGCGCCGGAAAAATATTAAACCATGTGTAGCTTAGAAGAGCACCGACAGCAGTCATACAGAATGCCGCTAATGCATAATCGCCTTCAACCGTACATATAATTGCATAAACCGCAAACGATGAAGCTAGTAGACCGCCAGCCAGGCCGTCAAGCCCATCTGTAATATTAACTGAATTAGCCGTCGCAATCACTACCAGCCAAAACAATAATATTACAAATATTCCAATATAAACTTGGTGAAATCCAGGTATATAAACATGGGTTACGCCTAGCTTGGAGTAAAACCACCAGCCGCCACACAAAGCAACCAGGCTATAAAGACCAAATTTTGTTTTGGCTCTTAAGCCAGCTATGCCATTCGTGCCGCGAATATTAATAAGGTCATCAATTAATCCTATAAATCCAGCCGCGACCATACCAGCTAACGGTAGCCAAGTTTCGCTACGGTGTAAATTGAATATTAGAGTAATAAGGGCAATTGAGATAATAAAGATAAGTCCGGCCATTGTCGGGATATTTCTTTTATGCTTCTCAGCGTGAAGTTGATTATAGACAGATGCCGCTTCTCCATTCCAAGCCTCAACTCGTTGCCGTTTCCACCACTGCCAGCGATAGGCTAATGTGGTATAAAGTGGTGTCAAAAGCATACTGACCACGAAGCCCAAAGTTCCTAACACTAGAACGTGTACCAGTGTGCTATCAAGAATTACGACGTGCAACGAGTCAGTTGGCATAATAAAATTTTTGACCATGTTTATTTTTTGTTTCTTCTTATAATTATACCACTATCAGTTAGTCTTCGGCGCTACAAAAGAATCATTTATTAACATATGGGCGATGTCTGCAAAGACCGGCTGACCTCCGTAGGAGCCGGCGTAGCCGGGCACATTTGGCTTAATATTAAATACAACCACAACATACTGGGGCTTATCCCCGCCTACAAAGCCAACATACGTACCATTGAATATGTTTGAGTAGTAACCACCACTTGGTGAAGCAACTTGGGCAGTGCCTGTCTTACCTCCAACCATATAGTTCGAAGGAAAGTTCATGAAGCTAAATCCTTCATTAAAATAGGTAGTAACTACATTTTCGAGTAGCGGAATCATTTCGCTGCCTATGTTGCTCTTGACGGTGTGCCGCTCTAATACTTTGGGCTGGTTAACTGCTACCTTACCACTTGGACTAACGACCTGATCAATAAGCGTAGGTTGATAATAAGTCCCTCCGTTAAGCACGCTAGAGAAGGCCGCCGCCATCTGTAAAGCTGTGACAGTAACACCTTGGCCGAAGGCAGTGTTAGCGTATGTAAGATCAATGCTCGGATCAGCCATATTAGGAGGTGGAACGTATCCTGGCGATTCATATCCTTGCTCAACACCTGTCAACTGACCAAGTCGGAAATGATTAACCATATAGTTATACCAGGCATCTATGCCATGTTGGTTGATAGAAGTTCCACCAGGCTGGCTCATTTGCATTAGCATCCATGTAGCTCCAGTGTTTAATGAAAGAGCCAAAATGCTAGCTATGCTTTGCTCTCTTGGTCCCCCGTCTTGTTCAATATCAGTGATATTAAAGCCGTTAATCACCCAATGAGCCGGATCATAAAAAGTTTCGTTAGGTTTAATTACTCCTTGGTCAAGGGCGGCGGGAGTCGTTAGAGTCTTCATAGTAGAACCCGGTTCGATGGCATTATCAACAGCTGCATTTTTATAAAGAGCTGGATTAGTAACATCTTGATAATTACTCGGGTCATAAGTCGGGTAATTTGCCATGGCATCAATCTGACCGGTATTAGGGTTCACAACTATGGCGCTCAGTCCTTGTGAATCGGTATTCTTGTATTCATTTTTGAGAATCTGCTCCACTTGCGCCTGCATTGGTATATTAATTGTCATGACGATATTGTCGCCATTTTTAGGAGAAGTCTCAATATTACCCTTTGTTGCCGCCAAAGGTATTCCGTTAATATCTGTGACTGCCTTGACTCGCCCTGGGGTGCCAGATAACTTGTTGTTCTCAGCTTGCTCTAGTCCATACTGCCCTTCACCGTTAGGGTTGACGAATCCCAAAACCTGTGCAGCCAAGCTACCATCGGGATAATTTCGGTAATCTTGACCTTGAGTACCCAAGCCAGGAACGTTAAGGGCAAGCAGCTTCTGGTTTTGGGTTACTGTTAATTTTTTAGCAAGGATCACGTACTGCGTATTTGGTGTACGCATTTCTTGAGCATAATTTGAGGCTTGACCACCTATAATGGAAACAATTTTTAGCGCTATTTGGTCAGAATTTTTAATGAACGTCGGATCTGCATATAGCGTATATAGTTCCTGGTTAAGGACGATAGGCACAACAGAGTTGCCGTCCTGCCCCTCGATAATGCCCCGAGTTGCCGGAATTTCATATTCCTTAAGTTGATCGCTTAAGGCTGCATTTTTATAATAGCCATAGCGAACAATTTGAACATAAAATAGCCTCAATCCAAACAGCACTATGGTTACTAACAAGATAACGTACACGATATGTACCCGAGAGACAGATACCAGAAACGGGTTCTTTTGATTTTGGGGCGTTCTATTCGTTTTAAGATAATTAGGATTCATTTTGTGTCATTCTTCGAACAATTAGACGCCCCGCCCTTCAAGAAAGTTGATAAAAGCGAGTAGTCTAATTTTGGACTGTGCCGCTTGGGGTGACAGGAATTAGAGTGTTCGCCACTTGGCTACTTTGTACGCGAGTGACGGACTGTAATTGAGCTGAAGCTAACTCTAAGTTATTATTCTCTGATTCTAACTGTGCTTGTTGCTGTTGCAAACTATTGATTTGATAGCCGTAGGCATTTGTCTTTGTCACCTGTGTTAAGTATAACAGACCTAATAAACACGCTAACACGACAAGGACTATCGTATTACTGATTGGTCCAAGTGTATGCGCACTTGGTGTGCTAAAACTTACTACGTTTTGATTGCGCCTAGAGTAATATCCCCGGCTTACGCTTAACGTATTTGAGTATGTCATTAAATTATCTTTCTGTTTTTATCTTTGTTTTTGGCTTAGTCGGACTTGTGGCATCCCGCTTAATGCGGAACGCCACAGTTTCCGGTTTGGGACGAATCTAGAGCACTCTTACGTGCACTTTATACGCCCGGGAGCTACTTCGTACCTGAATCGGCATGAGGCCCCTTTCTTATGTGTTTATTTTTGCTACGACTCGAAGCTTAGCGCTTCGAGCACGCGGATTAAAAGCTATTTCATGCTTGCTTGCCATGACCGGATGCTTTATCAGTAATTGAAGCTTGGCATCATAGAAGTTACCGCTTAATTCAGAAAAGACCTGCTTAACTAAACGATCTTCCAGAGAATGAAAGCTTATCACTGCTAGCCTTCCTTTAGGCTTCAACAAATCAATCCACAACGGCAAACTCTTCTCAAGTTGCCTGAGTTCGTCGTTTACGTCAACACGGATCGCTTGAAATGTCCGTGTCGCCGGGTGGACTTTGCTGTGCCTAGGCCAGGCGCGAGCAACGATACGTGCCAGCTCGGTGGTCGAGGCAATTGGCCTGTTACGCACAATCAATCGTGCTATCAGGCTAGCTTTCGGTTCTTCTCCATAGCGTATCAAAACATCAGTTAGCTCAGCCACAGAAGACTTATTGACTACATCTGCTGCTGTCTTAGTTTGACGTTTATCCATACGCATGTCGAGTGGACCGTCTGCAGTAATTGCAAAACCACGGCTAGCTTCATTAAGGTGCGGTGACGCCACGCCTAAGTCCGCCAAAATAACGTCAAACTTGTAACCTTCGCTTGTTAGTCGTTGACTGGCGCCAAAGAAATCCTCTTGTAGGATTCTAACGCCCATCGGCTCAAACATCCCCTCGAGAACTTCGATCGCATTTTGATCACGATCTACGAGGACAGCTTGGGTTGGGTTCTTCGTTCGTTCCAGGATACTATTGGCATGTCCACCATATCCGGCCGTCAAATCGAGGTATGCGTCCCCTCTCATTGGGTCTAGATAGGTCAGAACCTGCTCCAACAGTACTGGAATGTGCGAGCTTATTTTGTGGTGCATCTTGCTTTTTATTTTTGCTGTTTACATGCAAACATGCAAACAGGATTTGTTTTTGTTTTGGTGCAAGGTCACCTAATCAGCAGCCAACTTTTTGTTTTTGTAAATTTTTGTTTTTGTTGAGGCAAGAAATATATGAAGAAGATGTTTACGAGAAACAAGATTTAAAAAATCTTAAAACTTCTTATTCCTTCTTGCTTCTTTAGTTTGAGAGACTTATGTGTGAGGTGGAGTTTTGGGAGGTGTTTTAGAAAAAGAACGAAGGTTTTTAAAGTGGTGCCTTCTGCAGTCCACTTGTTGGCTGCCGAGTAGCTAACCTCGACTTTCCACTGTTCTTAGATTAACCAGAACAGAGAAATACCGGCGTTAAATTGTCAAGGTACTCTTACTAGGCAACATTTTTCGTTACCCTAATCTTTGCCTGTCCAGGTGTCATCAAGCGCCAATAATGGCCGACGCCGACAGCGATAACTTCTTTTTTGATACCAGCGTAGTCCAGCAAATGCTGTTCTAGCGTGATACGACCCTGCTTGCCGTCAAGAAACGTCTCAACTTTACCCATCCTGAACTGAACATTCAGATCAGCTATGTGCTCGTCAAGAGTGTCTCCAGCGAGTTTGGGTTCAACCAAGTTATCCCATACATCTTTTGGGTAGAGATGGAGATAATTGCTAAATCCTCTGGTGACTACAACACCGCTTAAAAACTTGTCGCGAAGTTCAGGCGGTATAGTTAACCGCCGCTTGTCATCAAGCTTTCTCTCGAAGTAGTCTACAGTTGACATTTAGCTCTCTCGTTAAAGTTACCAGTGGTTTTTTTGTTTTTAGTAGTTAAGTAGTTCTTAATCTACCTTACCCACTCTCATGAATATACTACCCACTACAACCCACTGCAATACCCTTTTTACCCATAATTAACAATCGGTATACGCTACTTATCCACAATAATCTACCGAGGATAGGACTTTTACACAACATTTAGTGTCTCAGACAGTAGTTTAGACACCATTATCTGCACTTTTACTCTGCCCTATTTACTCAATAATCGATAAAAATTAAATAATACTGATCATAAATTTCGCAACAGCGCGGGCATTATGCCTAATTACCGAACGGTAACTGGCAAGCACGTCACTGTCGTGAGGCAATACTGGTTGCTTAGCCACAAGAGGCATACCGACGGCTTGATAGTGCGCGCTCTCAAAGTCCTTCGTGTCATAAAAAACTAAATCTGCATGGTACTTAGAATAATACTGCATAAGCGTCTCAGGAGGACTGGCTGTGTTGTAAAGAACATAATCCAGAACTGGCCCGGCAAAACGTTCAATCTCTGAGGCATGATCAAATACGCTAAAACCATCTGTCTGACCCGGTTTTACTACGAGATTACAAACATAGACTATTTTAGCTCTAGTTGTTTTAAGAGCTCCAGCTACCCCGTCAACAATCAGTAAGGAGCCTAGTGACGTATACAGGTCACCTGGAGCAATGACAACCACATTTGCTTCAGCTATAGCTTTGGCAGCTTTCGGATTGATCGTGGCCTCCGGGTCAAGCGATAATTTAGGACGCATATTTGTTGCACCAAAATTAGCAACGTCTATGAGGTGCTCGCCGCTCGTAAAAGTACCATCCTGGTGGTGAAGTACTAAGCGAACGTTATCTAAAGTAATAGGCAGAACGGTACCGCGAACATTTAAGACCTTACTAGCCGTTTCGACAGCAGTCGCAAAACTACCTGTTGTTTTTTCAAGAGCAGTAAGAAATAAATTACCGAAACTATGACCTTTAAACATGCCCTCTGAAAATCGATAATTAAAAAGTTCGCGCATCTCAGAGGTGCGTGACAGAGCTACTAAACACTGCCTAACGTCTCCGGGCGGTAACACGCCTAATTCGTCCCTTAAAATACCGGTCGACCCCCCGTCATCTGCCATATTAACCAAAGCCGTAATGTTTGGCGTTAAATCCTTTAGACTACGAAGTAGAGTAAAGCTACCTGCGCCACCCCCTATGACAACGATATTTGGCTTTTTTATGCTAGCCGACTGTTGATACATATCCTTATTATTCTTAATGCCGCTTTATTTTTTGAACAATTTTTGTATACTTTTTGTGATCGTCATATGCTAAGTCTCGACGATATTGATCGAGGCGAACAACATACTGTTCATAACGGTTGTACAATTGTGAATAATGACCACTGGGTGTTAGAAGGTGCAATAGACGGTCCTTATTTGCTAAATATTCAACAAGTGAATAGAAATCACCATCCCCGGATACAATAATAGCCTTCTGATAATTCGGCATTTCCTTCATAGCCCACAATACCAAATCAGCATCAATATTTCCCTTGACAGGTTTTTTTTCATCTTCTTTATCTTTTTTGTCACTTTCAACGTGAGGCTTAGTTGTATCAAAAGTTGGTTTTAAGACAACAAGGTAACCGGCTTCGTGCATTTTTTCATATAAATCTTCATTCTTTGGGATATAACCGATAAACATATAGGCCTTTTCAACGCCATATTGCTCAGCAAGAAATTCTCGAAAGCGAGCCCAGTTCATTTTCCAACCAAATTTCTGTGTTCCGACATTGAGATTTTGGCTATCTATAAACGCATACGCTTTCGGTGGCTTAACTTTTTCCATATTTTAATCATATCACCACTTCAGTCTCGGCATGCTGTCTATTGTTAAAATATTGGTTCTGTAACTCTGATGTAAATAAATAATTTTTTGACTATCCCAGAACATATAAAAATAATAATGTACATTTAACTTATACGGAGTATCATAAAGAATAAGCACTATAAGGTAAGAAAGGATAGATTGTGGGATTATTTGATGCATTTAAAGGTATGTTAGGCGGTAAGAAAAGTGCAAACGATAACAGTAATAACCTACCTATCGGAGGTAAAGTTGAGAATCCAATCGAATCTACCTATCAAGACAGTAACCCTGTTTCCGGCAATAGTGACGCAAGCGGAACCGATGCCGGTAGTTCAACCTCAACTAACAGCACTTCTGTTACGGATACTGAACAACCAATCAGTCAAAAGGTCGGCTCTCCATATGCTCCACTTTCTGATAATAGCCTCAAACCTCAGGCGCCAAGCGATTCTAACGCTACGGCCGAAGAGACAAAAGCATATACTACTGAGGATATCCCCGTAACTGGCGCTGAAAGTATAGTAAGTGACGATCAAGCAGACGATACTGAAAACAAATCAACCGCTGTCCAATTCAGCGACAACCAGACGTTAGATAATAGCGAGTCACAAGCTGACTCCCCTGCTCAAACTGTCGGTCAAGAAGATTCACCTGCTGGCGTTGACGAGACTGCCGTACCTCAGCAAGATCAAAGCACCGACGACGCACCGAAAAGCTCCACATAGAAGGCCATAGGCCACCACTCACAGGTAGAATTATGTGTCTAAAAGTCTCGGGTTGGAAAAAATATCTTTATAACTTAATCTTACCTATAAGACCCGACGATATTAAAACGCGTTCTTGTTTTGTAGTGTCACGAGATCTAACAGTTACCGTCTTATCCTCTAAGGATTGAAAATCTATCGTTACGCAGTACGGAGTACCAATCTCGTCTTGACGACGGTAACGCTTACCAATATTTCCGTTATCGTCCCACATTACCGCACCAAACTCTTTCTTGAGCATTTTGTAAACTTCCCTAGCTTTGCTAACCAGCTCAGGCTTATTTTTTAATAGAGGACTTACCGTTACCTTGATTGGAGCAAGATTATTTGGTAGTTTTAATAAACTACGCTTTTCACCACTGACTTCGTCCTTGGTATAAGCATTGGCTAGAACGGCTAAAACATTCCGATCTAACCCGAAGGTTGGCTCGATAACATAAGGGATAAATGAAGTACTAGAATCTTTTGGTCGATATCTTAAGTTTTTCCCAGATTTTTCTTGATGGTTTTTAAGGTCAAAATCAGTTCGGTTGGCTAGGCCACCAATCTCGTCTGCTCCAAGCGATGGAAAATCATAATAAAAGTCCACGGTACGTTTACTATAATGCGCTCTATCCCCCTTTGGGACTTCAATTTCGTGAATTTTTTCTACCGGTAGACTCAGTGATTTTTCAAACCAGGAGTGCATGTTGGTACGCCATTTTTCAAAGTTTTCTTTCCATTTATCGGGTTCTACAAAAAACTCTAATTCCATAATTTCGAACTCACGTGAACGAAACACAAAATCTCGCGGCGATATTTCATTCCGAAAGGCTTTACCAACTTGAGCGATGCCAAACGGTAGATCAGGATAAAAACTATCTAAAATATTTTTGTAATTAGTGAACATACCTTGTGCCGTTTCAGGACGCAAGTAACTTACGCTAGCTTCGTCCTCAAGAGGGCCGACATGTGTTTTAAGCATTAAATTAAATTGCAGTGGTTTGCCGAATGTATTTTCCTTGCCAC
The DNA here is from genome assembly GCA_050730755.1 of Saccharimonadales bacterium (SeqCode). GTDB lineage: Bacteria > Patescibacteriota > Saccharimonadia > Saccharimonadales > UBA4665 > CAVPPA01. The sequence continues at coordinate 37,566 of JBOHNR010000002.1, read as the reverse complement.
AACTTGGACATTTACCTTTATCGATTTTGTCGGCTCGAAAACGATTGTGACAGTTAATGCATTCCACCAGAGGATCTGTAAAAGTTCCAACGTGACCACTTGCCTGCCAGACTTTAGAATTCATAAGCGTCGCCGAATCTATCAAATACATGTCATCACGATTATCTACAAACTTTTTCAGCCAAAGGTTTTCAATATTACGTTTAAGTTGCACTCCCAGAGGTCCCCAGTCCCATGTACCGGCTAAACCACCATAAACTTCACTGCCTTGGTAGATAAAACCCCGGCGTTTACATAAACTTACAATATCGTCTAAAGCAACATCGCTCATTATGCCCGCATTATACCTGAACGATATTATTCAGCATAGTTTGAATGATCGGTGAACAGACTGTAAGCAATTTAGGTAAATCGTTCACCGTCTGCAAACGACTGAGCTTATCTCGGCCAAAAACTAATCGCAGAAATTTAATATGATTTACCGTGAATTGCTTACCTTCTTGAGGCACGAATGTCATATTTTCAAAATTAAATCCGTACGTTTTGGTCGTTTCAAGCTTCTGGCCAATTCGATTAGTATGTAAATTTGGATTATGTCCGCCAATCCTCAGCAACTGGGCGTAAAACCATGTCCGCACAAGGTCTTCAATTATTGTTAGATCATCTAAAGCTAGGAAAGTTTCCTTTAATAAATCAAAATACTCAGCCGATATGTTGTCTTCCGTAATCTTATTTAATAATCCGATTAAATCATAGCCAAGCTGTACTCTCTTGATGTCGTTGACTATGTGTCCATAATGCTGAATTAGTCTCGAGGAAATCAAAGTTCCTATGCTTCCGCGGCCATAGATAAATGTTATGTTACTAATGCTAAATAGTTCTATGCCGCCCGCCAGTTTAGACTGTATGCGGCGAACTCCTTTCGCCATAAGATGTAATTTACCATAATCTGGCGTTAAAACAGTCAGTACACGATCAGCCTCACCGAAATTAACTCGCGCTAATATAATCCCAGTAGTAATCAATTGTTTCATGGCTTTATTGGAATAGGGGTGAGCTCATCAGTAACCCGCAAGATTTTTTTTAAGCTTGTCTGTGGCTTATATAAATACATAGCAATGTTCAATTCGTCCATCAATAGTCGTTGGCTATCGGCAAACTCATTTGCGGGAACAGTAGTTAAAGCGATTACCGGAATATTCTGCCAATCAATATATGATCGAAATTCATACAAAAATTCTATTCCACTGTGCCCGACAAGTTGCAGCTCCATAATAACTAGGCTTGGTTTTATCTCATCTGCACTGAGTATCGCGCTTTGGGCCGAAAAACATACAGATACTTTATATCCTGCCGATTCGAGAGCATCACGATAAATTTCAGCAAGTATTTTATCCGGTTCTATTAATAATATCTGTGCCATTGTCTAAATAAACTGCAATTGGGGATTCATCGGCAAAACCGCCCCCAAGCCATGCATTTTACGGTGACGTGAAACAGTTAAGTGACTTCTCATTCCTTGCAAAATAGCATCGGCTACAAATACACCGGCACCGCTGGTGTGAGACATATTCCCTAACGGTTGTCGAGCCCGTCCGTACAATTGCCTACCAAGGCGTAAAGCTTGTGTTGTAACTTGTTCCGTTTCACAGTATAACCCAGTAACGATCCCATATCGGCATCGATAAGCTGACAACTCAAGCCTAGCTTTTGGTGTTTCCATAGCTGGTAAAGCTTCGACTAAAGAATAGCCTAAGCTGACAAGAGCAGCTTGAAGACCTAGCCTATGAGCCATAACAGGCCCATACTTTCCATCGATGCATAGATCAAGTTGCACTCCGTATGCCTTGGCCATTGGTTGTAGCTGATCACCGGCGTCGTACAAAACAGATGATACTGAAACGGGCTCAATTGCAAACAATTCACTTTCCTGTCCAGCCATTTGAATGCCCAGGATATAGCTATCTATTAGATGTAAAGTTGCATCGGCAGTAGCACGAATTATTTCTAAGTTAATTGGTTTCGATTGGAGATTTGCAAGTTCGGCAGATCGGGCAATACTAATTAAAGGCATCTTCAACTGCTCCACCACCGAGAGCAGTAATTGCTGCCTTAGGGCTGCCGTGGGTCGCTTATCCATAGCTTGATTAGACACTTAAAGTTACCCTCTTTTTTACGCCGTTTGTCCTCCAATTATAACATCGATCGACCTTAACTGTGATATTAACTTAGCGGGTTTTTTGTAATTCAGTTTTGGCTTATAGATAATTATTCTATGGCGAAAAGTTGAAATTAGGTAGAATTATATTGTTAAAGTCGTTATCAAATTGTGGGGTCTCGGTCCAAAGTTCTAGCGTCATATTACGGAGAGGAAGAATGATCATAGTACCGCTTCGTGAAACTGTCGGTAGTTGACCTGTAACTTTAGACCCTACAACGCCGGGAATGTTTGGTGCCTTGTAAGCTGCAACTGTAGAAGTTCCCTGTTGCACGTCAGATTGTACTTCCGTTAAAACACTACTGTAACTGTCTTGAACTATCTGAACTCGGAGGGCGAACGCTATTGTGGAACTCTGTGTATCCGGAACCGTGTTAGGGTAAAAATAGCCGTCAACGTAAGGGCTAATATTCGTATCATCTATTACGTACGCGCTCCAGGTATTGGGATATTTTATAGTTACGCTACCGTACGCCGCAGGACTAACGTAAGTCCTCAAGGGGTACTTTGAGGCCTGCGCAAATGCTGCATTTTTTGCAGTTGCCTCTTGTTGTTTTGCAATGATAACGGCACTAGCAACTTTAGAGTTAACGTTATCTTCATAGTCCTTCATTTTCCCGTAGGTCCACACACTGAAGGCTATAGCGCCAATCAACAAGACAAATGATAACACTAGAGGTAATATCAAGATATTAAAGCCATGTTCTTTGCGGCGTATCATAAAGCTCATGGTAAATGAGATTGTGTTGGTACGCAAGCCTCTTAAAGATTAGCTAGTGTATATATACAGAAAAACGCCCTTGCTAATCCGCTTTGGTTTCTCTCCGGGGATTGCAAAAGCAAAACTAGCAACACTTACAGGCTTATGAGGATATTGAATAATTTTTTTATTCAATTTTTTCATATGCCTCGGAAGTATAAAAACAAATATTCCCTCTGCTGGTGGCCAGGATTGTTGCCAAAAATCCCCCCAAATAATTTTTACTAACCGCCGATATCGCCGAGTACGAAACCATGCTATGGCTGCTAATATTGGGTTTAATTCATAACCTACTACATTAAGTCCACGTTTCGATGCAGCTATTAAAACACGGCCGTCGCCGCAGCCTAGCTCAAGCATTGTTTGACCCTTTTCCAAGTTTAATAAGTCTAGAGATTCATTTATTTGTGTAGTCAACGTTGGCAAAAAAGGCGCGCCATAAATCAACACAAAAGCAAAGCAAAAGATTAATAAACTAAAAACCACAAGTATAACTGACTCCAGCACTTTTAACTGCCTTCGTCTATCTTGGGTAATTTTCTTTTCGTAATCTTGTTTTCGGCAGTTTTCAAGTATCTCTGAAGTTCGACGGTTAATTTTTTACCATGCTCATACTTTTTTATCACTAAATCAACGTCAAGATCTTCAACTTGCATATCAGCAAGTAAAGTCTGCAACTCTTGCATTTTGGCTTTATAGTCGAAAGCTTTACCTGCCATTATAACCTCATTTAATCTATTATTAGCGAATGACGGCTTTAATTTTGCCATCGCTTAATTCTACATCTACTATATCACCGTCACTTAACTCGACTTTGTACCGAATCGCCTTTTTTTCACCAACCAAACGAATAATTGAATAACCACGTTTCAGGACTAAACGCGGGTTTAAAGCTTCTAAAAGTTTGAGATAAGTTTCCAGTTCGTCTTCTAGGCGTTTCAAAACCCCTGAAAAATCTTTCTCAAAATCAGCTTCATATCGCTTTAGGCTAAGCCGTTGATTTCGAACACTAACACTTATTAAATCGTCTAGGCGCGTACCCGTCACATCAAGTCGACTTAATGCTTCATATTTATTTGGAACTAACAACTCGGCCGCGTTACTCGGTGTGCTAGCTCGTTTATCGGCAGCCATTTCAACTAAGCTGACGTCTTTCTCGTGACCTATAGCTATCAGTGTCGGTACCCGACTACCCGATACAGCTCTTGTTACCTGCTCAGTATCGAATGTATATAAGTCCTCTTGACTACCACCACCTCTAGTTAAGACTAAGACATCTGGTGGTATAGATTTTTGGTTAAAATATTCTATAGCCGTTATTATTTGTTCTGGTGCCGCTCTGCCCTGAACCTGGACATCAATACATTCAATCGCTAGACCTTGCCAACGGGCGTCCAGGATTTTAATGAAGTCTGTATATGCTGCCGATTCCAACGATGTTATCAACCCCAGTCGTATTGGTGGATATGGAATTAGTCGCTTGCGCTCTTCATCGAATAGACCTTCGGCCTGCAGTTTTGCGCGTAACAAGTCAGCAGCGCGCCGGAGCATACCATCGCCGTCAGGCTGCAAGCTTAAAATCGTTACACTAAAGCCATACTGCTTATGTAAATTAGGTTTTCCGTAAACCCTTAGCAACATTCCATCTTCTATGGGGCTTGATAATTGATAAATATTTCCAAAGAAACGGACGGTTGATTCGTCATCCTTAAGGTTAAAATAGACCCACTTATTTTTACTAAGTTTATAATTTGACACTTCGCCACGAATAACTACGCTAGGGTAAGCATAATCGAAAGTTTGATTAACTAAAGACACGAAATCACTAACGCTTAGCACAATATCCTTTAAAGAATTTTCATCCATGATCGATTACTTCTTTGGGTATCCGGCTTTTAGTGTTCGGTGATACAAAAAATACCCAGGAGGTATTTGAAGTAAAGTGTTAAGGATTCTATACATTATTGTTACTGGTAGGCTTATACGGGCCGGTATGCCTGTCGCAACAAGCACTAATGTCATTAGAGCCTCATATACACCTGTTCCGCCAGGAAATACAGAAATTAAGCCTGCAAAATTAGCTACAGCATAAGCTAAGATTATTGCCCCAACATCCACGCCGGCATTTGCGCCAAAAGCTATATAGACTACATATATAACCGATACCTCCGCGATATTGGCCAGCATAGACCATAAAAACGGCTCTTTCAGCTCGAAATAGTGTTCCTGCAATATAGAGTAATTAGCGTGGAAATCTTGAAATAACTCACGAGTGTTAACGATATTAATCATTTCAGGGTGTTTTGGTCGGACGGCATAAATTAAGCGGTTGACTAACACTACCAGCGGAGTTAAGAAGCTATTTATCCGTACCTGGTTACCGATAATATAAATGAATAGAACTGTCACGAAGATAACCAATGTTGTAAGCGCACTTCCCATAAAAATTACAAAGTCGTTGGCATGCCCTCTTACGGCTAAAATCAACATGCCGGCCAACAACACTGGCTCAAAAGACAAAAAAAGTAACATCAACTTCATAGTCTGAATTAGCGTGGATCTGGTACCTCGAACACCAAAATTTCTCATCCTAAAACCGAAATATGAAATACCCGAAACTCCGCCGCTTGGAAAAACATGATTCACAAAATTAAGCTCTAATGACAATTTGAAAAGATTCTTATAGGAAAGTCTCTCACCTAAAATTGCTAAAAGTTTTTGGTAGACTTTCGTCTGAGCGTGATAATCAATAATCTCGATTGGGATAATAAAAAGTAAGACCCAGATTTTTACCTTATTAAGATTTTCAAATGTTTCAACTATCTGGTGGCGAATGACAATCGCCAGCACAAATAAAGCGGCAATAGTCGCAAGATTAAGCAACAGCCTCCACCGATGCTTCACGAAAGAAGTATCACTCATTGGCACTATTATACCTAAAAACTAAGGCTCAAATTGTATACTTAAATTAATGGATGAAAGTATTGCAATTTTAGGACGACAGCCTACTTTAGGCCTGGCTGAATTGGAAAGTCTTTATGGGGGCGCTAACGTCGAATTAGTTAACAGCCAAGTGGCTCGTCTACAAGTCTCACCTTGCTATATAGATTTCCCTAGGCTCGGAGGCACAATCAAGCTTTGTAAAACGCTAAAAGTGATCGATACTACCGACCTAAAACAAATCGAAACTTTTTTAGCTAGCGTATCGCCTAGTTATTCCGAACGAATGCCCAAGGGCAAAATGCATTTAGGCTTAAGCGCTTACGGCCTGGAGACAACACCCCAACAATTACACGCTATAGGAATTCACATAAAAAAAGTCATCTCCGAAAAGCACAAGCGGTCGGTTCGCATTGTACCTAATAACAGCTTAGAATTAAACGCCGCTCAAGTTTTACATAATAAGTTACTGACTGATAACGGCTGGGAGTTAGCGCTCGTTCGTCATGAAAATCAAACTATTATCGCTCAGACAATGTTTATACAGGGTATCGAGAGTTACAGCTTAAGAGATTACGGGCGCCCGAAACGGGACTCTAGGGTTGGTATGTTACCGCCTAAGCTGGCTCAAATTATATTAAACTTAGCAATCGGTCCGGATGAATTTACGGCTATTAAACCTACTATTTCCAATGATAATTGTTTGCGACCGGAAGATAACCAGAAAATAGACGCTCAACGGTCGCTTAAAACATTACTGGATCCTTTTTGCGGTACTGGAGTTGTTTTACAAGAAGCTTTGCTGGCGGGCTATCGAACCAAAGGTACTGATTTAAATCCTCGGATGATTGAATACGCTAAAGAAAACTTAAGGTGGTTGGTCGATCGATATAAACCACGGTCTAAAATTTATGATTTGGCGATTGGCGACGCGACCAATTACCAATGGAGCCTTCCAGTTGACATAGTAGTGAGTGAGACTTATCTCGGCCGACCATTCACTACTCAACCATCTAGAGAGGTTTTGGAACAGACAATTGCTGACTGTGATCTTATCATAAAAAAGTTCTTAAGAAATATTTTTCAGCAGCTTCCAAGTAGCACGCGCCTATGTCTGGCTGTACCAGCTTGGCAAGTAAGACCAAGGCAGTTTCGCCACTTACCTGTTATTGACCAACTGAGTGATTTGGGCTATAATCGGCTACGATTTAAGCATGCTCAGAACGAAGATTTACTTTACTATAGACCTGATCAAATCGTCGCTCGCGAGCTACTAGTGTTGGCGAGAAGCTAAATAACCTAAATACCGTTAATTGCTATTAGAAAGGACTAAAAATCTATGGCACATGTTAAAGCAGGCGGCACCTCCAAAAACGTCCATGATAGCCCAGGCCAGCGTTTAGGTATAAAGCTATTTGGTGGCCAAAAAGTTAAGGTTGGTCAAGTTATTGTTCGTCAAGTCGGACTCACCAAACGAGCCGGAAAAGGCACAAAATTAAGTCGTAATTTCACAATTCACGCCGCTAGAGACGGTCTAGTTGTTTTTAAAACAAAGAAAGTTCGAACCTTTACCGGCAAGACTATCTCACGCTCAGAGGTCAGCGTTGAATAGAACCTAGTTTTGATTATCCAAGATCGTTGTTAACTTTTATTGCATTCCTAGGTGGTATTTTATACGTTCTATAACGTCAGCTATGACAACTTGCGATTTTACCAAATAGTCATCAACACCTAGCGAGTCGGCTCTTTCCTTATCGCTATCCTGGCTAAGAGCAGTCAGCATAATTATCTTTAAATTAGTTGTCTCAGGAGTGCTACGCAAAATATCAAGTACATCAAAGCCGCTCACTTTTGGCATCATAATATCGAGTAAAACCAAATCGGGGCGATAACTTAAAGCTGTTGCTAAAGCGTCTTCACCGTTCGAAACTCGGCGAACATCAAAACCCTCAGCCTGAAGTCTTGTTTGGTATACATTAGCAATTGCATCATCGTCTTCGACCAGAAGAATTCTCTTGGGATGGCTGCCGGGTGAGTTAATTTGGGGCTGATCCATAATGTTTAAGCTACCTTATTCTCTGTTTTTTTGCAACTTGAGTCGAAGCCTTTATAAATTCTTTAAACATCGGATGAGGTTTGTTTGGTCTTGATTTAAATTCTGGATGAAACTGGCTGGCTAAGAAAAATGGGTGATCCATGGCTTCGATAACTTCAACAAGCTTAGTTTGTGGGTTGTGACCAACGGCCCTAATACCCCAGGACTCGTATTTATCAACATAAAACGGGTTACATTCGTAACGGTGGCGGTGCCGTTCAACAATTTCAGTCGTTTTATAAGCTCTTGCCGCCAAGCTGTCAGCTATAAACTGACAATCATAGTTTCCAAGCCGCATAGTGCCACCAGTACTTTCTTTACCCTTTTGGTCTTCCATAGTTGAAATTACAGGATAAGGTGTATTAGGTTCTACTTCAGTTGTGTTAGCGCCAGTCATGCCATGCTGGCGGGCAGCTGCTATAACGGCCATATGGAGACCATAACACAAGCCCAAATATGGCAACTTATTATCTAAAGCAAATTGCGCAGCTCGGATTTTACCTTCGACTCCTCTAGCCCCAAAGCCACCTGGGACAACAATACCATCAACTGCTGTCAACGCTGAGGTAATCTCTTCTTCGTTCATTGTCTCTAGTTTAGCGGCATCCAACCACTGAATATTAACGTCGACGTCATTAACCCAACCGGCAGCTTTAAGTGCCTCAAAGACGCAAATGTAGGTGTCAGCGTTATCCATGTACTTGGCTACAATACCTATCGTTACAATTTTTTCGTATTTTTTTGTAGAGCGTTTCACAAGTTCGCGCCAAGCTGACATCTTTGGTTTATGAACTTCAAGATGCAGCCTTTTTAATATAACTTCACTTATTCCGGCTGCTTCAAGCGTTAGAGGTACTTCATAAATTGTTGAAGCGTTAGATAGAGAAATAATTGCGTACTCTGGAACACCAGAGAATAGGCTAAGTTTATTCATGGCTGCGACGGGAGCTGGCATCTCACTACGGGCAATTAAAATATCTGGAGCAATGCCTAGGCTTCGCAATTCGCGAACTGAATTTTGGGCTGGTTTTGTTTTAAACTCCTCACTGGCGCCCAAGTATGGTAAATAGACGACATGTAAGTAAAGGCAATTCTCAAGGCTAACTTTAAAACCAAATTCACGTATAGCTTCAATAAAAGATAAGCTCTCATAATCACCGACTGTACCGCCAATTTCAACAATATGAACATCAAAACCCTCGCCTGCCTGGGTAATATACTGCTGAATAGCGCCTGTCACATGTGGAATAATCTGAACTGATTTCCCTTCATATTTACCGGCCCGTTCAGCTTCAATGACTGTTTGAAGAACCTTACCGCTCATAAGAGAGCTTTTTTGGGTTAATTCTTCGTCAATAAAACGTTCGTAATGGCCAAGGTCTAGATCTGTTTCAGCACCATCTTTTGTGACAAAGCATTCGCCATGTTCCCGGGGATTTAAAAGTCCAGCGTCAACATTAAGATACGGGTCACATTTTTGTAAGTTAACTCTTAGCCCGCACGACTTTAGAATATTGCCAACTGAGGCGGCAGTAATACCCTTTCCTAGCCCGGAAAGCACACCACCGGTCACAAAAATATATTTGGTTGGCTTAGCCACCTATGCTGCACCTCTCCTGGATTTCATCCTAATGCTACCTTATTTTATGAAGGCTTGGCAAGGCAGATTAATGGGTTGCTAAATAATTTTCAGCTGCTGTTAGCTGCGCATCATTTGTCGTGCCTATATTCGAAGCATTCATATTTACGGTTTGGTCCGGTGTAATCCCTTTATGCTCAATATTCTGACCATTTGGACGATACCAGCTAGCAACTGTTACTTTTAACTCACTGCCATTAGGGAAATTCAACAAATCTTGGACAACACCTTTACCGAAGCTCTTGGTCCCGATCAGCCAAGCTACATGATTATCGTGGAGAGCACCGGCAGTTATTTCACTGGCTGAGGCGGAACCATCATTAATGAGGACGACTGTCGGGATACCGTCTAATATATCGTCGCCGGTAGCGGCATAAGTTATGTTGCCAATTGTGCCCTTCTCTTGAACAACATTGTCGCCGGTTGGTAGCCATAGGCTTGAAACATTGACGGCCGCATTGAGCAATCCTCCTGGGTTACCCCTCAAATCCAAAATTATACCTTTAACGTTAGCCTGCTTAAATTTTTGCGCTGCTTTTTTTGCCAAGCTTGAGGTATCGTTTGCAAAGGTACTGATTTGCATGTAGCCAATATTGCCCGCCAGCATTTTGGAAGTGACACTCGGCAACTCTATATTCTGGCGTGTAATAGTAAAGTTTAAAGTTTGGGACTGGCTACGTAAAATTCCAAGTGTAACTTTTGTGTTCACTTGGCCGCGTATCGCATTGACGGCGGCATCTAGTGACATATTGGTCGTATCTTGACCATTAATGGTGGTAATTATGTCTTGAGGCTGAAGGCCGGCTTTATCAGCTGGAAAGCCTTTGATAGGTGAAATAACAATTAAATTACCGTTACTGTTGGTGCCTAATTCTACACCAATACCGGAAAATGAATTATCTAGTTCATTTGAAAATTCTTTAGACTCGGAGGGAGTAAAGTACTCGGTGTAAGGATCGCCGGTAGCTTCGGCTAGCCCCTCCTTAAGGCCATTAAGCAGCTGATTGGCTGTTAATTTACCGTTATAGTTCTGTTTTAAGGCATCGTAGACCTGGGTGACAGTGGAGTAGTTGAGCTGGGCTGGCAATCCGCTATTTTGACCATTAGATGAAAACCAAAAATTAATTGGTAATTGTCCATCACCTACTGCGACACCTAAGCCAAAGCCTATAGCTACCAAGGCTGTAGTAACGCCAATCACTACCCATTTATTTCGTCTCGAATCATTAATTAATCGTTTTAGATTCGATAGCACTTTCACAAACGCAATACACCTTTCTGATCAATATCAGGATATAACTCTGACAATTGGCTAATTATTAAGCCGTCCTTTTTAAATTATACTGATTAAGTGCTCAAAAGCAGAACTATCTATTTAATCACTAATCTACATACCTGGGAACTGGATAAAAACAAGACTAGATACTTGGCTGGCGGCAATAGTTGCCATACTGTAAGTTCCATCTTCACCGGCGTTATACTGACTAACTAATATGCTGCCGTTACCGTTAACGGCCTCAACATACATCACATGTCCTTGCCATCCTCCACCGCCTGGGTCAACTGCCGCATCACCGTACTGGGGATTACTGCCATAGCTGACAGGCACTCCACGCGCACTAGCACCACTAGGCCACTGGGCGGCATTGCCTAAATCACTAATCACACTACCGATAATAGGACTGCTCGAGAGACTATCAATCTTCCAAGCTACATAACTAGTACAATTACGGTATTCATAGCCCCATGGATCATAAGGGCCTGCTGGCGCACCGTATGGAGGTGCAGTACCGTATGGGTAACCCCAATCATAATTACCGCAGGTCGGCCCTGCTCCAGGCCCGTCCAAGCAAGGCGCTGAAGCCCATGGATAACTACCGGTACCACCATATGTCACATTACCTTCAAGTGCCGCTAATTCTGCTAACTGTTCATCTTGAAACTGTTTTATCTGACTATTATTACTTTGGATCTGTTGATTGTAAGTATCCTGCTGAGTCTGGTCTAGAGCCAGTAAGCTATTTTGCTGCGATTCGTCATTATTAAGCTGGGCCTGTTGAACCTGCTCGGCTTGGATTAAGGTTTGGACTTGGTTTTCTTGGTCCTGCAACAAATTCTGGGTCTTGGCGATCTGAGTCAGTGTAGACTGAATTTTGCCCTGAACAGCATTACGATAAGTCGAGGCGTTAACAAAATCACTCAGGTTTTTACTTGTAGCTAGCATTTCCAGAGTAGTCATTTGGCCATCGACGTACATGGCTTTTATATCATCGCCTAGTACCACCTTTTCGTTAGTGATAGTAGCCTGATCAATTGTTATTTGCTGTTGCAAACTGGCCTGCGTGTTTTGGTTAGTAGCAAGTGACTGTTCGACACCCGCTACTTCTTGTTGCAAACGATTAATCGCATCTTGATAACTCGAAGCTTGCAACTGAAGAGCGCTTAAAGCGCCTTGATTTTGGGTATTCTCAGCATTTAAGTTATCTATCTCCTGTTGAAGGTCTTGTACGCTATCAGCGTGAACAATAACAACCGTAGCACTGACAGAAATCAACAATATGACAGCCGCCAGAAACGGGGCGTTCTTAAACTTTAAGATCAGAGGCAACAACTGCCGTTTTATTTTTTTCATTTTGGTTTTTTTGAAACCTAACTCCAGCCTACCATATGTAGCCATGCTTGTAAATTCACCCTCTCTTACTTAGACTATGATTTTTGGAGTCTATTTGTTTTATGTTATCGAATTGTCTATTTCAATCTAAACTTCAGATACCGCCTGGTCGCAATAATAGAAGAAGCGGCTCCAATCACTATACCTAGTACTAGCTGCAGAGTCAAAAGAACCGGAAAATGACCATAAAAATAGTTACTAGCGTAGCTGATGTTCAGTAAACCAAAGCTACTTGCCTGCAACGCTGATGATGCTATAACAAATAAAAGGTCTATTAAAACAACCGATATCAGCGCTGATACTACGCCGTAAATAATACTCTCGACGACAAACGGACCTCTAATATACCAGGTACTGGCCCCTAAAAGACGCATAATCTGAATTTCGTCACGACGATTAAAGATAGCCATTTGGATGGTATTGAAAATAATAAGCATTGAAACAAAAGCAAATATGATAACTGCTACGACTCCAACTCGTTTTAAAATACTTGTTGCGTTTGCGATTTGATTGATCGCAGCCTTGCGGTCTCCTTGGTACGACGTGCCAGCTTGAGGGTCCTCTAATTTTATTGTCGAAGCTTCGTTTAAAACTTTTTGGATTTGATTGACATTTGAGGGATCAATTGGGTCAACCTCAATTGAAGCCGGCAAGGGATTACCTGTTTCATTAATTGCAGTTAGCAATGCTTTGTTATTTGAATTTTCTGCCTTGTACTCCGCTAAGGCCTGATCTTTTGAAATATAACTAACACTTTTAACCTCAGATAAACCGCGTAATTCGTTCATCAAATCACTACTTTGCTGGCTTGTAACTGAATCATCAAGATAAATCGATATGTTAATCTTGTCAGCGATCTGGGCAATTGTGTGGTCCATGGTCGCGCTAGCGACGACCGAAAAAAGGACGATGGTAAGTGTTATAACCATAACGGCTACAGCCGCCACCGCCAAGCTTATATTACGTAAAAAATTGGTCAAGCCTGTCCGGACAATACGTGTAAACGTTACAGTTTTTCGCTTCATAAAATACCTATCTACGCTTCATAGCCAGAATTAGCTCGATCGCTAGCGATCTTACCATGCTTAATAGTCACTACCCGTCGTTTGAGCTTGTTAACAATTTCTTGATTGTGGGTAGTTAGTACGACAGTTGTGCCATAACGGTTGATTTTTTCTAAAACTCTAATAACATCCCAAGCGTGTTTAGGATCTAAATTACCAGTTGGCTCATCAGCTATCAGAATTTTTGGTTGGCGAGCAATTGCTCTGGCAATCGATACACGCTGGCTCTCGCCACCAGATAGCTCTAAAGGCATTTGGTTCTCTTTGCCTTTAAGGTTCACAATTTCTAAAACCTTCGGTACGGTGTGCTGAATTTCGCGGTGGCCCATACCGACTATTTCAAGTGCAAAAGCTACATTTTCATAAACTGTTTTGTGCGGCAATAGCTTGAAGTCCTGGAAAACAACTCCGATTTTTCGGCGCAAAAATGGAATATCCTTATCCTTTAGCTTATCGTAATCTATGCCACCGACAATGATCTTACCACTGGTTGGCCGTTCTTCACGAGTTAGAAGACGCATTAGTGTCGTTTTACCAGCGCCACTTTGACCGACCACTATCACAAATTCGTTTGGCTCGACATGCAGGCTCACACGATCTAAGGCTGAGCCTAAGTCTTTATTATAGGTTTTTGTCACCCTGTCCAAAAGAATCATTAGCTTTATTATACGAAAATGCGGCTATGCCGTCTATGTGTCGGGCGTCATTGCCTCAAGTATCCGGAAACAAACTAAACAATAGCAGCCGTGAGCTAACCGAGCACGTAATCAAGGTAAGCATTAATGAATTGGTCAAGATTACCTTCAAGTACGCTCTCCGGATGAGACGATTCATATTTAGTCCGCAAGTCCTTCACTTGCTTATAAGGGTGTATGACATAACTTCGAATTTGATTTCCCCAAGACGCCTGTTCATTGGGTCCTCTAATTTCAGAAATTTTTTCAGTGTGTTGCTCCAACTGAAGTTGAGCCAGACGAGACCTTAGGATAGTCATAGCCTTCTCTCGATTCCGGAGTTGAGATCGCTCGTTCTGAATTGATACGACAATCCCCGTCGGTAAATGGGTAATACGAACGGCCGAATCAGTCGTATTGACGCTTTGACCGCCATGACCACCACTTCGATAGACATCAATCTTCAAATCTTTTTCGTCGATTTCAATTTCGTTAGGCTCATTGATTTTCGGCATAATTTCGACCTTTGCGAATGAAGTTTGACGTAAATTATCGGCGTTGAATGGACTAAGACGGACTAGGCGGTGTACTCCTTGCTCGCCTTTCAACTGACCATATATGAAAGAACCGCTAATCTCAATCGTCACGCTTTTCAGGCCAGCTTCATCGCCAGATGATTCGTCAGTTAAAACATGGAAATGATGTTTTTCCGCCCAACGGACATACATGCGTAAGAGCATTTGCGTCCAATCTTGGGCGTCGGTACCGCCTGCTCCCGCATATATACTTAAAATAGTATCGTAACTATCGTAAGGTCCACTAAAACGTAATGTTTTTCTCGCCTCATTGAATTGGTTTTCTATGTTCTTGAGATCATCGGTCAGTTCGTGATGAATAGTTTTATCGTCTGTTTTAAGCAATTCTACTAGATCGTCAATGGCTCTATCTAAATCCTGCCAAGGAGAAATCTGCTCTTCAAGATTTGCTATTTTCCTCATAACACTCTGCGCCATCTGGTTATCGCGCCAGAAATTTGGCTGTTCAGTTCTCTGCTTTAGATCATTTAACTGGACTTCTAAGTCTTTTATGTCGAGTTTTTGGATAGCATCTGACACTTTAATCTTTAAATTTTGAGCTCGAGAAAATTCCTCGCGCATAGTGCTTTAAGCCTTTCTGGCTTGCCACAAGGGCTCGAGCTGCAACCTCAGCTTTTCGACAAACGGCATACCACAGTACCCCAAAACACCTATTTCCCAGACCTTATCAGCCAGCATAGCCCTTGTCACATCAACAACGGCGTCTTTGGTGACTGCTTTGATACGTTCAGGTATGTTGAAATATTCTTCTATAACATCGTCAAAGAAATAGCGACCGGCATAGCCGTTGGCAGTACCACCGACAGTTTGGGCGCTACGTTGAAAACGGCCCAGTGCGTATTGTTTAGTAGCATCGATGTCTTTATCTTTTATTTCTCCAGAAACGACTTTCTCAATTTCTTTGGTAATAATATTAAACAGTACAGATGCGTTTTTATCAGACACCTGGGCGCCAAACCACCAGTTGCTCAAGTTACGTGTTTGAGATACTCCGGAACTCATACTATACACTAGCCCTTTCTCCCGAGCTGTTCCCAGAATCTTTGAGTAAAGAGTTTCTGTCAATAGCGTGTTCAACAGATTTAAAGCGTCTGATTCCGGGTCACTCAAACGGCGACGCATGAAAGTATCAATGTAAAAATATAAATTCTCAACGGATTCATTGTGGATATAAACTGGTTTGGTTTGCGGTTTAAGGTTTTCAATTGGTAACTCAAATCGTTTACCTTTTTTTCGAAGATCGATATTGGCTAGTAGAGATTCAATGACATCCACCCTTTTAGAAGTTATCTTACCAGCAATAACAAAACGCATATTAGCAGTGACATGTGTCCGGCGATAGTGTGCCTTAATATCTTCAATCGTTACGTTGGACATAAGCGCCAACCTCTCGGTATCAGTTTTAGCAATTAACCCGAAGTGCTTTCGCATTTCCAAGCTTAATTGACGGAAGTGATTATTGGTTCGGGCCATCATTTCTTCTTGGACATTACCATATTCAGCCTTAAATTCCTCGTCCAAAAAAAGTGGTTTGGTAATCGCCACTAGCAGCATGCCTAGCGTTCTATCCCATTCGAAATCCGCACATTCGGCTTCGTATGTGATATCATAAACACCCGTTGAAGCATTGTTATAGGCGCCATTTTTTTCGAATTCTGCTTGAAAATCACGAGCTCTTGGGATTAATTCGTTGGCGCCAAGCAATAAATGCTCCATCAGATGGGGAGCTTCCCATTTTTTCTTAGGGATTAAATACTCTCCGGCTCTAAAATTAATTTCCAGAGTCACTACACTGGCGTTCGGTATATGAATAATCAGACCTTTAGCGCCATTTGGCAAAATTATTTCAGAAATTGTATGTTTCATATCTGACCTAGATAAGGCTTTATCGGCGCCTTCGGGCAACAGCTTTGCGCTTACGTTCGGCTTTGCGCGTCTGCTTCCGTCTCTCGGTTACTCTTTTTTTCACCTCATTTGACTCAGTCGGTTTAAAGTCAACCTCCTCGAATTCCGTCTCAGCGGAGGTAATCTGATTTGCGTTTTCAACTGAGTGGCGGGCCGCCCTGGTAAGTTCAGTTTCAGCTGGTTGTTCTAAACTTTCGGTTGGAACAGGCGCAGCATGATAGAGAGCTCTAACAACTTCATGACGAAGTACGATCTGCATATCATCAAAGAGCTGCTGGCTGCGTCGCCTATATTCTACTAGAGGATCTTGTTGACCAACAGACATCCAATGTATACCTTCCCGAAGATGATCAAGATTTTCCAGGTGTTGCATCCAAAGAGTATCGAGTACCTGTAAATAAATGTCACTCTCAACCTTGCGCATTATCTCTGGCTTAAAAGCTTCTTCGTGGGCAGCATAAAATTTTGCAGCTTCTGATTTAAGAACTTTTTCAAACTGCAAGGTGTCGGTGTCAAATATCTTATCCAAAGTCTTTTCGTCAAACGGAAAGATTTCGCGGACTGTATTATCAAAGCCGGTACTAGCTACCTGGGCCGAAGTAGCCAGTGAACGAGCCTCATCATCAATCATTAGTTTTATGCGTTTACTAATATCTGGTTGAATTAAAACTTCTCGCCGCATGGCATAGACCGCTTTGCGGTGACGATTCATAACGTCGTCGTATTGGACAACATTTTTACGAGTATCGAAGTGAAAGCCTTCGACTTTTTTCTGAGCTCCTTCAAGGCTTTTTGATATTAGTCTGTTCTCTATCGGCGTATTTGCGTCGACATCAAGTCGATCCATAATAGACGCTACCCGTTCGCCGCCAAAGATGCGCATTAAGTCATCGTCAGTACTAACGAAAAACTGTGTTATTCCTGGATCACCTTGACGACCGCCACGACCGCGTAACTGGTTATCGATGCGCCGGGCTTCATGCCGCTCAGAACCAAGAACGAACAAGCCGCCTAATTCTTTGACACCTTCGCCAAGTACAATATCCGTACCTCGACCAGCAATATTAGTGGCTAATGTTATTGCTCCTTTTTGTCCAGCTTTGGCAATCAGAGAAGCTTCACGCTCGTTATTTTTGGCATTTAATATACCGTGCGGTATACCAGCTTTTGTCAGCATACTACTTAATCGTTCATTTTTCTCAATTGATACCGTACCTAGTAATACCGGCTGTCCTTTTTGATGCAGCATCTGGACCTCACGTACGATTGACATAAATTTACCTTGTTCATTGCGGTAAATTCGATCTGTTTTATCAATTCGAACCATTGATTTATTCGTGGGCACCTCTACTACAGCGATTTTGTAGATCTGGTGAAATTCTTCAGCCTCTGTCATGGCCGTGCCGGTCATGCCGGCCAATTTATTATATAAACGAAAGTAGTTTTGAAAAGAAATAGTTGCGAGAGTCATAGACTCTTGCTGAACCTCAACTCCCTCCTTTGCTTCAAGAGCTTGGTGCAAACCTTCGTTGTATCGTCGACCAGGTAACAAACGTCCCGTAAACTCATCGACAATAACTACCTCTCCATCCTTTGTTACTAGGTAGTCTTTGTCGCGTTTAAACAGAGAATGCGCTCTCAGCGCTTGTTGCAAATGATATATGGTACGGATATTTTCACTACCATATAGGTTATCTATATTGAGCATTTTTTGAATTTTCTCAACCCCTTCATCAGTCAAAACTACAGCCTTACGTTTTTCGTCGGTTTCATAGTCTTTGTCTTTTGTAAGCTGGCGGACTACCTTAGTAAATTGAGAGTAGGCTGCGCCTGTGGTAACGCTCGGCGCAGAAATAATTAAGGGGGTTCTTGCCTCGTCAATCAAAATCGAGTCGACTTCATCAACAATGGCATAATTAAGATCCCTTTGCCTGAGCTGGTCTACGTCGCGAACCATATTATCTCTTAAATAATCGAAACCATACTCATTGTTTGTGCCATATGTAATATCGGCTTCGTATGACTGACGACGGGTACTTGGCCTGAGATGGCGAAAACGTTCATCTTCATGTTCAGTATTATTAAAATCAGGGTCAAATATAAAGGAATGGTCGGGCATAATCACGCCAACACTCATGCCTAGAAAGTTATAGATTTGACCCATCCAGCCTGCATCACGCTGTGCCAAATAATCGTTGACTGTCACAGTATGGACGCCTTTGCCGCTCAGCGCGTTAAGATACAGCGGCAGAGTAGCGACTAAAGTTTTACCCTCGCCAGTTTTCATTTCGGCCACACTCCCTTCGTGCAACACCATGCCACCAATCAGTTGGACGTCGAAATGGCGTTGGCCAAGAGTCCTGGTTGCTGCTTCGCGAACGACAGCAAAAGCATCAGGTAAAAGGTCGTCCATAGACTCTTTTTGGAGGCGAGCTTTTAGGACATCTGTTTGTTTGCGAAGATCAGCATCGGACATTTTTTGATACTTCGGTGCCAGGTTATTAACAACCTTGACTCGCTTTTTCAAGCGCTTAATAGTCTTAGCTTGGGGGTCACCTAAAATTTTTTTAAATACAATATTCATCGTTACCTAAAACTTCTCTCTGCTCAGATTTTGGAAAATGTATCGCATCTATTGTATCGTTTTCTACCGAAGAATGCGAACGGTTTGTAGCTATAATTACAAGCCGGATAGCCGTGAAGGCAACCTGTTTCTCGACCTGCCGATAAGATGCCTATGCTGTTTCCCGTTCATAAATTCATCTTTGTATTTTTGAATTCTTTGTTGCAGTTTGGTCTTTACTAGGTCAACGGCCGTGTATATGTTGACCGCTGATTCTTTCAAGTTAATTGTTTCATGGGGCATGTAGAGCGTCACTTCGCAAATTGCCTGTTGCTGACGGTTAATTTTGGATTTCCTTAAAACCACTTCGAGATGGGCACTAATCCGGCTATGTCTTGGTATGTAATGGTCAATATTGCCAAGTTTCTTGATAATATAGCTCCTTAAGTCAGCGTCAATATCAAAACGTACTCCGGTAATTTCAAATTTCTGAACCATAAACTACCCCTTTAAACCTTGTTAAGATTATTACTCCTAGGCTGAATTTAATTGTAACAGTGAGTGATTGGTTTTTAACGTCTAAAAAATTACAGCTTGGTCATGCCGTAAGTATACGGTAACAAAGCGTCCGGTAACCTAACACTGCCATCTTCGGTTTGATAATTCTCAATAATAGCTATCATAATACGACCAAGCGCAAAGGCCGTAGCGTCATTTGTGTGAACCAGTTCAATTCGACCATCGCTCCTTTTTACTCTTGTCCCCAGGCGTCGGGTTTGGTAGTCAGTCATATAATCAGCAGTATGAGTTTCCCGATATCTGCCCTGCCCTGGCATCCAAACTTCTATATCAGTACCTTGGGCATTCGGCTTGCCTATGTCAGCAGTACACTTTTGCAGTACTTGGTATGGCAAACCAAGCTTTTGGACAAGATGTTCCTGAATGGCGCGCAATAATTTGTGCTCGTCTAGTCCTGTCTCAGCCGTACTAAATACTTCCATCTCAAGCTTATCGAATTGATGTACACGAAAAATACCCTCGGTGTCTTTGCCATAGGTTCCAGCTTCCCGACGGAAGCTTGAAGCATAGCCGACATAGCGAATCGGTAGTTGGCTTTCATCTAAAATCTCATCTTTATACATCGAGCCCAAAGTATGCTCAGCACTGCCCTGTAACCATAAATCATCCTCGGCTTCACCAACCTTATAACGCTCGTCCCTAGGTTCCAAGCGATCCATTGCCGCAAATACTTCTGTCTTTAGCATGGCGGGCGGTAAAATGGGTTCGAATGGTTTTGCAGAAATTTGCAGCTTATTTTCTTCTATCAGGTTTTGCAAAAATGCACTGTCACGCAAAATGTTTAAGGTGAATTGAATGATAGAAAACTGTAACTGAACAAGATCACCCTTTAGATAGGCGAACCGACTGCCGGCTACTTTACTGGCTCGTTCTTTGTCAATCCAGCCTTTCGAAGCAGCTAGGTCCCAGTGATTTTTTGGCACGAAGTCGATTGTTTTTTTATCGCCAACATGCTTGGCTACGACATTGTCTTTTTCGCTAGCTCCAACTGGAACATCATCGAGCGGCATATTTGGCAGTTGTTGCAAAAGTTCGATGTAATTACTCTCGACTTTCTTCAAATTCGCTTCGAGTTGAGTTAGATCTTCCTTAATTTGGCGCCCAGTTGCTAGTTGGTCCTGGGTTGGTTTTTGGCCTTTTATAGCTATGGCTTGTTCATTACGCCATTTGCGAAGCCCCTCGATACTAGTAAGCTGCGAGCGTCTTTGTTTGTCTAACTCTAAGAGCTTTGAAACATCAACGTCATAACCCTTCTGTTTTGACTTTTCTTGCACGAGATTCGGATTATCTCGGACAAACTGAACATCCAACATACCGATTATTATAACGTAACTCTAATCTTCTAAATTTTTTTCTTGGTTTGCAAAGATTGTAACGTTAATTCCGTACGGTCGCGGGCGTAGGCGCAGAATTCACACTCTCCTCCCATAGCCGCAACACCAACAGCTGGCATGTCACCTTCTATACAAGCCTTTATTTTAAAGAGTGTTGGCTCAACCCAAGCGTCGTTAGCTTTGTAGGGTATTATTTTAGTCCGGAACTCAAGCCGATCAGAAAAACTATCAAGGTCAAGCCGACCGTTGGCATAAACAAAGTAACCAATGTCGTTAACCTTAAGGCCGTTTTGGCGCAATAACCACTGGTAAACTTCAATCTGGCGTTTGTAGCTAATCTGCCAGGCGGAATCGATGTCAACGTCTTTTTCTTTAGCTGTAGCTTTGTAATCAACTACCAGCACCTCTCCAGCGTCGTTAATCCATAAATCATCGACAGCCCCAAAAATATGTAAATTAGTCGGTTTATGAAGCGCTACCACACCGCTAAACGTATGGCGCCAGCTATTAAGCCGTTCATGCCTAAATGGCACGGCTGAGACACCGAATTCAACCATCAAGGGATGAGCTTTTCCTCTTAAACGATAACTATCGAATTCTTTTTTGAAAAGCTCATCAACAGCTTTATTTAGCGAAAATGGCGGACCATTTGGCCGCTTTAGTTTAAGCCGGGCATCTAACCAAAAACACCTAGGACATTGTATAAAAAGCTCAATTTTTGAGCGGGAAATTTTAAAAGGTGATGATTGACCGGACTTGTAGGGTGCGGCTCGCGATTTCCAGTTAGCCATAATCTTCATTCTAGCATTTCAACTTAGTCAAGATATCTGTTTTGCAAATAAAGCCAACAACTCATCAGGAGAAAACACCAGTCTGTCGGGTCGGTGACTTTTTAGTATGTGAATATTCGAATAACCCCAGCTGACGGCAATTGATCCTATGCCAACATCTTTAGCGGCGTGAATATCTTGTGGCTCATCACCAACATACCAAGTTAATTTTTTTGACAAATTGTTTTGCTTAAGCATCCTACTTAGTTCGTGAGCTTTGTGCAAAGGGTTAGCATTGCCGTAAATATTAGTGAAATACGAATCGATGCCAGAACGTTCTAAAAGCGAGCTAACATTATTGGCGCTATTAGAAGTCAAAACGAATAGTTTGTGTTTTTTGGACAGGGCTTTTACGGCTTCCGCGATGCCAGGTACGAGTTGAATTTCGGTCATCTGGTTGCTCATTAAGTGGCGAACTCTCCGCGCCAAAAAGAAAACTTGCCACCATGGTACTTGAAGCTCACGCAATAACCTTACCATACCCGTACCGCGCAAACGGCTGATATCCTCGTTTCTAAGCGGTTGGGTGTGAGTCAGGCCATATAGAATGTCCAGGGTAACAACAAAACTATCGACCATTGTTCCGTCAAAATCTAAGATGATTGCTGAGGTAGTGATTTTGTCCAATCTATAAACTTCTTAAGAATGAAAAACGTAGATAAAAACCAGCCAGGCTAGGAGGGACTTTGCGGCCAAACTTAAGCCCATATACCATCGCTCACCCCACAAATAATCGGCCCATCTGGCTTTTTTATTTCGTAACAGATAAAAATTAAGAGCGATAGCTGCAAACAAGAGGAGAGTTGATCCATAAACTCCGTATACATAAGGTGCTACGCCACTACCGTAGGTACTCGTTCCACATAGATAGAAGGCGATAATCAGCCAAGGTATTACACCAGCAAAGGCACCAACAAAATTACTAAATGGCTCCAGTTTTGTTTTCTTGGAGCGCAGACGGTTATCAAGTTCTAACATCAAACCGACCAAGCAAGCTATTACGGCCAAAACGAAGATAAGCAACAGACTACCAATATCATACATACCGGCTAAAAGTCCGACGACAATTAGCATAATACCGGAGCTAAGCGCATATTCAATCCAACGTAGCTTATTAATACCTTTTTTTATGCCAGCCTCATATTGAGTTTTATATTTCGTGGCAGCTAATAAATGAGCAACAGCCGATATTAAAAAGAAGGCAGCCGGCAGGTATATAAGGTTAATCGTAAATAACTGCTGAACAGCTGGCGCTGTAACGGTTCCACCGGTTAACCTACTTTGCAAAGTATCATTAGTTGAAAATAACATAGTTACCGGCAAATTGTACGGCGCGCTCAAAAAAAGGATTAAGCCACCCTGAACCAAGCTTAATGAGGCTATTGTAAGATTCCACTTTTTGAGCGATTCGTTTGAAATCTTTGATTTTTTATCGAATAAGGGTTTGAAAATATTTAGCATAACTGCACTATAACATCTTAAGAAGCTCTAAGTAATAGGTTCATATGGAATGTGGCACATGCCACGGCCAGTCCGTTCGGTATATTTCTGGTGGTAAGCCTCGGCTTCATAAAACGGACCAGCTAATTCAATTTGGGTGGTAATCGGCTCCTTGAAGTTCAGCTGCGCAATGTCTTTAGCCTTTTCGGATATTTCTTTCTGTTTGTCAGTGACACAGAAAATTGCTGAGCGGTAATTGTAGCCAATGTCTGGTCCTTGTCGATTAAGTTGAGTCGGATCGTGCATTTTAAAAAACTGCCGGCAAAGAGTCTCAAAAGTTACTTTACTAGGGTTAAATTCCACTAACACAGCCTCAGCATGCCCGGTAGTATGGCTACAAACTTCTTCATAAGTTGGATTTTCGGTGGCACCGCCACTATAGCCGACAGTTGTCTTCTCAACTCCAGGTACCTGATCGAAATAATATTGCACGCCCCAAAAGCACCCAGCGGCTAAAATAGTTTGTTCCATTTACTCATTTTAACTGTCAAGACGTATTATCCAAAACAAATAGGAGCCTTTTTGGGGGCTCCTATTTGCCGGTTGATAACCCGAAAGCTATCTTCCATTGCCACCTCACGATGGCATATCTAACTTTAGACCCAGCCAAAAAATTTGTCAAATATTTTTTTCATAATCCAAAAGGTTTGTGTTTACTTCTGTGGATAAGCGATAAATTTAATTTTTCTAGGCCTCCAGCTCCCGAATCTTGTTATGTCCAAGACCATAAAAATGAGCAATTTCGTGCCAGAGCGTATGCCTAATCTGCTCCTTTAGTGCGGCTTCTGAGTTGACAGAGGCCGAAATCGGATTCTTGAAAATAGTAATCTTATCCGGTAATAATTTCGTTGTTCCCTGCCGCTTAGATAGTGGAACCCCTTCGTAGAGGCCAAATAGTGTCTGATTTTGACGAAGTTCCAAATTAAGTCGTTGCTCGGGTGTCGGATCATATTCATACAAAATTGCGACATTCTCAAGACGGTTGATATGATTCTGAGGCAGCGTCGATATAGCCTGATTAATCAGTTCTTGGAATTTCTCATCGGTTACATTGACCATATTTTTACTTAAATTTAACCTACTATTTTAATATATTAGGATAAATGGCCTTGGTAGTGTCGTCGACTTCTTGACGGAGATGCGGGAACGGGACGCTTTCACGAGCTGTTACCCCCTCAAACGTCCAGAAGACGCGCTCACTGAATCCCCAACCGCAAGCTGGCGGCATTCCATACTCCAGCATCTCGACAAAATCTATATCGAGCATCATAGCTTCTTGATCTCCTAAATCGCGCATTCGCTGCTGGTCTATAAAACGTGCCAGCTGGTCCACTGGATCGTTAAGCTCAGAAAAGCCATTACCAAGTTCTGAACCAGCAATTATTGCCTGGAAACGTTGCGTAGTGCCTATGTTATCTGGGTTTATTTTAGCCAGTGGGCTAATCAAGACCGGCGTATTAATCAGCCAGCTTGGCCCACTTATATCTTTTCGAATATTTTTCCATAATTTGTCGATACCCCTAGCTTTGTTCTCGGTTTTTTCGACCTCGAGTTTATGCTTAGTTAACGCTTTCTTGACTTCATCAAGCGTACAAGAGCCCGGGTCTAGACCATAATGCTTCTTAATTAGTTCAGTGTAGTCCAGCTCTTCCCAGTCCTTACTAAGATCAACCTCAAAAGAGCCGATTTTAAATTGTAACTTGCCGTACGTTTTATCTAGGACATAACGGTACATTTCTGTCATGAACTTGATGCCATCACGCCAATCCGAATACGCCCAATACCATTCCATGGCAATGTGTTCGGGTAGGTGCTCGTCAGAATAGTTTTCGTTTCTAAACCTCGGGCCAATGTCGAAAACTTTTTCAAAACCGCCGCCAATCAAACGTTTTAACGGTAGTTCGTGGCTAACGCGTAAGTAAAAATCCTGATCGAGAGCGTCCATATGCGTTATGAAAGGAGTTGCATCGGCACCACCAGTCGTGTGTTCCAGCACAGGAACGTTGACCTCGGTAAAGCCATGATCTAGAAGGTACTGACGAGAAGCTTGCCAAAAGAGGCTTCGCCGCACAAAACGGTCGCGGACAGTCCGGTTGACGTTCATATCTATATAACGACGGCGCAAACGTTCTTCCTTGTGGGTAAAGCCATCATGAGTTGTCGGCATCGGTCGGAGTGATTTCGCCAGAAGCCGCAATCTACGAATTTCAACCGATATTTCGCCGGTCTGGGTTTTGATAACTTGGCCGCTGCCCTCAATAAAATCGCCACTATCTAGAAGAGGTAGCTGATCAAAGCCGATTTGACTCTCTTCGCCTTTGAGCTTATCCATCTTATCAGGGGTTAGGAACAATTGCAGCGGACCACTTATATCCCTTATAACAATAAAGGCAATTTTGCCGAACTTGCGAATATTTTCGACACGGCCAACAACGCTGACGCCCTCCCCTTGCAGTTGACTAAACTGACTGTTAATTTCAGAAGTAGTGTGTGATCGATTGGCCTTGGACGGGTACGGGTTAACGCCTAATTTTCGTAATGCTTCTAATTTTCTGAGGCGCTCGTCCCGAAGTTCTTTAAGTGTTGCCATCGCCTCAAGTATACCTAATTATATGCAGAGCAGCCTAGTTTTTATACGATCTCAAGGTAAATAAATAGAATTTATAAATTATAAGTCAGCTGAAAAGTTCTTAAGAGATCTCAGAGATCTTATAAATAGCTTTCTCGCCGGTAGTTTTAATTTCCACTTCTTCGCCGACTTTTTTACCAAGTAGAGCCCTACCAATT
This sequence comes from Saccharimonadales bacterium (SeqCode), assembly GCA_050730755.1. GTDB lineage: Bacteria > Patescibacteriota > Saccharimonadia > Saccharimonadales > UBA4665 > CAVPPA01. The sequence continues at coordinate 11,411 of JBOHNR010000002.1, read as the reverse complement.
GGAGATTCATCGGAAATTTTGCCTTCTAACGGATTCGCTTCAACCGTGCCGACAACTTGAAATTCTTTGGTCTTAGTGGCACTAGCGTGACTCCTTAACTTGACCGTGGATCCCAGTTGAACCTGACTGCCGCTATGGGGTGATTTTATAATTTCAAGGTTATGTAAAATATGCTCTACCTCGCTAATACGACTTTCATTCTTGTCTTGTTCAAGACGGGCCGATTGGTATTCAGCGTTTTCGGAAAGATCACCAAATTCACGGGCCGATTTAATATGCTCAGCGATTAAACTGCGCTCAGCCATAAGCTTACCGAGCTCCTGGCTAAGCTCCTCAGCGCCACTTTTAGTTAGTCGAAACAATTTTTTCAACATAATAACCCAAACTCTCCCTTCTGCTTACCGTACCATCTTAAGTAGCCTGGATTTCTTATCTAGGGCCTACACGCCTTGCCGTTTTAAGCACCGAGTAATTTCATCAACTCGGTTTGGTTTAGCTGTTTCGTAACGTCGCTGGTACGGGCTTTCCACTCATAGGTTCCGCTAATTACAGTGTTGTCACTGACGACAACTCTGTATGGTATACCCATGAGATCGGCATCGGCGAACTTTTCACCGGGCCGTACATTACGGTTATCATATAATACCGAAATACTGGCGCCTGTCAATAAAGAATACATACTATCGGCTTGTTTTATGACAGCCTCGCTGTCACCGAGACTAGCTAAGTAAATCTTAGCCGGTGCTACGTCCTCTGGCCAGACCAAACCTTTGGCATCGGCAAAATGCTCAGCAATAACGCCGACCAGCCGGCTGACGCCAATACCGTACGAACCTAAAATAACTGGTTTTTGATTACCGTCTTGATCGGCAAAATAAAGTCCAAGTTGTCTACTCTTTATATCGCCGAAGCTAAAAATATTACCAACTTCGGTCGCTTTTAACTTCTTAAGTTTCGACTTATCGAGTTTTTGCTCAGTTATTACGTCATCGTTATAAACTTCTTGGTTAATGGCTATTTTACGATCGTTGTCCAGGTAAATCGTATCCTCACCGCTATCAATCGTGGTTTGGAACTCATGGCTAAATTTCGTAAAGGGACCACCAGAAGCCAGAGTCAAAAAAGTAATTCCGCCTAAACCAAGTCGTTTAAAAATTCGTAAATAAGTTTCGGTGGCAGTATCATAAATTGACCGGTGCTCTGCCTGGCTCCGGGAAAAGCTGTATAAATCTTTCATCAAGAATTCCCGACCACGCAAAAGTCCGCTTCTAGCTCGCAGTTCGTTCCGTAGCTTAGTTTGGAACTGATAAACCTTAACTGGCAAATCGCGATAACTTGATATATTATTTTTCATCATCTCGGTAATTTGTTCTTCATGAGACCAGCCAAACCCAACCTCCGTACCATTCTTGAGCTTAGACTTGAACCAGACATCAACCTGTTTATCATCCCAGCGATCAGTCTTTTCCCAGAGCTCTTGACTCTGCAAGCTAGTCATTAATATTTCCTGACCACCTATGGCATTCATTTCCTCACGTACTATTTTTTTAATATTTTCAATTACTAACAAACCAAGCGGTAAATAGGCATAAACCCCTGCCATTTCTTTATAAATAAAGCCGGCTCGAGTAAGTAATTGAGCATTTTTAGCTGTCTCGTCAGCGGGTATAGTTTTACTCGTTTTAGTGAATAATTCCGATCGTTTCATGCTGCCTGCTTTTTGCGTAAATTTATCTGTTTGTATACTACACTATTGACTTCTAAGTTCGAATCCTTTGATTTGTGTGCATAGTTATTTATAAGGCCTAAGTATTCAAGTCATTCATCAAATCTGTCTGTTACGGTCTTATTAAAGCCTGACTGGGCTAGGAGTTAGCTTAATTTTATTTTACCGTCCAGCAACTATGAAAAGGCTAATGAAAGCCACACCGTTTTTTATAGCATGCAAGGTGATGCCGGCCCATAAATTACCCGTTTTTTCTCTTAGAAAGACTAGTACCAGTGACAAGGTAAAGGTATCAATAGCACCGATCCATAGTGGACCAGCACTCCCCCCTTCCGGCAAGTGAGCTGCGCCAAATAAGGCACTGACTATGAGCGCCGAAGCTACTTTAGGCAACCATTTTCTCAAACCGGTATATAAAAAGCCCCTGGTAGCAATCTCTTCAGCCAGTGGTGGCACGATAACAAGGCTAATAAACGCCAAAATAATTGGGAAAGCACCGTGAACCGAATTAAAACCAATATTTTGGGTCTGATTAACGTTTAGCGACGGAACAAGGGTTGTCGCGATAAAGATAGCAATTATATAAAGTAGGTAGTACGGAACAACCGCCAGAAGACCGTAAGCAATATGCCTCAACTTAGGTTTCTTCAAGCCAATCGTTGACCAATTCCAATGAAGCCATTTCATTAACACCATTACGCCCGCAACTATCAGACCGTCCGCTAAGACGCCATATACGACCTGAGCCGTAACTGAATTGCTTAGCCATTGATTGGCTCGAGCTGGTGACCAATGCTGAAGAACCGGAAATATACTAACCAGAAGTCCGCCTAATATTTCAGCCAGAAAAAATAGCGCAATCGTCGAAAAGACGACGACTAAAGCAAGCTGCCACTGTCTGGAAGGTTTTTGCGCTTCCAAAGGCCCTTCCGGTGGGCTAGAGAAATTTCTTGACATCTGAAAAGGTAATTAAAACAACTAATAACATCAGGCAGACAAATCCTGTCGCGTTGATGATTTCTTCGCGATGAGGACTCAATGGTTTTTTAATCGCCCGGGTGATTAGTATTAGCCATAAACGACCGCCGTCTAGGGCCGGAATTGGCAAAATATTCATTATTGCCAGGACTAAAGACAATATCGCCACGATCATCAAAACAAACCTATAGCCGAGCACACTGCCATCTTTAAAGACAAAGAAAATTCCAACCGGACCAACGACTTCTGAAGAAGCCTGGTTTAGGCCGGCTTGTCTGGCTTGGGTGTTACCAGATACCGCTCCCGCAATTGTGCTACCTAAGCCTTCTAAGGCCTTACCTAAACCTTCAAAGGTTAAAACTGTGAACTGCTTAATCAGCCCAGCCGAGACGATCGGCGCTGACCAAGTCGATCGAATCAAGTTTAAACCGGTTTGAGTCTCATCAACACTAACTCCTAAATAACCAATCTGCTTACCAGCTGCCTGGGCTGCTTTAACGACCGCAAGGCTGCGAAGAGTAATAATTTTGTATTTTATGGGACCAGAGTTATTTTGCTTATATTCAACCTCAACCGTTTGGCCAGCGTATCGCTTAGTTAAGGTTGGTAAGTTGTTGATGTTCTTGATCTCGACCAAGTGAGACACTGGACCGAGTGCCATAATGGTATCGTTCGTCTTTAACCCCGTTTTTGCGGCCGGTGAGCCGCTTTCAACTGACCCTACAGAAATATAATTTTGAGCACGCTGAACATACGTTGAATCACTTTTAATCGTGAACTGGTTATTGACTAACTGAGGCATGCCAACTAATGCCAAAAGAGTTAGTAGGACAAAGGCAGCTATAAGATTCATAGTTACCCCAGCTGCCATAATTTTGGTTTTTACAGCTACGCTAGCCGCACCGAAGCTACCTTTTTCAGTGTCAGTATCATGCTCCCCTTTCAGTTTTACGAATCCGCCTAGAGGCAATAAATTAACAGTAAACAACCAACCATTTTTAGTCCGTTTTTTAAATAAGCGAGGTGGAAAGCCTAGGCCAAATTCCTCTACTCCCACACCGCCCCGACGGGCCATAATGAAGTGGCCAAACTCGTGAACGACGACTAACCCAAGAAACAAGATTAGGCCAGCAATTAGCAAAATCGTCGACATATTAGACTATAAAGTTCCGCACACTTAACTGCCAAACCTTCGGTTGCGCTTGGCATAGTCGTTTAAAGCTACCTGCAAGTCTTGCTCGCTAAAATCTGGCCAGTTGGTTTTACTAAAACTAAGCTCGCTGTAAGCAGCTTCCCAAATCATAAAGTTACTAAGGCGCTGTTCGCCAGAAGTTCGAATCACAAGGTCTAAAGGCGGAATATCAGGAGCGTATAAATGATGGGTAATCAGTTCCGGCGTAATGTCCTCAGGATCAATACCGGAAGAGGCAATCCGCTTAATGGCTTCGACAATTTCCTGCTGACCACCGTAATCGAGACAAAGCAACAGTGTACCTCGAGTGTTATCCTTCGTCAGCTCTTCAGCATGCAAAATCGCCCTCATCATAGCTGCTCCAAACTTAACTTTAGAGCCAATAAACCGCAGGCGAATACCTTCATTGTGAAGCTCTTTGACCTCATGCCTTAACACCCAAGTCAGTAATCTCATGATGTCACGAACTTCGGTTTTGTCGCGTTGCCAATTCTCGCTTGAAAAAACATAAGCCGAAAGATACTTTATCCCCCGGCGGAGAGCTGCCCGGGTAATAGTTTTAAGATTCAAGTAGCCTTGCCTGTGACCTTCGGCGACCGTTAAACCGTGTTCTTTGGCCCATCGCCGGTTACCATCCAGAATCAGGCCAAGATGGGTTGGGACACTCGAATTTATGTTTTGCATTATTATCCTTTATTGTATCAACTCTAATCGTACTAAACAGTCATTATCTCTTGTTCTTTGCTTTTGGCAGTGTTTTCAACGGCCTCCCTGGCTTTATTCATGGAGTCGTCGACTTGTCGTTCTAAACGCTTGGCATCGTCTTCACTGACCTGTTTATCCCTTTTAGCTTTGTCCAGAACGTTTATAGCTTCGTGGCGAACGTTACGCAGGGAGACCATGCACTCCTCTTGTTTTTGACCAACCTGCTTAGTAAGGTCTCGACGACGCTCTTCCGTTAGCAAAGGAACAGCTACTCGGACTACCCGCCCATCGTCGGTCGGGTTAAGCCCCAGGGATTGATTATTCCTAATGGCGCTGGCAATTAGCTGAAGGTTATTTGGGTCAAACGGCGTAATCTGGAGCAGTTGCGCTTCTAGGACTACAACGGTGGCTATCTGGTTAAGCGGCATCTGGGTGCCATAAGCTGCTACTAAGACCCCGTCCAGCATGCTCGGATGGGCTCGACCAGTCCGTATTTTTTTAAGCTCATCTTGGAAACGTAAGACTAAGCCATTTAACTTTCCTGGTACTTTATCTACGTACTGACTAGGATTCATAAAGCATTAAACCATTTCACCGAGCGCAAAGCGTTTAAAGCGGCGAATAACAATATTTTCGCCCAGGCGAGCAATGTGAACTTTAAGGTATGCTTCAACAGTTTGATCTGGGTTTTTGACAAACGGTTGACTAAGTAAACATCGCTCGGAGAAATATTTTTGAACCTGGCCTTCGACGATCTTGGCCGCTATGTCCGCTGGTTTGCCTCCAGACTCGTTTTTGTCGTTAAACTCAGCAGTAATTTTTTGGCGTATTTTAGTCGGAATGCTAGTCTGGCTGACATATTCTGGATTGGATGCTGCGATATGCATAGCGATGTCCTTAACTAGGTCAGTGAAAAGTTCGTTGCGGGCTACAAAAGCTGTCTCACAGTTAACTTCCACCAAAACACCAATCCGGTTATCGTGGTTGTAGGTACCAATAATTCCCTCCCTAGCTTCATGCTCGCCTCTTTTTTCAGCCTTTGTAAGTCCTTTTTTGCGCATAGCGCTGAGGGCTCTATCAAAATCACCGTTAGATTCCTCTAAAGCAGTTTTGGCATCAGTTAGACCAACGCCAGTCAGGTCTTTAAGTCTCTTTATTAAATCGATGTCTATGGCCATAATTTTTCCCCTTAGACAATTTAAGTTACGGCCTTATCTACAGTCTTCTTAGATTTAGTCTTCCCTTCCACTATTGCCGATTGCATGTAATCAGCTATTAGTTGAAGGGTCTTGATGGCGTCATCGTTACAGGGTATTGGGTAATTGACAAGGCTTGGATCGGCATTTGTATCAGTTATTGCCACTATTGGCAGATGAATTTTACGGGCTTCACGAACTGCATTGGAATCGTGCACAATATCAAAAATAATAATAGCGCCGGGGTGCTCATTAAGCTCTTTAACGCCTCTATATAAAACGTTCAGTTGATCAATTTCTTCTTGAAAACGTTGAACTTCAAGTTTAGAGTATTTACTCGCTAGCTCACCTGATGCCATGCGTGTTTCAAGTTCTTTTAAGTGTTTAACCCGGCCGCCAATTGTATTCCAATTAGTTAACATGCCACCTAGCCAACGTTCGGTGACATAAGGCATTTTGGTTTCCCCAGCCAATTTTTTGGCAATTTCTTGAGCCTGGCGTTTGGTGCCAACTATTAGAATTTGCTTGCCCGCGGTTGAAGTTTCGGACAAAAAAGCCAACGCTTTATTTAACTCCGTTACCGTTTGCACAAGGTCAATAATATGAGCGCCGTTGCGTTTGCCATAAATATAAGGCGCCATTTTAGGGTGCCAACGACTGGTTTTATGGCCAAAATGCGCTCCAACCTCTAACAGTTTTTTGATATCGACTTCTGTAGGCATATAAGAATCCTTTCTCTTCGATTGGGAGCTCTACGATGCCTTCAAAGCAAAAATCGTAAAGAGGATTAAACCCCAACCTGCTTAATTAACAACTGTTCAATAATAACAGATAGAACTTTTCTTAGCAAGAACCCTAAAACTGTTCATGAAAAAACAGTATTCCTTTGACATTTTACTCTGAAACAGATACAATCTTCGAAGTTATGAAGAAAGACTTGCATCCTAATAATTATCGTTTAGTCGTGTTTCAAGACCTTAATACCAACACGACTTATTTGACGCGTTCAACTGTAGCTACGACTAATACTATCAGTCTGGACGGCACCGAGTACCCGCTAGTTAAAGTTCATATCAGCAGCAGTTCGCACCCCTTCTTCACTGGCGAAGAGCGTATAATCGACATCGAGGGTCGGGTTGATAAGTTTAAAGCTCGAACAGCTGCAGGCTTGGCCGCCCGCGAGGGCCGAACAGCAAGCGCTAAGAAGCAAGCTAAACGACGAGCTGCTAAAGCCGAGAAAGTTGCTGCCAAAGAAACGTCCGAAGATAATGGTAACGATTAGATATATTCTCGGTTAAAAAACCATTGTCATCTAAGTTCGTGCAGTGGTTTTTGTTTATATAATTTCCACCAGACAATGAACAAGAAAGAACAAATTTTGCGCCGCGAAATGGTTGAACTAGAGGAACGCTTGCGGGACCCGGCTATTTTCAGCGACAAGACTTACCCTAAGTTAGCCAAGAGGCGCAGTGAACTTGCGCAGGTCATTGCTCTTTTCGACGAGCATAATTCGCTTTTACGTGATAAAACTTCAGCCGAAACCCTAAGAAGCAATAACGATGCCGAATTACAGCAAATGGCTATCAGTGAATTGGAAAATCTGGAAAAAAAGTTGAACGATAATGAAGAAAAACTGATCGAAGCTTTGACGCCCCAAGACCCGAACAACGACCGCGACGTCATTATTGAAATCCGAGGCGCCGCTGGAGGCGATGAAGCCAGTCTTTTCGCGGGTGATTTGTATCGAATGTATAGCCGTTGGGCTGAAACTCATCAGTATAGTACTGAGATTATTACAGATTCGCCTGGTGAAGCAGGTGGCTATAAAGAAATTATTTTTGCCATCCATGGGGTCGATGCTTACAAAAACTTGAAATTCGAGGCTGGTGTCCACCGTGTCCAAAGAGTACCCGTAACCGAAAGCCAGGGCCGTATACACACTTCAACGGTAACTGTAGCCGTCTTACCTGAAGCTGAGGAAACCGATGTCGAGATATCACCGAATGACCTTCGGATAGACGTTTATCGTTCGTCGGGGCATGGCGGCCAGAGCGTCAACACGACTGACTCAGCGGTTCGTATTACCCATTTGCCGACTGGAATTGTCGTCACCTGCCAAGACGAAAAATCACAAATCAAAAATAAAGATATGGCACTGGGGGTCTTGCGCGCCCGTTTACTAAACTTGAAGCTTGAAGAAGAACAAAAACAATTGTCTGATGCCCGAAAAAAGTTGATAGGCTCCGGCGATCGAAGCGAAAAAATCCGGACCTACAACTTTCCTCAAGATCGTATTACCGATCACCGGATTGGTTATTCACGCAGTAATATTCCTAGTGCCCTAAACGGCGAAATTGACGACTTGGTCGAGAGACTTCAGACTTATGAACGCGAGCTCATTACTTACGATCGGTGATTGGCTGAAAAGCGCTACCAGCCAGCTCCAAAAAGCTGGCATCGCTACCGCCAGACTTGATTGCCAGGTACTCTTGGAAGATGCTACTGGCATAAACCGCAGTCTGCTACTGGCGCATCCGGAAAGGACCCTAAAGACCAAAACTCTTCAAAAGTTAGATAAACAAATCCATAGGCGGATCGAGCACGAGCCAATAGCTTATATCCGCCATAAGACCGAATTTTACGGGCGGGAGTTCTATATTAACCATCAGGTGCTTGAACCTCGGCCAGAGTCAGAATCGATGATTGAGCTAGTGAAAGGTTTGTCGCTGCCTAAAAAGACAATCATTGCCGATATTGGAACGGGTTCTGGCGCTTTGTCGATCACCTGCAAGCTTGAACTTCCCTGGGCTCATGTTATAGCTACGGATATTGACCGAAACTGCCTCGTTGTGGCTAGAAGAAACGCTCTCAGGCTTAAAGCCCGGGTTAAGTTCTTGGAGGGTGATTTGCTAGAACCTCTCGCCGCTATTCAGCCAAAGACTTTGGTTCTTTTATGTAATTTGCCCTATGTACCAGATAGCTTCCAAATTAACCCAGCGGCACTTAGGGAGCCACGGATTGCTATTTTTGGTGGCCAGGACGGCCTTGATATCTATCGAGAATTGTTTAAACATTTAAAAAAATATGGTCAAGTCCCAATTTTTCTTCTAACCGAGTCGATGCCTCCCCAGCATTCAGACCTTATCTCTATAGCCAAAGATAACGATTTCGGACTTCAAAGAACAGAAGACTTTATTCAGCTATTTGCTAGACTGCCTTAGCTGCTGGTACTACCAGCCGGCTCGGCCGCCAAAGTAACATTGACGTGGATAGTCTTGCCCTTCCTAATGACAGTCAAATTAACAGTTTGACCAACCTGATCTTGATTAATCAAGGCTGTCAGGCTGTTATTTTGGTCGACGGAGGTGCCACCAACTTGAGTGATAATATCGCCGCCTTTCAGACCGGCGTTGGCCGCCGGGCCGCCAGCAATAATTGGATCTTGGCCAAGAACTGAGGAGGGTGGAATCCAAGCCCCTCGACTTACGCTTAAATTATATTGTTGGGCTAAGTCGCTAGTTAAAGGGATGTAATAGACACCAAGGTAAGGCTGCTGGAGTTTACCAGTACTCTCCACCTGTTGAATCAAACCTTTAACGTCATTGATAGGTATGGCAAAGCCGATATTCTGGGCACCACTGGCGATAGCCGTATTAATACCAATCACTTGGCCGTTCATATTAACCAACGGGCCGCCTGAGTTACCTTCGTTAATGGCCGCATCAGTTTGAAATAGATCCTCCAAGTTTTCAGTACCTTGGCTGCTATTCGCATCACTGGCCTGCACACTTCGCCCATATCCCGAGATAATACCAGAGGTTACGGTATTCTGATATTGACCTAGAGCATTACCAATGGCCACGACGCTTTCGCCGACTTGGACCGATGATGAATTGCCCAGTACGGCCGGGATTAAAGTGTGGCCATCAGGATTATTGATTTTTAAAAAGGCAATGTCCAAACTGCTGTTTTGGCTTGTTTCACCCAGTACCGAAACATTATTAAGCTGCGAACCATCAGATAACGTTACACTAACACTGGTTGTTCCCTCGGGCACAACGTGTCGATTTGTGATAACCAGGCCAGCCGAGGTTAGAATGATGCCGGTACCAGCGCTTTGCTCGGTTTCTGGTAGTCCTTCCAGCCCAAGAAGACCATTAGCGTTAGGGCTGGAAGTTGTCGACGTCACATTAACTGATACAACGCTCGGCCCGACCGTTTGAGCAATACTCGTAATCAGCTGACTCTCGCTTGTAACAACTTCCTTTTGCGGGCTTAACGTGCCATTAAAGATTTCATTATTACTAGGGTTTGATCGAAAACCGGCGCCTAGCCAGCCAGCCCCGAAACCGACCACTACACAGACAATGATTACGATGAAGATTTTTGGAACTATGTTAGTCAATTGAGGTTTCTGAGCCGGCCACTTGCTCCTGAGAAAATCGACAGCCGGTAGCCGGCTCATATACGGTAACGATGAAGTTGAGCTAACTGAGTGTTCCTTATTATCAATTTGCTCGTTGCTGTCAGAGGTTTCAGTATCTTTTGACATATTTTAACCCTTCATACTACTTTATTAACCCAATCGGAAAATACCAAAATGACGATCAGGCTAGCTGCCATAACAAATAAAAACTGTCGTCGTAAACTGCTATTTAAGCGGTTAGTGTGATCAAAATAATAGAGTACGGCCAGTCCGTAACCCACTAAGCTCAAAATTAGCGTTGGCTGAGCAATAACACCGTAAAATAACAGCCAATGGCCCAGTACCCAGACAAGTGCTGCGCCGAAATAAGCCCACAAATAAGAAAGTAACTTAGCGTAAGGTTCATCAAATTCATCAAAGTAATGCCTAGCTGACAGATAGCAGATGATGCCAGAAACAAAAATTAAGCCGTATAAAGGACCTGCTGACCAGACCAAAAAAAGCGCCATTAAGCCGCATAATTGACCAACCATAGCTTGAGTGGCAACCATTAGAGTACCAGTGGCAGGTTTGATGGCTAATAGCCAGACAGCATATAAAGAGGCCCACAACAGCTGCAAATAGCCATTAAGACTATTTGCCATGAATAAAACGACCGACAAGCCAACAATAATATCAACCGCATTCGCACGGATACTGGCTGGCCAAAAGCGGGGTCTGACAGCTAACATACGCCATTTACTTAACAAAATTAGACTTAGAGCCAGCTGAACAAAACCGCCTTGCAGTTTAACTAAAATAAGCGTTATGATCGGCAAAAGCAACACCAAGCCTAAGTGCAGCATATACGAAAAACCTTGAGCGGGTTTTATCTTATCGACTAAGAGTCTCGTCGTCATAACTTTAAATTATTATAAGGTTTGCTTAATCAGTTACCTAATCTTCGCTCATTAGGTTAGCCGTATTTTTAATAAATTATCGACTGTTATATTAGTATATTATAGCTAGTATTATAGGGTTATCATAATATATAGGCTGGATTATCTCTTTCAATTCAGCTCTTTTTTAGGTTGTTAATCCAATATTAGATGAGTTATCATGAATACTGATATGAATGTTAGTTTTCCGGGTCAACCGGTGGAGCCGGCTGTATCGTTGCTTCATGTGGACGATGGTAGGCCCAAACAC
>JBOHNR010000001.1:0-9633 GCA_050730755.1 Saccharimonadales bacterium (SeqCode) | reverse complement strand
ATTCTCTATAGCCGTGGGTAGATCGTGACCCATATGCATAAACTGTGCTATTGTAAGGCCCATTTTTTCGGAGTCATTTAGATGGTTATAAAGTAAGTTATACTTTTCTAAGAAAGTATCCATTGCCGCTGTATCAGGGATGTTACCGTTATGGGCCATTGCTAACCCTAGATCCTCATCAATTACAGGTTGATGGTGTCTAACTTTGCTGCCTGACGTTGAGTAGCGGTTATGCCCGACTGCTAGCCTACCACTTAAGCGGGTAATAATTTCCCTATCGTAGACATCACGTACCATGCCAACATCTCGGTGCGACTCGAGAGGAGACCCTGGGTCTTTAGTGGCCATACCGCTCGCTTCTGTCCCGCGGTGCTGGAGAGCAAAGAGGACTTCGTAAAGGTGCGCTGAAGCTAGGTTAGTTTCGTCGTTGACTAATAAAATCCCGCCAACCGCACACTTTTCTCGCGCTTCCCCTGCCATTCCTTAATTAGTATACATAATGGATGTAAGATTATAATATTCTAGAGTTGATCAGATATTTCTTGAATAAATTCGAGGCTCGCAGTCTTTAAACACGTTTCGAATAGTTAAGGTTGAGCATACAGCAATATAACTCCCGCTTGTTTTGAGCCTGGGCCGTCTGTAACTACCGTTATTACTTCGCCATCATGTATATCTTTTGCGTTATAAGCGGTGGGAGATTTATTTGATGCGCTTTGCTCTTTAGTCTTGTTTGTAGTAATAAATTTTTCTACGCTCCCTTCATCTGACGGCTTAATCGTAATACTGGTAGAGCTTACTGAGGTAACTGTACCTTGATGAGATAGGATGTGTTTTAGTAATGTCGCTACGCCTAATAATAAAACTATGATTACTATTACGACGCCAACCCAGAATAAAGGTGATCTTTTACGAGGTTGTTTTTGGTCTTCTGCACTCTGTTGCTCAGGGTATTTTAGGTCGGTAGGATACTTGGTCATATCTGCCATAGTCTAATGATACCAAAGTTCGAATAAATAGTCTTAATACCCCATACGTACGAGCTTCGAACTTGGCTCAACCTTACGGTCTTGAATTCTAACAAGCTTTATTTAATAGAAAATTTACAATCTTAGAAGCCGTTAATTATAAGCTTTTTCATCTGCATCATATGGGCATAGGCTTGAGGACGTTCCATTAGCTCAGCCATATTTTTTGGAACAACTTGCCAACTCAAGCCGAATTGATCTTTACACCATCCGCACTGTTCTGATTCACGAACGCTCGAAAGCTTTTCCCAGTAGTAATCAATTTCTTTCTGGCCTTCACAGCTAATTGCGAATGATATTGATTCGTTGAACTTGAATGTTGAATCTGCGTTAATGGCCATAAAACGCTGGCCATTAAGTTCGAACTCTATAACAAGTTCCTTGCCAGCCATATCTTTCTGAAAATCAGCTAATCCTTCATCTGTACTACCTGGGTAATATGCCGTGGACAGTACTTTACTGCCTGGAAATACCGATATGTAATACTCGACCGCTTCCTTTGCGTTTCCGTCAAACCACAAATTTGGTGTAATTTTTTTCTGCATATTTCTACTCCTAGATCTAGTTGCAAGTCGTCTAAATTATAGCAAGAATTGGCTACTTGTTAGATCATTTTTTAACTTCATAATTTAGTTAGCCTTGGCTCAGCCTGTTGGTCTTAAACTAAGATAGCTTTATTTAAGCCTAATGAATGGCATAGATCCATCGGTGTGAATAAAATCACCGCCACCGCTGCGTGAGTTATAACTTGAAGTGAAATGCCTAACCCAGTTAATTCCCTTAGCTCTTTTCTTTAGTCCAATGACGACAAAGTCACGTTCTTTATCGACGTTAGAGTCGATTTTATGCGTAACTTGGCCAGTAAAAAGAGATAGTCCAACGTTTTTGTCAAACGTGGCAGCGCCTAGCCAATCAATTTTATACCCACCTGGCAGCCACCAATTTTTAGGTGTTCTCCAAAAGCGAGCATGGTGACGCTTTCTTGGATTACCTCCAACATCTTTTTCAAACGCGAGATCTTGTTTCTTTCCAAAGAGAAACAGCGGACTAACCGGAGCGCTAGAGTATTGAGTTCCTAATACTGCCGAGTAAATCATTCGTAAAGAAGAGTTTAAGTTTAGCTTATCGGCTCGTTTCCATCCAGCTAAGGTCATTCCGTCAAATAGTTCATTCTCGCTACCAATGATAGCCAGATTAACTGGGTCGCCTAGCATACCGTCACCTGTTCGTGTACGACCGATGAAATAATTAGGCAGGAAGATTTTAGAAAGCAACCTATAGACTCGAGGCAGAATAATATAAGTAAGTACAAGCCATGCAATTATGAAATATGTAAAGAAGTGCTGTTTGGTTTTAAATACATGGTGGATAAAGTAGTTATAAAGTACTACCGCAACGGCAAATAAAATAATGAAGACGATGAGTCTTATGGTGTTATTAAAATGGTTAGCATACCATGAAGATCCGCTTTTAAGTTTGGGCATGGACTAATAATAAGGTAAAAATCTTGTAACGTGAATGCTAAGTGGATTTATATTCAAATATATGGCATTGGCTCATATTAGTGGATGTACTTCGGACCTTTGACTTTACTATGCTGATGATTGCTGATTCTCGAAATCCTTTAGAATTTGTAAGTAATTAGATTGAGTTTCAGATGAAATTTCTTTTAGTTCTGATATTGCGCCGTCTTTTTGTATAATTTTATTAATCTCATCAAAATAAAAACCATCAAGTGTTGCAATAAACAAGTAAGAAGGATTCCATGACGCATGCATTATTCTTGCGTAATCTAAAATTCTATATTTGTCTATTTTGTACTGATACTTGACTTCAATAAGTCTCACTTCCTTAGTGTCTTTATTTATTACAGCAAAGTCGGGCGCGACGCGGAGGCTTTCAATGACTGGATTGCTATGGTTATAATTCTGTCCAACTAATTGAGGTACTACTTTTTCGTATCCAAAATCTAGTACTGTGTAGTCCTCATTATCTCTAAACATCTGCGCAAAGATAGTTTCTGCTATCCTACCTTTCACTAGGTTTCTTGTGAATGAAATACTATTGCTCATAGTTTATAAGTTTAGCACGTGCTGTTTATGCTTGGCTCAGCCTGCCGGTCTTGAACCATTTTAGTAGCCTGATTATTTCTTAGGTTTTCCGTAAAACTTTGCTATTTATGTTCTGTTATCTTTTTTGCCGTAGTACCGATTTTGTCTACAAACATTTTTGTTACCTTATCGTCAAAAACCGTAAGATCTCCGATCCTGCCACCGCGATAACCCTTAATAGCAGTGTAGAAGTCCCGATAATCCTTGGTTTTCGGATGGATCGCGGGTACTAGGCGCCAAGCATCTTCCGGATAGCCCATACCCAACCGTGCTCCCGCCGATTGGCCGTCATGGCCTCGATGAAATAAGAAAAAACTATAGTTTACCGGATAATCTTTGGCCTCTGGGATGGGCACTTGGATTGAAAAACCGGTCTTACGCCAAACCATCTTAATAAGCGCATGGTGCTCAAAAGCGTGTAATAATTTATCCGCTAATTTTCGATCAGCTGGCGAATCAAGCATTCCAAGAAAGCTTTCTTTGGAAATCGGTGTTCGGTCATATGGGTCGCCTGCCTTACTACCAGCAACTCTAGTTGTAACTGATTTGCGGGGCGGATTAACCAGTCTCGGAACTAGGAGGATGTTACCTTGTGCCTCAACTCGCTCGACCTCAATCACATAAAAATCAATTCCGGCACCAGTGCGATCATTTAGATAATTGGCAATGTCCCTCAACTCAGGATTCGCGGAGTCAACTACAATTAGAAGCGTAAAAGCTCCACTCATCAATCTTTCAGTCGTTTTCTGCTTAAAATTCGTTTCTAAAAATCCATCGACAGGACATTTTTCCTGTACATACTTAACCAAACTACCCTTGAAAGGATTTTCCGTCCCCAATAAATACTTCGCGAAATAGCGTTCTAGATCTTCGTATTGCTTATTCCAGAGACTACCAGCGTAACTTAGCAATTGGCCTACCACTTCTCGCTTAACCTCCGGATTCTTACCGAGTTTTGTTTCTACTACTGCGATCTGCCCTGAGGGGCTGATGGCCATAAGGTCAAGTGAATTGCCATGTAACCCGACTTCTTTGCCAATCGTGACAAAAGGCTCTTCGTAGCCAATTTCGTCTAGGGGCAGGATGTTAATATCGTTTGCCAACAGATCCTGTAGCTCGGCTTCATTAGCGTAATTCTTGACAAAAGCAATCGTCCACTTACCCGACTTGTCTTGATGCAGTATTTTCATATGAGTCGTGATACTCCACAGCTCCTATTAAACCCAAGAGTGACCGATCTCTAGAACCCGGTCTACCCCTGTTGGTGCTTGGTCTGGCTCCGGGGACTGGATTCGAACGCCCCTCATTTTAAAATACCGAAATCAATCAACCCCATCAAAGAACACATATAATAAGTAGCCCCTGAGAATTGCATCGGGAATTGCTTCACGATAACGTTCATATTCTTTGTCACTAAGCACGGTTTCCATATCATCGTAAACGACATTTGTTGCAATTTTACCGAATACACCAATTGCGTATCTGGATTCTCCCGGAAGAATTTGGTCAGATGCGTACGAAACATTCACAACATTGTTCCACTCGTTGACAAAGCTGTCATACTCTTTTATTTTTTTGTCTCCATCGAAACGAACTCGTCGAAATACTATTTCGTTATGGTTGATTTCCTGTTCAGCTATCCAAATGAATAAACCTATAGCAAATGCTGTGTTGAAACTGTCGAACAGTTTTTTTAAAACATCTTCAGTGCATCCGAATTCCTTAGAGAATACGTCTGTATATTGCTTTGCAAAAAAACTTAACATCGTCCAGCTTTGTGCTGGAAGTAAACTGGTAATCTTTTTCTGTTGTTCTCCTTTTAAATTGTAGATTTCTAAAGCTCTATATGCTACCTTTTGTGATTTAGTAGCAGTACTGGATATTTTTGAGCCACAAAATGCGCAAAACTTGTCTGTAGCTTTGACTTTCTTGCCGCAATTTGAACAGAATTTAACGCCAGCCCTAACTGAATTCATAGTCGTATTGTACGCCTAAGTTAAAAACGGCTACAATTTATTAATGAAAAGGTTACAGATATGGCTGTTTAAAAACTTTGAAATCTTCTTTTCAGGAGCAATAAGAGCTTTTTATGACCACGATCATTATCAGCTATCGGACCAGTTATTAGATTGGATTGAGAAGAATAAAGATTTTAGAAATTCTCTCAAGCTTCGTCACCCTAGACGTTTTAGAAAGATACCTTATCTCATTACATCGCATGCTCCATCGACTCATCCACTTCATGAAGATCAAATTATTGGACTCTGGTATGTAGACCTTGTGAACGTTGTTAAGAAGCAACAGCCTTACTTTAAACAGGATTTTATTGTTAACAAAAAGGGTAAAAGCGAAGTTTTTATTTCGTTTGCGCAAAATAACTTTGTCGGCGGTAATTATGTCGAAAGTATCAACAGTTTTTTCAAAAAATACGGCAGCAATGCCACCTACTATCATCGGGGCAAAAAGTGGGAACATCATTACGGTGATATTCAGGACTTACCTAATACCAAGTTGCAGGAATTAGCCAGAAAGATTATTGCGGACGTTAATTAATACTGCCCGTCATGGAACCCGGTCGGCTTTTCGGCTGCTCAGCCGCCGTAGGGCGAACTGGTCGGTTCCGGAACGTAATAGCAGGAGTAAATAGATAAATTGAAGCCATTTGAACAGTTCCAACCACTTATGACAATATGAGGACTGGGTTCGAACCGACAACAGA
Source organism: Saccharimonadales bacterium (SeqCode) (assembly GCA_050730755.1). Classification (GTDB taxonomy): domain Bacteria; phylum Patescibacteriota; class Saccharimonadia; order Saccharimonadales; family UBA4665; genus CAVPPA01. The sequence goes on along the minus strand of JBOHNR010000001.1, from coordinate 3,775 downwards.
GGTGGGTTTTTAAGAAGAAGATGCCAAAAATAAAGAAAGACCGGTCTAGGAACTCGGTCTACCTCTGTTAGTGCTTGGTCTGGCTCCGGGGACTGGATTCGAACCAGCGACCTGGGGATTAACAGTCCCTCGCTCTACCACTGAGCTACCCCGGAATATTAAGCTGACACTTAGCGACGGTTTTTCTTGAAAGCTCGGTTTTCAGATCGCAGAAGGGATTATATAGAACTCTTTTTGATCTGACAATGTCATCTGTTTTTGGCTACTAAGAAATATCAGTCCAGCTCTAAAATCCTTGCTTCCAGTGGTTGTAATAAATTTTGCGCAACTGACTCGCCATATGTTGAAAGGATTAATTTTCCGTTAACAATGCACGGTGCCGGGTGAGCTTTCGAGAAGTTTATAACAATTGCCAGCTTATGCCTCTTATATTCTCGAATAAAACCGAGTAAGTCCGGATGGGTTAGCTCTAAGGGCTGGTAAGTTCCCTTGCTGATTGCATCTGAACCAGACCTAAGAGATACCAGGACTTTATACAAGTTAAGAACTGAGTTCTTAACTTGTATTTCCGCTTGGACATTACAATCAAGGTAGTTTTGGCCGATGGGCAGCCATGGCTCATGGCCTGAGAAGCCGGCGTTAGGGGCGTTCGACCATTGCATCGGCGTTCGCTCAGGGTCACGGCCTAAGCCCAGGCCAGGTATGTTTTTCTCGTAAACATCCTGGGTGTGACTGATAGCTATATCGCTGTTTTCCATGCCGATTTCTTCGCCATAATAAATTACTGAAGCACCTGGTAAAGTTAAGAATAAGACAGCCGCCGCCTTAATTGAATCAGCCCCAATTCGAGTTGCCAAGCGCGGCCGATCATGGTTGCCTGTCATGTAGACTGGCGTATAACTGGGCAGCATCCGGCCTTGGAAGTCATTTATGAAGCGTTGAAAATTTATGGCATCCCAGGGTAGGTATAAGTCAATAAAATTAAAGGGTGATGCTACACGGGTATCGGTATTTCGGTAAAAATTTATATAACTGGTAACGTCAAAAAGGATACTGAAACTAGCCTCCAAAATCATGAAGCGGTCGCCATAGCTCTCCAAGACCCCGGTCAGCTCTCTAAGATAGTCAAACATTTTGGGCTGTCCCATACTTTTGTAATGGAGTAGCTGGTCGTAGGGGCTATCCCGGTGGGCGTTGAAAGCCGGATTAACCGGATCATCAGAAAATGACGGGTCTTTAGCGTAGAAGTTAACGGCGTCCATCCGGAAACCATCAACGCCTTTTTTTAGCCAAAAATTCATAACCTGTTTAATCGCCTGACGGACTTCTTCATTTTGCCAGTTTAGGTCTGGTTGCTGTTTAGCGAAGGAGTGCATGTAATATTGGCGGGTTAGAGGATCGAATTCCCAAGCTGAGCCGCCAAATAAAGCCAGCCAGTTATTGGGCGGCTGGTCGCCTGTTTGCCCGTCTCGCCAGATATACCAACTGCGCTTTGGGTTATCTCTGGAACTTTTAGATTGTCTAAACCACTCATGTTGGTCAGACGTATGGTTGGCGACCAGGTCAAGCAAAATCCGGATACCGCGTTTATGGGCTTGTTCAATTAAGCGCTCAAGATCGCTCAAGTTGCCAAAGATCGGGTCAACGTCTTGGTATTCGGAAATATCATAACCAAAATCAACCATCGGCGAGGGAAAAATTGGGCAAAGCCAAATGGCATCAACACCGAGGTCTTTAATGTAGTCGAGCTTACTAATAATACCTAGCAGATCGCCAATACCGTCATTGTTGCTATCTTTAAAACTTCTGGGATAAATCTGGTAAACAGTTAGCCCTGGCGGGAAGGCTGAGGCTTTTCGGTATGGCATAACTATTAGTATACAGGCTACATTTCTGAGCGAATCTGGCCAGCTTATCTAGGTTTCGGATAGTTCCCTTTGGCTCTTAATCGAAAAAACTCGGCTGATTAGCTCTTTACCGTTAACCGAAAAACTAACTTGGTAATTGCCATAATCGGGGAAAATGACCGAGCTGATATCAAATACAGGCACCCAACCGGTGTCTTTTTCAATGTTAACTATTTGAGGTACTTCGATCTTAGAAGTTTCCTGGCCCTTGAGGTTGAAGCCGACTTTTATATTAATTGGCTTTTTTAGGATCGGTTTATTATCTGATGTCACCAGCCGGACAATTAATTTAAGCTCGGTTACCTTGACTGGTACGTTCGGCGTATAAGCTCGCTCGGAAACGCCGCTTAGGTTGACCCTCTTATTGGCGTCAATCTCGATCCGGTTTATAAACAGCAGGTATTCGGCTTTAATCACAATTCAAATTATACTATCGACAACCGAAACTGCCTTCGGGTCTTAAAGCCACTTCTTGATCTTTGACCTGACGTAGCGCTGCGATTTTAGACCTATCAGGTTGCTTGGCAGAACTGGACGGGACATTTCTTTAATGATTTTCTTAAATGCCGCTTCGTAGCCGTCAATCATTTTCTCGTTCGAGAAGCACTCGACAACCCTCTCATGACAGGCTCGCCGGCTGATTTTGTCAACTTTGCCGACCGCTTCGACCATTTCTTTTAAACTGTCGACGATATAGCCTGTTTCACCGTCAGCGACTATCTCCGGTACCGAACCGCGGTTAAACGCAATCACCGGCGTGCCGCTGGCCATAGCCTCGACCATCGTCAGCCCGAATGGTTCCTCCCATTGAATCGGCGACAACAGGGCTTTGGCGTGTTGGAAGTGTTTTTTTAGCTTGCGGTGGTCAATAAAGCCTAAATACTCGATTTGCTTACTCAGGTGGGGTTTTATCCTAGTGTTAAAATAGTCAATCTTATCTTCGTAGGTCGGGCCGATAATAACTAGGCGGTGGCCAGTCTTTTTAGCCACCTCAATTGCCTTATGGACGCCTTTTTCGGGTACAATCCGGCCGACGAATAGCAGGTAGTTATCGTGCTGCCGGGAATAGGGGAATTCGCCTAGATCGATGCCGTTATAGATAGTCGACGCGAAAGCTAATTCCGGGGCTGGACGACGTTGGTTTTTGGAGATTGATATATAAAACTGGTTTGGTGTATGAAACATCTGAAAGGTTTCCTGGAGCCAGCCAGGAATTGGATCGTGCAAGGTATAAACCACCGGTACTGTTGGAAAAAGGCCGGCAAAAGGCATCGCCGCTTCAGGGTGGTGAAAATGAAGTAGATCATATTCGCCTTTGGCCGCCCGCTTAAACATCTCGCTGCTTAAGTATTGATCCCAGAGGCCGGGAATATAGTGAGTCAGTAGATCGACGCTAGCTAGTAGCTTATGGAACTCATCTGCGTCATGAACCAGGGCCCGAACGCCTCGGGTTCGGACCGGTACGTTTAACCTGGTACCGCTTGGTCCGTAAAAGTCGACTTGGTGACCGCGACGGGCTAGTCCCTCGCTGATTTCTATGGCTATCTCAATCGGAGCATAGACGATATCGTCGGGTCCTGGGGCAGGAAGATAGCCTCGGACCATCATTGCGATCCTCACTCAGTCTCCTTTTTCTTGAAATTCTATTATATGCCGTTAGCCTAGTCTAAAGCAAATCTGACCTCTGTTAAAAATGCTTAATGATATTTCAAAGTATTTAGTCGCCTCGATTCTTCGCGCTTTTTTATTGACTGGCGCTTATCATAGCGTTTTTTGCCCTTGCCCATGGCGATGCGCAGTTTAATATAACGGCCGCCAGCGCCGCCTCGATCTCCTCTTCGGTGGCGTCCGCCGCGCCGAACGTGACG